>PANN01000005.1 GCA_002707645.1 Fidelibacterota bacterium | reverse complement strand
TATAATTTTCAATCAGACAAAAAAAAGTAGCACCAACCTATTCTAATATTTCTTAATTTCTATCAATTATTTTAAATAATTTATCATGAACTTATTTGTTAAATCACTTTATATGCTATGTATGAAAACTTCAATTCTAGTTGGAGGACAAGCTGTTATTGAGGGTGTAATGATGCGTGTTCCAGGTGCGTATGCTACGGCGTTAAGATTAAAAAATGGCAAAATTATATCAAGACGATCAAACTTCACATCGATTATTGAAAAATATAATATGAATAAATATTTTATTATTCGTGGTTTTGTGCATTTATATGAATCAATGAAAATGGGTTATCAAACATTAGATTGGTCAGCTGATGTTTTTGAAACAGAAAACAATAAAGCAAAAACAAAAAATGTACTCATTAATACTTTATTAGAAAAAATAGTCAGCATATTTTCAATCCTTTTGTCTATTGGTATTTTTTTAGGCCTTCCACTATATTTTTCATCACTATTAATTCCCAATAATACGAACAGCCCTTTTTATTTTAATATTATTTCTGGAACTATTCGAATAACAATTTTTTTATTATATTTAATTTTAATTTCCCAACTTAATGATATAAAAAGATTATTTCAGTATCATGGAGCAGAACATAAAACAGTTTACAATTTTGAGTCTGGAAAAGAGTTAAACATTCTAAATGCAAAACAATTTTCAACTCTACATCCAAGATGTGGAACAAGTTTTATTTTTATAATAATGATTGTGACTATTTTTTCATATACAATTTTAGATTCAATAGCCCTGCTTTTTCTTGACAGCTTAACTTTCACAATTAGATTGAGTATGCATTTGTTGTGCTTGCCTCTTGTTGCTGGAATTGGATATGAAGTTTTAAAATTTTTATCTAATAAGCAGCATGTTACACTTTTTAAATATCTGTCAAAACCCGGCTTATTATTACAAAATATCACAACAAAAGAGCCTGATGATGGACAAATAGAAATAGCTATTTATGCTTTAAAATCAGCCTTTGGTGAAAGAATTGATGAGTTTTCAGGTAAAGAGTTTACCGCAGATTCCATCGGATAATTTATATGATAAATAGATTAAAGAGCCTACTGAACCAGTTTGATGATTTATCTAATAAAATGAGTGACCCTCAAATTGTTTCAGATATTAAACAATATTCAAGTCTAGCCAAAGAACACAAGAAGCTTTCTCCTGTTATCCCCGATATTTCTGAGTATATTAAAAAGTTTAACCATCTACAAGAAGATGAAGAAATTTTAAAGGGCAACAATAAAGAATTGAAAGAACTGGTAAAAGACGAAATTGGTCCTCTAAAAGAAGAACTGTTATTATTAGAAAAAAAATTAAAAATATTTTTATTGCCAATAGATCCTAATGATGATAAAAACATTATTTTAGAAATTCGCAGCGGAACAGGTGGAACTGAGGCCGCTTTATTTGCTGAAAATTTATTTAGAATGTACCTTCGTTTTTGTGAAAATAGCCAATGGAATCATGAGATTATATCTTTAAATGATAATGAAGGCGGAGGAGTAAAAGAAGTTATTCTTTCAATTAAAGGTGATTCTATTTATGCAAATTTAAAATATGAATCGGGCGTACACAGAGTGCAGAGAATTCCAGATACTGAATCTAATGGAAGAATACATACAAGTGCAGCAACTGTGGCTGTGTTGCCTGAAGCTGAAGATGCAGATGTTAAGATTGTTGAAAAAGATTTAAAAATAGATACTTATCGTGCATCAGGTGCTGGGGGACAACATGTAAATAAAACAGAATCAGCAATTCGCATCACTCATTTACCAACGGGCTTAGTTGTAACATGTCAAGACCAATCATCACAGCATAAAAATAAAGACCAGGCATTAAAAGTTTTAAAATCACGTTTATTAGATTTGGAAATTGAGAAACTAAACAATGAGCGCTCACAAGAACGTAAAAAAATGGTTTCAACAGGAGACAGAAGTGCAAAAATAAGAACATATAATTATCCTCAAGGAAGAATTACGGACCATCGGATTAACTTAACGCTATATAAGCTAGAAGAAGTGTTAAATGGTAATTTATTAGAAATTATTAATAAGTTAAAAATTGAAGATCAGAAGATTCAATTATCAGAATATAGTGAATGAAAAACATACTATTTGAAACCAATACATTAAAAATAAATGATTTAATGTTATTAGGTGAAAAATACTTATTAGATCATAACATTACAAATTCAAAAAAAGAAATAGAATGGTTTCTTGCTGATCAATTTCAGTTAAATATGTATGATATAAAGTTGAACAAAAATTATTTGATTTCGCAATTAAACAAAAATCATTTTATTGATTTTATTCATCAAAGAAGCAAGGGGAAACCCTTTCAATATATTATTAATAAATGTAGTTTTTATGGTTATGACTTCTATGTTAATTCAGAAACACTAATACCTAGACCAGAAACAGAATTAATTATAGATATTGCACAAAAAAAAGAAACAATTTTTCATAAATGTTTAGATATTGGCACAGGATCAGGAAACTTGGCACTTACACTAAGATTAAAAAACATTGCAGATATCGTTCATGCCGTTGATATTTCAAAAAAAGCACTTTCTGTGGCAAAAAAAAATCAAAAAACTCACAATATTGACAAAGTTTTTTTTAAGAACATTGATGTATTAAAATTCAAGTTTGATTATAAATATGATTTGATTGTATCAACCCCGCCATATATAACAAAAAAAGATTATAATAATTTACCTGAAGTAATCAAAAAACATGAACCAGCGATAGCATTAACTGATTTTGATGATGGCTTAATCTTCTATAAAAAAATCTATAAACAGCTTAGGTCTATTTTGAAAAAAAACGGAATTTTATTAATAGAAATTGGTTTAAAACACACACAAAAAACTATCGACTCTATTTTTAGAAATTCAGCTTATCAATTATTATGGCATAAAGATTTAAATGGTGATTATAGAGTACTAGAAGTGAAGAAAATTGTTTAAACAGATAATTAAAATCACAAGATTTCACAATTTAATTTTAGGGTCTTTTGCTGTATTAATTTCAGGGTATTTATTAGAAGTTCCATTTAGTTTTTCAACTATATATTGTATGAGTATTGTTATGATTGTTATGTCTTTAGCATATATAATGAATGATTATATTGATATCGAATCAGATCAAATAAATCATACTTATAGGCCGTTGGTTCAAAATAAAATAAAAATTAAAAGCGTTATTGTGATGATTTCTATTTTATTGTGTTTGCTTTTCATATTATTTTTTAAAATTAACTTTTTAGCTCTTAAGTTTTTATTGTTATTTGTTTTGCCATTTACCTTTATTTATAATATTTATTTTAAAAACATTCCAATTGTAGGCAATCTTATTACATCTGTTTTATTGTCAAGCATTTTTACTTTTAGTGAGTTGGTTTTGATTTCAACATTTCATATTCTGTCTCTACCATTTTTTTTATGTTTTGTATTTAACTTTTTACGTGAAATGATTAAAGATATGCATGATTACAGTGGCGATTTGCATGTTAACTCTAAGACTGCTCCAATCTATTTTGGTAAAAGAATGATGAACAAATTTATTATTGTTTATACAGCTTTGTTAATGGCGGTATGTTTACTACCATATTTTATACTTCAATTAGATAATATATTTCTTGTTTTATTAATAATATTGATTGAGATTCCATTATTATATTCAGTATTTTTACTTATTAAATTTCCTAATAAAAAGACTTATAAATATTTAAGCGATTTATTAAAATATTTATGTTTAGGAGGATTATTAATTCTTATGTTGACAAAAAACTCAAATATATATGTCTGATTTTATACATCTTCATAACCATTCTGATTATTCATTATTAGATGCCGCTCAAACTGTCGAAACAATGTGTAATCGAGTTGCTGATCTGGGTATGGACAGTATTGCAATTACAGAGCATGGCAATTTATTTTCCATGATTCCCTTTTATAAAGCCGCGCTTAAAGCCGGAATTAAGCCTATTCTTGGATGTGAAATGTATGTTGCAGTGAATAAACACACAGACAGACAACTAGTGACATTAGAAACAGGAAAAAGAAGAAATTATTACCATCTAGTTTTACTAGCAGCAAATCAACAGGGTTATAAAAATTTATTAGCCTTAACCTCAATTGGATATTTAAATGGTTTTTATTATAGACCAAGAATTGATAAAGAATTATTAGAAGAATTTAATGAGGGTTTAATTGCAACTTCTGCCTGTTTGGCAGGGGAGGTTACATCGTATGCTGCATCAGGCGATTATGAAGCTGCAAAACAAGCAGCACTATCATATCAGAAAATTTTTAATAAACGATTTTATATTGAATTACAAAATCATAATTTGGCAGAGGAAAAAGCATCACATCAGATATTAAAAAAATTATCTAAAGAACTAAATATTCCCTTAATTGCCACTAATGATTGTCATTATTGCCTAGAAGAACATTCAAATGCCCATGATGTCTTGTTTTGCCTAGGAACAGGTAAAGATAGAGATGATATTAATAGACTAAAATATGAACCCAATCAATTTTATATAAAATCAACAGATGAAATGTATGAGATTTTTAAAGATACTCCTGAGGCGTTAGAAAATACACTTGCTGTTTCCGAACAATGTGATGTGGAGATTCCGCTTGGCAAGTATCATTTACCTGCTTATCCACTTCCGAATGAAGAAACCGATCCAGATAAGTATTTAGAAAAACTATGTAATGAGGGATTAAAAAAGAGATACAGCAAGATATCCAAAAAAATACAAGACAGATTAAAATATGAATTATCAGTAATAAAAAAAATGGGCTATGCTGGATATTTTTTAATTACCCAGGACTTTGTTAATTATGCGGCAACCAACAACATCCCTGTTGGTCCGGGCAGAGGGTCTGCGGCAGGCTCTATTGTTGCTTATTGTACTGGAATTACTAACATTGATCCACTCAAATATAACTTACTATTTGAAAGGTTTTTAAACCCAGAAAGAGTTACAATGCCAGATATTGATATAGATTTTTGTATTGAGGGAAGAGAACAAGTTATTAACTATATAAAAGAAAAATACGGTTATGATTCTGTTGCACAAATTATCACATTTGGAACAATGAAAGCCAAATCGGTTGTACGGGATGTAGGCAGAGTACTTGGGATTAGCTACTCAGAAGTTGATAAAATTGCCAAGCTCATTCCGAATGAACCTAAAATAACTCTGGAAAAAGCACTAAAACAAAATTCAGAATTAAAAGAAATATCTTCAAAAAGTAAAGTTTACGAGGAATTAATTGAGTATTCAAAAGTTTTAGAAGGATGCCACAGGCATGCCTCAACTCATGCAGCTGGTGTTGTTATTGCTCCTGGTCCATTGAGAAATTATGTTTCATTATTTCAAAACCCATCAAATCAAGAAATAACTACACAGGCTGATATGAATGCATTAGAAGAATTAGGCCTGTTAAAAATGGATTTTTTAGGTTTAAGAAATTTAACAGTTATAAAAAAAACAATCGATTTAATTAAAGAAAGACACAATAAATCGGTAGATATTAATACTATTGATTGTAATGACGCTAATGTTTATAAAGCAATTTTTCAACCAGGTGTTACAGTTGGAATTTTTCAATTTGAATCAGATGGGATGAGAGAAAATTTATTAAATTTAAAACCTACATGTTTTGAAGATTTGATTGTAATGAATGCTTTGTATAGGCCCGGACCAATGTCAAATATCCCAGAATATATTGCAAGAAAACATGGAAATTCACAAACAACCTATATACATTCCAGCCTAGAAGAGATACTCAAAGAAACATATGGCATTATTGTATATCAAGAGCAGGTAATGCAAATTTGTTCTGATATAGGAGGGTTTAGTTTGGGAGAAGCTGATATTGTTAGGCGAGCGATGGGCAAGAAGAAGAAAAACCTAATGGCGTCCTATAAATTAAAGTTTGTTGATGGAGCTGAAAAAAATAATATTAATAATAAGCAAGCAGTAGAAATTTTTGAATTGTTAGAAAAATTTGCAGAATATGGTTTTGTAAAAAGTCATTCAGCGGCTTATGCTATGATTGCATTTCATACAGCTTGGTTAAAAACTTATTACCCCATTGAGTTTTTAACTGCAAATATTTCATCAGACATTAATGATACAGATAGAATAGTTAAATTGATTTTAGAATGTAAGAGGATGAATATTAACATTAATGCTCCTAATATTAATGTGTCAAATACAGGTTTTAGCATTATTGATGACAATACTATCCAATATGGTTTGTCTGCCATTAAAAATATCGGTAAAAAAGCATCCGATAACATTATTGCTTTCAGGAAAAAAAATAATCTATTTAAATCTATTTTTGATGTTGCCAAAATTAAACCGCCGATTAATAAAAAAGTTTTAGAAAGTTTAATTTTATGTGGTGCATGCGATGATCTTTCAGAACATCGCTCAGAAATGTTTAGTTCTATTGATATTATTGTTAATTTTATCAATAAATATAATAAGACAGAAAATATTCATCAATCTTCTTTGTTTTCATCAAGTGATTTAGCGATTACTACTCCAGGTTTGATACAAGCTGAAAAATGGAGTAAAGATGAGTGTTTAAAGTATGAAAAAGATTTGTTGGGGTTTTACTTGTCTGATAACCCCCTTCTCAAATATTCCGACGATTTAGGTGAATTATTAAATAAAAACTTTTTAAAGCCCCCATTGCTTTCCATTGCAGGAATTATTTCAGATGTTGTTTATCGATTTGATAAAAATGGCAATAAGTGGGCATTGGTATCTTTAGATACTTTAACTGAATCCGTACAGCTTTATGTTTTTAATGAGACTTTTTTAAAATATGATGAAGTAATTAAAAAAGACCAGCTGATTTATGCTATTGGAAAAGATTTTAATCAAAACGAAAATGAAAGAGTTTCTAGAATTATAGTAAATAAAATATTTATCATAGATAAAAATATTAAAGAACTGTTAACTCGAAATCTAAACATTGCAGTACAGTTCAACAATCAAAATAAGAACATTATAAAAGATATAGAAAAGTTATCAAAAACATATTTAGGAGATTACAGTTTAATAATACATCTAAAATCCCTTAAAGGTAATAGTCAAAAAGTTTTGATTAATAGAATTAAATTTTCTATCTCAAATGAATCATTGATAGAATTAAAGAATATTTTTGGATTATATAACGTATGGTTGTCAAACTAGTGAGAGTCTTATTGCAAAGAGTTAATAGTGCATCCATTGAAATTAACAACAAGCACTATAGTTCAATCAAAAAAGGATTGTTGGTTTTTTTAGGAATCAAAGTTGATGATAGTTTAAAAGATGTGAAATATTTAGCTCAAAAAATACTCAAGTTAAGAGTTTTTAATGATAGTAGTGGTTTAATGAATTTATCAATTTTAGATAAAAAATATTCTATTATGGTTGTAAGTCAATTTACACTCTATGCAAACTGTACCAAGGGCAATAGACCCAGTTTTATTAATGTGGAAAAACCAAAAAAAGCCGAAAAATTATATAAATTATTTATTGATGAATTAAAAAAATATAATATTAATTTAGCATCAGGTAAATTTGGAGCAAACATGAAAATAAATTTAACCAACAGTGGACCCGTAACAATATGGATGGACTCTAATGAATAGACCAATCAGAATACTAATGGCTAAACCAGGACTAGATGGTCATGATAGAGGAATCAAAATTTTAGCTAGAGCATACAGAGATGCAGGTATGGAGGTTATTTATCTTGGTCTAAGACAAACCCCTAACATGATTGTAAGGGCGGGAATTCAAGAAGATGTAGATGTTATCGCAATTTCCGTATTAAGCGGAGCCCATATGACTATATTCCCTAAAATATTAGAATTATTAAGCAATGAGGGAGTAAATGATATATTGCTCACAGGTGGTGGTATTATCCCACAAAAAGATATGGATGAGCTAGAAAAAATAGGGACTGGAAAATTATTTGGTCCTGGTACACCTGTTAGAGAATCATTGGAGTATATAATATCGTGGGTAGAAAAAAATCGAACTTTATGATGCACTATAAAGAATTAGAAACAATGTTTGCAGATGATTTTTCAAGTCCTGTATTTCCTCTTTTAGCAGACTATTACTTGAAAGACAATCAGTTGAATCGTGCTTTAAAAGTATGTAAGATAGGCTTAGCAAACAATCCTGGTAATTTATATGGTGAATTTATTTTAAGTCAAATATTTCTTCAAGATAAAAAATTTTTAGAAGCAGAAAAAAAATTAAAAAAAATTGTCAACAATTCTATTAATATTCAGGCATTAATTTTGCTAGTTGATGTTCTAGTTAAATTAAACAGAAGTCAAGCGACAATTCAAAAATATATTTTAATACTAGATAAGCATATCCCTAATCATAAAAAAGTCAAGCTGTATAAAAAAGAATACTTGAATGGTGAACATAAAATTGTAGCTAAAGTTTCAAAAAAAAGTATTAACAAACCTGCGTTAAACATTGTAATCAGTAATAAATTAGCGACCAAAACGATGTTTGATTTGTTATTAAAGCAAAAAAAGTATTATCATGCATTGGAGGTTTTAAATATTATGGAGCCAAATAAAAAAAATTCTCAATTTATAAAAAAAAATAAACCCGAATTATTAAATAAAATAAAAAAAGGGATGAATAATCATGTCATTTATTAAAAGATTAGATTTATTTAAAAATAAATTTTCTTCAGCGAACTTAGATGGATTTTACATTACCAATTTAACAAATATCAGATATTTAACAGGATTTACTGGGTCTGCGGGGTCTTTATTAATTTTAGAAAATGAGCAATATTTTTTCACAGATGGAAGATATATTGAGCAAAGTAAAAACCAAGTTAAAGGTTGTATCATTGAGATTACAGGGTCTGCTCATTATAATGCTATCAAGTCAAAAAAGTTGCTAACAAATAATATGAATATTGGCTTTGAATCAGACTATGTATCTGTAAGTTTGTTCAAACAGTTAAATAGTGTATTAAGCGATGTAAATTGGAAGCCTACAAGTGGTGTTGTTGAAAAAATAGCAGCGATCAAAGACGAACTAGAGATTCAATCACTACAAACAGCAATTGATATCACTGATGAGGTTTTTTTACAAATTATTCCTGATTTAAAAGAAGGAGCAGTTGAGAAAGAAATTGCTGCCAAAATATCATATTTATTTAAAATGAATGGTGCTGAAGGTGACAGTTATGAATCTATTATTGGAAGTGGGTTTCTAGGTGCTCTCCCTCATGCAAGACCATCGGATAAAAAGTTTGAAAAAGGAGATTTTGTTGTAATGGACTTTGGTGCACTGTATAATGGGTATCATGCAGATATGACAAGAACTGTCGTGATTGGAGAAGCTACTGCAAAACATAAAGAAATATATGATATTGTTTTAGAATCTCAATTATCAGGTATTAAAACAGCTAGGGCAGGCATAACCGGATCAGAACTAGATAGGGCATGTAGAAATGTAATTGAAAAAGCAGGGTATGGAGATAAGTTTATTCATTCAACAGGTCATGGAATTGGTCTAGAGGTTCATACTTATCCTGGAATTAATCATTTAAATAAAAAGTTACTTTTAGAAAATTATGTAGTTACAATTGAACCTGGAATATACTTAGAGGGCTGGGGTGGTGTTAGGATTGAAGATGATTGTTTAATCAAATCAGATCATTGCATTCCCATGAATCATTCAACAAAAGAAATGCTGATTTTGTAGTATAGTTTCAATAATGATTTTTAACAATATCTTATGAAGCCGCTAGAGCCGGAATTATTATATTATTACCATAACTCTTTAACTTTATTCATGCTAGGCGTTTGGATGATTTTCTCTTACATTGGATATACATTTAATAAGCGTCCAATTATTCATAAGATTTCTTATGGACTTATTATATTTTCAATTCTTCAAGAAATTTTAGATTATATTAATAGAATCTATTTAGATGAACTATATACCCTATCCTTTGCATCCGATTTGCCGTTACAATTTTGCAGTATAGGCTATTATTTTTCATTAATAGGCCTTGTTATGGCTGTAGTAGAGCATAAATATAATAAAAAAATTGAACAATTTATTTTCGATTGCGCATATGTATTGGGCTTTGGCGGTGCTTTACAAGCGCTTATTACCGTTGATTTAACAGGAATCAATAATATGATTGGATCTTTTGCTCTTAATTGGCAGCACTCAATCATTATTTTAAATGTTCTTTGGTTGATCTTTGCTTACAATAAGCGTTTTCATTTAAAAGGTATTTTTAGTGCTTTTTTATTTATTAATTTAGTAATCATCCCAATTGGTTTAACTAACTATTTATTAGGATCAAACTATATGTTTCTTTGTCAACCTCCCGCAGTTAATAGTCCTCTAATTATTGGTCAATGGCCCGTGTACTTAATTATCTCAGAGTTTATCTATTTTGTTTATATCTTCATGCTTTACTTGCCATTTAGATGGTTTAGTAAAAAATAATTATTAATTCACTCATATTAATTGTATAATACAACTATGAATTTAGTTGAACAATCTAGTGATTTTTTTAAAAACTATTTAAGATGTTTTAAAAATTCAATAAAAACATTTAATCTTACTCAATCACAGGCGCTGTGTTTAATTTCAATACCTTTTGATGGTACGAGCCAAACAAACCTATCAAAAAGACTGGCTATAAAACTCAGTACTTTATCACGGAATTTAAATCATTTGATAAAAATGAATTTAATCATCAAAGAAAAATCACAGTCTGATGTTCGTTCTTATATAATTAAACTGACTCCTAAGGGACAGTCATTATATAAGCAGGTTAATGATAATATTAATGATAGTTTTTATAAAATTTATTCCAAGATCAATATTGAGGAAAAAGATTTAATTGTTAACATATTAAATAAAATTAATTGGCAATTTGAATTAGAATACAATGAATAAAATTAGTTTTGCAATGACCCATTGGTATAAAGTACAAAATTATAATTTTCCATGGAGGAATAATACTAATGTTTATAGAATTTGGATATCAGAGATAATGTTACAGCAAACTCAGGTTAAAACAGCAGCCTCATATTTTACATCTTGGATGAAAAAGTTCCCAACAGTAAGGCATTTATCCCAAAGTAATATTGATGATTTATTAAAATCTTGGGAGGGGTTGGGTTATTATCAGCGTGCTCATAATATTTTTTTTACAGCACAAGTTATTCAAAATCAATTTAATGGAGTTTTTCCTAAAACGTATAATGAATTGATTCAGCTAAAAGGAATTGGAGATTATACAGCCTCTGCTATTATGTCAATTGCATATAATAAACCATATCCTGCTATTGATGGGAATTTAAAGCGAGTTATTGCGAGAATATATGGAATTAGTGATTTTAAAAATATTATTAAGGACTCTAAAAAATATATTTCTAGATTAATGAAAAACTATAATCCATCTGTTATTAATCAATCTTTAATGGATTTGGGGCGGGAAGTTTGTCTGCCTAAAAATCCTAAATGCTCTATTTGTCCAGTCCAACAGTTTTGTAAAGGATTTAACAATCAATCTATTGAAAAATATTCCCTCAAGAAAAAATCAAAACTATATCCAACCTTGGATGTATCTGTTGGTTTAATAGTTGATAATGAAAGAATACTGATTTCTAAAAGAAAAAAAAATGGTCTGCTGGGTGGTTTATGGGAATTACCGGGAGGAAAATTACAGAAAAAAGAAAGTTTTAAGAAATGTCTAAAGCGTGAAATACTAGAAGAATTAGATGTGAAGGTTAAGATTCTTGGTCAGATTGGCATTATTAAACACAAGTATTCACATTTTGGAATTAATATGCATGGTTTCAAATGTATAATCGAATCGGGTATGCCAAAACCACTAGCATCTGATGGTATTAAATGGATAAATTTTGAACAGNTTAATAATTATGCTTTTCCAAAAGCAACTTTAAAATTATTTGACTTAGTAAATGATGGTTAAAATAAATAGCATATTAATTTATTTAAGGGCCTTATTGGTTTTTTTTATAATAGGACCTGTTTTGTTATTGTTGACGTTTTTGTATACAAAATTAATATATATAATTGTTNTTCCGTGGTGTAGATTTATGATTTTTGTTTTTGGGTGTAAAATTCATATTAATGGTGAATTACCTGAAAATGAAAGTTTTGTTATTATGGCAAATCATCAAAGTTTTTTAGATGTTTTTGCTGTACCAATAGCCCTAAAAGGTAAATTTAGTGCTGTTGCGGCTGCAAAAAACTTTAAAATACCAGTATATAAAACATTTTTGAAAAAATTAAAAGTAGTAGGAATTGATAGATCAAATTTAGAAAATGCAATTCAAGGAATAACGGAAGCAGAAAAAGTTCTTAAATCAGGCTATCATATTGTAATTTTACCAGAAGGCACAAGAACGATGAGTGGTAAATTAAATTCTTTTAAAAAAGGTGGTTTTCATTTAGCCCGCAATACAAAAGCACGTATTGTGCCTATTATAGTCAAAGGATTATACGATATTAAGCCAAAAAATAGATGGTATATTAAGCCTGGAAGAATTAATATCATAGTTGAAAAGCCAATTTCAACAGATAACAAAACAGTAGAGGAATTATTAAATGAAACTTATACTGTTTTTAATAATCATTTAAATTTGAGATCTAAGTAATCTACTATATTTAGAAAAAAACAAATATGTTGACGGAATTGTAAATAACATTCCAAAAATTGTCAAAATCCCGATCAGATTTAAAATGAAAAAAATTCCAAAGTATAACATAATTTCTAGTTCTCGATGTTGTGTTATTTTAAAACTTTGATTTATGGATTCTAATCCTGATATATTTTGATCTATCAATAAATAATTCCAAAAACATAATCTCGTCATTATATATATTAAAGGAATGAGAATAAGGCTTGTTATAATTATAATATCAAAAGGTGTAAAGTAAGAGGATATAAGTTGTTGAAAATAGATATCATCGATACTGCTTTGAATAATATTTAAAATTTCATAATTAGTTTTAATGATTAGGTATGTTAAACCAGGGATTAGTGATATAGCAATAATTAAATAAAAAAAGAGCAATCCTAAAAAATACTTTTTTAATAAATAAAAGTAATTAAATATTTCAAATTGAGATTTAATTTTATTATCAATAAATTTAAAATAAAATTTAATCATCCCTATTTCCAGACCCATCATTAGCAATGANGTTGAAAAATAAAAAACTATATATTGTATCGAATACCCATCATCAACAAATAGATTGCTTAAGCCCATAACAATAAATCTTATACCTAATATAATCAGAAAGGCGTTGAGCATTTTAAGGGATTCTTGAAATCTTAATTGGTAAGCACTTTTAATTTCATTGAAAATAANATTTAAATTGTTAAATATGTTCATATTAGTTTTTATCTAGGTTCATAACGCTTAAATTATGAATAAATATAATTTTATTTTATAATATTAAATAATATTATCCGGAACTTAAAAGTTTTTATTGCATACAATAAATGAGGAAAAAAAAATGAGCTTAAATAATAAAATTTATGTTATCGCTGAGATTGGAATTAATCATAATGGTTCTTTAGAGATAGCAAAACAATTAATTGATATTGCAAAAGTTGCAGGTTGTGATGTAGTTAAATTCCAAAAACGTAATCCAGATGTGTGTGTCCCTGAACATCAGAAAAAAATCATAAGAGATACGCCATGGGGTAAAATGACATATNTGGACTATAAATATAAAGTTGAGTTTAATAAGTCTGATTATGATGAGATTGATGAGTATTGCAAATCTAAAGACATTCATTGGTCAGCTTCTCCATGGGANATCGATAGTTTAAATTTTTTAATTGAATATGATATTCCCTTTATTAAAATTCCATCTGCTTTATTAACNAACTTACAATTAATTAAAGAGTCAGCAAAAAAGTCTAAAGAGTTAATTATTTCAACAGGAATGAGCACCATGGAAGAGGTTGATTTAGCAGTAGAAGCTATTAAAAATGCTAATAGTAATTGTAAATATTCAATTTTGCACTGCAATTCTACCTATCCAGCTCCTATNGAAGACTTAAATTTAAAGTGTATTCAGACACTAGAAAAAAAGTATAATTGTCCAGTTGGATACAGTGGACATGAATTTGGTTTAACAACAACTATCGCTTCAATTTGTATGGGCGCCACAATTATAGAGCGACATATTACATTAGATCGCACAATGTGGGGCACAGATCAGATGTGCTCTGTTGAGCCTCAAGGTTTAATTAAGCTTGTAAGGGGTATTAAAGAATTAAGTTTAGCAATAGGAGATGGTGAAAAAAGAGTTACTGAAAAAGAAAAAGAAATCAGAAAAAAATTAAGGAAATGAAAATAGTATCGATTATTTTAGCAAGAGGTGGAAGCAAAGAAATCCCGAGCAAAAATATTATTGATGTTAATGGAAAGCCCTTGCTATACTATACTATAAGTGCTTCTCAAAAATCAGATGTCGATGAAACATGGGTATCAACAGACTCTTCTAAAATTAAAAAAATTGCAGAGAATTTTAATGCCAATGTAATAGATAGACCCACAAACATTTCTGGTGATTATTCTCAAAGTGAAGAAGCATTATTACATTTTGCAAAAAACATTAATTTTGATATACTGGTTTTTATACAGCCAACATCTCCATTATTAAAAGCTGCGGATATCAACCAGGGAATCAAACTGTTAGAAGATGATAATTATTCTTCAGTTTTTAGTGTTTATAAACAACATTGGATTCCAAAGTGGTCCCTAGATATAAAACCAATTAACTGGAGTACTAACAATAGGCCCATGAGACAAGAAGTAGATGAGGAATATATAGAAAATGGAGCATTCTATATTACAAGAAAAACATCTTTATTGAATTCCAAATTGAGATACAGTGGTAAAAAAAATATTGTTGTAATGCCTTATTATCGTAGTTTCCAAATTGATACACTGGATGATTTGAATTTAATAAAAGGCTTATTATGATTGAAAAAAATATTTTAGATAAAGCAAAAAAGATTAAATTAATTGCTACTGATATTGATGGTGTTTGGACCGATGCTAAAATGTATTACGGGGTTGATGGAGTTCTCATGAAATCTTTTTCTACTTATGATGGTATGGCGACATCATTATTATTAAAAAATAATTTCATTGTAGTGATGATTACAAGTGAATGGGAAAATATTGAAATACTTAAATCCCGAGCTAAAAAATTAAGCATTAAAGAAGTATATTATAATGAAAAAGATAAGCTACTAAGAATTAAATATTTGTTAGAAAAATATAATTTATCAATAGAAAATATTGCATANATAGGTGATGATTTAAATGATTTATCAGTTTTGAAAACCGTTGGATTATCTGCAATGCCGTGTCAATCTCCCATACTTGATATATTTTCTCCAGATATAATCACAAAGAGTAAAGGCGGAGATGGTTCTTTTAGAGAATTAGCTGATATAATTTTAAAAGCACAAAACATGATATAGTGGCGATATATTTTTTATATTTATTATTTTCACCACTAATTTTTTTATTCATTCATTTTTATAAGTTTTTTAATCAGAAGTTATCTGATCATATTAAAAATGAAAAAAAATTATTCATTCAAGTTTTAAAAAACATAGATTATTCTAAAAAATTATTAATTTTTCATGCAGCCTCATCAGGTGAGTTTGAACAATTAAAACCATTATTAAAAAAAATTAACAGGAATAAATATTTTATTTTACAAACATTCACTTCTCCTACAGTTTATAATCAATCAAAAGATAGTAAATTATTTGATTATTGCTGCTACCACCCATTTGATTTTATATGGAAATCTTTTTACTTTTTTAAAACATTAAAACNATATAAATATATTATTACAAGGCACGACTTATGGCCCAATCATATTCTAATTTGTAANTTGTTAAAAATACCTATTTACTTTATTAATGCAAATATTCATAAAAATTCTATATGGAAAAAACCTATACTATTTACATTTTCAAGTTTCATTTTCAAAAAAATTAATTATATTTTAGTTCCCTCAAAACGGATTAAAGATAATCTTGCACAATTAACCTCAAATGTAATTGTAACTGGTGATTCTAGATTTGATCAAATTTTAGAAAGAAAGAAAAAAAATACTTTATCTATTTTACCAAAAAAATATCATAGCACTAATAATATAATTTTCGGTAGCTNTGATATGATAGACGAAAAAATGATACTATCCAGCTTGAACAATGCTTTTCCAAATGGATCTTTAGATTTAGATAAACATAATGTATCTATTTTTTTAGTACCACATGAAATCAANAATAAAGAAATTAAAAGTTTATCAAAAAAGTTAAACAATCTTAATTTTAATTCAACTTTATTTACTAAAGTTAAAAGTAGTTGTAATGTTATAATCGTTGATATTGTGGGAATTTTAGCAGATCTATATAAATATAGTGATGTGGCGTATATAGGTGGAGGGTTTATTCGAGGAGTTCATTCAGTAATTGAACCTGCTGTATACGATTGTATAATTGGATTTGGGCCTAATTGCGAAATGTTAGATGAAGCTGTGTATATGAAAAAAAATAACCTATCTATGTTAATAAAGAATACAAGTGATTTGCAAAAATTAATCAGATTTGTATTTGATAAAGAAAAAAAAGAAAGTATCAAATTACCGTTAAATACATTTGTTAAAGCTCATTCTGGTTCAACAAATAAAATTATTCAAGGATTAAATCTATGAGTTATATTTTATTAGTTTTTGTTGGTTTGGCTATTTGTAGTGAATCTTTAGAATATAAAGTTAAATATAATAATATCAAGGCAGGTAGCGCTTTATTTAACGAAAAAATATTGAGTCGTGATTCCATTAATTATAGACAGATTTCATTTTCTGTAAAGTCCAGTAAAATTGTTGATATTTTTTATAAACTTAGAACAGAAGTATCAATGATAGTAGATAGTAACGAGTATTATATTTATGATTTAAGTAAAAACCTAAAAGAAGGTAAAAATATAGAAAACTCTTATTCAATTATAGATTATGATAATAAAATAATTTCATATGATAATAAAAACATTATATTTAATGGAGAAAAAGTTTATTCTATATTAAGTTTAATTTATTTTTTAAGAAATCAATCCTTAGATTTGAATGAAGAGTATTTTATTAATATTTATAATAATGGAGTTATAAAACCTGCTACTGCCAAAGTAATTGAAAAATATAATCATACACAAAATATTATTCATTCAATTATTAGTGTTAAATCAAAAAACAATAATCAGAATCATATGACATTAGTTATTTCAGAATTTGATAATATAAAAANTCCTATTCAATTCGAGCTATATACAAAAAATGGTATTATGGAGCTTTTTATTGATGATTAAAAATGTATTAGTTATTTATAATCCAACGAGCGGTACAAAATCAAACAAGGGTATGTTGCATAAATTATTCAATTATTACAGTTTAAATAAAATTACTTATGAATTAATAGAAACAAAGCACAAAAATCATGCACAAGATTTTTGCAAAAACAATGATTTATCACATTACCATGATATTATCGNTTGTGGAGGAGATGGAACATTTAATGAGGTAGTTAATGGTCTTATGATGAATAAATTTAATCAGATTCCACGGTTAGGGTTTTTACCTGGTGGAACCGGAAATTCATTTATGCATGATTTGGGATCTGTGGATAAAACAAAAGCCCTCGATAAAATTTTTCAAGATAAATCCGATTTTCTAGATATTATCAAATTAACTTATAATAATAAAACTACATATTCTTTTAATGTTGTAGGGTGGGGATTAGTAACCGACATATTAATTTTAGCTGAAAAAATGAGATTTTTAAAAGGTTTAAGATATAACATTGCTAGTTTATTNTATTTATTAATAGGAAAAGGTAAAAAGATTAGATTTTCTATTGACAATCAAGTTTTTAAAGATGATTATTTATTTATTTTGATATGCAACACTATTCATACAGGCAAGGGTATGAAGGCTGCTCCAAAGGCTAAGTTTAATGATGGTTTTTTGGATGTTATAAGTGTAAAATCTTCTATTTCACTCTATCAATTAATCAAATTATTTTCTCAAATTTTTTCAGGTCAACATATTTATTCTAAATATGTTGAATATCATATAGCTAAAAAAATTGAATTAGAACCTGCAAATAATGAAATTTTAAATATTGATGGCGATGCAAAAGGGTTTACACCAGTTAATCTAGAGGTATTAAATAATCAATTACGTATTATTAATTAAATATTTTCCAAATATTTAAGACCTTCTAAATAGCTGTGTTTTCCAAGACCTTTAATCGTCTTGATACANACATCCTTTAATACTGATTTTTTTCTAAACTCCTCGCGATTATCAGTATCTGATAGATGTATTTCAATAGCTGGAACTTTTATTGATGTAATAGTATCAGCGATAGCATAAGAATAATGTGATAGAGCACCAGCATTTATAAGTATGCCCTTTGCCCATTGTCTTTCATCTTGCATTATATTTATCAGATCACCCTCTGAGTTTGATTGATAAAATTTAAAATTATGATTTAATCCTTCAATAGAGTTTTCTAACCAAGTCATGATTTCATCTAAAGATTCATGTCCATATATTTTTGTTTCTCTTGTTCCTAATAGATTTAAATTTGGCCCGTTAATCACTAAAATATTCATAGTATTTTTAAAGCATTAATAATTTTTTTCTTATTATAATTGTGCTCTATTTTTGCTTTTCCAATTTTATTTAAAGTAATATAATATAATTGATTGTTAATATTTTTTTTATCATTTTTAATTAACTTTTCCATTTTCTTTAAATCGCTAATTTTTAATTTTGGTAAGTTCAGCTTGTTTATTAAGAAATCAATTCTAGTATAGTCTGCTTTAGTTAAACTTTTGTCTTCATATGATAAATATGAAGCAACTTTTATTCCATATATTATTGCTTTTCCATGAGGGAGNGTATAATTATAATAACTTTCTAGAGCATGACCGACCGTGTGTCCAAAATTTAAAATGAGCCTAATATTATCATCAAATTGATCATTTCTAACTATATCAATTTTATGTTTTATACATTTTTCAATAATATGCTCTATATGTTTATTAGAGCTCGATATAATTAATGAAGAAATATTTTTTTCAATTAATTCCAATAATTTATNATCCATTATTAATCCATATTTAATAATTTCTGCATATCCATTTACTAATTCACTTTTATTAAGAGTTTCTAAAAAATTAAAATATAAAATAACTTCTTCTGGATTTTTAAATGTACCAATTAAATTTCGAATATTATTAAAATTCAAAGCAGTTTTACCACCAATGCTTGCATCGACCATGCAAAGCAAAGTGGTGGGTATAAAAATATGTTTTATTCCCCTCATATAGGAGGACGCAACAAATCCAGAGAGGTCAGTTATAGTACCCCCTCCCATTCCTATGATTAAAGATTTTTTATTGCAACCCTTAGCTACTAAACATTCAATAATTTTTTTATACTGATTGATAGACTTACACCTTTCTCCTTCTTCACATATAATTATTTTTGTATTTAATGTTTCAATAAAAGGATATAAGTTTATTATCGGTGGGCTTGTAATTAAAAAAATTTTATCAAATTTTTTGTTATAAGAATCAATATAATTGATAAGTTTTTTTTCGCTGTTAAATTTATTAATTTTCATCTATTTAATTTTTCTATTATTTCATTCAAAATAATTTTTGAACTTTTTTCATCTATATTAATTGTTATATCTGCACAGTCATTATAATATCGCTTTCTTTCGTTAAGAATTACTTTCAAAGAATTCTTATTATTGAATAATGGCCTTTTTTTTTGATCATTAACTAAGCGATTATTTAATGTTTCAATTGATGCATTTAAATAAATAGTATTACCTGTACTTTTTAAAATATGACGATTTTTTTTAATCATTACTATCCCTCCGCCAGTAGCATATATTGTACTTGATTTTTTAATATGTTCTAAAAAATAAGCTGATTCAAGTTCTCTGAATTTTTCTTCAGAAAGTTGATCAAATATTTTTTTAATATCTAAGTTTAAAATATTTTCTAAATCTTTATCAGTATCTGTAAAAGGTATTTTTAATTCTTTAGATAAAAGTGGAGCAATGGTTGATTTTCCTGAACCCATCATTCCAATAATGAAAATATGAGATATCATAAGTATTAAAATTTAGCAGATTTGAAATGTGTTTTTAGATCCTTCATGCTATCGCCACCAAATTTTTCTAAAATTGCATCAAGGAGAGTAATACATGCCATGTTTTCTGCAATGATAGAAGCTGCTGGAACAGCACATGAATCTGTCCGCTCTTTATGTGCTAGTTTAGTTTGTTTTGTTTTTATATCAATTGATTTTAACGGTTTTGTTAGAGTAGAGAGAGGTTTCATTTCTGCATTAATTAGAATATCCTGACCATTGCTCATTCCTCCTTCAATACCACCAGAATTATTATTTGTTCTCTTGTATTGATTATTGCTATATTCAATTTCATCATGTAGTTCGCTTCCAAATGAGCTGCTTGTGCTATCTTTCCCAAATGAAACACTTTTAATTGCATTAATTGATGATATTGATTCTGCTAATTTTGCATTAATTTTTCTATTCCAAGAGGTATAGCTTCCAAGCCCATATGGAGCGCCCGATATGATAACTTGGAATTTGCCTCCAACTGTATCCCCATTTTTTTGAGCATCTTTAATTATATTAATCATTTTTAGCTCAATATCAGAGTTTAATACCCTAAGATGTGAACCATCTGCTTTTTGATTTAAACTTTTAACGTCTATATTATAAGATTCATGATCTTGTATATTATGAATTCCTGTTACATAGCTTGCTACGTGAATATTTAATTCTTCTAATAATTTTCTACATATTGAACCTAAGGCAACTCTCATTGTAGTTTCCCTTGCGGATGATCTTTCAATAACATTTCTAATATCACTAAACTGATATTTCATAACACCAGCAAGATCTGCATGTCCAGGCCTTGGTAATGTAATTTCATCAATTTTAATACTAGGTTTTTCAACTGACATAATATCAGTCCAATTCTTATAATCAATATTTTTTATAATTAACCCTATTGGTGAGCCAAGAGTCAAATTATATCTAATACCACTAAAAATTTCTACTTGATCTTTTTCAATTTTCATCCTAGCTCCTCTACCAAAACCTTTCTGCCTACGAGATAAATGAAAATTAATGTATTGAGATGTAATATCTAGGCCTGCAGGAACACCCTCTATTATACCTAGCAAACCTTTTCCGTGAGATTCTCCAGCCGTCAAAAAATTTATTTTACTTAACATATNAATTCTTTAATTATTTTATAATCTAATTTATTTGAAATATTTGATTCAAACCAAATATCTAATGATTTAAATGCTTGAAAGATGAACATCTCTTCACCAGTAATGATTTTTTTATAAGTCAGGCTTAAGAAATCATTACCATATACGTAATTAATATCAACAATAACATTAAAATTAATTGATTTAATTTTAGATAAAATAACTTTTTCGGTGCTTTGTATTATCCCTATTGGGGTACAATTTATAAGATTATAATTTTCATAGGTTTTTTTATCACAAAATAAATCAATATTAATTTTTTTATTTAAGGATTTAAAGTCATTAATTATTTTATGCGAAGTTCTCTTATTTCTGGATAATATAGTAATACTTTTTGCATTGTTGTTTATAAGAAACAAAATGATTGTTCTAGCAGATCCACCTGAACCTATAACAATATTTCTTGATTTACCAATATTCACCTTGTTAAAAGATATTAATTTCTCAAAACCGTAATAATCATTATTATATCCAAAAACTTTATTTTTATATATTTTTATGCAATTAATTGAATTTGTTAGTTTGGCGATATTATCTTTGTAATCGATTATAGATAAAAGATTTTCCTTATAGGGCATTGTTATGTTGCATCCAACTGTGGATTTTTTTTTGCACTCATAGATAAATTGATGGACATCGTTTATGTTGTAAATTTCTTTAGCACTATATTTGGCATCAATTTTAAGCTTTTGAAAAATAAAATTAAAAATTAGTGGACTTTTACTATGAGAGATGGGATTACCGATTACATAAAAATCATTCATATAGACTACCTAGGTGTTTATAAAAATCTGGGAATGAAGTATCAATAATCTTATGTTTGTTATGGTTGATGCCACCTTGGATCACTAAATATAAAATTTCACACATCATGGCAATTCTATGATCTTGGAAACTCTTAATACTTGTATTATACAACAGTTTTGATTTGTTGATTATAAATCCTTCTTTCATTTCGGTAATTTTTGCACCACACTTTTGTAAATTAAAAACAATGGATTTTATTCTATCACTTTCCTTGTATCTGAGTTCTGCGGCGTGGTTGACACGTGTCTCTCCTTTAGCAAAACAAGCAATAAGTGCAAAAATAGGTATTTCATCAATCATATTAAGAATATCAGATTTTTTTAGAGCAACACTCTTTAAGTTTGTTGAATATTGAACATTAATGTCTGCCACTTTTTCAAAACATTCAATTCTTATGTTTGATAATTGAATGTTGGCACCCATTCTTTGTAGTACTTTTATAAACCCAGTTCTTGTTTCATTAAATAATACATTTTTAATCTTTATATTAGACCCTTTTACAAGCAATGCAGCTGCAATAATAAATGATGCGCTTGATATATCCCCTGGAATAGTATAATTAAATCCTTTAAAAGAAAACTTTTTATACCCTTCAGTAGTTCCACCTAAAAATTTAATTATATTTTCTGTGTGATTTCTGGTTTTAAAAGGATCTTTAATGATTGAAGTTTCTTTAGATGATAGTGCAGCGAAAATTAATGCTGACTTAATTTGGGCGCTAGGGTGATTTAAGGTAAAATTAATTGGGTTGATATTTGATTTTTCAAATTGGATTGGAAGAGTTTCTTTATTTGTTTTAATTTTAACATTCATTTTTAATAATGAATCAAGCAGTCTTTTCATTGGTCTTTTTGATAATGATTTATCTCCATAAAGAGTACCGCTAATTCCAATACTAGGTAGAAATCCAATCATAAATCTTGCAGTTGTTCCAGAATTACCACAGTAAAATTTTTTAATTTTTTGATTTATTTTTGATTTATAAACTGTTGTGAATTTTTCATTAGTTTTAATTTTAAAATTACAATTTTTTAGAATGTTTATAGTTCTTTTCACATCATCGCTTTTAGATAGATTATAGATTGTAGATTTTGAATTTGACAAAGCTCCAAAAATTAATATTCTGTGTGAAAGCGATTTATCTCCATCTAGTTTAATTGTTCCCTTTAACATGCTTGTATTATACAATTATACTTAAAAAGTTTTCTATTAATTTTTCCCCATATTCTGTCAATATGGCCTCAGGGTGGTACTGCACTCCATATAGTGGTAAATATTTATGTTCTATACTCATAATCTCACCATCATCACTATATGAGGTTATATTTATATTATTGTTTTCATATAGCCTATCAATTACCAAAGAGTGATATCTTGTTGCTATAAATTTTGATGGAATATCGTTAAATAAAATTGACTTTTTATTATGTGTTATTTGCGATGTTTTTCCGTGCATTATTTTATTACTTTTAATGATTTTTGCTCCAAAGTAATGACCGATTGTCTGATGGCCTAAGCATATTCCTAATATTGGAATTTTTCCTTTTATCTCATTTAATAAATCTATTGTAATACCAGTATTATATTGATTTCCTGGTCCTGGCGAAATAACAAGGTGTGATATACCTAGTTTTCTTATTTCACTAACAGTTAATTGATCATTCTTGACTACCCTGATGTTCGCATTAATTTTTCCAATATACTGTTCTAAATTAAAAGTAAATGAATCATAATTATCTAACAGTAGTATCATATAAAGCTAATTTTTTTAGGAATCATAAAACCTGGCAAATGATTTTTAAGTTTTCTTTTAAATTTAATTACATCAAGCTTTTTATCTACAGCTAGCTTTGCATGTAATGTCTGGCCCCAGCGTTTATCAACAATGACTTCAATTGAACACGAATTAATTTCTTCAAATTGCATTAAGATTTTATTTACATACATGATTGATATATTTTCACCTCCAGATATAACAATATCATCTGCTCTATGTTTAAATTTAAATTTATTTTTACTAACAATTTCAACAATATCAGAAGTAGTAAATCTATTATTGAATACTTTTTGAGAATTAAAATATTTTTTTATTATTGTTGGAGATGAAATTTCTAACATTTTGTTTGATAAATTGATTTTTACTCTTTTATGTGCAGAATATATTAAATTCTTTTGATATTCATCAACCCATGAACCAGCTATCCCAGAACAAGACTCAGTTAAACCATATGAAATATATGCTGGAATTTTCTTCATTTTTATTTTATCTATTAAGTCAATATTAATATTATCTCCACCAATAATAACTGATTTCATAGTTTCAAATCTTATATCTTTAGAAGAATTTAATATTTTATCTAACATTGTAGATACCATTGATACTAAATTTATTTTTTTTGAATATTTAAAATAATTTTCAACACTAAAATCATCTAATATCATTTCAAAGTTACAGTAAAGAGCCCTGAAAAAAATACACAATCCACTAACATGAGTTAATGGCATATGATTCAAATATATATCTGTATTTTTAAATTTGATAATTCTATCCCATATTTTTGCGCTTTCGTATAAATTATTATATGTTATTTCGCATGGTTTTTGTTTGCCGGTGCTTCCTGAAGTAAATATTACCATTTGAGTATTATGAACATTATGCTCATCGCTTGCAGGTAAATTATTTTTTATGTCTGAAATATCAAAATTTTTAATTGATATTGGGATATTGGTTGTTAAAATAAAATCTTCTAAACTAGGATGATCTGGATAAACAACAGGAATTGATTGTTTTTTATTTAATGCTATAATTGCGACTAATAATTTTAATTTATCATTTATTTGCAATCCTACATATTCATTTTTTTTTGTTTTAAGTTGCTCATAATAATTATTTACCATTGAATTAAAAACAGAAAAACAAATTCTTCTATTTTTATAAGTAATAAATATTTTATCCGGAGTTTCTTTAACACGCTTATTCAGAATACTATTTAACATTTATAGCCCTAAGCCAATTAGATTGTTTAATTTTATTTTATTATTTTTATAAATAGGAGGAAAGAGAAAATTTTTATAAAAACCATGTATATTCAACCCATGCTTGGCTTGTTTTTGCAAAGTTGATGCTAAATGAACAATCGCCATATTACCTATACTATTTTCAAGAGATGAAGATATTATAATATCTAAATTTTTACTATATAGCTTGGCTATTTTAAAAAACTCTTTATAGCTCCCTAAAATACTTGGTCTAACGATAATGGTGGAAATTAAATTTTTACTAATCCATTGTCTGTATTTGACATTCTGGTATATGCTTTCATCAAGTGCATAATTTAGTTTAGGATACAGGCTTTTTATACGCTCTATTTTTTTTAGATTAGGGTTTTTAATTGGTTCTTCAAAAAAATCAATATTTAAATTAATAATTTGCTTATAAAAGCTATCAAATTCTACAATTGAATACAATTGGTTTGCATCCAATCTTATTTTAACCAGAGGATTCTCTTTTGAGAAATATTTTAAAAAAGCTATATCATCGTTAATACTATTAATACCCACTTTTATCTTCACAGTATCATTTAAAATTTTCATATTAGGATTAACTAATGTTTGGCTACAATAGATATAATCAGAAGATTTTTTATTAAAAAATTTAGCTAAAGAGATATTCTTGTTTTGTGATGTTATATCATATATAGCGGTATCAATTGCAAATTGTACAGTAGGTGTTTCAATACAATGGATTTTTGCTAATATTAATAGCTCTTCTAAAGAATATTCTTCATTTATTTCTATGATACTTATAAATGATTCCATTGACCATATTATTTCTTGTAAGGTATTATTGGTAAAACCCTTTAATAATACTGCTTCTCCTTTGCCAGTAAAGTTTTCTGTTTTAATAGTTAGAAACAACCCTTCTTGAGCTGTGTATTTATTTTTCGAATTTTTAAATTCTTGAAAAAGAGGAATTTTATATTGATCATAATATATTGCGATAATTTTCATAATATACGGCTTGTAAATAAAAGAATTAAATCCAAGGTTAATAGAGCAGAAACCTTAGCAAGGGTTGGGTTAAGTTCAGCTGCATGTTTAAAGAATATATCAAAAGCGATATTTATTGCCAAGGGAAAGGATAGTATCATTAAATAAAGCAAACTATGATTATGAGATGAAAAAGAGAGCAGCAAAATTCCTACATAAGACATTACAATAATGATTAAGCCGTATATTTTTCCACCAGTAAATCCAAGCTTAACAATAAGTGTTTTTTTATTAACTTTTTTATCATTTTTGTAATCTCTTAAATTATTGATTATTAATAGTAAAATATTTTTACAACCTATAGAAAATCCAAGATATAAGCAACTCATATTAATTGTATTTGTTTGCAGATAATAAGAGCCTGATACTGCAATTAATCCAAAGTATAGAAAAACAAATATATCACCTAAACCATGATATGCTAATGCAAAAGGCCCTGCGGTGTATAGATAAGCAAACAAGAAAGATGATAATCCAATTATAACAATTATCCAACCACCTTTCATTGCAAGAGGAATACCGGAAAAAAGACCTAAAATTACAATTGAAAGAATAGCTTTTTTCATTTGAATTTCAGTAATTAATCTTGACTGTAACATTCGCTTTGGACCAACTCGATTTTTATCAGCCCCTTTTAAAAAATCATATAAATCGTTAATATAGTTTGTTGCAATTTGTATTGTAAGAGCAGCAAAAATTGTTAGCAGTAAAATATATATATTGATTTGATTTAATGCTGGTAAAATTGCCATTGCACTAAAAATTGGAATAACTGATGCGACTAAAGTTTTAAGGCGAGCAGCTTGAATCCAGGGAGAAATATTCATCGTTTTTATTAAGGAAGTTTAGGGAATTTTTTAAAATTTGGCTTTCTTTTTTCTTTAAATGCATCTCTACCTTCTTGTGCTTCTTCAGTCATATAAAACAACATGGTTGAATCACCGGCAAGTTGCTGTAAGCCTGCTTGACCATCACAGTCTGCATTTAGTGCTCCTTTGAGCATTCGTAATGCAAGTGGTGATTTTTCTAATATTTTTTGAGACCATTCAACAGTTGTATCTTCTAGCTTCTCATAATCAACAACTTCATTAATTAGTCCCCAAGCTAAAGCTTTTTTGGCATTATAAAACTTACATAAAAACCAAATTTCTCTAGCTCTTTTTTGTCCAATGATTCTTGCCATATATGAAGCACCCCAGCCTCCATCAAAAGAACCAACATTTGGACCTGTTTGTCCAAATTGTGCGTTACTTGCTGCTATTGTTAGATCACACAGCATGTGTAAAACATGACCGCCACCCACAGCGTAACCAGCAACCATTGCAATGACTGGTTTTGGCATATATCTAATTTGCTTTTGTACATCTAGAATATTTAATCTTGGGACACCATCAGAACCAACATATCCTGCATCTCCTCTTATTTTTTGATCTCCTCCAGCACAAAATGCTTGTTTCCCTTCTCCTGTAAAAATAATTACTCCACAGCTTTGGTCTTCTCTTGCTAATTCAAAAGCCTCTTTTAACTCAAAAACTGTTTGTGGTCTAAATGAATTTCTTACTTTTGGTCTATTAATGGTAATTTTATTAATGTTTTGAGCATCAAGCATCCCTTTTTCATACTTTATGTCTTTAAATTGTTTAATTACCTGCCATTTAATCTTCATTTAAACTCCATATGTAATATATTTTTTATTAATTATATTTATGTTTAAATTTAAATAACTTGATAGAACAAAAGAGATATATATTACATTTTTTAATTTTTTTTTCATTTAATATTTATGCTCAGGAATGTACAATTTTAAGTCCTAATAATTACGGTGATTGTGAAGACTTTATTGGTTATGTTTGGAATGGTGAATTTTGTGCTCCGGTGTATGGTTGTAATACTGGCAATGATAATGAATATTTTTTTGGTAATTTTGAATCATGTGATATAACCTGTAGTCCAGTATTCCCTGTTGGAGATTTAAATAATGATTATTTAATTAATATATCTGATATTATTTCTTTAGTTTCCATTATTTTAAGTATAAGTAGTGATACTGATAATATTTTATTTAATACTAATGGTGATATAAACTTTGATAATGAATTAAATGTTTCTGATGTTATTATATTGGTTAATTATATTCTAACTGATCAAGACAATAGAGATTCATGGCAGATAATCAATGAAGATATTTTATCATTAAAATGTTCACAATGTCATTATGATGGTTCTTTTTATGCAGAAACTTCTAATTTAATTTTAACTGAAGACATTGCTTATAATCAGCTGCTGAATAGAGTCCCTAATAATTCTTCTGCTGAGGATGACAATTTATTTTTAATTAGTAATAGTTCTGGATTACTTGGAATATTGCAAAGTTATTTTTGGGAGAAAATTAATATTAAAAATGAAAATCATTTTTATAGTGAACACCCTCGATATGGAGAACTGATGCCGCTGGGAGGTCCTTTCTTAACTAATGGAGAATTGAACTTTATTAAGCAATGGATATGGGAGGGTGCGCCAGAGACTGGATCCATTGTTGATCCCATTATATTAAATGATTTATCAATATATGAAGCACCAGAATTCGAACCCTTAGATCCGCCTATAAATGGACTTCAGTACCACATAGGTCCATTTGAAGTGTACCCTAATACAGAGCGAGAATTTTTATATTATGTTCCACCTGTTGATGGAACTTACTATATTAATAAAATTGAAATCGCAATGGCACCAGGTTCTCATCACTTTATCGCATACATGTTCCCTGATAATTATGGGACTCCGCCAAATACTTATGAATATAGGGATATTCATTATCCTTACATTGATGAGTTTTTATCAAATGGAACAGTTAACTTTCAATGGGTTAACAATGTGCAAACTCTTCAAGGGCATACTTTTGTTACAGGTACTCAATGGCCAAGCTGGTCTTATGATTTACCCCCTGGGATTGCTCTTGAGTTTAATTCTAATTTTGGATTTGATTTAAATCCCCATTATTTTAATTATACTGATGAAGTTATACAAGGAGAGGTATATGTTAATTTACATGCAGTGCTACCTCAGGAAATAAATAAAATTGCGGGAGTCATGCAGCTTGGAAATCAAGATATTTCTTTACCCCCTGGAGAAGAAACCACATTATCTAAAACGCATTCATATTATGAGATTATAAATAATATTACCATAGAAACCCCTCCAGGATTAGATCAAATCAATATTTTTCAATTGTTTTCTCATGCACATCAATTAATGACACAATTTGATATTTTTATAAATTATGGTAATGGTGAACAAGAGTTGATATATACAGCGCTAGACTATGAACATCCACCAGTTTTATCTCTTGATCCTCCCCTAACACTGAATTTAGGAGAAAGCCTAACTGCCAGCGTTAAATACAATAATACTACAAATAATTATGTAAATTTTGGTTTATTAAGTACCGATGAAATGATGATTATTTTTGGGTTGCTTTATCTTGATTGATGAAAAATAATTAGTGGGTTTTTTATAAAATTGCATCAAATAATTAATAATTTATTTTTATATTTAGCGTCTATTAGTTAGGTTGATATTTAAATGTTTTGGAGATTGAATGAATAAAAAGAAAAAAATAGCGAATAAAAAACATCGCAAGTCGCAACAAAGAGTTAAAAAATTAAAAACTATTTCATTGTCAAAAATGAAGAAAAAAGTTGTAGCAACAAAAAAAGTTGAAGAAAAATCTGTTAATGAGGTTTCAGAAGAATCTACTCCAAAAACTTCAACTAAAAAATCTACAGTTAAGAAACCTGCAACGAAGAAATCAGCAACGAAGAAAGCTGTAGCTAAAAAACCATCAGTAAAAAAGAAGCCAGCAACTAAAAAAACAACAAAAAAATAAATTATTTTATATGTCTTTTTTTAATGTTGTTAAATCTTGCAAGGATACTTCTTCTAGATTAGGGCAATTAAGTACCGATCATGGTACTGTGAATACTCCAGCATTTATGCCAATTGCTACTTATGGTGCAATTAAAACCTTATCGTCAAATGAAATAAAAAATATAGATTATAATTTAATTTTAAGTAATACATATCATTTATATCTTAGACCTGGAATGGAACTTCTCAATAAATTTAAAGGTTTACATAATTTTATGGATTGGGATGGTGCTATTTTAACAGATTCTGGAGGATTTCAAATTTATAGCCTATCAAATCTAAGAAAAATCGATGACAATGGAGTCGAATTTAAATCACATCTTGATGGTAGTAAGCATTATTTTACTCCTGAAAAAATTATAGATATTCAAAGAACTATTGGGTCTGATATAATGATGGTTTTAGATATTTGCCCTGAATCTAATGCTGATTTTAAAGAGCATGAGAATGCAGTTAGGTTAACAACTAAGTGGGCTAAGCGTTGTTTGGATCACTTTAAAAACAAAGGACCAAAATATAATTTTAATCAAGTTGTATCACCTATCATTCAAGGTGGAACAAATGAAGAATTAAGAAAAATTTCAGCAGAAGAATTATTAGAATTAGATGCTAAGATGTATGCTATTGGAGGCTTGGCAGTTGGGGAACCTAAAGAAGAAATGTTGAATACGGTGGAATTTTTAAATGGAATCATGCCAAAAGAAAAACCAAGATATTTAATGGGTGTTGGTACACCGGAAGATTTAGTTCGTTGTATTTCAAATGGTGTAGATATGTTTGATTGTGTGATACCCACAAGAAATGGACGTAATGGTCAATTATTTACACGATTTGGTAAAATAAACATTAAGAATGCACGATATAAAAATGATTTATCTCTTATTGATGAACTTAATAATTATAAAATTTCTCAACAATATACCAAGGCCTATTTACACCATTTATTTAATACAAAAGAAATTTTAGGTTGTAGAATTGCGACCCAACACAACTTATCTTTTTATAATAATTTAATGAAAGAGATACATGCAGCAATTAAGAATGACAACTATTTAAATTGGTCCAATCAATTTATTAAAGATTATAATAGCATATAATTGTTTATTTTAAAGATTATAACAATTAAATTTATTCATGACAAAAAAAAATAAACCTTTTAAAAATTCATCTAATATAAATTTAAAAAATTTTTACGGAACTAATAATCCCGGTGAGTTTCCATATACATCTGGAATATATCCTGAGATGTATAGAAAAAAACTATGGACGATGAGACAGTATGCTGGTTTTTCTTCTGCAAGTAAAAGTAATGAAAGATATAAGTATCTATTAGATCAAGGAGTGTCAGGATTGTCTGTTGCATTTGATCTCCCAACTCAAACTGGATATGATTCGGATCATGAATTATCTATTGGAGAAATTGGAAAAGTTGGAGTACCTATTTGTACGATTGACGATATGAGGATTCTATTAAAAGATATACCTCTAAATCAAGTTTCAATTTCTATGACGATTAATTCAACCGCAATTATATTAATATCTTTTCTTATTGTCTTAGCAGAAGAAAATCAGATTTCGGAAAATGACTTGTGTGGTACGATACAAAATGATATTCTTAAAGAATATATTGCTAGAGGAACTTATATATTTCCACCTAAACAGAGCATGAAATTAGTAACTGATATATTTGAGTACTGCAGCTTGAATATGAAAAAATGGAATACTATTTCTATATCAGGTTATCATATTAGAGAAGCTGGTTCTAATGCGGTTCAAGAATTGGCATTCACATTTTCTAATGCTATTGAATATACAAACGCAGCGATAGAAAGAGGTCTTGATGTTGATGTTTTTACTAATCAAATGAGTTTCTTCTTTAACAGTCACAATAACTTTTTTGAAGAAATATCTAAATTTAGAGCTGCAAGAAAAGTTTGGGCCAATATAATGAAGAACAGGTTTGGTGTAACTAGTGACAAAGGATTGATGTGTAGATTTCATACTCAAACTGCAGGATCAACATTGCAAGCTCAACAAATTGATAATAATATTGTTAGAACGACGATGCAAGCAGCATCAGCAATTTTAGGTGGTACACAATCATTACATACCAACTCTAAAGATGAAGCTTTATCTTTACCATCCGAAGAGTCTGCGCAGTTAGCTTTAAGAACACAGCAAATCATAGCATATGAAACGGGTATTCCAGATGTTGTTGATCCTTTAGCAGGTTCTTATTATATAGAAGAATTAACTAGTATAATTGAATCTAAAACTATGAAATTAATAGATGAAATTGATGATCAAGGAGGAGCCGTTGCAGCCATTGAAAATTCATTCCAACAGGATGAAATTGCAAATTCTTCATTTGACTATCAATCTGAGATTGAATCTGGTGAGCAGATTATTGTTGGTGTTAATAAATTCAAAAATACGGGTTCTAAAGAATCTGATAATCTTTTTTCAATAGATAATAAATCTATTGAAGAACAATTAAAGAGATTAAAAAATTTTAAAGAAAATCGTAATCAAGAGAATGTAAATCAATCATTAGATGAATTAAAAAAATCATTAGCCTTAAATGATAATCTAATACCTATAATTGTTAATTGTATAAAAAACAATTGTACTCTAGGAGAAATATGTGATCTGTTAAAATTGAAGTATGGAACATATTTGTAATGTTTCTTACTAGTGTTCTAGAAACTAACATAAAACATAAGACTTTTTTTAATGAAATCATTTATTATCCATCAACCAAGTCGACTAATAGTGATATATGGAATTTATATAAGAAGTTTCCTGAAAAATATCTAATAATTACAGATAATCAAATAGCTGGTAGAGGAAGAGGTCTAAACAGTTGGTTGTCAACCACTAATAAAAGCATTACATGTTCCTTTATATTAGACCAAATATACTCTCTGGAATTATTTAATTTTCATTCATTAATTATTCCTTTATCAATCATCAAAGGAATTAAAAAATATTTATCAATAGATTTACAAATTAAATGGCCTAATGATATTATGTATAAAAATTTTAAAGTTGGTGGAGTATTAATTGAAACAAAGCAATATTCAAAAAAATATATTTTTAATATTGGAATTGGAATTAATGTAAATGAGGATATGAATGATTTTAATAACACTTTAAAAAATAAAGCAATTTCGTTAAAAATGATTACAGGCAATAGCATACAAAGAGAACTGTTGCTTGGATATATAATAAATGAACTATATAACATTATTAATAATGATAATTTAAATAAGATTAAATCTGATTGGCTAAAATCTTGCAATCATATTAATCGTGATATTATTTTTATGTATAAACAAAAAAGTATTAAAGGATTATTTAAAACTATTAATGATTATGGCCAGGCAATGATAAAATATAATCAAAAGTTAATAACTTATGAAGGAGAGATTAAATTTTCATGAAATTAGTAATTGATATTGGAAATACATTTATCAAATGTGGTATTTTTGACAATAAAGATTTAGTTGAGAGAATCTCTATTCAATCAATTAATGAATTATCTTCAATATTAAAAAAATATAAATTAAATAAAGTAATTATTAGTTCTGTTGTGCCTGAAAAGAGTAAGGATTTCATTAATTACATCAATCAAAAATTAAATATAAAAATACATGTAGTTTCTTACAAAGATACAAATCTTAAATTAAAAGTTGAAGAACCAGAAACTATAGGAAATGATAGAATATGTAATATTTATAGCGCTATTAAAAATTATACGGGCCCAATAATTGTTATAGATTTTGGTACTGCCACTACGTACGATGTAATTAATTCAAGCAATGAATTTATTGGAGGCATTATTGCTCCGGGTATTGAAACTTCAATAAAAAATTTAATTTCCAAGGCTGCATTACTTGAAAATGTTAAATTTAAATTTCCTCAAAGTGTTATAGGTAAAAGTACAACAACTAATATACAGTCTGGAGTTATGTATGGATCAATTTCGCAGGTTGAAGGTTTGATTAATAAAATTGAGTTAGAAAGTAATGAAAAATATACTGTTTTGCTTACAGGAGGTTTTTCTGAATTATTATCCCCTTATCTAAATATAGAGCATATTGTTGATGTAGATTTAACTTTAAAAGGAATGTTTTATATTAATGAATTATTTAATTGATAGCCCTTACTTTGGAATTATTTCTGCTTTATTAGCTGCTTTTTGTTGGAGTATAGCAGTTATAATATTTAAATCAGCCAGTAATTTTTTATCACCACTATTAATTGTAACATTAAAAAATACAATAGCTGTTTTTTGCTTTATTGTAATGTTTATATTTTTTGAAATTCCATTATGGTATGCTAATCTTGATTTTATTGATTATTTAAAAATTATATTGAGTGGAATTTTAGGAATGGGCGTTTCTGATTTATTATTTATTCATGCATTAAGTAAAATTGGTGCAAATAGAGTTGCAATCATTAATTGTTTTGAACCAGCAGTTATATGTTGTTTCTCAATTATCATACTTGGAACTTATTTAACTATTCTTCAATTTATAGGTTTTTTAATTGTAATTATTGCTTTATTGATTATTTCATATGAAAAAGATGATTCTGAAATTGAAAAAACAGTTAAACATAGAGGCATGTTGACTCAAATTTTAGCAGTCATTTTAAGTAGTTTTGGAATTGTTTTAATCAAACCTATTTTATCAAAAATAAATTCATCAATTGCATCTCAATTGTGGGTGACTTTTTTTAGGCTTTTTCCTGGATTTATATTTACCTGGTTAATTTTTTTGTTTCAAAAAAACAAATTAAAATTATTACTACCTTTAAAAAATAAATCAATAGCTATAAAAATTATTATTAGCTCAGGGCTTGGAACATTTATTGCGTTAAGTTTTTGGATTATAGGTTATGCAAATATTCAAAAACCACCCATTGCAAGTATTATTGGTCAAACATCGGTTTTATTTATAATTTTGTTATCATATCTATTTTTGAATGAAAAAATTTCTAAAATACGAATTATTGCAATGATTATTGCATTATCAGGCGTATTATTTATTATCTTAAATTAAGCAATAGTTACTTTTTATAATCTAAATATTTAGTGGGGGCTAACACTATGAATAATTGTTTTCAAAAATTAGATATTAAATTCAATCCTAAAAAATTAAGACAGGAAACAAATGCTTTATTTACAAAGGTATCGTGGCGTCACCATACAGTTAAAGGTCTATGTTTAACGCAAATACCAGGAGATCCAGCTTCAGCTTATGGAGAAAAATTAAGAGGAGTATTTTGGACTAAACCAGATTTCACGGGTAAAGAAGTCCAAAGAGAAGAATATGTAGATGAATCTCAATATACAGAGTTTGTAGAAAAGTATAAGGGTACATACTTTGAAGAAATTTATAATATTTTATCCAAAAAGTATAAGTTGGGTCGAGTAAGATTATTATTATTAGAACCAAGAACATCACTTAGTTGGCATCGAGATCCTGAGCCTCGATTACACCTACCCATTATAACAAATCAAGGCGCACATTTAGTAATTGATGATTCATTAAAACATCTTCCAGCAGATGGACATGTATGGTTTACTGATACAAGAAATTATCATACAGTATTCAATGGTGGAGAAGAAAATAGAATTCATTTAGTAGCCACTTATTTAGGTGAACGATAAATTTATTTATCTGATTTTAGAAATCTTACTTGATAATGATTAAAAGAGGTTACTTTTTGTTTATTTTTTTTAATTAATTTGAGATCATAACCATCAATATTTTCGATTTCTTTAATACCATCAATATGCATTTTTTTTGATACGTACTCTTTATTTTTTTTAATTTTTTCTTTTGCAGAATAAGGATTTTTTGCAACAATAAAAATATTTGTATGCTGTTCATAAAACCCATCTCCAATGCTTTTATCATAGTATCCAGTATGTATTAAATATAATTTCATTATTTATTATCTTTTCTTCCTGTCCAAAAATTCATGCTGCTATAGCCACCTAATACTCGACCAAGAAAATCAAAAAAAGAATAGGGAGAAAGAGCTTTTATTGCAGGAATTAATTTGATAAAACTTGGCTCTAAGACAAATCTCTTATTTTTTAATACCGCTTTAACAATTTTATATGCAAGTTTTTCTGGCTTTAGCATGGGTATAAATAGCGGTTCTTTTACACCATCAAACATACCTGTGTTAACATAGGCGGGACAAACTATTGTCATACCAACGTGCTTATTGCCATCAAGTTTTAATTCATTAATTAAGGATTCAGAAAAATTAGTAACAGCAGCTTTGCTTGAGGCATAAGTAGTACCATTTGGTAGAGCAGTAAAACCTGAAGCGCTTGCAATATTAACTATATGCGAATCTTCTTGTTCAATTAAATCTTTTAAAAAAACATGAGTCATATTTACAACACCTTGAATATTAACATCGTACGTTTTTTGATGTTTTTCGATAGGTAATTTCAAAAAATTACCACCAAATACTATACCGGCGTTATTAATCAGGATATTAATTTTACCAATATCCTTTATAATAGATTTCCTTGTTTCTTTAATATTGTTATAGTCTGTCACATCTAGAAAGTATTCTGAGCATGAAACGCCTAGTTTTTCTATATCGTGAAAATTATTTTTTTTAAACGAAGATTTATCCAAATCACATATTATTATATCAGATCCATTTTTAGCAAATTCTAGCGCGATTTGTTTTCCAATCCCTCTAACACCACCAGTGATTAAAACTTTTTTATTTTTTAAATTTTTCATTTTAATTTCTCTTCCATTTTGAATAAGTTGCTTCGCTTGACAATTTAGTTTTTGAAGTTTGGCTAAAATTATTCTTTATTTCATTAAATGATATTGGAAAAAATTCATTAATACCATTCTTTTTTATACCTATATGTGTAATATGAAGATAATGTGCATCATTAAAAAAAAGTTTATAAATAGATCTTCCACCTATAATAAAAACTTTTTTTATATTATTATTTTTTAAACTCTTCAGGCATTTATCATAGGATGCGAATGTATTAGATTCTGATTTCATGGTTCTTGATAAAACAATATTTGTACGCTTCGGAAGAGGTTTTACAGGCAATGAGTCCCATGTTTTTCTACCCATTATAATAACAGAATTTAATGTTATTTTTTTAAAATTTTTTAAATCGCTTCTAACATGCCATGGTAATTTGCCCCCAATACCTATTCCACCACTTTCATCTTGCGCCCAAATTAGATGAATTTCAATCATACTGCTACAGGAAATTTAATAATTGGATGATGCTTGTAATTTCTTAATTCAAAATCTTCAAATTTTAAATCCCAAAATGATTTATTTTTAATTTCTAGAATTGGGAGTGTATATGGCGACCTAGTTATTTGTTCTTTTAGACCATCTATATGATTTACATATATATGAGCATCATTAATATAGTGTGAAAATTCTCCAAGTTCAAGATTAGTTTCTTGTGCAATCATTTGCGTTAGAGTTGCATAGCATGCTAGGTTAAAAGGTATACCCAAAGCGATATCACCACTTCTTTGTGTGAGGTGACAATTTAGTTTTCCATTAACAACATTAAACATAAAAAATGCATGGCAACTTGGAAGAGCAATTTCACCTATAACCGATGGATTCCAAGCTGTAACAATCATTCTTCTAGAGTCCGGGCTTGTTTTTATTAACTTGATTACTTCCTCAATTTGGTTAATGTAGGATTTTGAGATTTCTCCTTTTTTGTTCTTGTGAAACTTTTCCCATTTGACCCATTGATATCCATACATTTTCCCAATTTCCCAATTTTTTTCTTTACTGGTCCAAGCATCCCATATTTTTGTATGTTCTCTTAAATTCCTGATATGTGTTTCTCCAGATAAATACCAGAGTAATTCTCTAATCACTGAATTAAAAAAAACTTTTTTTGTAGTAAGTAACGGAAACCCTTTTTGTAAATCAACTTTGTAGTGATAGCCAAAATACATAAGAGTATCTGTGCCTGTCCTATTAGTTTTGATAGCACCTTTTTCAAGCACAGTGTTTACTAGGTCAAGATATTGAATCATAGAATATTTTTTTAAAGTTTCTTTTTATTTTGGCCCATATAAATTTGTCTAGGGCGATTAATTTTAAAATGAGGACTATTAATCATCTCTTTCCAATGTGCAAGCCAACCAGGAAGTCGTCCAAGTGCAAACATGACAGTGAACATATTTGTTGGAATACCCATTGCTCTATATATAATTCCTGAATAAAAGTCTACATTTGGATATAATTTTCTTTCTATAAAATATTCATCTTTTAACGCGATCTGTTCAAGTTCACGAGCAATATTTAATAATGGATCATCAATATTCAATTTTGAAAGAACTTTTTCGGCCATTTTACTTATAATTTTTGCTCTTGGATCATAATTTTTATATACTCTATGCCCAAATCCCATAAGTCTAAATTCTGATTTTTTATCTTTTGCTAATTCTATATATTTTTTATAATCAGAATTATCATTTTTAATCTTTTCTAACATTTCTAGGACTGCCTGATTAGCACCTCCATGAAGAGGCCCCCATAAAGCTGCGATTCCAGCAGAAATAGCTCCGTATACATTTGCCATGCTACTTCCAGCCATTCGAACAGTTGAAGTAGAGCAGTTTTGTTCATGGTCAGCATGTAAAATCAAGAGCAAATCTAGAGCTTCAGTGAAAATTGGCTCTGTATGAAAATCATCTTGAGAATCAGAAAACATCATATGAATAAAATTATCTATATAGTTTAAATCTGAATTTGGATAAATAAACGGAAGTCCATGAGACTTTCTATATGAGTATGCTGCAATAGTTTTTACTTGTGCTAAAATTTTTATTATAGTACCATTAATATTTACTTCATTATTGCTTACCGTAGGATTAAATGTTGATAATGCGGTTACCATAGAAGATAATGTTGCCATCGGATGTGCATTAATTGGAAAACCATCAAAAAATCTTTTCATATCTTCATGAATATTTGCTTCTTTTCTTAGCGATTTACTAAAAATATTTTTTTCATCAGAAGTTGGTAAATTGCCATGTAATAATAAATAAGCAACATCAGTGAAATTAACATTATTAGCAAGGTTTTCAATAGGATATCCTCTGTAGCGAAGAATTCCTGTTTCACCATCTATAAAGGTTATATCACTAACACATGAGCCAGTATTTGCATACCCCGGATCTATTGTAATATATCCTGTTTTATTTCTTAAAGAAGTAATATCAATCGCAGATTCACTTTCTGTACCTGTTATAATATCAAGTTCTATTTCTTGATTTTCTAAAATAAGTTTTGCTGTTTTTTTATTTGCCATAATATTTGCCATAATATATTTATTTGTTTTGAATTACATCTTAATTTACTAATCTCTGACTAGAATTTAAATCAGGTTTTTATTTTTTTTTTATTTTTTTAAATTCTATTTGTTTAACAGTAAAAAGTAATTTATATTTTTCAAGTAATTGACATTACTAAGAATAGTAAATAAGTTTTAAATCCGACGAGAAATTTGTTACTATTAATATACAATCCGAATCTCTAAATTTTTAGGATAGTATATGAACAAGGCAATTTGAATATAATTTCTAAGCTTAATTTTGGTTGAATAATCATGTATGAGTCATAGTATTTTTGGCTCAAAAATTAGGAAAGTTGAATATGGACGATATAAAAAAAATGTTTTCTCATAGGGGAAAATCATCAAAACTTATTGGTAATTTAAGATCAAAAGTATACGAAGAATTATATAATCATATATCAGAAAAACAAAAAAATAGTGAACTTGGTTTTAATGGAGACTATTTAGCTGATAATGAATTAGCAAAAAATATTTACACAAAAAAATATTTCCTTAAAGATTTAGAAAATAAATTAATTGAAAAAAATCCTGAAGATGTATTTAAAAGATTAGCTTCTTTTATTGCAACCGTTGAAGGAACAAAATCAAAGCAAAAAGAATGGTCTGAAAAATTTTACAATGAACTATATAATGGAAGATTTATATCAGGTGGACGAGTTTTAGCAGGCGCTGGTGATATGTATAGAATTAAAACTCTAGCAAATTGTTTTGTTTCTAAGATTGATAAAGATGATATTGACTCTATATATAAAGCAGCATTTGAATGTGCAAGAACATATTCGTATGGTGGAGGAATTGGTGTTGATATTTCATCTTTAAGACCAAAAGATTCTGTTGTTCATAATGCGGCAGACAGCTCAACAGGAGCTGTTTCGTTTATGGAATTATATTCATTAACAACAGGACTTATTGGACAAAGTGGGAGACGTGGGGCTTTAATGTTAACGATTGATGTAAAGCACCCAGATGTTAAATATTTTTTAAAAGTTAAAAAAACTCCCAATTGGGTAACAAAACAAATTATTGAACAGTGCAGCTGGTCTGGACAATTTTCTGAGTCTGAACTAGAAACAATTAAAAAACAAGTAATGGAAAATACTCAGGTTAGATTTGCAAATATATCGATAAAGGTTAGCAATGAATTTATGTTTGCTGTAGATGAAGAAAAAAAGTATGGAAAAGATAAATTTCTAGTTTACAAAAAGTATAATAAAACTTCAGTGATGGAAGCACAGAAAGATGAAGAGACATTACATTATTCATATGGCATACCATCAAAAAACATAGATGATTATGAATTATTAAATAATTTTGATAATGTTTCTGATTTAGACCAATGGCTATCAAAAGAGTATGGTGCTAATGTTTCAGCTGAATCATTAAAAGATTCTAGCAAAAGAGATGTTTATGGAGATTTGAATATTAAGCTTAATAGCGAGGATTATGATTTAGCTATTAAGCAATCAGGAGATTTTTTACTATATTTCGATAGTCCTCAAACCAATGAAGTTAGAGAATTAGTTAAGGCACGAGACATTTGGGATCAGTTTATAGAAGGTAATTACAAAACAGCTGAACCAGGTATAATTTTTTGGACAACCATGAGTGATTATTCTCCATCCAACTATGTTGGAAGACCAATTATATGTACAAATCCATGCGCTGAAGTACCGCTAGAAGATGGCGGTGCATGTAATCTTGGATCTATTAATTTGTCAAGATTTATTGAAAATGGATTTTCAGATAAGGCACATATAAACTGGGATCAATTAGCTGAAAGCACAAGAATTTTAGTGCGATTTTTAGATAATGTTGTAACGTGGAATGAAGATTTAAATGCTCTTGAAAAGCAGCGAATTGCAGCTAAAGAAACAAGAAGGCTTGGATTGGGAGTAATGGGAATTGCTGATATGTTAAATCAAATAGGCCTAGCCTACGACTCTGAAGAAGGAATAGCATTAATTTCTGAAACCATGCAATTTATTACCAATGCTGCTTATCAAGCTTCTGCTGTAATTGGGGGTGAAAAAGGTTCTTCTCCAATATTTAATGAAGAAAACTATATGAAATGTCCATTTGTACAAGAAGCTTTAAGTAAAGAAACTCAACTTCAAATTACAGAAAATGGATTAAGAAATATCGCTATAATGTCTATAGCGCCAACTGGTTCAATTTCTAATATCGTTTTATCATACGAGAGTAAAGATAAAAATTATATCGGTGTATCTGGTGGTGTAGAGCCGATTTTTGCTGCTTTCTATACACGAAGATCAGAATCGTTTGGAAATAAGTTTTTTAAAGTATTTCATTCTACAATTCAAGCTTATATTGATAGATTCGGTTTGCAAGAAAAAGTTGATAAAGCAAGCAATATAGAAGATGTATTACCAGCTTATTTATTTAGAACTGCTCATAAGATTAATTCAAATCAAAGAGTTGATATTCAAGGATTAATCCAAAAATATATTGATCATAGTATATCATCAACAATTAATCTCCCTGAAGATATAAAACCAGAAATAATATCTGATATTTATCTACAAGCATGGAAAGCAAAACTAAAAGGTGTAACAATATATCGAGATGGTAGTAGATTCCCAATTTTAAGTACTAATGAAAATGAATTAACAGATTTCCAGAAGAATAAAGATAAAGAGTTTGAAATTACAAACAATAATAACGAAACTATTAAAGCAAAAGGTGATGAAATTATTAAATTACCAGATGGTTCATTAACTACAATGTATCATTATATGAAAAATAGCGAAACAAAAATTGAAGAAATAATAGAAAGTGAAAAATTTCAGAGTGCAGATTAATGATAGAATTAAATAAAAAATCAACCATCGTAGAATTAAAAAATAAAGAAAAAAGTTCTGAAACATCAGGACAAAATTCATCTCAAAAGAAACAATCGAGTTCAGCCTCAAGACCAAAAGTGGTTGATGCAAAAGTTTATAAAGTAAAAAGTGCTTTTGTAAAAAATTCAGTTTTTATAACATTAAGTTATGTTAATACAGAAAGTGGACGAAGACCCATAGAAATTTTTATTAATTCAAAAGATTTAAATCGTGCTCCTGAATATGTTGTACTAACACGATTAATTTCTGCGATTTTTAGAAGAGCTACGGATCCTATGTTTATTCTAGAAGAATTACATGGAATCCATGATCCAAATGGAGGCTCGTTTAAAGAAGGAAGATACTACCACTCTTTTTATGCAGAAGTGGCCGAAACAATCGAACAGTTTTTCTTTGATGTTGGAATTACTTCAAAAGAAGATAGTAAAAAAGATAAAGAGCAGTTAGATCAAATACCAAACGAAGAAATGCCAGAATTAGTTGAAAAAGCAGCTGAAACATTATTGAATAACGATAGTATGAATTTAGAATTTAAAATTTGCCCATCGTGTAGTAGTAAATCATTAAAAACAGAAAATGGCTGTGATTCTTGTATGGAGTGTGGTTATAGTAAGTGTGATAAATAATTAATAAATCAAAAAAAGTAGTATTTCTTCATTTTATTTTCATTCTCTAGTTCATCCAAAGTCAGCTCAAAAAAATATTTTTAATATTTAACAAATCTATCGGTACACTCGATTAATTGAGTCTGAATATCTTTTTCTAACATTGAGTGACCTGCTTTATTAATAATATAAAATTCAAAGTGATTCAATTTTCTATGAAGATCCCATGCAGATTGCATAGGACAAACAACATCATATCTACCTTGTATAATGGCACCTGGAATATGTTTAATCTTATTTGTATTTTTTAAAATCCAATTATCGGTATTAAAAAAAGCATTGTTTATAAAATAATGACATTCAATTCTTGCAAATGCTTCAGCTATTTTAGGATTATCAAAATGGTGTAATGATTTCTTTTTTTGCACAAGCTTGCTTGTGCTTGCTTCCCATTTTGACCATGCTGTTGCAGCTTTTAATCTTATATTTTTATTTTTTGAAGTTAATCTTTTATAGTATGCTTTAACAAAATTGTTTTGCTCTTGCTTTGGAATCACTGATTTATAATTTTCCCATTCATCAGGATAAATCATACTGCATCCTTGTTGATAAAACCAATCAATTTCAAATTTTCTTAATAAGAAAATTCCTCTTAATATTAGTGCTTTACACTTTTCAGGATATGATATTGCATATGATAAACCAAGTGTAGACCCCCAGCTTCCTCCAAAAACAACCCATTTTTTAATTTTCAAATAATTTCTAATTAACTCAATATCTTTAATTAATTCCCAGGTAGTATTTTCTTCAAGCTCAGCATGTGGTAAGCTTTTACCACATCCTCGTTGATCAAAAATAATTATATGCCATTTTTTAGGATTAAAATATTGCCTGTAAATAGGTTCAATTCCACCACCAGGTCCTCCATGTAAAAAAATTACAGGTTTCCCGTTTGGATTACCTGATTCTTCAACATATATCGTATGTAGTTTTGATACTTTTAAATAAAATGTATTATAGGGTTTAATTTTAGGGTATAGTTTATTTTTCATGAAAGATCTCTTGTAAGCTGTTATAGGTTAATTTTTTATCTTCAAATCTTATAGCTCTTAATGCTGCATGTGCTCCAGCAAGAGTTGTAATAACGGGAATTTTATATTCAATGGCTGCCTTCCCAATTTTATATTCATCATATCTTGATTGTTCACCTAAAGGTGTATTAATAATTAAATTAATTTCATTATTTTTAATAGCATCAACAATATGAGGCCTGCCTTCTCCAACTTTAAATATATTTTTTGAAATAATACCATTTTCATTTAATAATTGAGATGTACCAGATGTTGCAATGATTTTAAAATCAATTTCATTAAAATCTCTAGCAATCTTTATAATCTCATTTTTATCATTTTGATTCACAGAAATAAAAATAGTTCCCTGTTTTGGTAGCCTATTCCCAGATCCTATTTCTGCTTTTAAATACGCAGACCCTAGATGCTTATCAAATCCAATAACTTCACCAGTAGATTTCATTTCAGGTGATAAGAATATTTTTTGGTTTGGGAATTTATTAAATGGAAATACAGGTTTTTTTACTGCAATCAAATTAGATTTTTTATAATTTAAATTGAGAGAATTAATTTTTTTACCTGCAGAAACTTGGCTTGCATATTTTGCATAGGGGATATTTTTTATTTTACTTATAAATGGAACCGTTCGGCTAGCTCTTGGATTGACTTCAAGAACATATACTAAACCATCTTTCATTGCAAATTGAATATTTATAAGACCTATGATTTTTAATTCAATTGCTAGCAATTTAGTATAATCAATTATTATTTTGCGCTCTTTATTAGGTAAAAAGTATGCTGGATAAACACAAGAAGAATCACCAGAATGAATCCCAGCTTCTTCAATATGCTGCATAATCCCTGCAATCACAACATCAACACCATCACATATTGCATCGACATCAAATTCATAGGCATTTTCTAAAAAAGCATCTATAAGTATGGGATGTTTTCCAGAAATTAAGGCGGCTTTTCCAACATAATTTTTCAATCCATCTTCATTATAAACAATTTCCATTCCTCTACCTCCAAGAACATATGAGGGCCTAACAAGCACAGGATATTTAATCCTATTTGCAATGGTGATAGCTTCATCTATTGAAAAAGCAGTTCCATAATCTGGAGCAGGAATATTTAGTCTTTTTAAAATTTTACCAAACTTTTTTCTATTTTCAGCAAGATCAATTGATTTAGGATCTGTCCCCAATATATTAACATTAGATTTTAATAATTTATTGGCAATATTTAATGGCGTTTGTCCACCAAACTGTATAATCACTCCTTTAGGTTTTTCTAAATCAATGACATTCATAACATCTTCATAAGTAAGTGGTTCAAAATATAATTTATCAGCTGTATCAAAGTCAGTAGACACTGTTTCAGGATTACAATTAATCATTATAGTTTTATACCCCATTTCTTTTAAACCATATACAGCTTGCACACAACAATAATCAAATTCTATTCCTTGTCCAATACGATTTGGTCCACCTCCTAAAATAATAATTGACTCTTCATCAAACTTTGTAATTTCATTTTCGTATTCGTATGTTGAATAACAATAAGGAGTTTGAGCTTGAAATTCTGCTGCACATGTATCAACCATTTTATAGGCTGGGAGTATATTCTCTTTTATTCTTTCTGATCTAATATCTGATTCTTTTACGTTTATAGATTTTGCTATTTGTTTATCAGAAAATCCCTCTTTCTTTAAAAAAAATAAATTATTTTTATAGTTTTTCTTTGTTATGCTAATATCCGTTAAAATTTTTAATTGATATAAGAACCAAGGATCAATTTTTGTTTGTTCATACAATTTTTCAATTGAATAATTTTCTTTTAAAGCTTGCCAGACTTTTAATAATCTAAACGCAGTTGGAAAGCTAATTTTACTTATATCTAAAGATCTATAATTTGTTTGTTTAGGCTCAAAACCAATCAGTCCCACCTCTAGTGATCTAAATGCTTTTTGTATTGATTCTCTAAAAGTTCTACCTATGGCCATAACCTCACCAACAGATTGCATTTGAACACCCAAAATTCCATCAGAAGTTGGAAATTTTTCAAAATCGAATCTTGGGATTTTTGTCACAACATAATCAATTGAAGGCTCAAATGATGCCAATGTTTTTCCCGTGATATCATTTTTTATTTCATCTAATGTAAGACCAATAGATAATTTTGCTGCAACTTTAGCAATAGGAAAACCGGTAGCTTTTGATGCTAATGCAGATGATCGACTAACGCGTGGATTCATTTCAATAATAATTGTTCTACCATCTTTTGGATTGACAGCAAATTGAACATTGGAGCCACCTGTATCAACACCAATTGTTCGAAGACATAAAATGGACCAATTTCTCATTTTTTGATATTCTTTATCAGTTAATGTTTGAATGGGTGCAACTGTAATACTATCTCCTGTATGAATTCCCATTGGATCAATATTTTCTATTCCACATACAATAATAGAATTATCATTTAAATCTCTTACAACTTCCATTTCAAATTCTTTCCAACCTAATAAAGATTCTTCTATTAATACTTCATGAATAGGGCTTGATCTTAAACCTAATTCAATTTGATGAGAAAATTCTTCAATATTATATGCTGTTGAACCACCGGTCCCTCCCATAGTAAATGATGGTCTTATAATTACTGGAAAGCCAATATCTTTAATTAGTTCTAATGCTTTTTCTTTTGTTTTTATAAATCCACCTTGCGCTGTAGGAATATTAATTTTTGACATTGATTTTTTAAATTTCTCTCGATTTTCTGCAGTTTCAATAGATTTGACATTAGCGCCAATTAATTTTATTTTATATTTTTTTAAAATTCCATTTTTATCAAGCTGCATAACCATATCTAGAGCTGTTTGACCACCAACAGTAGGCAGAATTGCATCTGGTTTTTCTTTAGTAATAATTTGCTCTATTGCATTTATTTCTATTGGTTCTAAATATGTTGAATCTGCAATATTTTTATCTGTCATAATTGTTGCAGGATTAGAATTAATAAGAATAACCTTATAACCTTCTTCTTTTAATGCTTGGCATGCTTGTGTTCCAGAATAATCAAACTCACACGCTTGTCCAATAATGATTGGACCAGCTCCTATTATCAATATAGAATTTATATCATTTCTTTTTGGCATGAGATTCTTTTATTAATGTAATAAATTGTTCAAAAAGATATCTTGAATCATGAGGACCAGGGCTAGATTCTGGGTGATACTGCACGCTGAATGCTGGATAATTATTTGATTTAATACCTGCAATAGTTTGATCATTTAAATTTATATGTGTTACGGTAATATGTTTTGAAATATTATCATCAATGCTAAACCCGTGATTTTGACTTGTTATTTCTACCATATGATTTAATAAGTTTTTTACAGGATGATTACATCCTCTATGTCCAAATTTTAATTTATATGTTTTTGCACCTAGCGCAAGTGATAAGATTTGATGGCCCAAACAAATACCAAAAATAGGTAGTTTATATTTTAACAAAAACGTAACCGTATCAATAGCGTATGTTACTGCAGCAGGATCGCCTGGTCCATTTGATAAAAAAAGTCCATCAGGTTTAAATTTTAAAATTTCATCTTTAGATGT
>PANN01000004.1 GCA_002707645.1 Fidelibacterota bacterium | reverse complement strand
ATGTGAATAGCCTGTTCTTAGAAGTTTTTTTATGGCATCATCAACCGGTAGAATTCCTGTTGTACCATCATAAAAAGACTGTGGTATTTTTCTTTTATACTTCCAGAAATTTAAATTTCTTGAATACGTTCCTTTCGATACATACATCCCTCTTATAAATTCCCTCCATCCTATTATTTGTCTAATAAAACCTTCTAGAGAGTTTATTGGAATGTCGTTTTCTTTAGAAAATTCAAGCGTTTTTGAGATTATTTCTTCTGGAAGTATTAATCCTGAATTTAACATTGGGGTTAAAACACTGTGATTTAAAAAGACCTCATCATTTACTATTGCATCTTCATAATCACCAAACTCTTTAAAACGATTTATGAGAAAATCATCTAACCACTTATTTGATTGATCATGATCATTTGGATAAAGTGGAACATCGCTAAGATGGCCTGGGTTATTGGTAAAATATTTTTGAGTGTAGGCTATAGCTTCATCCCAATATGTATCAGATGTAAACGTGGGTATCTTAGGTGGTACTTTTTTTGATGGGTATTTTTTTCTATTATCAGCATCAAAAGAATACTTTCCTCCAATGGGTTGATTCGTATCGTTCATAAGAATATTTAGCTTATTTCTTTGCTGTTTATAGAAAACAGCATGAGAAAAGGATTTTTTATCTTCTCTGAAGAATTGTTTTAAATCTTCATTAGTACTCATGAAGAGTGGAGTTTTCTTAATATTTACAATTTTAGTGTTTTCATTGTTTTGAATTCTTTTCAAAAGCCAAGTATCTACTGGATTATAAATATTAATTTCATTAATACTTTTATCTAATTGTGTTAAAAAATGTCTTATATCTGACTTCTTATCATAGCTATCTATGTAAAATACTTTTATCCCTTTTGATACCAAATAATCATAATATTTTTTCATTGATGAGCGATGGTAAGCAATCTTTTGTTTATGAAACTTGTAGTGATTAAAAAATAGAAACTCTTCAATTAAATAGGTTTTACAATTATTATCAAGTATGAAAGACTTTTTAAAAAGTTGATTTGGGAAGATTATATTTATTTTACTTATCATTTACCAACAATTTCATTATTAACTAATGTGCTTTTGAAAATCTATTGAAAGTATCTAATACATGGTCAATTTGTTTCTTTTTAATTTCCGTGGATAAAAATAAAGCCTCATAAGCTGATGGAGGAAAATAAATACTATTCTCCAAAAAATATTTATGAAGTTTATTATAATTTGATATGCATGATTGTGTTATATCTTTATAGCTATTTACAGTAACATCTGTGCAAAAGATACCAACCATTGAACAATAGCTATTTACTATTAATGGGTAATTATTTTTTTCAGATATTTCTTTGAGTCCATTTGCCAGATAATTAGTTATTTCATTCAAATAATCATAAACATCTTTATTCTGCAGTTGTTTAAGCATAGCTATACCTGCCGACATTGATACGGGGTTACCAGACAATGTGCCCGCTTGATAAATAGGTCCTTCAGGACTAACATGTGACATAATCTCGTTTTTACCACCATATGCTCCAACGGGAAGTCCTCCACCAATAACTTTACCAAGTGTTGTAATATCTGGCTCTACTTTTAAGTATTCTTGAGCACCACCATGAGACACCCTGTACCCTGTCATTACTTCATCAAAAATTAGTAGAGCTTTATTTTCAGTACACAAGGACCTTAATCCAAAAATAAAATCATTTTTTGGTTTGATTACACTCATATTACCTGTAATTGGCTCTATAATGACAGCAGCAATTTTATCCTTATATTTTTTGAACGTATCTTCAACTTGATTTATATTGTTGTAGTCTAAAGTTATAGTAGAATCAACAACAGATTGGGGTACACCTGGACTTGTTGGCTGGTCAAAAGTAGCTAAGCCAGAGCCAGCATTTGAAAGAAAAATATCGGCATGACCGTGATAGCATCCTTCAAACTTTATAATTAGATCCTTATTAGTATATCCTCTTGCTAATCTAACAGCGCTCATAGTCGCTTCTGTTCCTGAATTTACAAACCTTACTTTTTCAATGGATTTAACAGAATCGATTATAAGCTTAGCTAATAAATTTTCCCTGCGTGTTGGTGTTCCAAAAGATGTGCCAAATTCTAAAACTTCTTTAATACTGTCTTTTACAAGTTTGTTATTATGACCAAGAATAAGTGGTCCCCATGAGCAGGTGAAATCGATAAATTTATTATTATCTTCATCAAAAATAAATGGACCGTTTCCTCTTGCAATAAAATGGGGTATTCCTCCAACTGCCTTGAACGATCTTACGGGACTATTAACACCACCTGGCATTAATGTTTTTGCTTCTTTAAAAAGTTTGTCTGATTCAGTTTTTTTCATTTTAAACTTTCCGCAAATGATTTTGCAAAGTAGGTTATAATCATATCTGCCCCTGCTCTTTTAATTGAAGTTAATATTTCATGTCTTACTTTATCTTCATCGATCCAATTAAGTTTTGAAGCAGCTTTAACCATAGAATATTCACCGCTAACATTGTAAGCTGCAACTGGAATATTTACAGTGTTCTTAACATCACGAATTATGTCTAAAAATGAAAGTGCAGGTTTTACCATTACTATATCAGCACCCTCTTCTATATCAAGCTGAACTTCCTTAATTGCCTCTTTTCTATTCTCGTAGCTCATTTGATAACTTTTTCTATCACCATGTTGAGGCGTGGATTCTGCTGCGTATCTAAACGGTCCATAAAAATTTGAAGCAAACTTTGCTGAATAACTCATTATAGGTATGTTTTTGTGATTATTAGAATCTAAAGCAAGTCTTATATGTTTGACAGCATTATCAATCATACCAGATGGAGCAATTATGTCAGCACCAAAATTTGCATGAGAAACCGCTTGTCTTTGTATGTATTCGAGCGTCTGATCATTATCAAGTCTTCCATTATTTAATATCCCGCAATGACCATGGCTTGTATATTCGCACATGCATAAATCTGTGATAAGCAATATTTCGGGAAACCTTTTTTTTATTTCTTTTAATGAGTTTTGAATAATNCCATTATCGGATAATGCATCGGAACCAAATTCATCTTTTTTGTCAGTTATTCCAAATAGAATAAATTTATCTATATTATGTTTTAGTAAATATTCGATCTCAAAAAAAACCATATCTAAAGAAAACTGATATATATCTGGCATAGACTCAACTTCATTTTTAATGTTTTTGCCTGTCTTTATAAAAATTGGATATATTAAATCCTTAGTATCTAAAGTAAGTTCGCTGTTTAGGGCTCTTAAAGATTTAGTGCTTCTTAAGCGAGCTGGTCTTTTTTTTATATTATTTTTATTGTGCACAGATACTTTCAGTTATTTTTAAAGAATTAATAATGTTATTCTCCAGTGAGATTCCGTTTCTAAAATTACCATTAAAAAATAAACCTGTACAATGTGTTTCTATAAAGTTAATCGTATCTAAGTGTTTTTGGTAATCAAGGTCATATTGTGGGATTGATTTACTCCAATGCTTAGTAGTATAATAAACAGGTTTTTCAGTTATGTTAAAAATTTTACTTAAATCAGATAGAATTAANTTTTCTAACTCTTCTTCTGATAATGTTGTTAGTTTGGGCTGTCTTGCTCCTCCAACAAATACTGTAATAAGTGCTTCGTCTTTAGGTGAGCTATTTTCAAACATAGAAGATAAATATAGAACACCTAGAATATTCATTTTTTCTTTTTCTGGTATTAATAGACCAAATCCATTTAGCCTATCTTTAATATGATTTTTTTTAAAAGCTAGTGTTGCTGTAACTATTGGTGGATAATATATATCTTTAAACGTTGAAAAATAGGTCTGAAGATTGTTATTNAAGGATATATCCTTAAAATTATATGTTGGTACAGTTATCACAACTTTATCAAATTTTTTTGATTTAATTTTTCCTTTGCTCATATATTCAATAATAAAATGATTATCAATTTTAGAAATAGAAGTAATATTAGCGCTNTATTTAATATTGCTATCAAATATTTTGGATAATGATTTTATTAAATCAAAAAGACCATTTTCAAATGATATTACTTGTCTTTTAATCTTATATTTCTTTTTCTTTGATTTTATAAAACCTTTAATAATACTTCCATACTTACTATCTAATTCATTTAGTAATGGAAAAGCATGCTTTAAGCTTAATTTTTTTGGATTTCCTGAAAAGGNACCAGCAATAAATGGATTTACCACATAATCAGATATTTCAGTATTAAATTTTCTTGTAAAAAAGTCATATACACTTTCGTTCTTAGTTGTACTTCTATTTAATCGAAAATATTCAAAAACTATACGAATCTTTGTTCTCAGAGAAAAAAAATTTGTAAATAAAAAGGATATAAAGGAAGTAGGAAGTTTATATAAAGCTTTATGCTTGAAAATAAATCGATTCGAAGCAGTTGAAGAGGGATAGACAATTTTTAGATTCAGATTGTTAAACATATCATTTACTCTAGAATCAGAAACAGATAGGGTGTTTGGACCAATCTCGTACTTATATTTTTTATTTTTAAAAGTACTAACAACACCNCCAGGTTTATCTCTGGCTTCAAAAAGAGTAATATTTTTAAANTTTTTTTCTTTAAGAAAATATGCTGTTGAAAGTCCTGATATTCCAGCACCAATGATTGCAACTTTGCTATTCATNATTCTTTACTATTTTTACTACAGTATTAACCCATTGATCAGAATCATTTAAACTAGGAACTAGTTTTAAATCTGTACCACCTGACTTAATGAAATCTTCTTTGTATGTCTCATCAATTTCAATGCATGTTTCAAGACAATCGCTAACAAAAGCAGGTGATAAAACAAGGAGCTTTTTCTTATTTTCCTTTAATAGGTTATCTAAAACTTCATCAGTAAATGGCTTTAACCATTTATTATCTAATCTTGATTGAAATGTAACGCTGTATGTTGATTTATCTAGATTTAGTTTAGTTGCAATAAGATTTGTAGTTTCATAGCACATTGCTTTATAGCAAAATTTGTTATCATTTTTTAAACCTTCTTCGCAAGAGTGGTCCTTGCATAGAGTCTTGTCTGTATATGTTTTATCTACGTGACGTTCTGGTAAGCCATGATAAGAAAAGAGAATATGATCATAGTCTTGGTAANTTATTTTTTTGGTATTTGTTACAAAGCAATTTATGAAATCATCATTATCACAAAAATGATTAATGACNGATACCTTTGGGAAATTCCACCATTTGGAAATAATCTCGTAACATTTTTCAATTGTTGAACCAGTTGATGCCGATGCATATTGAGGATATAAAGGTAGAATAATTAATTCGTCATGATTATTATTATAGATTTCTTTTAATACTTTTTTAAGTGAAGGTTGTTGATATCTCATTGCGTAATAACAAGTGTAGCCTNTGCCTAACTTAGAGTTAACCTTGCTGTTTAAACTTTTGGTATATTTGTGAATTGGTGAATAACCAAACTTATTCCACATTTTTTTATATTCTTTGGAGGAATTTAATACTCTAAGAGGAATAATAATGAAGTTTACTAAAAAAAACCTTATTAAAAATGGTATATCAATAACACGAGCATCCATAAGAAATTCTTTTAAAAATTTCCAGACAGATAGAACATTAGCATCCCTTGGAGAGCCAAGATTTATAATAAGAACGGCTTTATTCATTTTTTAACCAATCAGTAGGTTTTAGAAAAGTATAGAGCTTTGATTCATCGGAGTTTTTCTCAGGAATCCAATTATATTTCCAGCTAGAAAGTGGAGGTAAAGACATTAATATTGATTCAATTCTTCCGCTGGTTTCTAACCCAAATAAAGTTCCTCTATCATATACTAAGTTAAACTCTACATATCTTCCTCTTCGGTATAATTGGAAATCTCTTTGAATATCAGTGTAGGTGCATGAGTTATATTTGTTGAAAAGTTNTGTAAAAATTTCAATAAATGTATTCCCAGTCTCTAAAACAAACTCAAAAGTGTTTTCTAAATTAGTATCTAGATTATCAAAAAAAATGCCTCCAACCCCTCTCGTTTCATTTCTATGTTTAATAAAAAAGTAATCATCACATTTTTCTTTAAGTTTCAAGTAGTCAATAAAATCAAAATCATCACAAAGTCTTTTTAATGTTTTATGGTAATTAATAACATCTTTTTTGGATATATAGTAAGGGGTTAAGTCAATACCACCACCAAACCATTTCTTGTTGTTTCTTTCAAGATACCTAATATTCATGTGTGCTGTAGGTAAACAAGGATTTTTTGGATGAATCACTACAGATACGCCAGTCGCGTAAAATTCTTTACCAGAGCCAATCACTTTGCTTGAAATTTTATCAGATAATTTACCAGATAAGGAGGAGAAATTAACACCAGCTTTTTCAATATCTCCATTAGAAAAAATTCTGGTTATACCTCCACCACTACCACTGTCATACTCCCATATATCTTCATCAAAGTCTTGATTTGAAATAGAACATAATGCAGAAGATATTTTGTCTTGAACTGACCTGAAAGAAGTTGATATTAATTTTCTATCCATGAATTTTAGATGATATTTTATTTACTGTTTTGATAAGGAATTCAACCGAATCTGGATTAACAGATGGAGTTATGCCGTGACCTAAATTAAATATATGACCGTATGAATTACCGAAAGAATTAAGAACTTTAGATGTTTCCTTTTCAATTACATGGTTGGGACATAGAAGTACTGCTGGATCTAAATTTCCCTGAAGCGCTACTTTATTATTCACTTTATTTTTTATATCCCCAATATTAACGGACCAGTCAACTCCAATAACTTTTGCGTTAGTACTTAGAATTAAATCAGTATAATTACATAGACCTTTTGGAAAATAAATNCTTGGAATTTTTTTTGAATTAATATGATTAATAATTTTTTTAATATAAGGTAAAGAAAATTTTTCATAACCGTTTTTTGATATGTAGGATGCGTTAGAATCAAATAATTGNACAGCGTTAACCCCGCTCTTAATTTGCTCATCAATATAATTTATGGTAGCCTTGGTAATTTTTTCCATTAGAAGTTTGAAAATTTCGGGGTCTTTATTTATCATGGTTCTTATTTTCATGTAATCTTTGCTGGGTTTTCCTTCGACCATATAGCAAGCGGTTGTCCAAGGAGTACCAGCAAAACCAATCAATGCTGTGTCCTTNTTTAATGTTTTTCTAATTAGTGATATGCCAGTATAAATATTCTTAAAATAATCATCATTAAAATTTAATTTTTTAATATCATCATCACTATTGATGGGAGAATCAAAAACAGGACCTACACCTTTAATTAACTTAAATTTCATACCAAGAGACTCTGGGACAACTAAAATATCTGAAAACATAATAGCGGCATCTAGGTTGAATCTTTTTATAGGAAGAAGAGTTACCTCTGCCATCAATTCAGGTGTATGCATCATTTCATGAAAAGAAGAATTTGTTCTTATTTTCCTGTATTCTGGTAAATACCTACCTGCTTGTCTCATAATCCATATAGGCGTACGTTTAACAGGAAGCATATTGCATGCGTCAATGAATATTTGATTATTTGTTTTCATATTTTTTTTCTGTGATTAATTTTATTAATGTTTCAATAGATGAATCGTCTGGAAATATAACATTTTCATTTGTGTAATCCAAAATTCTATTGGCCGTTGTTTCACCCATGCAAGCATAGTTGCATGTTGGTATATGATTTATATTTCGAAACCATACGTCTACACCAGATGGGCTTCCAAAAATTATTGTGCAATTATTTAAATCTTTATAGATACTTGCGTCGAATTTATTGTTATCAATTGGTTTGTAAAAAGGAGTATAAATGACATTGCTATGCCATATTTTCTTATCTGTAAGCTCTGAGCAAAGATGAATGAAAGTATCGTTATTTTTTGTTTTCACCCAATCCGATAATTCTCTTGAGGTATTTGAAATTTTAACGACATTAAAACCTTGGTTTTCTAAAATCATTTTAGATTTGTTACCAACAACAAAAAAATTACAATAGTGGTTAATTTTTGAAGCTATAATTTTAGCAGCAAAAGGGCTGGTTATGATTACATTAGAATTTTCCTTGACTGACAATAAGATTGAATCAACTTCTTTTGTTTGTACTAGCTTAACTAATGGAGAATGATCTAATATAAGATTATTATCGAGAAGTTTATTTTTCCATTCTTTTGGAAAATTTGATTGAAGGGTCCATATTAATTTGTGATGATTCATTTAATTAAGTCTCTCTTTCAGAATATCATTTAAACCCTTGCTTTTCATCTGCGTAATCACTTTCTTTACTAGAATATCAGAATCATTTAAATTGCCCTTTACTTTTTCAAAGATAGAAAAATTCCCATCTATGGTAGACATATAAGCTAATATAGTTAGGAAGCCGTCATCAATTTTAGCTAGACAACCAACCGGAATTTTGCATCCTCCATCCATTTCTTTAGCAATTTCCCTTTCAATTTTAGAAATACTAAAAGTTAAACTGTGATTAACTTCATTTAGTATAGATGATAACTCAGATCTTTCTTTAAGTGTCTCAAGAGCGACAATTCCTTGACAAGGCGCAGGTACCATTTCTGAATCTGTAAATTCATAATAATTATAATCAAGAGCAAGTCTTTCAATAGCAGCTTTTGCAACAATCAGTCCGTCCCAATTATTGTCATAAATTTTTTTAATTCTTGTTTCAATATTGCCTCTAATATCAACAGTATTAATATTTGGTAATATATTAATGAGTTGATTTTTTCTCCTTAAACTTCCAACTGCTATAACTGATTTGTTTGGAAAGTCATTAATATTTTTAGAATCTTTAGTTAGTAAAATATCCATTGGAGACTTTCTGTTCAAAACAGCGGATATTTCAAACGGAGAAGATAATTCTAAGGGTAAATCCTTTAAGCTGTGAACGGCAATGTCTATATCATGATTTAGTAGAGACATTTCTATTTCTTTTGTATAAAAACCTTTGTCTGGAATCATGTGAATTGGAGTAACTTTATCAATATCACCTTCGGTTTTAATTGTTTTAACGGTAACCTTAACTCTGAGCTTACTTTCGATTAACTTTTTAACGTCATTTGCTTGATTTAAAGCAAGATTACTTCCTCTTGTACCAATAGTTAAACTATTCATTGTTGAATTTGTGAATCGAGGATAAAATATTAACAAATTGAGTTTTTGATTTATCGCTAATATCTTCAGATTTAAGGAAGGTAATTGAATCTTTCATAATCTTATTTAATAAACTATTAGAGAAGATATCAATAGCATTTAAAGTTTTTTCATCAAACTTGTTTGAAATTTTTTCCAGTTCGTTAGTTTGAATTGTATTATAATGGTTTTTTAGTTTTGCAATCGTTGGTGTGACACTTAAATCTTCAAACCATTGTGTAAAATCTAACACAAACTCATTTATTAATAGCATAGCTTTTGGAAGTTCTAATTCTCTTTTTTCCCTAAATTTGCATATTACATCATTGATATCATCAATGGTTAGCAGGGTTACATTCTTTAATGAGGAAATAGTATTATCAATATTTCTTGGAACAGATAAATCCATTAGGATGATTGGCTTTGGTAGTGATAAAGCTGAGATATCTTTATACTTAATTAAATTGTGAGCTGCATTTGTACAAGTTAAAATAATAGAAAACTTATTGAGTGATTTTGAAACTTCATTTAAAGGAATAAAAGTGCCTTCAACCTTATCTGATAAAACTTTTCCCTTTTTGGAATCCCTGTTTGAAATAAATAAATTTTTAGCATTTTTTTTCTTGAAATTATATGCTACAAGCTTGCCAGTCATGCCAGCACCAATAATAAGAATATTTTCTTTTGAAATATCTTTAACAAGTTTACATATTTTTTCAACTGAAGCGTAACTAGCAGATGTCGATCCAACTGATAACTTTGTTTGGTTACGAATTTTTTTTCCAGCCTCCAAAGAACAATGAATTAGTCTTGATAAGATGGATTTTAAAGAGCCACATTCTTTTGCAATATTAAAACTATTCTTAATCTGACTTGTTATTTGAGTTTCGCCTATCAAAAGAGATGTTACACTGCATGAAACTTCCATCATATGTCTTACACAATTAATACCAGAACGGTGAATAAGATAATTAGTATTGCATTTTTTATTAAGTTGAGAATATAATTCTCTAATAAAAATAGCTAATTCAGAAGATTTGCTGTAGCTGTAAAATTCTGTTCGACCACAAGTCGACAAAATATAAAGTTCTGATATATTGTACGATGAGCTTAAGCTATAAGCAAATACGATATCGTCTTCTGACAAAGAGAAAACTTCTCTTTGAGACAAGGGTGTATCCTTATGAGTAACGCCATAATAATTGATGTGGTTTATAAAAAACTCCACTTTTATTTCTCCCTTTAAATCTAACTGCATGTCTTGCACGCTGCATTGCGATGGTGTCTAAATATTTTTTTAGTATACAGTAATTAATATTATCGACTCAGCAGTCGAAATTTAAAAAATATTATTAATATTTAAAAATAAAAAGTATGTTTTTTAAGATTTATTAATTGTTTCTAGTATGTAGTTTTAATATTCTATAATTATCATTAAAAACTTGAGATGATTTTTTATGATTCCATATTTTTTTTCTTGCCTTAGTACTTGCTTTTTTTAAATCTAATACAGGGTTAGGATATTTACAATTTTTATAATAAATATTTTTTAAAATAGGACTTACACCCCAAGGTTCATGTACATCTTCCTTTGAGTGGTGTTTAAGTTCTTCAACCCATTTTTTTATAAAAATTCCTTCTTCATCGTGATCATAAGATTGTTTTATCGGGTTGTAAATTCTTACAGCATTTATTCCCGTTGTTCCTGCTTGCATTTGAAATTGTGAATAATGAATTCCTGGTTCATAATCAAGGAATAGACGAGCTAGATGATGTGCTCCTTTTCTCCAATCGCAGTCAAATTGATGACAGAAGATTGATACTAGCATTGCACGCATTCTAAAGTTTATCCAGCCTGTTTTTATTAAACACCTCATATTTGCATCAACTAAAGGAATACCAGTTATACCATCTTCCCATGATTGAATTAATTTTGGATCATTGGTTTTTTTTAAGCTTTCAAAACCTCTATTTGCACAGGCTTTTTCAATCTCAGGTTCGACTTCGAATTTTTGTATAAAATGACATCTCCATTTTAATCGTGTCAAAAGGCCATTAAAAGATCTTTTATTATATTTGTAGTTTTGGTGATTTTTTATATACTGATAAGCCTGTTTTACTGATATATTTCCCCATGCTAAATAAGGTGAGATTCTGCCACAACTTTTTCTACTTTCATTAGGCTTTGAAATATATTTAGAATAATTGAATCCTCTGCTATCTGCGAAAGATATTAATGTTTTTTTTGCTTCTGTTTCACCAGGCTTTTTATATGAATGTGGGTAATTTTTCAATTTGTCTAGTAGGGCTAAATTCATGGGAAATTTACATTTCAATTTATCCGTACTAGTACTAATAGAAATTTGAGTATTAGATATTGGCGTGTTCATAGTCGAAAACCAGTTTTGGTCCCACCCTAAACGATTTTTAATACCTCTTATTATGCCATCTCTTTGATATTCAGTCCAGCAGATTTTATTTTTTTTAAATATTTTTTTTAAGTATAAATCTCTTTTATAAGTTATTAAAGTTCCACTTTCTTGATATGAGTAAATACCGTCTATGTTATTATGTTTAATTATATAATTAAAAATTTTATCTGATTCTCCATAGTAAATAGATATTTTTCTATTAAACTTTTTTAACTCTTTATTCATTAATAGGATTGAATGGTAAATAAATTGCAGGTGCCTTAAAGATGTATCNGGGTATTCTATGATAGATGGTTCAAATATGTAAATGAAAAAATAATTTTTATTATTTTTTTCGCAAAAGTCCAAAGGGAGATGATCTGAAAGTCTGAGATCTCTTTTAAGCCAAATTATATTCATTAACTACTTGATTATTGTAATAATGCCTAATTTACTAAATGCCCTTACAATTAGGTAACCAAAGTCAATTTCATACCATTTAAATGAGAAATTATTTCTTGTTGGAAAGCGATGATGATTATTCTGGTAAAGCTCTCCAAGCATTAAAAAATCTATAAATAATGTATTCTTAGAATTATCATGAAGTTTATCAAAATTCCTATAGCCATGCTTATGACCAAACCAATTAACAATAAAGCCATGTATNGGTCCCATTAAAACATGAATAGGAACTAGGAGGAAAAGCCAATAAGACTGTGCATAGATCATGTAAATACTAAAATAAAATATACCAAATAAGGTTCTGCTTGTATATGTATCACCAATATTCTCTATAAGCTTCCATCTAGGGAGTGATTTATCTCTGTAATCGTTATTGTCAACTTTTGTAATGAATGAAGCATACTCTTTTCGGGTTTTATTCATAAATGATATCCAACTTTTAAAAGAAGATGGAGAGTGAGGATCTTTTTNAGTATCACTATGCTCATGGTGTTTACGGTGCATAAGAGCGTAGGCTGCTGGATGTAGAAACGATGATCCTTGCGCAAACCACGTTAATATAAAAAATACTTTTTCTGTTACAGGGTGCATTTTAAACATTTGATGGGAAGCGTATCTATGTAGAAAAAATGTCTGAACAAATAAAGATAAATACCAATGAATAATAAATATAATTAAAATTTCCATATTATTTTGAAAACCTATAGTGTGAAACACCGTATTCAGATCCATTTTTAAGACCGAACATAACAGCGCATGATAAAAAGAATATTCTCCAACGTTGAAACCACATTTTAGCATCATCTTTTCCGTAAGTTTCATTAAAAATAGTTAAAATGTCATTTTTATTATTATCCATCTTCTCAAGCCATGCATAAGAGGTTTTTTCATAGTGTGTACCATTNACTCTCCATGATGACTCTATGTTTAAATTATCTTGAAAATTTAGAAGTAGATTGTGAGAAGGCATCAATCCACCGCTGAAAAATTCACGGGCCATCCAATCGCCAGGGCCATTATCTTCATATGGATAAACCATTGTATGATGCGTAAAAATATGAACAAATAATTTCCCACCTTCTTTTAAAAAGTTTGAAATATTGTTTAAAAGTTTTTGATAATTCCTCATATGCTCAAACATTTCTATTGAAACAACTCTATCAAAAGTATCATCAATTGAAAAATCATTCATATCACATGTAATAACTTTTACATTAGTTATTTTAAGTTTTTCACATTTACTCTCTATATACTTTCTTTGATCATTAGAATTACTCACAGCCGTTATAGAGCTATTTGGGTATTTTTTAGCCATATANAGTGTTAAAGAGCCCCATCCACAGCCAAGCTCAAGTATTTTCATATTATCNTCTAATTGAGCTCTTTTTGAAGATAATTCAAGCATGTCCAGCTCAGACTTATCAATATCATTACANCCTTTTTCCCAATAACCAGAGCTGTACTTTAAGTGTTTACCTAAAACTATATCAAAAAAGGCAGGAGGAACTTCATAATGCTGCTCATTGGCTTTTTCAGGAACCAATGCGATAGGACTTTCTTTTAAGGTATTTACCCATGATTGATGGTGTTCTTGAAGTTTCTCTGGACCTAGATTATCTGCCCAGTGTAGACGTTGTTCGCACAGACGTTTTATACCTATTTTAATTAAAAAATCTGGCAATGTACCGTTTTCTGCCATTTTAATAAGAGAATTCATCATCGTGTATTTTAATACTCCATTTGTTTAGAAAATACAAATTGATAATCGCCAATATTTTTTTCTAAAAAACCAGCTTCACAATATGTAAAATAAAATTCCCAAAGACGAATGAATGAATCAGGAAATCCTAAATCTTTNACTTCTTTGGTTTTGTTTAAAAAATTGTTTCTCCAAATATTTAATGTTTTAGCATAATGGCTTGTGATATCTTCAAGACCAATAAAATCGAGATTTGTGCTATTTTTAACAGTCTCTGATATCTGAGCTATAGATATGAGGCAAGAACCAGGGAAAATATATTTATTTATAAAGTCAACAGAATTTTTATATGTATCAAATTTTTGATCGTTATAGGTTATTCCTTGCATTGCAAATAGACCGCCTGTTTTAAGCAGTGATGAAATCTTTTTAAATAATACAGGAACGTTTTTATGTCCTACCGCTTCAATCATTTCGATAGACGCAATTTTATCATACGTTCCCTCAAGAAGCCTGTAATCTTTTTTTTCAATGGTTATTAAATGATCAAGCTTTAATTTTTTTATNTTATTACTAGCATACTCAAATTGACTATCAGAAATAGTTGTTGTTGTAACCTTGCACCCATATGTTGATGCAGCGTGTATTGAAAAGCTACCCCATCCAGTNCCAATTTCTAAAACAGAGTCCTCCTTATTTAGCTTTAATTTTTTACATATCATATCGAGTTTCTGTACNGATGCGTCGTACATGGTAGTGCTATCATTTTCAAAAAATCCACATGAGTATGTCATGGTTTTATCTAGCCAAAGTTCGTAAAAATCATTACCTAAATCATAGTGTGCAAGGATGTTCTTCTTACTTCCCAAGATTGTATTTCTTTTTGTGTAGTGTATTAGCTTATTAATAGGAATAAGAAACTTAGCAAAACCAGAATCTAGGTTGGACATTAATTTTTGATTACGGACCATGATTTGAGTTAAAGCCACCAAATCATTACATTCCCAGAGACCTGCTGCGTAGGCTTCAGATGCACCTAACAATCCTCCAGAACCCAGGAAAACATAAAAATCATTATTCTGAATAGTTATAGTGCATTTTAATTCAGATGAAATACTACCAACTTTAATGGATTTATCATTATCAATAATTTCCATATAGCCTTGTTCAAGCTCTGAAAACTTACTTAGTATATTTTTTTTGAAAAACGATGATAAGAATGAAATTCCTTTTTTATTGGAAATTTTTTCTGAAATATCTTTGACGTTAAATGTACTCACTTGCTATTCCCTTCATCGAACTTAGGATGATTATAAAATTTAGCGCCCCTCACTAGTAGTATTAATGCTTGGAAATGAATCCTTAAAAACACCATTAAAGTTAAGAATGGATACTTTAAAGTATAAANAACTAAATTTTTAAAAGTCATATTTTTTTTGGTCTTCAAGTCAAGGGTGACATGAAATATTTTTTCAGCTTCTTTGAAATTAATCATACTAACATTTAATTTTTTTTTAGGCTCTGTAAACATCCATTCGTAATCATGATCCATTCCCCAAAAAGGACTTACATGAAATTTTTTCTTAAGGTCTTGTTTAAATGACTTGTTTTTTTTGTTAGTAATAAAATATGAATAACGTTCATTCCATGGAGTATTAGTAACCTCAGCCATAATTAGCTTTACATGAGTATCTGTTTTATCAAAACAGTAGTAGAAACTAACAGGATTAAAACAATATCCAAAATACCTCAGGTGTGTTAAGATTCTAATAGGACCATCAATAGTTATTTTTGTTTTATCTTTAATAGTATTTCTAACCGCTGTATCAAGTGAGATATTTGGATTACCATGATAATCTTTTCTAAAGAAAGAAACTAAAGCATATTTATTTACATTCCATAAAAAAGATTTTTTAAATAAGGAGTCTATCTTAGAAATATCAAAATAAGTCATAAAAATATTATAGGTAAAAGATCTTTTAAAAGGAGTGAATCTACGGTGTTTAATGGTACCAGAATATATAGCATTATCAATCATATTATAATTCCATACCAAATTTTTTACATACATCAAGTGCACTATTTACACCGTCTTCGTGAAAACCATTTCCCCAATAAGCACCACAAAAATAGGTATTATTAACTCCATTAATAAGGTTTTTATTGTTTTGAGACTCTATAGTATCTTTTGTAAAAAGAGGATGTTCATAGTTAATTTTTTTTATTATTTTATCTTTATCAACCAAGTCACAATCATTTATGGTTACGCAATAGGTTTTTGATGCATTTAAGGATTGTAGAATATTCATGTTATAGGTTAGAGTAACAGTATCATCATCTTTATTTAACAAATAGTTCCAGCTAGACCAAGCATTCTTTCTTTTTGGCAATATAGAAGTATCGGTGTGGATAAGAGCAGTGTTTTTTTGATATTTGATTTTACTTAGAATATTTTTTTCATCATTTGAATAATCTTGTAGTAATCTTAGCGACTGATCGCTATGAGTAGCAAAAATTACGGCATCAAAAACATCAGAATTAGTTTTAGTTTTTATAATTACTTGATTTTCATTCCTACTAACTTTTATTACGGGCGTGTTTAAATTTATGGTACCATTAAACTGATTAATAATTTTTTTAACGTATTGTTTAGATCCATTTTTAATGACCCACCATTGAGGCCTATTTTTAACTTGTAAAAGACCATGATTATTAAAAAATTTAATAAAAAAAAGTGCTGGCATTTTTAAAATCATTTTAGGGCTTGTCGACCATATTGCTGCTGCCATTGGAACAATGTAGTATTTAATAAAATAACTTGAAAATCTTTTACTTTCAAGATACTCTATCAAGGATGTTGATGCATCAATTTTATCTAAATCCTTAATTGACACTTTGTTAAATCTTTGTATAGATTTAAGCATATTTAAGAAATACGGATTAAACATATTAGATTTTTTTGCAAAAATAGAACCAATAGAATTTCCTGAGTATTCAAAATCTTTGTAAGATGTCTTAACACTAAAGCCCATATTTGAGTGTTGTCTTTCTACATTTAGTAAATCTAAAAGTCTTATAAAATTTGGATATGTGTTTTCATTATAGACAATAAATCCTGAATCAACATTAAATGTCGTATTATTTTCAGGTATTTTATGAGTATGAGTATGACCTCCTATATAATCATTTTTTTCATAAATTGTGATATCGTGTTTCTTATTTAGAATATAAGCGGATGTTAGACCAGATATTCCACTTCCTATAATAGCAATCTTCAATTTTTTAGATGAATTATTCATAAATTAATATCGACCACTGCATCTGTTTGAACAATACTTAACATTTTCCCAATTATTTTTCCATTTTTTTCTCCAATTAAATGGTTTGTTGCATGTAATGCATATTTTATAATCTAATTTATGTTTGAGCATTAGCTTGAGGACTTAACGTACTTTAATTTTTTAAGTAGTTTTGGTTTAAGATATGAGTTTAAACCTGAAACACATACAATATCGGATTTGTCAAAATTTATATTTCCATCATTCTCGATAATATTTTCATTAATGATAATATGTTCTATACTTCCTACAATAAGTATGCATTTATTTAATAATAAATATTCATCAACTTTTTTAAGTCCTATCTTTATTTGACTGTTCTTGACAAAAGGTGCATTAAAACCATCTATTTCTAATTTATCAATTGATAGTTCATCAAATTCTGAGATGTTTTTAAAATACTTTTTAGAGGTATTGTGTGATACATTGAAAGAATTTTTTCCAACTGAATTCATAGTGTAAAATGAATTATCAGATATATTTTTATAAGTATCTGTTATCCTCTCATCTTGAGGCCTTAATGTGAATCCGATTAATGGTGGATTAGAACCAAGGTGAACAACAGAAGAAAAAATAGCAACGTTATCTATTGAATTTGAAGATCTAGTTGCAATAAGATTAGCGGGTTTGAAACCTGTGATTGAATTAATTAAATTAATATTCCACACTTTTTCAAACTTTTCAATTTCTAATTTAGTATAATGTTTGTCTTTCATAATAAAACTATATTCACAAGCATTTAAAATTAATACATAAGTTTAAAGTTTATCATTATTGATTTGTAATAAAATATAACAACTAGGGAGTGTACGATTTTTCAATATAGGGTTTTAAATCATTAAAATTAATAATGGAGGGTTTCATTTTTTTGTTTGCAAATAGCTTCGCTTGGTCATTATAGTGGATTGAACTAGAATCTAATGTAGCAGAACCATATTGGTGTATGCTTTCAGCTGATACTTTACCGTTTGTATCCCACTGCACCATTTGAAAATAACAATCACCGCCTGTAGCTATCTTTCTGTTGTTTTCCATTTTACTGTAAATTGCTCTAAGAACATCAGGACCTCCATCAAGAGGTAATTCTAATTTCCCCCTCTTTAATACTTGAAGTTGCCCTAGTTCTACATCTACCCTTCCAAATTCAGTCATTAAAAAATCTACCGATTCGTTGAATCTATTTTTTAACATATCATAATTATACTTAAAATCATCTAAATCGTAAGTTATCTTAAAGGTTAGTTGAGCTAAAGCTGCTCCTCTATTGATTTTTTGATTACCTAAATCCCAATTTTTAAGTATTTCTAGCGCGCTTAATATTTTTGTATCTTCAGTTTTATATTCATTTATAAATCTATCTCTAGCATATGACATGACTGAATTTCTTGAATAATAAGTATCGTATTTATAATTATAAAATTCTTCTTTAGATATTGTATTATCTGTCCCATACAGCTCATTTGCTCTAAATGCTCTGTTTGTTTGGTATTCTTCTATTCCTGTATTTAGCGGTAATTTTTTAACTGGATTACCAATTCCTACGGTTGCCTTATAAGGTGTACTGTTACAGTTTTGCAAATATCCTGATTTAGGATTTGTTGACTGCGGTAACTCATCAAATGTATAGTACTCATTCCATATTATTTTACTATTATCTCCAGGTACCATGGAGTCCCAAGAATAGTTTGAGTCTCTTTTAGGTATAAGAGCATTATAAACGTAGAAAATATCACCTTTCTTATCTGCATAAACTGTATTGAACATAGGTATTTCCATCATTCTCATGGCATCTTTGAAATCACTTAAATTATTTGATTTATTCATTTTATACCATTGTTCAACCTGACCAATTAAACCCATTCCTGCATATCTAATGGCATAAACACCATGGCTGGTTTTTAGTACTGGACCGTGGATTGAATGCAAAGCCTCTTTATTAACAGTCCAGTGTATTGGTCCAAAAATCTTCACTTTTATAGGTATATTTGAAATATCAAAATCAAGCCAATTACCATCCATTAAATATTGATTGTTATTATTTGGATTTAGTGTAAGTTCATAAACATCTACAAGATCAGGTTTATTTACTGTATGTGACCAACCTAGATTGTCATTATAGCCTTTAAGAACAACCGGTGATCCTGGAAATAAACCTCCAGTAACATTCCACCCCTCATTGCTGTTGATATGAGCTTCATACCATGTGACAGGCCCCTCCCATGGTTGATGTGAATTGACGGCTAATCTTGTATGGTTATCTGAGGTTCTTTTAGGAGATAAGGCAACTACATTGGAACCATGCATTGAATGCTTTGTTAAGTTATCAGCATAGATAGAGAAATCAGGTTTTTTATCTTTCATCAATTCAGTTATATACCAATCAAGCTTAAACATTAAAGGTGTTCTAAGCGCAAATCCTGCAATGATATCTTTACCTGTAATTGGATAAATTTCTATTGATTTTTTAGTAGGATTATTTTCTATGTAAGTATTTATACCATCAGCATAAGCATTGCAAATACTAATAATTTTTGGAGATAATGTTGAATATTTACTTTCTACGGTATCCCATATTTTCAATAGGCCTACAAGGTAGTCAACAGGAGCGCTATCTTTACCATTTATAGAAGCAGAAATTCCTCTTGATGCCAGTAAAATATCAAAGATTGTCTGGAAATCATCCTCTGCATGAGCATAGGCTAGCCCGTACGCAGCATCTTCATCTTTATCTCCATAAATATGAGGAACACCCCAAGTATCTCTGTGAATGGTAACATTGTAATTGTAATTTTTTTTTGGAATATATTTAATTGTTGATATAAAATATATTGACGATACAAGGATTATGGTAAAAAATAATCTGCTGTATTTTTTAAGTATTTTGATCATCTTCTAATGGTAAATCAAGCAGCTCACTACTTTGTTTAGAATCTATAAGCTCAACATCTCTTAATTTTCTATTCATCGCATTAGTCCTTGTGCTTTGAAGTGAGTCAAGAGAGGATGAAGCTGTTTTTAATTGGTTTTGTACTTTTGATAGGTGATTACCAAATGTTGAGAACTCTGATTTAACAGCAGATAAAATATTCCAAACCTCACTGCTTCTCTCTTGAACAAGTAGCGTTCTNAAGCCCATTTGCAGGCTGTTTAACAAAGCTGAAAGTGTTGTTGGACCAGTTAATGCGATTTTATATTTTTGTCTTAATTTCTCCATTATACCTGGCTCTCTTAAAACCTCTGCAAATAATCCTTCAATTGGTAAAAACATAATACCAAAATCTGTTGTATTAGGAGGAGAGATATATTTTGTCGATATATCTTTAGCAAACGTATCAATTGTTCTAATGAGCTGCTTTCTGGCAGATTCAATTTCTTCTTTAGATCCATTTTCATATTTATTTAACAGTACCTCGTATGATTCTGTTGGAAATTTTGAATCGATTGGAAGCCATAGTGTTGCATCATCGTTTCCAGGCATTTTAATTGCAAACTCAACAGAGCCGTTGTGATCGGGGTTCGTGGAAACATTTTTTCCGTACTGATCTGGAGTAAGGATTTGTTCTAGAATATTTTCTAATTGATATTCACCAAAAACACCTTTAGTTTTAACATTTGAAAGGACTTTTTTAAGATCACCAACTCCTGCTGCAACCGTTTGCATTTCTCCAAGGCCTTTATGAACAGCGTCTAACTGTTTTCTTACCTGATTGAATGATTCACCAATTTTTTCTTCCAATGTTTTTTGCAGTTTTTCATCTACAGTGTTTCTCATTTTATCCAGTTGTTTAGTGTTATCATCTCTTATATCTTTCAACTGATTGTTTATCGTCTCTCTTACATCTTTTATGTTTTTGTTAAATAAGTCAGAAAATTGTGTCAGTGACTTTGATAACTCTTCCCTGTTTCCCTTTAATGAATTATTTAGCTCTACTCTATTTTTACTAAGTTGGTCTAGTGTTGTTTTTTCAATTTTATCAAGAGAAGACTGGAAGCGTATTACAGATTCATTTATGGATGTAAAACTTTTATCAGATGACTGATTCTTTTGTTGCAATTGCAAAGCAAGTAATGCAATTCCAATTACAAGTAATATTGCTAGTAGTATTTCTATCATAATTTGATTTCTAACTGGTAGTTAAATATAAATCAAAGGACGTTAACTATCTAATATAAGATTTACAAGAATTATAATATCTTGGATGTTTATAACTAAATCATTATTTAAATCGNTTAATGGGGTGTATTCAGAGTTTTCTGTGATAGATAATACCAATATAATAACATCTTGAATATTAATTGTTATATCACCATTTAAATCGCCAAAAAGAAATTCAGTAAATTGATCTTTTATACTTCCCCACATCTTTGGATTATTATTATCATATCCAAGTGCCCAAATGCCAACTCCCGATAAATCTTTAGATTTAGCATAGTTATATTTAATAGATAAGCTTAAGCTATCATCGTACCACACTTGTCTCCAGTTATTTGTATTGTTATAGGAAAACCATACAGCGCTAGAAAGACTATTCCAATTAATGGTATTATCTTGGGATTGTATCTCACACTGAGAGTACGTTTTTGCATCACCATTTCCTGTAGTTGATGAAAAAATAAGACCACTTGTTACAGGCCAGTCATAACCGTAGTAAGGTAATCCAAGAATAAGCTTATTAGTTTGAAAATTCGTTTTAGATAGATAGTCATTTACTGTAAAGTCAATATCATAGAAATACCCACCTAAAGGACTGACCGGACCTGTAGTATCACTTCCGCTATAAAAGTAATTATAACCCATAATAAACAATCCATCACAAATCTCTGCTAGTGCATTGTAATCCCAGGCGTTTGACCAATCAATAGCAGGTGTTGCCATGGTTATTATTGGATCATCTAAAAATTGATGGAATACATCAGATAATTGTTCCATAAATAAAACCAGGTTATCTCTCTGGCTTGATGGAACAAGCTCAAAATCAATATCAATTCCATCTGCATTTCTTAGCAGAACTTTATTAACAAGATTATAGATAGCATTTGTCCTATTTATACTGCTGCTTAGGAGAATTTCTAAATCATTGGGATTAAATAATGTTGCACATAACTTTACTTTAACTCCCCTATCTTGCGCGTAATTAATAAAATTTATATTATCCCAGTTATGGTCGTTAATTATATTCCCAAACTCATTTAACTCAGCTGAAAAATAATTGATTTCAGTAATAAGAGAGTAGTCAATGTTTGTGTATGATTCATATTCCCAATAAGGTAGATATCCAATTACTTTATGTGTTAAGGTAGAACGGCTATTGTTTATATAATTGTCTGCTAAATTATCTATTTGATTATAATTAATTATAGATTGTGAATGCTTTTGTTGATCATAGCTATGAAAGGGGTGCCAATGTTGAGCAAACGAAAGGGTAAAAAGAATTATTATTAATTTCATAAGTGTTTAAATATATGTAAAATTAAAAATGAAATTAACATTAATAATAGTATTTACATCAATGATATTTGCAGAAAATTATAATGAGCCTAGCTATAAATTATTATCATCAAACGATGATATTGAGATAAGGGAGTACAGCAGTTATATAATTGCAAGAACCTCTATTCCTAAATCTAGTAAAGAAGATAATAACATGTTTAGAACGCTTGCTTCTTATATCTTTGGAAGCAATGAGAAAAATGAGTCAATACCTATGACTGCTCCAGTCACAACATACGATGATGACGATAGTTATAATATGATTTTTTATATGCTCGATGCTGATTCTGTTACTGACATGCCTGGAACTAATGGTCAAGACATTGTTTTTGAAAGATTTGAGATGGGTAAATGTGCAGTTGTATCTTTTAGCTGGCTAACTTCAGATTCGAGAATTGAACACTATAAGAACAAATTGTCTGATTATCTTAAAGCCAATAAAATTACACCCAAGTCTTCATATATGGTTAACAGGTACGACCCCCCGTGGAAATTACCGTTTATGAGAAGAAATGAAATACTTGTAAGAATTAATTAGTTTATTAAATAACGGTATAAACTTGCACGGTATGCACGAATTATTTATATTATAACAATATACTATTGGTTAATTGATGAATAATAAAATAATAAAGTTTGATGATATAGAAGGAAAAGTTTACGAGATTGATGATTGGAAAGCTGTTCAAGCTCCTACTTTAAAAAACCATTTTACTGAACGTTTAAAAGAGATTAAACAGCAGTACGATTTGCTTCTTAGTGAAATAAACTGGAACAAAATAATTTACGATAGCAATATTTTATTCGAACCCGTTGTTGGAAGAGCATACTACCTTTATAAAAATAAAAAAAATGAGAGTTTTATGTCGCTCGTTGAGCCAAATGAATGGGATGAAGATGCTTGTGTTTCGTTTATAGGTTCGTTCAAACAAGACAGTAATAAAAAATGGATTCCATACGAAAAATAATAATGACTAAATTAGAAGAAATAGATCATATAGCTATTCAGGTAAAAAGCATCAAAGATTCTGTTGATTGGTACACAAAAAAGTATAAATGCAAGGTTATATATGCTGATGAAACCTGGGGTTTTGTTCAATTCAAAAACATTAAGCTAGCAATGGTTACTCACTCAGAACATCCTCCACATTTTGCTATACTTGATAAATCTATTAAAGAAGAACCAGGTACAGTAAAACATAGAGACGGCTCAATCTCAAAATATATTAAAGATTTAGATGGAAATTTTATCGAATTAATTAAATATTAATTTATTGATTGTTGTTTAACTGAACATCAGTTAGAGTACTAATTTCAAAATTCTTTTCTTTTAATCCAATCAGTAGTTGTTCCAGTGCTTGATAGTTCCACTCTCTAACGCCTCTTTCCGGCATATGAATAATAATAATAGAACCTGGCTTTACATTTTTAAGTAAAAATTGTGATATCCAATCTGGATCTGGTATTGATGTATCATTAGCAAAAACATCGCCAATTACATGCGTTAAATTATATTTATCTAAAATTATGTGCATACTGTCTGATATAGAAGCATGAGGGGCTCTATACCAATTTGATATATTTTCAGTAAATTTTTCAAGTAAAGTATTTGTTTTCAATAAATCATCTTCAAAGTCTCTTGGATTAATGTTTTTGTAAGGGATATCATACATATTATGATTAGCTATTTCGTGTCCTTTAGATAACAAAAAACTAATATCTTTGTTTGATGTATTGTAGGTATGTGATCCTGTAATAAAAAAAGTTGCTTTTGCATTATACTTTTCAAGTAATTTTATTACTTCAAATGTCATATCTCCATTAGGATTATCTTTTCCACAAAATCCATCATCTATCGTTAATGCAACCATGTTTGTTGAATTAAAATAAGATACTGATTTAGGGTAAGCTAATGATGATATATTTCTGGGTCCAAACCAAGATAGCATAGTCCACATTGACTTTTTATAAAAAAGACTATATTTTGATATATCTGATAAAACTCTAGGGTCATTATCTCTTCCTNGAGATATACTNTTTTCATTGATAGATGATGAGCATAGGAATNTAGAGATAAGAAGTAGAAATATATANTTAAACGGANTCAATAAANTCTCTTATTTTATCGAAAAAATGATCNCTNGCNATAGATATTACNTTATTNTGACCAGCACCATTTACTTTAAATAAATCTTTTTTATATGANCCTGANTCTACAAACATAATATCAGCNTGACTAAANGGTATGATTTCATCCATATCAGCGTGAATAATTAAAAATGGTTTTTTAAATAATTTTATTTTTTTAAGATTATCAAAACCATCAGACAAAGTGAAATTAATATCCTCTGGANTGACACCATACCTCATAAGAAATGGNTATTCTGTTGCAAAACCACTATCTATNATAGCACCGTCNATACTATCTTGNTTATTTAACATAATATGACATGCNGAAGTGCTTCCTAGAGATCTACCCATGACTATTAATTTATTTTGATTTTTTAATTCAGATAAATGATTCTTAACATAATCAAATATAATAAGTGAATCAGCTAGAGAAGAATCCTTATTTGGTTTACCATCNGATAAACCGTAACCCCTGTAACCGCATACAATAAAATTAATGTTAAACTTATTGTACATTTCTGCTATATCTTCATATTCATTAGTAATTTCTGCATTCGCATGAAAAAATAGAATTGTAGGACTATTATTGCTATTGATGTACATACGAATACCAACATTTAAGTTATGCCCAACGACAACCAGATGATCTTTTTCATCTTTTGGATAATCACTTTTACGTGGAAAGAATATCGAGTCTAATAATTGATTTATTTTCATATAAAGTAAAGCATTAAGTAAATACTTCTTCTTCTTTAAAATATGGTACTAGCGTTTGAATAAAAAGCGATGGGTTCTCTAAATGAACGTTATGTCCTGCATTATCAATTATATACTGTTTTGACTTATGGTTTGCATTTAACATTATTCTTCCTTCTTTTATAAACTTTCTATCATCTTTCCCATTAACAATAATTATTGGGAAAAGTAATTTTGTATAACTGTTCAATAAATAAGGCATGTTTCCAAGGCTAAAGACATTTAGCGATTTTGAAAGTTGTTTTTTATCATGATTTAACCTGATTGCTTTTTGTTTTGCATATTCTTCCTTGTTTCTTTGAAGCTGGTATGTAAAAAGGTCAAGTTTTTCCCAATCACTAACAAACTCATTAAGATTTTCTTTAATTCTGATCGATTTATTTAAATCTTTACTTTTACGATCATCTTTTTCCTCAATTTCAGATAATCCTACTGTACCACTTTCAAGAATTAAAGTTGAAATCATCTCAGGATAAATAGCTGAAAAAGCTAATGCTAAGCGTGCCCCTAAAGAGTATCCGCAGATATGAATTTTTTTAATATCTAAATCGAGGAGAGATAAATACAGCTCATTAGCAAAATCTTTAAAATAAAAATCTTTATTTAAATCATTNAAAACACTTTTTCCATGACCAGGGATATCTATCGCCAACGAAGGATAATCAAGCTCTTTTCTAATTGACTTCCAAGATTTTGAACTACCCATAAATCCATGAATAAATAATATCGGAGTTTTATTTAATTCTCTATCCTTTGTAATAAATAGTTTTGACTTGTCTCCTTTATAAAACATTAAAATCCCATTTCTTTGTTAAACCATTTTTCATATTCATCTGATTCTAAATTAATTTTTTTTGAAAATAACTCAGGATTATTATAATTATGTAGTTTTTTAATAAGAGAAATTGTTTTTTGTTTAGCTATATCGTTAGATTTAACTTGAATTATGTACTCTTTAGTAGAAATAGCCTTTCCTTCCCATTTGTACATTACGTTAGGGGCATTNATAATATGTACGCATGGAGATAGATTAGTGTCTACTATTTCCTTAGCAATTCTTTTAGCTGCAGATAAGCTATCTGTACTTGTTTGAATNATAAGGTAGCCCATTTAAGGAAGCTTTAAGCTGGGTTTGTTCTTAAGGTTTGCTTTAAGCAATGCATTTGGTTTTTTTAAATCTTCCAATACAACAGATATAGCTTCATCTAATTGTTTATCGATATTTTTACGGAAATCTTGGGGTGTATCATTAATTTCTATATCAACATCTGTTCCGTAATTCTCAACATTCCAACCAACGTCTTTAAACCAAAATGAAAATTCAGGCTGAGTAGTTAAGGTACCATCAACCAAAGCATTTCTTGGCCATATTCCAATAACCCCACCCCATGTTCTCTTTCCAATTAATTTACCTAATTTTAAAAGTTTCCATGAATGAGAGAAAATATCACCATCTGAACCTGCATACTCATTAGTGATTGCAACCATGGGTCCCGCCGGCGATTCAGAAGGGTATGGTTCTATGCCCATCCATCGTGTCATATCATAGCCAATACGTTTTTTAGCTAATTTACTTAATAGTAATTGTGAAACATGACCTCCTCCATTATATCTAACATCTACTATTAAGCCATCGTAAACAATCTCAGTTAAAAAATACCTATGAAATTCAGCAAATCCATCTGCACCCATATCTGGAATNTGTACATATCCGATTTTTCCTTTAGATTTTTTATGAACATATTCCCTATTCTTTTCGACCCAATCCCTGTAATATATGTGAGTATCTGAAGAATTAGGCTTTACAATAACTTTTCTCTTTTTCAAACCCTTGTTGTTACCTACAGTTAGCTGAACTTCATTATTAGTTTGATTTACTAATAGCTCACCAGGAGAAGTTGACTTGCTAAGGTTTATATTATTAATACTAAACAAAATATCGCCATTTTTAATGTTTAATCCTGGTCTTAATAGTGGCGATGCACAATAATCCCACAAATCGCCTTTTGCAATATTTTTTATTTTATAAGCTTTAAATTTATCAATGTATTGAAAATTAGCAGATAATAATCCAGTATTGTATTTTCTAGTAGGTTTATAATCACCACCAAATTCATAACAATGAGATGTACCAAGCTCGCCTTGCATTTCCCATATTAAATCAGAAAATTCACTCCTTGTACTTACCTTATCTATTAACTTAAAATAGCGTTGGTAAATTTTTTGCCAATTTATTCCTGACATGTCTTCAGTCCAAAAGTAATCTCTTTGCAGTCTCCATGCTTCTGAAAACATTTGTTTCCATTCAGATTTTATATCGATACTGAGATTTATTCTTGATAAATTAATTTTACCTGTATTTTTTGAAAACTCATTTTTAGAAACAATATCCTTGCTTGGTATAGATTTAGTAGAAAGAACAGTTAGTGCATTATCACATCTTACTAGTATTTGTGATGATTCAAAATCAATATCAAAAGAAGATGCACCAGAATAAAACACCTTTTCTTCCAAATTATTTAAATCATAGAAAAAAATAGTGCCTTTTGGTGNGTCTTCNGTTGAATACCAACTATCTTCTCTTGATCCCATTACAGGCCATTTCATATAAAATAATTTATTNTCAATAAAACCAATTGAATCATCAAGTGATGACTCCTTAATTGGTATTTGCATTATTCTATCTTTAATGCCTTTGAAATCAATTTTTACTTTTACTTTAGCAGGTTTTTTCTTATCCTTACNTTTTTTATCTTCTTTGACATAAACATTCTTAATAAAGGGTGAATTTGAACTACTATCCAATGTTAATATATATGGTTTTTCAGATTGAGTAAAATTTAAATCAAACTGTATACTATCATAAACAGGATTAAATGTTCTTTTAGAAATAAACGCTAAATACTTACCCGTATTATCAAAAGCTGGTGAATAATCTTGATTTATAGCGTCAGAAACCTCATAAGATTTTTTGTTTGTAAAACTGTATATTTTAATTACTGACCTTCTGGTAGTAAGCGAGCAAGAATAGGCAACAAACTTTCCATCAGGTGACCAATTGAAATCTATAGGGTGATTAGAACTGTGATCAATCTTTATGTATTTATTTTTCTTAATATCAAAGCTATGTAATTCATGTTTATGATTTACAAAACATATAAGATCACTTATTGGAGATTTTTTAATTTCTAGTATTCGACCCAAATCTTTTTTAAANGACTTTAATAATTTTGAATTTTCGATATTATACACTTCAAAGTGTTCAATATTTTTTTCATCAGAACAAAGTAATAGTTTTTTGTTTTGACTAAATTGAATTGGATGTTTGTATCTAACACCATTTAACTTTCCATACTGAATAGAAGGACCATCCCAGCAGCCTATAATAAATGGCTTACCTCTAGTTATTACATTTAGATAGTTTGCATTACTTGATAAAGATGAATGACTTAGATAAGAGCCAGGATATGAAAATTTTCTTCCTGTATCTACATTACTGTTATTATACTTTATATTTATTTTTTTTAAGGAATCATTTTTGGTATCATAGACAAATATTCTGCTACCACAATGATATATGATTTTAGATGTATCAGAGGATGCATTCCTAGCATAGTAGTTTTTATGATTTGTATGCTTTAGTATTGATTTTCCATTTTTTAAACAAGAATATATATTACCTATGCCTTCGTGGTCTGAAATAAAATAAATTCTTTTTTTAATTATTAGTGGACAGGCAAGATTACCTTCGATATCTAATAGTTTTGTAAAATTATTTTTATTATGATCTATCCAAAGCTCCCCAGCAGTACCTCCCTTATATCTCTTCCATCTCGCAGGATCTTGAGTGTTTCTTCCAATAACAGTAAATGTACTATTTATTGCAATATTTGAAGCAATTCCAAAATTCAGAGCTGATGATTTGTTTGTATTGATGTTGAATAATCTTAAATCTGATATTCGACTAAAAGGTTTATATAAATCAGATGCGTATATAATTCCCTTATTAGACCATAAACATATTTTACTAATATATGAACCTTCAAATGTAACTCTTTTAGAAATACCACCTTCAGATGGAATTATATATACCTCAGTATTTCCATCTTCAAAACCAACATAAGCGATATATTTTCCATCTGGAGAAAATTTAGGTGTTGATACACTGGAAATATTTGTTGTTAATCTATAAGCATCTGATTTGTTTAAGTTGCTAATCCACAAGTCATCGTCACTTACAAAAGCAATCTTATTTTTATGAATTGTTGGAAATCTGTAGTATCCTTGCATATTATCCTAAAACTTTATTAATTGAACGTTTAAATTTAAATTTTTATTATGTAATTATATAATTTAATTTTTAAGTTTATTTATCTGTGAGGGTATGTAATTTTCAGAACTTTCAGCTTATAAATAGGGTTTCTTACTTACCTTATTCAAAAGTAGGCCTTGTTGTATTATATATAATTGAAGGAAACTTGCGATTATGGAGGAGTTACCCACTGTACCTATATTAAAGGTCATCTGAAAATTACTCTCACAGATTATCTTTTCATTTTTTTTATTTTATTATGAATCCCTTTACTAGACCTGTAAGAAATATTAATACAGTCATATGTATTTTCCCTACTCATAACCTGCGTATTTGTATATATGTAGTCAACAACTGATTGATCTTTATGATTTAATTTTATCTTAAATAGTTTTAAGTCTTTATTTATAGTTTTAACTATTTCTTTTATTAAGACATTAATATTTAACTTATCTAAAGATGATATAAAAATAGCGTTTTTATATTCATTTTTAATTTCTTGAAAAATTTTATTATTATCTATTTTATCAATTTTATTAAATACAATAAGTGATTTTTTAGAATTACATTCTAGTATCTTTAAAGTGTCATCTATTGTTGAAACATGACCCTTAATATCGGTTGAACTTATATCAATAATTTTTAATAGTAAATTTGCATCTCTTATTTCACCTAATGTAGATCTAAATGATGCTATTAAATCTGTAGGTAAATTTCTTAAAAAACCAACAGTATCGCTCAAGAGAATCTTTGTCTTATCATCTAAGGAAATATTTTTAGTAGTAGTATCGAGCGTAGCAAAAAGTTCATCCTTGATATAGGTTTTATAACCGCTTAAATTCTTAAAAATTGATGACTTCCCAGCATTTGTGTAGCCAACTAAAGCTACCTTATATACATTTTTTCTTGATTTCCTCTGGGTTGTTCTTTGTTTTTCGATTTGGAAAAGATCTTTTTTTAGCTTTGTTATATCGCTTCTTAGTAATCTTCTGTCAATCTCAATTTGTTTTTCGCCAGGCCCCCCTCGAGTTCCGACACCACCCATTTGTCTTTCTAGGTGCGTCCATTGTCCTATTAATCGAGGCATCATATACTGAACTGAAGCTAACTGTATTTGTTTTTTTGATTCAATTGTTTTTGCATGCTTTGTAAATATATCAAGAATAAGCTTAGTTCTATCAATGATAAATATTGATTTTCCAGCAATTTTTTGAATTCTTTTATAATGGCCTGGATCAATTTCATTATTAATAAAAATTGTATTTATATTTAATTCATTACATTGATTTACTGTTTTTTGAATTTTACCTTTTCCAAAAAAAGTAGCTGAATCTATACTATTTTTATTTTGGATAGAATTATTTTCGATAGAGAAACCAAGAGTGTTTGCAAGTCTTTTCATTTCTTCAATTTCTTCTTTCAAATCATCTTGATTTGTCGTTGGTAGTGACAAAGAAAGAAGTACAGATTTAATCATTTTTTTTATACAAATATATGTTTGATATATACATTTCGATAATTAATAATATCAAAATTACATAAAGTAAGTATTTCCATAAATGTATACCGGTTATAATTGATTTTAATGTATTTTCTATATCATTAACAGAATCTATTATGATAATTCCATTTAATTGATCATTTAGTAATTTTTTATCAATTTTCACAGTGTTAAGCTCGGATAATTTTATATTGGCTGCAATATTTTTAATACCAAATCCATTTGCATAAAACTTATGAAAGCCAGGTTTTTTAATGAGGAATTTATTATCCTTAAAATATCCATTATTATATTTATAGCTTACATCATTGTTGTAATGAGTGATTATTTGTTCCTTATATTGTTCTTCAATGTATATTTCATCATTTATATAATTGTATTTACTAAAGTCAGTAAGTTTTAAAAGGTAGTTGAGAAACGGAATAAAAGAAGCACTTAATGGTAAAGTTGATGAATTAATATCCAGTGGAATTGATAATAAGGACAAGCTGTTGTTATTGGATGTGTATTCATTCAAGAGTGAATTCTGGCTATTAATGTAAAGCTTTGAGTAAGGTGTTGATTCAAGATTAAAATATTTATTTATTTTAATATCCGTTTTATTTCTTTTAAAAATTAAATCTAGTTCTGAACTATTTTTATAGTTTCTACTTACTATTAAATTACCGTTTGTTATAGTTTTTTGTTCTTTATTAGATATAGAAATATCATTAAAGAAATATCGTAAATCATCTAGATAAAAAGATTTAGATGGTACTACTATTAATTTNGATGTTTTGAAGAAAATATTTGCAATTAAATTCTTATCTAAATCTGAAGTCCCAAATTTTATTATAGAACTATATTTATTATTAGTATTTAAAAAATTTTCTGAAAAGAATTCATCAATCTTTAGATTTTCATAGAAATCATTATATGCATTTAAGGCGCTCTTTACGTATGTTACATCTGTTATATCAGTATAAAGGAGAGCTATATTTCTTTCAGTGTCTACATTAATATTAAAATAGTATTTATAATTATTTACCTTAAAATAACAATTATAAAGTTCCTTGTTAGGAAAAGATGTCTGAAATTCTACCTTTTTAGACTCATTTGGTTCGAAGTCGATGGTGTTATCTGAAACTTTGATATTATTTAAAAATAGCTCTATATTAATATTGTTATGTTTTAAATCTGTTAAATTNGTACCNGTAACAAAAAAAGATATAATATTATTATTAACTATTATATTTTCATTTGAAAACAAATCACTAATTATAATAGGGTGATTAATTTGATTATGCTCATAAATAAAAATATTCCAAGAAGATATATCAATATTTTGAATATCATTAAAAATATAATTATCTAAATCAGTTATTAGATATAGATCTTTGTTAAGGAAATTGTCAACTGTATGGCTGAATGAGAAATTATCTTTAGATATTTCATAACTGCCAAAATTATAAGTATTAAATTTTTCTATACTTTTAGGCTCTTTGATTTGTTCAAATGATATATACTCTTTTCCACTTAATCCCTTAATAGATATATAGCTATTTGGATCATAGTTATTCATGATTTTATTTAAAATTGAGGATAAATTATCATTCAAGAAATTATAATTAGAATAAGAATCGTCGACGAGAATTAGTACCATCGTATCCTCACCATTGCCAACATCTCTATTGTAACTATTAAAAATAGGTTTAGATATCATAAGTATTAAAAATAGAATTATTAATGTTCTTATAATTAACAGTAAAATATTAATTAAATTAATTTTTTTTAAAGAATCTTCTTTCATATCTATTAAAAAACGAGTTGTACTAAATTTTATATTCTTATAGTTTCTTTTCTTTAAAAAATGAAAGATTATTGGAATCAAGGTAAAAGGTAAAAACCACAAATATATACTAGCTAAAAAACTCATTTTATTAATGAGTAGATTAGAAATAGAAATGAAGAAACTATAGGAATAGTAAGATTATCATATTTCATAGGAGTAATTAGTTCGTTTAATGATATTAAGAAACATATGANAAATAGTAACATATTAAAAGTTTGAAAATAGAAAAGTGTAATTAAAAAAGTTGAAATAANAAAANAGAAACTGCCTTCAAGAGTTTTATTGTTTAAAAGTTTAATTTCTCCATATTTCATACCAAATAATCCAGCAACTGGATCAGATACCGATGTGACTATCATTGAAAGCAATACTATATTTTTTGGAAATATTAATGTTATCAGTACAAAAGATATCATCATTAAAGATGCACTCCATAATGATTTATACTCATTCTTTCTTATAAGAAAGTTAATATTAATTTTTTCGGGTAGTATATTGATGATATAATTATAGTTTACATTTAAAATAAGCATAAATAGGGTTATTGTGAAAATGAGGGTTATAAAAATATTATAATTCATAATAAAATACAAAAGTGGAAACAGTAGTGAGCCAAGGTGGATAATTTTTCTATAGACTTCGTTGTTGTAAGAAAGTGGTTTATTGATCATTAAGTACTAGCTTGTTGTATCTTCTCTTAATATCNTTTGCACCATATAGGCCAGAACCTACTATTGTAACATCTATGCCAGTGTCATAAACTTTATCAATTGTAGATAAATTTACTCCCCCATCAACTCCAATTAAAATATTTGAATTCTTAGTATTATCTTTTAAAAATTTCATAGAATCTAACGTTGACTCTATAAATGATTGACCACCAAAACCAGGAAATACGGACATAATTAATATATAATCTAGAAACTCTGTGTAATCAAGGAGCTTTTTATAATCTGAATCTGGATTTATAGCTATACCAGCTTTAACACCTCTATTCTGGATATACTTTAAATCGGTAATAATATCATCAGATGCTTCGAAATGAAAGATTAAAGTATCAGAACCAGCATCTATATAATCATCGAAATAACTACGAGGATTAGCAATCATTAAATGTGTTTCTAAATGAGAATTTGTAACTTTTCTAATATCATTAATTATGAATGGTCCAAAAGTTAGATTTGGAACGAAATGTCCGTCCATTACATCCACATGTATTAAATCTGCACCCCCTTCTTCTAGTCTTCTGATTTCATTACCCAATTGACTAAAATCAGCAGATAATATTGATGGTGAAATTTGTATTTTTTTCATTGATAACTAGATCTACTAGTATCAATTTTT
>PANN01000003.1 GCA_002707645.1 Fidelibacterota bacterium | reverse complement strand
AACACTTATTGGATTAGCTCCTGCTGAATCTTCATCTAATGGAGTTTCATCCATTGCTTCAGCAGCAAATATAACAGTTCCTTCTTTAATTTTATCTGGTAGTCAAGATGGTGTAACACCACCCTCTGTTCATCATATACCTTTATACAATAGTCTTGCGTCTAATTTCAAAACATTCATTTCTATTATAGGTGGAGCACATTGTTATTTTTCAAATCCAAGTTTCACCTGTGATTTTGGAGAAAGTGCTTCTTCAACTGGTATTTCAATTAGCAGAGCAGAGCAACAGGCTATTACTAACGATTTCCTAAATCTATGGCTTGATTACACGCTTAAAGATGATTGTGCTGATTTTTTTGAGTTTCAAGATTCTCTAGTTACATCAACCAGTATAGATTATAACCAAACAAATACTGAAGTTGAAAGCTGTGATGAACCTGTAAATGGTGATATTAATTTAGATGGTAATATTAATGTTTCTGATATAGTTTTAATAGTAAACACCATTTTATCAAACCAAGCTTACAATGCTTCATATGATTTAAATAATGATGAAAATATCAACGTTACAGATATTATTATTTTAGTAAATATAATTCTTAATTGATATAATCAAACTTAAACAAAAGCTTGCCTCTTAGTAGTTTATTCCATTTTTTATTTGCTTATATTAATAATATTATTTAAATTAAATCGTGCAAAACGTGCATCAATAATATACAAAGGATTTTAATGACACTTTTACTTCTACTTTTAATAAATAGCCTTATTGGACAGTACAACTATAGCCTAGAAGATTTTAATTCTACCTCAAATAACTATGAAAATTTTGTTGGGCCAAGCTACTTCGAAAATGAAATTACAATGCATTATTTCGGAAGCTTCACATGAGGACTGTGCAACTCGCGGTTCGCGCAGTTAAATAGTGTTTATGAGAATTTGTTAAGCGATGGTTACGATCAAGTAAACTTAATCGGTATTGGCTACAGTTATCAATCAAGTTCGCTTAACAATTGGTCCAACAGCAGCCAAAATTCTTCTGTTTGCTATGACAATACAAATAATCCTACTTTTTCTAACTGGGGCGCAAGTCAAAGAGACTTCTATCTTTTAGATCACAATGGAAATTTAGTTATTGAGCAAAATATATCTAGTGGTCTACCAAATAATTTAGAGTCAATCATTATAGATTTAATCAATGATATTCCAACTTCTCCTGAATGCACTAATGGTGATGAGATTAATATTAATCCTTGCATTCCACAACAGTGTATTGATGGAAATTGGTATGAGGTTATTATTGATTGTCAAGAACAAACTGGTATTCCGTGTCCTAGCGGTATCTACATTGAACCTTCTGCTGATGAATGCTGCTCTGTATGCAGATTGTATGGAGATATGAATTTAGATAATAGTATCGATGTCTCTGATTTAGTTTCTGTTATTAATTTGATAATTAATAACGATTATAATGTTTTAGCAGATGTAAATGAAGATGGTTCAATTGATGTAACTGATATTGTTACGCTAATTAATATAATAATTTCATAACACACACACACACACACATTAATCGTAGTGTCCTCCTCCCCTCTCTTTTTTGTCTTTAAAAGAGAGGGGTTTCCTTTTTTTTAAAAACATTTTTTTTTTACTAAATATTGACCTTTATTATTCATAACCTAACCCATGCAATCTTTCGATAAATATGGTTTAAACAATAATTTATTAAAGTCATTAAATGATCTTAAATTTGTCAAACCCACTTTAATACAGGATAAAGTAATCCCTCAAATACTTTCTTCTAAGTCTGATATAATTGCTACAGCGCAAACTGGAACTGGGAAAACCGCTGCATTTGGTTTGCCTATTATCAATTTAACAATTAATCATAACAAGAATATTGAATCTGTTATTTTATGCCCTACTAGGGAACTTTGCATGCAAATTTCTAAAGATTTAAATGATTTTTCAAAACACATGGACCATTACAAAATTGTACCAATTTATGGTGGGACGAAGATAGAGGGTCAAATTAAAAGTATAAGAAAAAATCCAAAAATAATTGTTTGCACACCTGGAAGACTTAATGATATGATTACCAGAAAAAAAGTAAATCTTTCAGAAGTAAAATATTTTGTTCTTGATGAAGCTGATGAAATGCTATCAATGGGATTTAAAAATGATATTGATAAAATTTTAGAAAAAACTCCTATCAAAAGAAAAATCTATCTATTCTCTGCAACATTATCAAAAAAAGTTAAACTTGTAACTGAATCCTATATGAGAAACCCATTGATGATTTCATCCTCAATTGCTAATAAAGGTGCAGATACTGTTAAACACATTTACTATGTAAGCAATAAAAATAAAAGATATGATATAATTAGAAATATAATTGATATAAACAGTGATATTTATACCATTATATTTTGCAGAACAAGAAGAGAAACAAAAGAAATATCAAAAAAACTTATTCAAGATAATTATAATGCTAAAGTTTTAAATGGTGATTTATCACAAAATGAACGAGATAATGTAATGAATCAATTTAGGACTAAAGAAATAAATATCCTTGTTGCTACAGATGTAGCCTCAAGAGGAATCGATGTGGATAATTTATCTCATATAATAAACTATAATTTACCTGATGACCCTGAAGTATATGTTCATAGAAGCGGACGAACCGGCAGAGCTGGTAACTATGGGCTTTCAATTGTTTTAATATCTAATAAAGAATATAGAAGATTAGATGAAATAAAACGACTTTCTAAAATATCTTTTGAAAAGAAAGATGTACCAGATGAATCAGAAATCTTAAAATCAAAAATGTCTTTATTTGCTAGTAATTTTTCAAAAATATCACTTCCATCAGAACAAGATAAAGAAAAAATGAAAGATATATATTCTCAATTGAATGTTTTTTCAAAAGAAGAAATAATTGGTAAAATTATTACTCTTAATTCTCACAAAGCAATTGTCAGCAAAGTTAATCATAAAAAAAGCACAATTAAAAACCAACCTATCAAAACAGATAATACCATGTCTAAGCTACGTATAAATATTGGTCGGTCAGATAAGCTTACACCTGAAATGCTTATTAAATTAATCAATAAGACTATACGTTCAAGAGATACTAAGATTGGCAAAATAAATATTAGTAAAAATTATGCAACATTTGAGATAGAAAGTAATATGAAAAAAAATGCAATATCTAAAATGAAGCAGATTCGTCATTACAGAAAAAATCTCAAAGTAACTGATTTCACTGAAGACTTTCAAGAAACAACTTTTAACAAAAGAAGAAAAAAAATAAAAGAAAAAGAAGATTTTCCTAGTCTGTAAGCTTTTTTTAAAAAGTTAATTTCCTCATCTATCTGCTTTAATCTTTTATTTAATTGTATTAAATTTCACCTCTATGTCATTAGATCAAATAGCAATATTTTGCATTATAGTATTCACTTTTGCCTTATTTATATGGGGGAAGTTAAGATATGATATTGTTTCTATTATTTCTTTATCTACTTTATTTATAACCGATTTAGTTCTTGGAGCAGAAAAATCAAATCTTATTCTTAACTCATCAAATCTATTCATAGGATTTGGTCATCCAGCTGTAATCACAGTTGCCTTAGTACTTATTATTAGTCAGGCACTAAGAAACTCTGGTGTCGTAGATTTTATATCTAGAAAAATAGCACCATTATCAAATAATCAATCTACTCACATTGCAAGTCTAAGTGGAGTAGCCACTATTTGTTCTGCAATAATGAATAATGTGGGAGCACTTGCATTAATGCTGCCGGTTGCTCTTAAAACCGCAACAAAACAAAACCGTTCACCAAGTATTATTTTAATGCCTTTAGCTTTTGCAAGTATTTTAGGTGGAATGATAACAATGATAGGAACACCACCTAATATTATTATCGCAGCCTTTAGAAAAACAAATCAAATGAATTTAAAATTAGAAGCACTACAAAACATTAATTCCCCTGCTGCTAAATACTTTAATGAACAAAATATTAATATTGAAAATTTTAATCCGACTTCATTTGGGATGCTCGATTTTAGTCCAGTAGGGCTATTAATTGCTTTTTTTGGTGTTATTTTTATAACTTTTATTGGTTGGAGATTAATACCTAAGACCTCTCATAAAAAACCTAGTTCTGGGTCAAACTTTTCTATAGATGATTATGTAACTGAAATTAGGATTCCTGAAAATTGTAAGCTTATTAATATGAAAATTAAAGATATAGAGAAGTATACAGAAAATAGACTAGAAATATTCGGCTACATTGATAAAAATGAAAAGTTTTCGATTTTAGAAAATAATGTTTGTATAAAAGAATGTGATAGATTTTTAGTTAAAGCAGATCCTGTTGATTTAAAATTAATGATGGATGAATATCATATAAGATTTACGAAGAAAATGAGAGAACGTATTGATAAAATCAAAGACGAGAATACAATATTCAAAGAAGTTGTTGTCACTCCTGACTCTCCCTTGCTACATAGAACCCGCCAATATTTAAGGAGAAAAACATCGAATTCTCTTGTATTAATGGCTGTTGCAAGACAAGATAAACCAATACACAAACGATTAGATAAGATAATATTTTCGGTTGGAGATGTACTACTTCTACAAGGTAATTCAGATTATCTTAAAGAAAGCATTCGCTCTTTACAGCTACTGCCTCTTGAACAAAGAGATATTGAAATAGGTCTTTTTTCAAAGGTTGCACTATCCCTCTTAATTTTCTTTTCTTCGATTACATTAAGTATAGTTGGCATACTCCCTACGACCTTGTCATTTATTATTGCTATTTTAATGTATATTTTTACAGGGATTCTACCAATCCGGCAATTATATGACAAAATAGATTGGCCTATCATTGTTTTATTAGGTTCTATGATTCCAGTTAGCAATGCTCTTGAAACAACCGGAACTTCACAATTATTAGCTAACAACATGGTAACAATGACGCAGAGCTTACCACATTGGTTAATTTTAGCTTTAGTTATGATTATAACCATGTGTCTTTCAGATGTTATTAATAATGCAGCTACAGCACTTATTATGGCACCAATTGCATCTGGAATTGCAATTTCTTTAGGTGTAAATATTGATCCATTTTTAATGTCAGTTGCGGTAGGAGCTTCATGCGCTTTTCTTACTCCTATTGGGCATCAATGTAATGCTCTGATATTAGGACCTGGTGGATACAAGTTTTCTGACTATTGGAAAATGGGCTTACCTTTGGAAATACTCATTGTAATACTTGGAACTCCTTTGATATTACATTTTTGGCCATTATAAAGCCATTGTACTTTAATTTTGATTAAATAAGTTTTAAATTGAGAATCAATTATTATTATTTTTAAATAAACTTCAAGGAATGTTAATGGAAATCTTAAATCATTATATCTTGGATATTAAAGAACAAAAATATATCTTACTAGCTATTACACTATTTATTAGTTTTTTTTCATATGTTCTAATTAGATACGTAGTATTAAAAGCTATATCTCGCTTATTTGAAAAAACATCTACAAAGCTTGATGATATTTTAATTGAAACTGGATTCTTAAACAGAACATCATATATTGTACCTCTCATTATTTTGTACAATTTATTTAATTCATTTATAGGCAGCTATCTAATTATTAATAGATTACTTCTATCCCTAATTACAATCGTAATAATATTATCTTTTAATTCTTTATTAAATGTTTTTAATGATATCTATAATCGTAGTAAATATTCAAATAATATAAATTTAAAAAGTTACTTTCAAATCCTAAGATTAATTATAAATCTTCTAAGTATTATTGTTGTTATTTCAATTATAAGTGGTCAATCTCCTCTTTATCTTCTTAGTGGACTAGGTGCATTAACAGCTGTGTTAATGTTAATATTTAAAGATACAATTCTTTCTTTTGTTTCAAGTATTCAAATAAACTCCAATGACCTGTTTAAAATTGGGGATTGGGTTGAAGCTCCTCAGTTTGGTGCTGATGGAGATGTAATTGATATTGCTCTTCACACAATAAAAATTCAAAATTGGGATAAAACCATATCTATCATACCCACACATAAGCTTATTGATTCTTCATTTAAAAACTGGAGAGGTATGAGTGATAGCGGTGGCAGAAGAATTAAAAGATCAATAAATATTGATATGAATAGTATAAAGTTTTGTAATGATGAATTAATTAATAATTTTAAATCAATAACTATTATATCTGAATATATTGATAGGAAACTATCCAATCTTAAAGAACATAATGAAAGCGTCAATAAAGAATCTATAATAAATGGAAGAGCATTAACTAATATTGGTACATATAGAGCATATATTAAAGCCTATTTGAGAAACAATAAAGATATTCATAAAGATATGACTTTTTTAGTTAGACAATTATCTCCAACATCCAATGGATTACCTATACAAATATATGTTTTTTCAAAAAATACTAATTGGATTGATTATGAAGAAATTCAGTCTGATATATTTGATCATCTAATTAGCGCTCTACATCAATTTGATTTAAAAATTTACCAACAGCCTTCAGGAAATGACTTGCTAAAAATTGGTAAAAACTAATTTAATCATTTTTTTACTTCTAAATTTTTATCATAAATAATATTTTAATTTTTGTAAATTTGATAATTAAACTTCAAAGGAAATATATGACAACTTTAAAACACAACATTTACTTTCTAATTATCACATCATTTTTAATAGGTCAAAATAATCTCGAATTACTATCAAAAAGATTTAATGAGGAATATTTAAGTAAAAGGTTAGAAGTTAGTAATTGGGCTAATGCTAATAACCTATCTGTGAAACAAAAATTATCAAAGGGTAGAAATGCTGAAGTTCAATCTTTAATCAGTGGAGTTCCAAAATATTACATTACGCACAATCGTTATGCTGCTAAAACTACGGGGACAAATGAATTATGGACAGGTGGTGTTTTAGACTTAAATATATCAGGATCATCAATGACAATTGGTATGTGGGACGATGCTCCTGTTTTAGATACCCATCAAGAATTTAATGGTAGAGTTATAAACTATGATGCTGGAATAGCAAGTTCTCATGCAACGCATGTTGCAGGAACAATTATGGCAAGAGGTTTTGATCACGATGCATCGGGCATGGCATATGAAGCGACTCTTCATTCTTACGATTGGAATAACGATTTATCAGAACTTGCAATCTCTGCAAATAACGGATTACTAGTTTCAAATCATTCTTATGGTGCAGCTGCTGGATGGTTGTGGAATTTATATGAAGATGATAAATGGGTTTGGCTCGGTGATACTTCAATTAATGAAACTGAGGATTACAAGTTTGGTTTCTACGATCAAGAAAGTTACGATTGGGATATTTTAGCAAATAATGCTCCAAACTTATTAATTGTTAAGTCAGCAGGAAATGATCGAGATGAAACAGGGCCACAACAAGGTGAAGATTATTGGATGTATGGTAATGAACCATATTTAGATAATACTCCAAGATCTAATGATGGAGATTATGATAGTATTGCTGGTTCTGCATTATCTAAAAATATTTTAACTGTAGGTGCAATTGAGGATTTACCATGGGGTTATCAAAATCCAGAGGATATCTTAATGTCTTCATTTAGTTCGTGGGGACCAACCGATGATGGTAGAATTAAACCAGACCTAGTAGCTGATGGAGTAGCTCTCTATTCAACTGATAATATTTCAAATGATAGTTATACCATTGCAAGTGGCACATCTTCATCATCACCCAGTGCAGCAGGATCACTATTGCTACTCCAAGAATATTATAAAAATTTAAACAATGATTTTATGAAAGCAAGTACTTTAAAGGCTCTAGCAATTCACACTACAAAAGAAGCTGGAAACTCAGCTGGACCAGATTATAAATATGGATGGGGATTATTAGATACAAAAGCGGCAGCCGAATTAATTAATCACAATCAAGAATCTTCTGATAATATCCAAGAATTAACACTAAATAATAATCAAAATATTACAGTTCCTATTAGTTCATTAGGACAAGCTCCAATTAAAATAACTATTGCTTGGAATGACCCAGCAGGAACCCCTGCCTCACCTCAATTCAATCCAACATCTTCTATGCTAGTAAATGATTTAGATATTAGATTAAATAAAAATTCTAATCCTGAAGTTTTTTATCCTTGGGTCATGCAATCAAATGTTGAGGCATCAGCTATTAATGGAGATAATACCTCAGATAATATAGAACAAATATTTTTAGATAATCCTTTGTCAGGAGATTATACTCTTACTATTAGTCACAAAGGTGAACTTATAAACAATTCACAATCTTTTTCATTAGTTATAACTTCTACAAATTTTAATAATGAAAGCTATTGCAATAATGGCACTAATGATGCATGTATATCTGAGTGTGCTGATGGAACAAACCCATGTCATCCAGAAGAAATAAATCTAATGAATGTAAGGTTATCAAGAAATAGTGAAAACAACTTTAGCACCAGTGAAATTTCTGTATTAGCTGAAGGAGATGTTATTCAATTAGAAACTATAGATTTTTCTTCTGAATTTAGAGTACCCGGAGAAAGATATACAATTTATGTACCGGACTTATATTTAGGGATGTGGCCTGATAAGTTTAGAGCGCGAGGAAATGCTCCTCAATTAGCCGTTACCCCTGTATATATCTATAATGGTAACACATATATTGATGTTATAGGTAATCAAGCAGGACCTGCAACTTTTCAACTAGAAATATGGTATGGAGATGATTGTGAAGTTGGAGGTGCACCAGGATGCAGCGAATGGATCAGTAGATTTTGTTTTGCTATAGGTGATACAAATGATTGGCCAGAAACATGTGATAGAGATTTATCAAATGATATATGTAATGATTGCTGGTTAGCTGAACCAACATGGCTTAATTATGATTCAAACCTATGTAATGATTCTTATGAATGCGGTGAATTCCCTCCTGAACAGTGCGAATACTATGATCATTGTAGACCGTTCACTCCAGTTGATACTTTATGTGGAGAAGGTTTTTATGATGATACATCTTCTGATTTACTTGGTGATTTAAATGGAGATCAATCTGTAAATGTTACTGATATAGTACTTCTTGTTAATACTATAATATTCAATCAGAATTATGACCCTATAAATGATTTAAACAATGATCAAACAGTTAATGTCACAGATATTATATTGTTAGTTAATATAATTATAAATTAGTCTTTTTTATAATACGGACTATTTAATCAACATTAATTTCTGAGTATTAACAAAAACATTAACATTCAATCTTGCAAAATATATTCCACTTGGCATGCTGGATGCATTCCATAAAACCTCATGTGAACCTTCTGATTTATAATCAGAAACTAAATTATCAATAACTCTTCCACTAACATCATAAATCACCGAAATTTAAAATTTTAAAAGATACTATAGTTTATATATCTAATTAATAATTTTATAAACCAGTTTAAGTACCATATTAAAAAAAGAAAACCAACACTTAAGGCAGAAAATTTTAAAATTTTACCGCTCGATGTGTTGTCTGAAATATCAAGTTCAAATTTATAAAGTGAATACAATGATAATAATATTGCAAATGTAAATAAAAAATAAATGATAATATTTATAAGTGACATATTATTTAATTGGTACAAACTTTATAGCTTGACCACCTCCAGGAGCAATATTCATTTTATATAAAGTAGTGTAATCAACTACACTGGTTTCAATGACAAAATTTTCAGGATCATTTAGCCAACCACCATTTTGTGGATCCTTATATATAGTTGCTTTATATTTCTTATTAGGCTCTAAGAATGAAAAAGATACAATCATATTTCTTTTTCTTTTATTTGTTATACTACCTAGATACCAATCCTCACTGTTAATATCTTTTCTAGCCAAAGTAACATACTCACCAATTTCTCCATTTATAGCGATAGATTCAGACCAATCTGTAGGAACGTCTAAAATGAATTGAAAGGCAGGATTATCCACATAATTAGATGGTATGTCTGCTGCCATCTGAATAGGTGAATATATAACAACATACAAAGCTAACTCTTTTGCAATAGTACTAGGTATTTGGTAATTAGAATTAAATGATTTACTACCATTTCTATTTAATCTAAAATTCTTCATATTAAATATTCCAGGATTATAGTCCATTGGACCACTTAATAATCTTGTAAATGGTAAAATAGTTGTATGATTGGGTTTATTATTAAAATCTACAGGCATAAATCCATTAAAGTCTTGACCCTTTGCACCCTTACTTGTTAGCATATTTGGGAATGTTCTTCTAAGACCTGTACTTTTTATTGGTTGATGAACAATAAGACTAATTTCATATTTAGCTGCAGTTTCTAATACTTTTCTAAAATGATCAACCATATATTGTCCATGATGCCACTCTAGTTTCAAATTACCATTTTCATCTATTCTTTTAATGTTTTGATTGCCATCGTTTATATATCCAATTTTTACTATACTAATATTATTATCCTGACAGTATTCAAAAGCTTTGTCAAGTTGAGATTCATAATTTTTAATTTGTGTCCCCGTTTCATGATGACCAATTAACTTTATATCTAAATCCCTTGCAATTTGGTCTACCTTCTTATTATCAAATTCTAAATGAGGCTGATAAAAGCTGAAACTTTTCCCTTCACCCATACAGCACCAATTATCATCCCAACCTTGATTCCACCCTTCTACAAGTAATCCATCAAAATTATACTTTGAACCAAATTCAATATAATCTAAAACTTTATCTGTTTTTGCTCCATGGTAAGGACCCGAGCTCCAAGAAGATTGATTCGTTCCAATCATTTCCCACCACAAACCAATATATTTACCCGTATTAATCCATTCAGTACTTTCTAATTTATTTGGTTCATTAAGATTTAATATCATAGTTGACATCATTAGTTCACTTGGGCTATCACCAACAATGATTGTTCGCCAAGGTGTAATCATTTCATTTTTTAGTTTAACCTTAACTCCATCAGACCATGGAACCAAATCACATTCCATATTTTGAGAGCCATCAGATTTTAACGTCATACTGGAATAGTTAGTCAGGTTTGCTTCATGTATTGAAATAGTTATACCATCATCACGCTCTATTGTAAAAGGAGTATGCACAGATTCAGGTCCAATCCTATTAATACTTAAAGGTTCAATTAATTCTGAATATTTATCTCGTGAAATTTCACTAATCATAGTATTTGCATATAAAAATTCATATCTTCTATAAGAATATGCAGGAATCCACCATGATTTAGAATCTTCTGAAAAATTAAATTCTGTCAGTTCATCTAATATATTAAATTGAGTTAAATCATTATGTTTTGGAATTTCGTACCTAAATCCTAAACCATCATCAAATAACTTGAAATTTAGAATCATTGTTAAATTATTATTTTTAGATTTTAGTTTTAAAGATAATAGGTTGTAATGATTTTGTATTACTTTCTGTTCTCCCCAAACTTGTAACCAATTAGTATTTGATGAATGATTAGAAATATCTACAATATTAATGTTATTTGAAAAATCAAACTTATCAGCTTTTATTCCGAGTAAAGATTTATCAATAATCTGTTTATTATTTTTATATAAAGAATAGTATAATGCATTATTTTCTAAATGCAGCTCAAGTTTTAATGATTTATCTGGCGATTTAGATTCAACTAATACTCCTGTTTCTAAACAAGAGGAAAGAAACATAAGAGAAAGTAATATCAAATAATAATTAATTTTCTTCAAAAATAATTTATGTATAAATATAAAATTCTAGTTATCTGGCAATGGATCATGACCTGAGCCACCCCAAGGATTACATCTAAGTATTCTTTTAGTACTCATAAATAGACCTTTTAAAATACCAAATTTTTCAATTGCTAATTTGGTATAATTAGAACATGATGGATTAAACCTGCATGTTTTACCTAACAATGGAGAAAAAAAGACTTGATAAAATTTTATAATACTTATAAAAAAATATATAAATAAACGGGATAAAAATTTCATTTATAGAAGTCTATTATTAATTTCTTTTTTAATATTTTCTATAAAATCGTGTAATTTTAAAGACCCTAAATCACCCTTAAATTTTCTTCTAACTGAGACTGTATTTTCGGATACTTCTTTTTCTCCTATTATAAGCATAATAGGAATTTTATTGATTTCAGCTAACCTTATTTTTGCGCCCATTTTTTCACTTCTACTATCAATATTAGCTCTAATTCCATTAGCCTTTAACTGTTTATGAACAGATTCAGCATAATCATTAAACTTATCTGAAATTGTTATAATAACCATTTGGATAGGTGCTAACCATATGGGGAAATTTCCAGCAAAATGTTCAATAAGAAAACCAATGAAACGTTCATGAGTTCCAAGAGGCGCTCTATGAATACATAAAGGAGTTTTATCTTTACCATCTTTATCAATATAGGTTAAATCAAATCTTGAAGGAATAGCAAAATCTACTTGATTTGTAGCAAGTGTAAATTCTTTTCCAATAGCACTCCATACTTGTACATCAATTTTAGGTCCATAAAAAGCAGCCTCTCCAGGTATCTCAACAAAATTCAATTTGCCATCTTGCAAAGCCTGTCTAACTAAATCTTCAGTTTTCAACCAAAGTTCTGGCTCATCTACATATTTTTTCCCTAATTTTTCAGGATCATGAAGGCTTAATCTCATCTCATATTTTTCAATACCAAATATTTTAAAATAATAGAGGTACATTTTACAAACAGATAAAAACTCATTTTTAAATTGCTCTTCCGTACAATAAATATGGGCATCATTCATTTGCATGCTTCTAACTCTCATTAGACCAAATAACTGTCCAGATTTTTCATACCTGTAGCATGTTCCATATTCTGATAATCTAATTGGTAATTCTTTATATGTTCTTGGCAAGCTTGCATAAATCTTATGATGATGTGGACAGTTCATTGGCTTTAAATAATACTCATTACCATCGATATCCATTGCTGGAAACATACTATCTTTATAATGAGATAAATGCCCTGATTTTTCATATAATGAGCCTTTTGTTATATGAGGAGTTTTGACTCTATCATAACCTGCTTGTGTTTCAGATTCTTTAGCTAAACTTTCTAACTCATCAATTAATACAGTTCCGTTTGGTAGCCATAAAGGAAGCCCTGAACCAACCTCCTCATCAAAAGTGTAAAGACTCATAGCTTTTCCAATCTTTCGATGATCTCTTTTTTCTGCTTCTTTAAGCATATTTAGGTAAGTCCTAAGCTCTTTATCTGTTCTCCAAGCTGTTCCATAAATCCGTGTTAACATTTCATTATTTTCATCACCACGCCAATACGCTCCAGCTACTTTCATCAACTTGAACGATTTACCAATATGCTTTGTTGTAGGAAGATGAGGTCCTCTGCATAAATCAAGCCATTTTCCTTGACGATAGATAGTAATATCTTCATCTTCAGGTAGATCATTAATTATTTGAGCTTTATAAATCTCTCCTTCATTTTCAAAGTATTTAATGGCATCTTTTCTATTCCACACTTCTCTTTTAAATTCAATTTCATCATCTATAATTTGATGCATTTTTTTTTCAATTTTTTCAAGGTCATCAACAGTGAAAGGTTTATCTCTTGCAAAATCATAATAAAATCCATGTTCGATAGCTGGGCCAATAGTAACTTGAGTACCAGGATATAAAGATTGCACAGCTTCTGCCATTACATGAGCACAATCATGCCTAATAATTTCTAATGCAACATCAGAATCTTTTTTAAGAATTTTTAATTCTGAATCTTTCGTTATAGGAAAAGATAAATCACGCAGTTTTCCATCTAATTCAATCACAATAGACTGTTTAGCAAGACCACTTGAAATACCTTCTGCTATTTCCATTCCAGTTATTCCAGCATTTTTATTTAAAACAGTACCATCAGGTAAAGTTATTTTTATCATTTCATTGATCATAAATTATTTAGTTCTCCATATGGTTCCATCCGGAGTATCTTCAATTTCTATACCTATTTCTGTTAATTTATTTCTAATCTCATCAGCTTTTTTAAAATCTTTAGATTTTCTTGCATCATTTCTATCTTTAATCAGCTTATTAATATTATCAACATTATTATTATCACTTGATTGACCTATTCCTAACCATTCATCAGGCGATTCTTTTAAAATCCCAAGTATATTAGATACAGCAATTACTTGCTCTTTCAATTCTTTTTTTTCAGTATCACCACTTGCTTTAGATAATTTATTTACAATATCATTAAGCTTTGCTAAAGCACCTGGTGTGTTTAAATCATCACATAAACAATCAAGTACACTATCAGGAATTAAATTTACATTATTTTCATCAATTTTTATATCTTCTACTTTCTTTAAGATTCTATAAATACGATTTAATGTACTATATGCTTGTTCAATAGATTTATCTGTCCAATTTAGAGATTGTCTATAATGACCAGACATTAATGCAAATCTTAATACTTCTCCAGGATATTTATCAGTATAATCTTTTATATAAAAAATATTCCCTATTGATTTTGACATTTTTTTCCCGCCAATATTTAACATAGCATTGTGAATCCAATACCTTACAAATATTTTTGGATTATTTTGTTCTCCATGTGCACCGCAACTTTGAGCAACTTCATTTTCATGATGAGGAAAAATAAGGTCCATTCCACCACCATGTATATCAAAAGGTAATCCTAAATTTTTTTCTGACATTGCTGAGCATTCTAAGTGCCACCCCGGTCTTCCAAAACCCCATGGAGAATCCCAACCTGGATCATTATCTACACTTGGTTTCCAAAGCACAAAATCGCCTGGATTTTTCTTATAAGAAGCCACCTCTACTCTACTACCAGCTAATTGATCTTGAATATCTCTTCCTGATAATTTACCATATGCATTATATGATTTTACATCAAACAAAACATGTTCCTCAGATTCATACGCACAACCATTATTAATCATATCTTTAACAAGATTAATCATATCATCTATATGATCAGTAGCTCTTGGTTGAATATCTGGGGCCAAAACACCTAGTGAAGCCATGTCTTCGTTATATATTTTTTCAAATTTTTCTGTTATTTGATTTATTGGTTTATTACTTTCTTTAGAAGCTTTTATAATTTTATCATCTATATCCGTTATATTTGAGACATATGTAACCTTTGGATACAGATACCTTAATAATCGAACGAGCAAATCACTTACAACAGCAGGTCTAGCGTTTCCAATATGTGCATAGTTATAAACTGTTGGTCCACATGTATACATTTTTACGTGATTTTTATCTACTGGTTCAAAATTTTCTTTTTTTTGCTTAAGGTATTATGTAATCGTAATTTATTCAAAATTATTTCCAATATAATTTATCAATATATTTATCTAATAGTTTTCTATAACTTATTGATATACTATATATTTTATTAGTTTCTTCGATATCCCTTTCAGAATTCTGCATATACTTCTCATAACCTCTTTGAAAATTCAAACCAAAGGTACCGATTTCAGAATTGTTTGTGGTAAAAAGAAAACTTATTCCTGGTATATACATTACAGCCTCAGAATTTGGTGTTCTTTTATTATCCCACTCAGATGGACTTGTATATGCTGCAGTAAAATTTAATCCAATTGATGAAAGCATTAATATATTTGTTTCAATATTTTTTATGGGACCTGATAATGCCATTAAAGATAATTCATATCTTGTTGATGGCTTATAGCCATAATCACTTTTATTAATTGGCGCAGTTAAAGAAAAAGTCCCTCCCCAAAATACCGGTTTTTTTATTCTTTTTTTAAAAAATTGAATTTCAGTAGATATCTTATAAGCTCCATCACTTAAATAAAAATGTCTATGTGGTGAAAATGTTTCAATATTAGGTGTGTTAGGATTATTGTCGTGATCATAAATAGTCGTTGACCATGGTGAATCAGTTAAGGTATATTTTTTTGGTATCGTTAGGCCCGCTCCAATAAACATTCTACTACCAGGCCCTTTACCTTGATTAAGTAGAAGATATTTAAAGTTTATTTTAGTATCACCAAGATACCCACCAAATGCATTTACATTACCATTCATATCAATAAAATCAGTTGATGCACATTCAGACCTATGATGGACAGTCTTACTATCACCAACATTATGAATGTCTGAGTTAAAACCAACATCCTCTGATGCCCATACAGGACCCTCCCATTCCATACATCTATCGATTAGAATCTGAGATAATGTTACATTCCAATAATCACTCAAACCAATAGTTAGACCTAAATTAATAGATTTATTAATAAACAAACCTTCATGTTCAAATTCTTCTGCAAGATTTGTTCCAGGTTGATACGCATCAGGTATTTCTGCATGCCACCAATCAAATTTCTGATAACTTAAATCTGAAAACAACATTATTTCTCCTGCACCAAGACCTACACCTCTATCTGAATTGCCAACTGGCAATGATGGATTTGCTCACATTGATCATTGAGGATAAAAAAAGGATAATAAAATAATTATAATATATTTTTTCATTTGATTTTTTTCTTTTTATTTATTTTTTTTGATTTATTGTCTTGCTTTGAATTTAATAATTTTTTTGATACTCTATAGTTTGATTTAGAATTTACATCTTTATTCCTCTGAGACAAAGACCAAATTTTAACCTGGCGTATTTTTTTTCCATTTAAATTATGATCAAAATAAGTATTATTGTATCTTTTTAACCAGGTTTCAAATCTATTTACAACATTTTTTCTACCCTTTTTAGTAACTCTACTAAAAAACTTTCTCCAAAACTGATTATGATCTTGCCAAAGAATGTTATAATCCACACTATCTAAAACTGGTTTTTTACCTGTAAATGGGTCTATAACATCACCATTTGATAACGTTGCCTCTACTATAACAACTTTATCAGTACTTAGAACTGTTGGTGAGAACATATTCCATCTTTGTATCATTCTTGGATAAAAAGCTATTTTTTTTAATGTTTGGTTATGTCTAAAGTAATTTTTTCCAAAGCCATAATCTTCCATTAAATCATTAACACCATCATTTGCAGCCAAACTATAATTAATACTTGATATTAAAAGAATAGTTAGTACCGAAACATTCATAATTTTTTTTGCATATAAGATATTTTTTTTATATGTAGGTGAAGCTAATTTTTCGGTATTACTGACAACATTTGGCCTATTCTTTAAATCACATGCTGGTAAACCAAGAAACTTACTTACATCCGTTCTTCTAGCTGCAATTATGTCATATACTTTTCCAAACAAAATACTTATACCAGGAATAAAAAATATCCAACCTAATAAAAAACCAAAAGGTAATAAAATTAAAATCTTACCAAATACTTGATGTCTTGTCCATACCGTATCTTCTAAAGGATTATACAATAATGCTGTAACGTTAAGCATTTCATCCAAATTAGAAGGTTTAGCACCATCGTATGTTTTGTCAGCAAAAACTAACCGATGGAAAACATCTAATCTTTTAATTATTCTTACACTGTAATGACAAAAACCACAATCAGAATCATAAAATAGAACATACTTATTCTTCTTGAATCTATGTAAAATAAATGATTTAAATTTTTCAATAAAATATGTATCAATCAACAATACAAAAGTACACATCAAAACATACGAAAATAAACCAACTTTAATAGCAACACGAATACTAATATGAAATATTGAATATATAATTACAAAGAAAAATCTTAATATATAAGAATAAAAAGGAATAAATAAAATAATGGGTGCCATATATTCAATACCTAATGTTGAATATGTAAAAAACTTAGAAACGGGATATGTAATATAATCTCTTAAAAAATAACCAACTGGAGTAAGAAAAGTATCTAATTGAAACATTTTATATACAGCCGAACCATTCATCCAATCATAACCTGTTTTATCAATACCTGTAAAAACATATATCGTTGCAACTTGATATATCATACAAAAATATGCAAAAGAATAAATCGTTTTGAATTTATTTATACCTAGTTCTCTATTATTTAAATCATCAACTGAATTTTCTTTATATTCCTTTAATGTTTTTGATAATGAATCAATACTAAAAGTTATACCAAGGGGTAAAAAAACGGTCCAAATTAACATGCAATTCATAAAAAAATCTGCAGCATTCTCTAACATAATAGCTCTATTATGTATACTAATTATAATAACAGCGCACATTATTTGAGAAAGCTTAGTCTTATACCCAAATATTAGCATCAATGAAAAAATAATACCTACTAAAAAGAATAAATGGACTTCCCAAGAAGAGGTAAAGGTATTTAATAGTGTGAAATTTTTATAGGAACTTGAAGTTATGGATGATTGAATAATAGATGCTTGAGTATAAAAAATATCAATAAAATCCCAGCGTCTTAAGATATCTGATAAACATAAAAAACCAAAAATAATTCTAAAAATACCCAATGCTCTAGAATCTACAGCAAACCAAGGCTTGAAAATTTTAATTAATTTTTTTAGAATATTATTCATAATTATTTAATATTTGAGTAACATTCATTGTAACATTCCTCACACTGAATAGTATTAATACAATTATCACACTTGACATCACAAGGATCAGATTCAATGGACATATATTGATTGATGATAAAATATGAAACAAATAAAGAAATAATAAAAATTATTTTTTTCATTTACGTAAGCCTAATTCCTTTAATCTTTCATCAAGATACTCTTTAGCAGTGTAATTATTTGATAAAACAACCTCATCTCTTGGGTGCAAGAAAAAAGGCATTGAGTATCTAGACTTATTACTATCTTCATCTTCTGGATTTATAACTCTATGAGATGTAGATGGATAATATCCGCTAGAGCATTCTTGTAACATATCACCAATATTTACAATAAGTGAACCATAATCAGATTTAACATCTATCCAATTATTATTGGAGTCTTTAACTTGTAATCCTGGTTTTGAACCTGATAATAAAATAGTAATTAAATTTATATCCTCATGAGCAGCTGCTCTTAAAGCATTTTTATTATCTTTATCTTTTATTGGAGGATAATGAATTATTCTTAAAAGATTTGTTTGACTATTTTCAATCATATCATGAAGAGGTATTGAAAAATTATTTTTAATATTCCCAGGAGTCAGATCATTAATCCATGATAATAAAACTGTAGCAATGCCTTTTAATTCTTTTCTAATTAATAGTGTATCTTCAGATAACTCAGGAGGTATCCTACCCCATGGTAAATAAATATGATAAAATTCTTTAATATCTTTAAAAGAATATCCCTTTGCATTTTCAGATTTAATAGGAAAGTATCCATCTTGCTTCTCTAAATCAAAAAGATAATCGTTTTTATAATCTGATTTAAAGAAATTTCCCCATATATCATAAACTTTATCAATTAATTGATAATCAATTGAATGATTTCTAATAACAGCAAAACCAGTATTAATTAATGAATTTACAAACTCCTGAGGAGCATTGGAGGATTTAAAATCAATTGTTTTTATTTTAGAATGCATTTTAATTATTTTTTTACCCAACTTAAATGATATTTTTTATCTGATAACTTAAGAGCCTCTTCTGTTAAGTGTAATGGTTTAAAAGTATCAATCATTACAGCTAACTCTTCAGTGCTTTTTTTGCCAATTGAAGATTCATACTTGCCTGGTTGTGGACCATGAGGAATGCCCATAGGATGATACGTTATAGACTCTTTTTTTATACCACTTCGACTCATAAAACTTCCTTCACTGTAAAAAATAAATTCATCAGAATCAACATTTGAATGAGGGTATGGAGAAGGAATTGCATCCTTATGAAAATCAAATAATCTTGATACAAAAGAACAAATAACAAAATTATTACTCTCAAATGTTTGATGAACAGAAGGTGGTTGATGTATACTGCCTACTATTGGTTCAAAATTATTTATATTAAAGATCCAAGGGTAATAAAATCCATCCCAACCCACAACATCAAAAGGATGATGGTTGTAAATATATTCTTGAATTCCATCTTCTAATCTAACTTTAACTGAGAAATTTCCAGATTCTTCAATAGGTTTATTTAAGCTAGGAACTACAATGTCTCTTTCACAGTAAGGCGAAGACTCTAACAATTGTCCAAACTGGTTACGATATTTCTTTGGTGTAATAATTGGAGATAGTGATTCAACTAATAATATTTTTGTTTTAATACTAATTTTTATCTTATATATAACACCTTTAGGAATAATTATATAATCTCCCTTAGAATACTTTAAATCACCAAAATTTGTTGAAAGAGTGCCACTCCCATATTGTACATACATTAATTCATCATAATGACCACTTCTATAAAAATAATCCATTTTTTTACTTATGTTGCAAATACTAATGATAATATCATTATTAAATAAAAGGGGTGTTCTAGAGTTTACAGGATCATCTGTTTTTTTTAAACTATACGACATTAAGTGCCTTGCCTTATGATTATATGATGCTTTCTTAATATCTATTTTTTTAATTTTTTTTACTTTTATTAATTCTGTTGGCATAGATAGATGATACATGTTTGAATAAATACCTGAGAAACCTTGTCTACTGATGTGCTCCTCAAATAAAAGATTTTTATTTTTTTTAAATACCGTGTGTCTCTTTGGAGGTATTACACCTCTAGAATTATAAAATGGCATTATAAATTACCTCTTCTTTCTTGTTCTCTCTCTATAGCCTCAAAAAGTGCTTGAAAATTTCCTTGTCCAAATCCTTTTGAACCTTTTCGTTGAATAAATTCATAAAATAAGGTTGGTCGATCTTGAACAGGTTTAGTGAATAATTGCAATAAGTAGCCTTCCTCATCCCTATCTACCAAAATATTTAAATCTCTTATTATTTTAATATCTTCATCTATATTGCCTACCCTTTTATTTAACTCATCATAATAAGTATCAGGAACTTTCAAAAAATCCATGCCATTTTTTCTTAATGTATCAATTGTGTACGAAATATCTGTTGTTAATAATGCAATATGCTGTACACCTGGACCATTGTTAAAATCTAAATATTCTTGAATCTGTGATTTTTTAAGACCATTAGCAGGTTCATTAATTGGCAATCTAACCTTCCAATTTTTTGATCTCATAACTTTGCTTTTTAATGATGAATACTTTGTTGAAATATCAGAATCATCAAAAACTACAAAATTGGTAAAACCAAATATATTTTCATAATAATCTTTCCAATAATCCATTTTATTTTCTTCAACATTACCAACCACATGATCTATTCTTACTAAGCCTGTTTCCCTTAATTTAAGGTTAGGCTTGCTCATCTCAATAAAACCAGGAGCCCAAACACCTCTATATTTATTCTTGCTAACAAAAGAATGTATGACGTCTCCATATGTTTTAATACCAGCGATGCAATATGTATTTTCATCATTATACTTTGGTGGATAAGCAGACTTAGCTCCTCTAGATAGGCATGATTCATAAGCTTCATTAGCATCATCAACTAAAAAAGCTATATCATAAACACCATCTCCATGTTTACTTATCCATTCATTGGATTTATGAGCAGAATTAACTGGCGAGGTGAGGATAATAATTATACGATTGTTTTGTAAAACATATGAGGATGAATCTTTATTCCCTGTTTCTGGACCTTTATAAGCGATTACTTTAAAACCCATAACTAAACAATAATAATAAAGAGATTGTTTAGCATTACCAACATAGCACTCTATATGATTAAAATCATATATTTTAAAATATTCTTTCCCTGTCCATTTATCAGTTATCAATGACATAAATTAAATTTAATAAAAAAGGCCCTTAAAGGGCCTTTGATTTTTACCATTCATCATCCCAATCATCTTCGCCTTCAGCATCAAGATATTCTGCTTCTTCAACAAGCCAATCTTTATATTCTTTTTCTGTATGAATGGTCATATAACCTTTCATTCGATAGTGTGAGTTACCACATAATTGGGCGCAAGCAATTTCATATCCCATACCCTCTCTAGCAGTTCCTTCTAACTTAACTAGAAAATCTTTTGATGTTATAGTTGGAGTAAAATAAATAGGCACTTGCATACCAGGAATTGCATCTTGTTTTAAACGCATTTCTGGCAGAGCGAACCCATGTATTACATCTTTCGATGAAATATATAATTTTATTAATTTATCTACAGGTAAATGTAATTGATTAATAGTCGTTATATCATCTGCGCCATAACCATTTCTATCTAAACCTATAGGATTAGTTTCTTCATCAACTAAACTAATTTTTGTAGTTCCAAATTTGCCATCAGCACCTGGATAATGGATATTCCATGCAAACTGCTGAGCTATCACCCTAACTTCTATTTGAGTTTCTTCAAGGGCTTTATCATACTTAACAGTAGCATAACCAGGAATAGCAAAGCTGATTAGTAATAAAGCTTCAAAAACAACCACTCCTACTTCAACGTAACTTGAATAATGTGAAGTTATTCCATGGTAATTAGCTTTAGGATTATTAGAACTTCTAAAACGAATTAATGTATATATAAAAAATGTTCCCCAGCCAATAAATAGAACAAGCATAAGCCAATGGACAAGACCACTTAAGTTATCACCAAGATGACCCATCTCAGAGGCTAATATGGGCATATAGCTTTGCAAAAATTCAGTCATTTAATCTCCTGTGTTTGAATATTATTACTTCTACTGATTAATGTAAAAATACTATAAATAATGCAGGATAAGACAAAAATTATAACAAATAACATAAATAGAATTGCTTTGTTTAAACTTTGTGTAATGGGATCATCTGGAGCACCATAACATACTGCACATGCGTTTAAAAAATTAGGTGAAATCAAGGATAATAAAATATATGTAAAATAGTTTTTCATTAAGATGATAGTTCCTTATACTTATTTTTAAACTTATTTGAATATACAAGTAATAAAAAAAATGATATTATAGATAAAACACCATAAAGCAAATATGATAAATCTCTATAATCAAACCAGCTGATAACAGCCCAATACGAAAAATAAACCATAAATAATGAGCTTGCAATAATAAAAACTATATGAAAAGATTTAAGTGACATTAATGGTGTCCTCCATGATTATCAGAATGATCTATATCATTGTATACCTCACCATTTTGAAGAGGTATATGTTTTGGAGATTTCAATAAATCATTGTGCCATAAAGTAGGCATAAAAAATAAAACTAAAAAAAATACAACTGATATGGCAAGGGTTAAATACATAAAGCTTTTTTCATTATTTAAATGCATAAAATTTGCTGCAACTAAATAACCTTTAGCAAAGGCAATAGCCAAACCAAGAGCAACTCCTAACCATAATGCATCAAAATGGATATAAGATGCACCCACTGTAAAGCCTGTCAAAACTAAAAGTCCTAAGAAGACGTTTCTATAAACTTTTATATGATGATTCATATCATTACTCATAAATTTCTCCTAATTATAGTAAATAAAGTGCAGGAAATAAAAATATCCATACAAGATCAACAAAATGCCAATACAATCCTGCAACTTCTATTCTGTTTGTAAATCTTTCAGGCTCAGTATTCCACATTTTCAATCCAGGTCCGAAAAAATAACCATTCACTACTATTCCACCTATAACATGAAGCATATGCAAACCTGTTAATACAAAATAGACTGCTAAGAAATTATTTGTAGAAGGAAATAAACCATGGCTAAATTTAGATGAATACTCGATATATTTTATAATTAAAAATCCAAAAGAACATAAAAGCGTTAAACCCATATATAATTTATACTTTTTAACATCATTTAGCTTTAAGGAAACCCATGACATAACCATGGTTATACTTGATGTAATTAAAACAGTTGTATTTAAAGTCGCTAAAGGAACATTTAAAGCATCTTGACCATAACTAGCCCAGTTTGGATCTGAAAGTCTAAGCATTATATATGCAGAAAAAAGACCTCCAAAAAGCATTACTTCTGAAGCTAAAAAAAGCCATATACCTAGTTTAGCATTATATAAACCTGTATCGGGTCTAAGCTCTTCATTATACGGTATTTCCATTTATTTTTCTCCTAATTTTTCTGACTGAGGACTAAAATCTGTTTTGTGACCAGGGACACTATACTCATATGGTCCTCTATAAACAACTGGTTCTTTTTCAAAATTTCCATGTCCTATAGGTGGTGATGGACATGCCCATTCTAATGTTGTTGAATTCCAAGGATTTGGATCTGCTACTTTATCTTTTTTCTTAATAAGAGTTAAAATAATATTCAATATAAATGGAAGCTGAGCTAAACCTAATAACCACGCTGACATAGACATAAATTCGTTATAGTGAATAACATGTTGAGCATGTGCGTAAGATTGACCACCATCTGCCAATCTTCTAGAAACACCAGCAAGACCTTGGATTAACATTGGGAAAAAAATTCCATTCATGAATATGAAAGAGAATAAGAAGTGAGTTTTACCTAATACTTCGTTTAATTTTTTACCAGTAACTTTTGGAAACCAATAATATATTCCAGCAAATATAGCAAATATTGTACCAGGAGCCACAACGTAGTGAAAATGGCTTATAACATAATACGTATCATGTAAAGCAATATCAGAAAGTGGTAATCCTAAAGGCAAGCCAGTTAAACCACCTAAGCCAAACATAGGTAAAAAACTTAGTGCAAATAGCATGGGTGTATTAAATCTAATAGAGCCACCCCACAAGGATATAAACAAGCAAGATAGGATTACAACTGAAGGAACAGATATAATCATCGTTGTTACTGAGAAGAACATACTCATCGTTTGTCCCATTCCTGTCAAAAACATATGATGTGCCCAAACAATAAAAGACATGAAACCTAAAAATATTACAGAATAAACTAGTGATTTATAACCCCACAAAGGTCTTCTTGTATTATTTGCAATAATTTCTCCCACTGTACCTAAAGCTGGAAGTATTAGAACATAAACTTCAGGATGAGCTAAAAACCAAAATAAATGTTGCCATAACAATGGACTTCCTCCACCAGCCCAATCTGTTGCCGCACCACCAACAATCAATCCAGACGGCATAAAAAAGCTAGTTCCAGCAAGACGATCCATTAATTGAAAAATGGCAGCTGCTTCCAATGGAGGAAAAGCAAGTAAAAGTAAAAAAGCAGTTACAAATTGAGCCCAAATAAAAAATGGTAACCTCATCCATGTTAATCCTGGAGCTCTAAGTTGGACTATCGTGACTATTATATTTGAAGAACCAAGCAAAGATGATGTAATTAAAAATACCATACCAATTAGCCAAACTGTTTGACCAGTTGTAGCAACTACTGACAAAGGGGGATAAGATGTCCATCCAGAACTTGCAGCACCGCCAGGTAAAAGAAAGCCACTTAGCATTACTATTCCACCAACAAAATAACACCAAAAACTTGCCATATTTAGCTTTGGAAAAGCCATATCACATGCGCCAACTTGCAATGGTACTAAATAATTACCAAACGCTCCTGTAATAACAGGAACAACACCTAGAAAAATCATTATAGTTCCGTGCATTGCGCCAAACGAATTATACATATCAGGAGATAGCCTCCAACCCAACAGAGGCAAAGGTTGATCAGGATAAGCTAACTGCCACCTCATAACTAACATTAATCCAAATCCAAGTAACAAAAATAGCAAGGACATTATTCCATATTGAATCCCTATTACTTTATGATCAATAGAGAAAATATATTTTCTCCAAAAACTTTCCTTATGATGTGTATCAGTCAAAATAACTCCTAATTAATCAATTATAATATCTAAACGTTCTTCCAAATTATCAGTATCAACCATGCGAATTGCATCCCATGTTAATTTAGTACAAACTTTTGCACATATTTGACACCCAATACATTCATTAAATCTAATTTGAACGGGCGGAATTGGAGGAAAAACATGTTTTTCCAAAGCGACAGGTTCAATGCAATCCACAGGACAAAAGGGGACACACGCCTGACAGCCTGTGCAATTATCTTCGTCTACCCAAGCAGTTTTTTTAGGTCTATTTTTTTTACCTTTAACTGATGCTGGTAACTCAGGTACTGATTTTAGGTGATCTATCTTCATTAAAATGTTCTTATTTTATCTTACATAAATTTAATAAAAAATTACTTACTTTAAAACAAACTTTTCTATCATAAAACCCATAGTAAAAAAAGCTATTCCAACTATGAAGAAATTCCAATTAATTAATTCTGGAAAATTTATTACAAAACTTACACCAAGAATAAACATACCTAATAACTCTAATATTTTAGCTAAATAATAAATATCTAATCTCTATTGTCTTTTAGACTCATCTAACTGCATTCCAATCCTGGAAAGAATATCAGAGTTTTTGATTAAAGATTTATGCTGTACTACTATGACTTTAACATAATGTAAGAGGCCAAGATAAAACATAAAAAAATGCCAATACTTACTAAGAGCTTTTGTTTGAACACCACCACCTAACACAAAAGCAGTTCCTACAATTAAAATATTTAATGTTAAAGCTGGAAATAATTCATTTTTAATATCAATTACTTCTTGATATATTTTTTTATCAAGTTCATTCTCTAAAATAATTTCTTTTATTTTTTTACCCGCACCTATAAAATAAAACATTATAGCTGACTGAGTAAACATGTATAAAATAGTTGAAATAAAAGAAAATGAAATATAATTAGCATTATATATATTGAATTTAAAAATCCACTGAAAGCCATTGATAAATATTGTAAAAAAGGACAAAGCCATTAAAAAATAAAAAATTAACATATAATAATTTACACTATAATTAAATAATTATATAAACTGATTTTTTTATTTTTCTACTAATTTCCACTAAGGATAATATTAACTAATAATACAATATCAGTAACATTGATACTACCATCACTATTTAAATCACTACTAGGATTATATGATAAATTGGATAGAATAGAATTAACAAGCAATACAATATCAGAAACATTAATTGTTGAATCACCATTTAAATCACCAGGGATTCCTGCAGTATTTGAGACTTCTAAATTAATAGGGATATTTACATCTTCAGTATTAGTAACTATTAAAATATTTGCTGAATAATTACCTAAAGGCATATTCTCTGAATTAACATGTACCTCGAACAGAGCTTCTTCACCATCAAATAAATCTCCTGATAGATTATTATTAGTTGATTCTAAAGATAACCAATTAGATGAAAATGGCTTTTTAAACTTGTAAGAAATATTATTTTCAAAATAATCTCCATCATATTGATCAACTTGCAATCCTATGTTACCAGACTGATTTTGTATTCCCACAGTTGCAGAATACTCTCCTGTTATAGAATTATGATTGATATCTATTGATCCATCAGGATAAATAACTACTTGAAAGTCATAAGAGGTTCCTGAAAAATCTCCTGACCCTGTTACCCAATGAGCAACATTTTCAAACCATATAATGAGCCTATCATCATTGCTATGATAATAAATATTTCCAGCGCACTCTGCACTGCAATTACTATTGATAGGATTTAAATCATCCCAAAAGCCAAAAATTGCAGGCATTGGATTTGATAAACCACTCAATCCTACCTGAGCAGGTATATTTGAATTGTACCATTCTTGACTATCTCCTGCAAACCCTACCCAACCATTTGGATTTATTAAAAAATCTGTATATAATTGTCCATAGAAATTGAAATCAAATCCTATATTAAAATATTCTGAAGCATCATCGTTTGTTGAAAAATTAACCTGAGTAGCATCATCAATAAGATCATACCATTCAAAGTCTATATTCGAATCAATTGAAGAATCAGTCCAAAAATAACCGTATGAATCAGGTCCACCACCTAATGAAGAAAAAGGCGAATCTAAATTAGGATAAGACTGCGTTATCTCATAAGTTAAAATTGATTCTTCTTCTCCAATATTTGTCAATTCAACTTCTATGAAATCCTGATTATTAGGCTGAATACTGAAATCTAAGCTATTATAAGATGTATATAATTGGGGTACAGGCAAAGTTACAGGTAATTGTGTCGTAATAAATAATGCAGTATTATCTGATAATGTCATTGCTGCTGATGGATAATTATTATAATAAGTATACTGTAAACCATCATTAGATAAGTGATTCTCTATCCCTATTGTTGAATAACTACCGTGCTCTGGAGGATAATTATTAAAATCTCCAGCTGAAGTATTATTAAAATCTTCATATTGTATTTTTATTGAATTATCACCATAGGGTTGATTAGAATCATTATTTAAAATTATTTGAAATGTTTCAGATGAATTTGAATCATATGTTCTCATATTATCCCACTGTACAATCGCATAATTATTGTTGCTATAATAATATACTTTACCATTATTTCCAGTTTCTAAATCATCCCAAAAAGCAGCCACCATAGGAGATGGTCCTCCTGCACCTGGGATGGGATAATTTCTAAATGATTCAGAAGATACATCATCAAATGCTATCCACCCGTTCGTACATACAGTTATCTGGTTATATTCTATTCCATAAAAAGTGAAAGTAAAAGGCAAATCAACAGTGCTTAGAGGTCCATTGCCGTTCCAGTTGCCATTTCCACTATTTGATAAATTGAGATTTGTTCCAAGACCTCCACTATTTGGATTAATTTCTATCCAATCATAATCTGGATGTAAATTATAATCTAAATCATTTGAATCATAAATATAATAGCCATAGTTATCAGGACCCAATGGATCATCAACATCTACAGTTCCTAATCTAAAAATTACATTTTCAATTTTACTATATCCATTTGAATCTTCAATTAATAANGACACAATCACTTGACTACCAGAAACAATATCACTACTAGCAGTTATATTAAAATTATCTATAGANATTTCTTGTTGACCAGGATTGATATTCCCCCACTCACCTAAATTATCATTAACTATTAATAAATCACCTAAGTAAATAAGCTGAGCTTCTACATTATTAGCTGACAAAAAACCTTGATTAGCCAAACTTATACTAATGTCATTAGTTTGTCCAGGCTGAATAAGTACTTCTTGATTTGGAATCAAATGACTTCCTCTTATATCTAAATTAACTTTAGACGACCATTGATTATTTTGGTTATCTTGAAAATCAACATACAGCTCCAAATCTTCTGATTGAATAGCAGTTGGCGATATTAAAATATCAAAATCAGACGAATATAAACTCTGATTTTCATTTATATTACCAATTAATACTTGGTTATTTAAAATATTTACTAAATTAGAAGTTGTAGTTAATGTTGCAGTTATATCTTGTGCAGTTTGAGATCCATAATTAGCAACTGGAATAGATAATCCAAATCTTTCTCCTGCTGTAGGTATCCCATCGTTATCATCATTCACTATTAATGATTGACTAGAATCAATATTAACAGAAATATTTGAATTAGTAATATTAACTGATCCGGTATATGGTTTAAAATTATTCTTAGTTACTGTTAGACTAAAAAGGCCGCTATTGAACGATTCCAAATCAAATAAAACCTCNCCATTTTCATCNGAATATAAATTAATTGGAGTATCTTCAAACCTTTCTAGTANAGTAATAAGCGCATTGCTAACTGGATTACCGAANGAATCCTCAATTGTAACATTTANATAATTTGTACCAAACGAAACTTGACTTTCATGATTTACAGTAAGTAAACTTGGAGTTTTAGTCCATAAATGNGTTGCAGGATCTCCTATTAAATTATTCCAATGAGTAAANGAACTAATCCATTGATACGGATTAGTTGGATATGTNTTTAATAAAGCAAGCTTCCCACTAGCCAAGCATGCACCTGCGGTTTCTACTTCATCTGCTAGTAGACCTTGATACAAGCCCATATCGACAATATTGTTAAATAATGTATGAGTATTCCATGTAGCTGTTCCGATTGCAGCAACACCCCCTTTAGGATTAGATACAGTTCCTGCTCTAAAGAATTTTTCAGACATACAGGTTTGGTCTTCAGAAAAAGATCCCGTTCCGCATGTAAGAACAGTTGCAAAAGGCAGCTTATATCCATTATTAGCATTATCAATATCGCTATTCTCAAATCCACTCATACCTAGATACCCACGATAATTAAAAAACAAAGAACCTTCAGCCAATTCATCTCGCATTGATGAAGACCAACTCCCTCCAGAAGTTTTTAAATATACGTCATCAAAGCCATGATTACTTAGTAGTGTTGCGACAGCTTCTTTTGTAATTGAACAAGAATTTCCTGAACTTGAAGGATCACCAAACATTGCTGCTTTAGTATAATAATTATCCAAACTTCCTAGATAAGTTGCTTTTTCATAATTTAGAATTTTATAAACAGCTGTGCTCAATTCACTTACCGTTCTTATAGACATTCTACCAATTAAAACCTCAGGTAATAAATCAGATCCATCTAGCTGAGAGTATGGATGATCACCTTCACATTCATTGCCATAAGAGTCATGTCCAAAATCTTCATAATACGTTGGAATACTATACGACCCACCTACATCTCCAATCAAAGACACATATTCTGGCGGAACATCATAATTATTATAGGCATTTTGAATAAAATTCTTAATAGATGTTGAGCTACTTCCAATTTCAGATAGAGAAGCAGTGTAAACAATGTATCCCCTTTGTCTCCTCCACTCCACTAACTGTTGAAATATTGAATTACTTTCTATATCACCAGAGCAAATATATAATATTGCTGGATTTTGATAATTACTATCTCTGTAAAATTGATTATAGTTTAATATTTTATTTTTATAAATTTTTTCAAATACTGCAGACTTAGGGAGATTTCTTTGTCTTATATCTTCAGTTAGACCTATTTCTGTAATGGTTATAGATATTGATTCATAAATTTCCAGCTGATTTTTACTAGGACTATATTTAAATGGGATTACATTTAGGTTACAAACAACAATATCCCTCATTATCATTGGTTCTGATATTGAAACATTAACATAAGGATAAGTGTTAGAAGAATTATAAAAATCATCATCAATTAATTCAATTGAAGTTTTCTCTAAACCATTTTGTATTTTTTGCGTCGGTATAATTTTTACATTATTGATTATCTTAGATTTATTTACATTAAAATCAACTTCGTATTTTTTAGATGGGTCTATCATAATCATAGAAGAAAATAAAGGTAATTTAGGCATACCTAATATATCTGTATATCCTTTAGATGATTCTAAAGATGTAAAGGATTTTTTTTTTGTGAGTTGAATATCATCGTTTAGTAAAAAACTAATTTCATATCCATCTCTATTAACACCCTCCAAGATAAAATCACTTGTTCCAAATAAAACTGAAAATAATAAAATATAAAATATCAAGATAGCTCCCTATATGTTAAAAATTAATAAAATATAACTAATTAAATAAAATATTTATACCATATAATTGTTTCAATATGTAAATAGACAAACAATTGTTGCAGTAAATTTAATATATAGTTTAAATTTAAATAATATTTAAATGGAGAATATAAAAAAATGAAGAAAAAACTAGCACTTATCATTTCAACCTTTTTCTTAATATCAAATTTATCTGCTCATTGTGATGGTTGTGGTACAAGCGATACTCACAAACATGGAAGCTTAGTCGGTAATGTGAAATATGAAGGAAAAGTACCTAGTAAAAAACCATTAAAAATGGATGCAGATCCAGTTTGTGGTTCATCACATGACGAAAAGGTTATGTCTGAAAGCTTTATTGTTGACGAAGATATGAATCTTAAGAATGTGATTGTATGGTTAAAAGACGTTAAATATGATGGCCCTAAACTTACGGAAACTGCTGTATTAGACCAGAAAGGATGTGTCTACGCTCCTCATGTTATGGCTGTTATGAAAGATCAAAAAGTTCTAATTAAAAATAATGACGCAACATTACATAACATTCATTCTATGGCAAAAGTAAATGACCAGTTTAATTTTGCTATGCCTAAAGTTGTTAAAGAAAAAGAAACATCTTTTGGAGAAGTAGAAGAGCCCTTTTATATAAAATGTGATGTTCATCCTTGGATGAAAGCATGGGTTCTTGTTCAAGACCATCCTTATTTTGCTGTAACTGATGAAAAAGGAAATTTCAAAATTAATGACATTCCTCCTGGAACATACGAAGTTGTAGCATGGCAAGAAAAATTTAAGATGGCTAGATCTATAACTAAGTCAGTAACTATAAAAGATTCAATGGATACTAATCAAGACTTTACTTTTGTAAAACCATCTAAATCCAAAAAATAGTTCTTTAATTTTAGATAAAAAAAAAGGCTATTTATTAAAATAGCCTTTTTTTTTATAATTATGGAATATTTTAGCCAGGAAATTCTTCAATTATTTCTTCTAACCAATCAATCATATAATCCTCACATGTTTGCTCATCATCATTATCATAATCAAGTCCTAAACCCATTAGCTTATCATCTTCATCTAAAGCTCTAGAACCTTCAAATTGATAATTATCTCTAGGGATTCTTCCTATTAGTTTTCCACCTTTTTTCATGAACGGCTCAGCTAGCATACCAATTGCATCTAAAAAGTTAGCTGGATAACCAATCTGATCTCCACAGCCAAAAAAAGCCGCTGTTTTTCCATTAAAATCTAGCTTTTCATATTCAAGGAATACTGAATCCCAATCTTCTTGCAATTCACCAATGTGCCATGTTGGGCATCCTATTATTATGTTATCATATTCAAGAATTTTATCAACATCAGCTTCTGCAATATTATGAATATCAACTTCATGATCATTCATCTCTAAATATTCCTTAATAAAATCTGTAGCTGTTGTTGTATTATCTGTAGAACTACCCCAAAAAAGACCGATCTTCATTTTTATTATTCCTTTAAATTGACTTTATAAAAAACTGTTAAAATTATTACTAATAAATTAAAAAGGTTTATATGTTTATTTAAAGTTTTTTTTAAATTATTTTCATGAAAAATAAATTAATTATAACAATTTGTATAAGTCTTTTTGTTTTTTCCTGTAACATTCCAAAAAAATATAAGGTTACAGGCATAATAAAAGAAATTAATAAAGATAATCATAAACTTCTAATTGATCACGAAGAGATACCTGGCTTTATGGTTAAAATGGTTATGTTTTTCAATTTACATAAGACAGTAGATATCAACCAATTTGCTGTAAACGATAGTGTTATATTTGATCTGATAATAAAAGATAAAGATAGCTATACTTTAAATTATGAAAAGCTTGGTACTTCAAAAATAAATGATGATNAAGATTTTTGGAATAGTGATGAAGATTTAAAATACAGCCTTAAAGAATATGGTGATTATATAGATAATGTTTCATTTTTGAATACAGATAATAAAGAAAAATCACTGTTAGATTTTAATTCAGATTTCTTAGTATTATCTTTCATATTTAGTAAATGTCCAATGCCAAATATGTGCCCAGCGGCTATAGTTAAGAATCAATATCTTTCGAATTATTTTAAAGATGAAAGTATTGATTTCCTATTAATTAGCTTTGATTATTTATTTGATTCACCAGAAGTGTTAGAAAGTATGTATGGAAGTATTGAAAAAGATAATTTACATTTTTTATCTAGCTATAATCATCTAAATGATATTTTTACATTAAGTCAACAATCTGGAATTGCATATTGGGGGGTAGAAGAAAATAATATTGGACATACTATGCGAACACTAGTAGTTGATAAAAATTTGAAATTAATAACGACATATGATGGAATGGATTGGAAGCCTAGTTTAGTAAAAAAAGATATTGAAAATTTACTTAAAGTATACTACTAGTTAATAATTTACCAATCTTCATCCCAATCATCTTCTTCTTCCTCCTCACCTGCATTGAAATCATAACCATTGGTTTTAAAATAATCTCTTACTAAATCTGAAATATCTGTTTTACCAGGAATTGTATAAATATAATTAGTAATACCTTTAAGCATCAAATCTGTATTACCACTCATGTTTACTAAATCACTACCCCACACTTCCAATGAACCATCAGAATCTAAAATATCTGGCGTTGGTAAATAAACTGCTGGCATCTTAGTTCCAGGCATAATTTCTTGCGGATTTTTAAGCCACTGCTGAACCCACTCAGGTCTTAATCTTTCTTTGGTCATTGCAAGATTAGGGGCCCAAGATGCCGGTCCTTGCACTGGTTTAATTTCTCCATAAAAGTGACAATTATTACAAGCACCAAATTCATGTAATTTCTCACCTGCTTTAAATTCAGTAGTATTTCTATCAACAACTATATCACTTTCAAAAGATAATTTATGATTTTCTAAATGCTGTAAAGATCCTATTAGAGAATTCCAATCATCATCTGAGAACATTGTGAATGATGGCATTCTAACTTGTAAGTTTGGTCTTATAGTAATTGGATTTTTGAAAAATGTATATAACCAATCAGGCTGAGTTTTTATTCCCTGAGTATTCAAATTAGGAGGACCGTAATCTTGACCTAGTAAATCAACTATTTGACCACCAAAATCATCTATTATATGACAACCTTGACAGTTATATGATTGAATCAAAGAGTATCCTTTGAAAACATTTTTATCATCAACAAGATTTTCAATAAGCATAGTAGAAGAAAATTTATTGTTGTTAAATCCTAATATTGCAGTAGTAATTGCCTCTATTTCTTCAGGTTTAAAATAGAAATTAGGCATTCTAGATTTATCTTCTGGAGCTACTATTTTATCTCGATCAAAGATTCTAGGATTTGCTAGTTTCTGTTCAAACCATGAATAATTATTATGTCCAATAGAATGAATATGCCCAAAATCCAAAGTATTTAATGGCTTAGAACCTTCATACGTTAATTCTGCTCCAATAGGTTTAGCATTTTCAAACCCTTCTATATTATGACATGTATAACAACCATAGTAATTTATACTTTTGGTACCAACGTAGTGGGTAACTTCTGATTGAGACATATTATTTAATTTTTCCATTGCCTCTTCTTCAGCAAATGCTTTAACCAACCATCCTCGAGCGATATTGCTCATTTCTTCTTCGTCGTAATAAGAGCTTGGTAACTTTGTAAATTCTTCATTTTTAAGTGTGAGCAGGTATGCAGTTATATCAGCTGCCTCATCATGTGATAATCTCATATCAGGCATTCTTGTTTCTGGATAATACTCTGAAGGATTTTTTATCCAATTATATATCCATTCAGCATCTGATTTAGACCCAATACCTATTAAATTTGGACCTTGATTCTTAAGAAGTTCATACCTTGTCATCTCTTCTGTCTCATAACCAAATTTAGACATGAACATTTCATATGGCAAATCATCAAATGTTAAGTCTACTTTTTCATCTTTTATTTGATGACAACCCATACAACCAACAGCATTAAATAATTTTTCTCCAGATTCATAATTACCAATATATTCTGACGAATTATTCATGACATGTCCTCCATTAGGAAAAAAATATTCTGTCATAGCATAAATTTCAGAATTATTTCTCTTAATCATTTCAGGACTAGAGCTATTCTCTTGCTCAAAGAAATGTGGCATCCATGTGTTATATCTAAAACTCTGAGGATTTTTAATCCATTTTGCAACCCATTCTTTATCAAGTTTTTGATCTAGATGAGTCAAAGGCGGTCCAGCATTGTTTTGCTTAGGATAAGATTCAATATGGTGACAATTGTTACAACCAGATGTACTTATAAGACCAAGCCCTAGAGCCAATTTATCTCCACCCTCAACAATAGGCTGACTTTGATGGCAATTAAAACAACTTGCTTGTGTATATTTAGTCGGAAGCATTGGTTGTAGCCAATGGTGTATTTTTTCCCAATCGTACTTTTCTTTCCATTCTTCCTCTTGTTCAATTGAACCTGGAGTATGTGAAGAAGAAACAAAGGATGTTCCCCTTGCTCTACCAGCATGACAACTAGTACACCCGAATTGATCCATTGTATGAGCAGATGAAGAAGAAACATATAAATCAAGTCTTGGATGAGCTGTATATGGTTGAGGAGCATCAACGAAATCAGGATTATCAATACCTAAATGACAACTAGTACATCTATCAACACTTGGTACTGAAGCAAAATNAACATCATATTTAACATCTTTAACTACTAATTGATGAACCTTATAGTACGGATCTAAAAAATCTATGATAGGCAAATCTCTTACTATATCACCAATTTGGTTTGCAAATGACATTTGAGACCTGTCAAGTTTTTGAATTTTAATCTCTAATAAACTAACCTGTTTTAGATATTTATTTAACTCATCTTCCTTTACTTTCAAATCTGACCTTAATGCCTTAATCTTATTCTCTGTATCAACGACTTCTTTTTCATCTTTTTCTTTAAGTAACTTTAATTTATTTAATTTAACAAGNGATGATTCATATTCATCTTTATATTTGTATTTAAAATGGATTTCCTCAGAATTATTATCCTTATCAGACATATGATGCTCATCTTCATCATGATGCGAATGAGCAATTTCAGATTCATATAAATATTTTTTTTGATCTGACTCAGCCTTGAAAAATAAATAGTCCATATTAGATTTGTAAAAGACTCCTTTGACTTCAACTAATAAATTATTTAAAGAATCTAATTGGTTTCCCTTAGAATCATATTTATTTTTCTCTTCATCATAAGCTTTTTGATAAATATTACGTTCATCTTCGACATTATCTAACTCAGTTAGCAATTTTTTCTGGGCTACTTCTGAGCCTAATTTTCTAAATTCTCGCTGATATTCTTTAAACTCATCATCATTATCATGAAGAAACATCCAACCAACAGATATAAGAGTAAGAATACTAGATACAGCAAACCACTTATTAAGTAAATTTATATTCCAATATCTTTCGTCNTTTTTAGGTTTCATAATTAAATATTAAAGAAATATTCCGGTATAGCCACTATGTATTTCAAATTAAAAAACCATCTTAAATACATTTTTATAGGAAGAGATAACATAGATAAACCCATTAACATTAAAAAAACATAACGAACTGGTCCATATTCCTTTAGCATATTTTTTAGATAAGTTTTTGCAAGTAATATTGGCAATACAAACAAATATAAACCGGTAACAAGGAAACCAATAGACTCTCTCATAATAACATTTGAAGGTAGAGGTTGATTTAACATAATAACCCAAAAGTATTCTGATAAATTAATATTATTTAAAACTTCTAGTTTATGAGGGTCCCACCATTCAAATGGTCCGTAAAAGTTCCAATTAGGACCTCTAAAAAAAGTTCCAATAACAATCAAATAAGTCCATAAAACAAGCCATCCATACATAAAAATAAAATGACCTACTCTTCTTTCTTTAAAAGAGTAATAGCCATCACCTTTTTTATTTATATCCATATATGGTATTGCACACATTCCTAATATAATGAATGTTGGGAATAAAACTCCAGCAAGCCAAGGATCATAATAAACTAACATTTCTTGCAAGCCTAAAAAATACCAAGGTGCTTTTGAAGGATTAGGTGTAACAGAAGGATTAGCCGGCTCTTCTAATGGAGCTGCAACTAAAATTGACCAAACTATTAAGAAAACTGAAAAAAGCAGTAATGCAATAAATTCTATATAAACAAGATCAGGCCATACTAATACTTTATCTTCTGGATCATTATACTCATTAGGTTTTTTACCTCTTTCAATTCTTCTATCATTTATATAAGATTTTTTNATACCATACCAAGTAAAGAAGAACATTGTATAAATCATTAAAATAATAGGGAAGTTATCAGGTTTATTTAAAATAATACTAAAATTCTCATCTTGAAATCCAATATAAAAGAAAGCTGTGGTTATAACAAATAAAATAAATCCACCAGCATTAGTCCAAACTCTCCATATTCCAAACTTCCTACTAATCTTATCAAACCAATCTGTAGGNGGAAATAAAAAAGGAAAAATAACCGTTAGAAGTGTAAACGAAATTGTTGGTGTAGACATATAATCTATAATATCTTTTAAGCTCTCAAGCATTATAACGGACCAGATATTCCACCATCTTTTCTAATTCTCCAAAAATGAACTGCCATAAATATCATTGCGATAAATGGAACAGCGATNCAATGCAAAACNTAAAACCTTAACAACGTTGCCTCTCCAACAAATCTACCACCTAAAAGNGCAAATCTAACATCAGATCCNGAGTGAACTAGATTTACATCTCCAATAGCNAGTAAAGANGCACCTGGGCCTTCATGNCCTAGGAAAGGTGTAGCTCTTGCCATATTAGAGCCAACTGTCACAGCCCATATTGCTAACTGNTCCCAAGGAAGTAAATATCCTGTAAAACTCAAAAGTAATGTTAGTGTCATTAATATAACACCTACAGCCCAATTGAATTCTCTTGGAGGTTTATATGAACCTGTCATAAATACCCTAAGCATATGCAACCAAGTAGTTAATACCATAGAGTGAGCACCCCAGCGATGAATTTCTCTCATTATTCCTAATGGAACTTGTTCACCTAAATCAATNATNTCTGTAAAAGCATACTCAACGGTTGGTCTGTAGTAAAACATTAATANAATNCCTGTAATTGTNAGGACTACAAAAAGGAAAAAAGATAAGCCNCCCATACACCATGTATATCCAACTTTTACAGCATGTTTTGGTAATCTAGCTGGATGTAGATGTAAAAAAACATTACCTAAGACAGCATACATTCTCTGTCTTCTTGTCCTTGGAACACCGGATCTAAAGATAGATTTCCAAACCATTGATTCATTTAAATAATCTAATATTGATTTTTTCTTATNTGACATATTAATTCCTTATCAAACCTTTAAAAAAGATTCCTCTCTATTCCACTCACCTTTTTCATATTTAAACATTTTTGTTTTATCAACCATAATTTGACCATCATTAGCTAGAGCAATTTTAAATCTTTCCAATGGTCTTGGAGCAGGACCTTCAAAGTTTATACCAGTAGCTCTAAAACCACTACCATGACATGGACATTTAAATTTTCTTTCGGTTTCTTGCCAATTGGGGGTACATCCCAAATGAGTACATACTGTTGATAAAGCTGTTATTTTCTCATCATCTCTTACAATCCAAACATTATATTCTTTTTTAAAACGGAGATCAACTTTTCCAGGTTCAAAGTCTTCAGGAAATCCAATTTTAAAAGATTGAGGAGGTTCAAATAATACATTAGGGAATAAAAATCTTATTAATACTGTTAGAAAACCACCTGTTGCTGCAGCAAATGCAACCCATGCAACACTTAAAGTTGTTAAAAATGATTTCCTATCGATTTTTGATTGCTTCGAATCCTCATAAACAGGATAATTATTTACGGGGAATTTATTATGATAAATAGCAAGTATTTCTCTTGCTAAATCATTAGGGTATAAGTTGTTTCTAACTGATTTTATATCTTCAATGATTTTATACCATTGAGATTCATCTTTAGCGCTTATTAATTTATTTTTTTCTTCTTGTGTTAATTTCATTTACTTAAAAATACTATATATGCCATATAACTAATTTAATAATGTTCACTCAAAATTTTCATAGAAAATTCTTTTATTTTAACATTTTTTTCATCTTTTGCCAGCAATTCTAATTTTTCCTTGAATTCAATATTTGGATATTGTGATACGAGGGCTAAAATTGTTAACATAGAGTTGTTGATTTCCATCTCATTTATATTTGAATAATTCAAGTAATAAGATCTATCTAATAGTTTTTTTAAAATATTTACTCCAGATATATTATCCATTTTAATCAGAGCAACTGCCGCATCCCATCTAATATTAGGTTCTTCATCATCTAGAAGTAAAATTAAATAATCTTCTGAACTTTTATCTCTAATTTCACCCATTGATATGACGGCAGCTAATCTTTCTTGGATATCACTATCAGAAACAGATATATTGTTTAATTTACTTATTGAAGAATTAAATTTAATCATTCCTAAAGATTTAATTGCGGCTATTCTGTTTTCTAATTTTTCATCCTCAAGTCCTTTTATTAGAGAATTTCCAAACTTAGGATTATTTGTTTGCCCCATTGCTAGAGCGAGGTATGTCCTTACCCTATCATCGTCATAAATTGATTTTTCATACATTGAAATCATCTGATTTATAAATGAATCACTTACAGGTACTTTCTCTGGATCTTTCATAAGATTAGATAACTCATAAGCAGACTGCCATCTTTTGGTAAGTGAACCTGATTTGATATTATTTAATAGATTCTGTGGATCTTGGTCTTCATAAGTTAATATTTCAAACAGGAAAAAAAAATAGAACTCCAAAAATTGTGATCATTAGAGGAATTAAAAAGAACGAATAAAATAATGCATATACCCTACTAGAATTATTAATATTTTCAGTTTTATCTATTTGTTCAACCATTTTCTTTATTTTTTTTCATTAAATATCTTAATGTTCTATTTATTTTTCTTACTTCTTTTGATAAGGTCATTATTTTACTCATAGATACCATAAAAAAAACAAATAACAAAAAAACTATTAAATTTAAATTAATCATTATTATTGTTCTCTATTTTATCNGCTTTCTTTTTCAAATCAACCCCAAGCAAAACTGGGAATAAAAATAAAACAAGCATAGTTATAATTAAGACTATTGATATCCAATCAAGGTTTTTCATCAACCAATCTGTAGTCAGCCAATCAAATTGCATAACTAATTTTTATTATCCAGAAACCAAATATCAAATTTTTTCTTAAAATCTTGCATTAACATTATACTTGAACTAACAACTTTTTCTGCATCGTAATTTCTTGATTTTTTATGTTTGTTTAAAACAATTTTTTGAATTTTAATAAATTTATTCAACTTTTCATATTCTATTTTATTTTTACAATGAATAGAATCATCATTTATATCAAAAAATTTCTCTTTTAGGACTCTTTTACTNCCAATAAAATCATTACTTAAATACTTCAATATTTTTTTTGAAGAACCAATAAGTTCTTCACTAACATATAATCTTGGGTGTAAGGGAGTTTTCTTTTTCATCAAATATAGTATAAAGCAATTATATAATAAGCTAAAGTCAATAGCGTACAAATTATCATTGCATATAAACCTTTAATTTTTTTTTTATTATTCGATTTCATTATTTTTTATAATTTAGATTGTATTTTATTTTAATAGTAAAAAGTATAGTNAAAATAGCTAAAAACTGATGAAAAATAGCAAAACTAATAGAAGCATTNGTTATTAATGTTANAANACCCACCATGCANTGGAATAAAATTAATACAATTAAATACTGACTTTCTAATCTTATTCTATTTGTATCTCTATTNATTTTATATACGAAAGTACCTATTACGATTATGATTATAAAAGCTAGGTANCTATGGANAAACTGTACNNCATAATGATTTCCAAAAAAATTCGNCCAATATGNTTCTAACATCATATTTGAGATAGGGATTATTTCATCGTTATAAAAAGGAAAAGTATTTATAGTATTCACTGTTTTCAATCCAGCATTAAAGGCACCATATATAATTTGTACAAAGAGCAAAGAAAGTATTGAATAAAAATATTTATTATAAGAATTATATATCGTTATTTTATTTACATTACTGAAGAGAAGAGATAGTTTAAGGTTATATATATATGCTAAAATTAAAAAAGCCATAGATAAATGAATCGCTAATCTATAATGACTAACATGAGGAATATCAACTAATCCACTTTTNACCATATACCAGCCAAGAAAACCTTGNAATCCACCCATAAAAAAAAACAATTAATAATTTTTTTATTAATTTAAAACTTAATAATCCTTTATATAAAAAAAAGACAAATGGTATGATAAAAAGAAAGCCTATCAATCTACCTAACAATCTATGGATATACTCCCAATAATATATATATTTATAATCTTTTAAATTAATATTAAAGTTGATTATTTTATATTCTGGAAATGATTTATATTGGTTAAAAGATTCTTCCCATTGCTCATCCCCGAATGGTGGAAGTACGCCTGTTATTGGTTTCCATGTAACCATCGACAGTCCTGAATCAGTTAATCGAGTCATACCACCTATAAAAATCATTAAAAATAGAAATAGTATGCTAATATTTAACCAGATAATTATTTTATAGTCAACTCTCATCATTTTTAAAAAATTGAATCAATTAAAATTAACAATAATAAGCTTGGCAAGTAAATAATTGAAAAAATGAATATATTTTTAACTGATTTACTTGAAAAATCAAAAATTATTATAGATGAATAAACTAAAAAAATAAGGCCTAGCAAAGTAGCTCCAATAACATAAACAAAAGAAGTTAGATTTAAAAAATAAATGCTTATTGAAGAATATATTAAAGCCATAGTAAAAAAAATAATTTGAAAATTTACAACATTAGTGCTTTTCGCAATACCTGGAAGCATTTTAAAACCACCAAGTTTATAATCCTCCTTGTAAATAATTGCTAGAGATAGAAAATGAGGTATTTGCCAACAAAATAATATTCCAAAAAGAAATAATCCTTCAATATTTATTTGATTTGTTGCAGCAACCCATCCTCCTAAAGGTGGTAAAGCACCAGGAATAGCTCCAACGATAGTATTTAAAGATGAGTATCTTTTTAAAGGAGTATAAATCGCTATATAAATGACAATCGTTAAAAACGAAATTAATGCTGTCATGAAATTAATTTTAAATAAAATCAAAGGTCCTAAAACTGAGAAAGTTAATCCTAAAATTAATGCAATATTTAATCTTATAGCTTGAGTAGGTAAAGGCCTAGACTTAGTTCTTTCCATTTTCTTATCAAATTCAACTTCAAAATATTGATTTAATATACATGCACCACTTGAACTAATAAAAGTGCCCAATATTAAATAAATAAAAACTATCCAACTTTCATACTCAATCATTACTAAACCCATATATCTAAGACCAAGGTAATAACCTAAGTAAGAAGTTATAACAACAAGAATTGTTATATTCATCTTTATAAGCTGAAAATATGATTTCATATTTTAATCTCTTTAATATTTTTAAAATAATCTAATGATTCTGGGTTAACTAATGATTCCTTATTATTTGGCTTTTGTCCATTTATAATATTTTTAACAGCTATTTCTACTTTTTTTCCATTCATTGTATAAGGTATCTCTTTTACAGGTATAATAAATGACGGTACGTGTTTTGGAGAACAATAATTCTTAATTTTTAATTTTATTTTTTTTTCTATACTAGCATTATACTTAAAACCTATCTCGAATACAATAAATAATATAATTCTTTCATCATTATCTATACTTTGCCCAACTACTAAAGAATCTTTTATAAATGATATATTACTTAATGATTGATAAATTTCTGCTGTACCTATTCTTACTCCTCCTGGATTTAAAGTAGCATCTGATCTACCATGAATTTTAACTCCATAATTTTTATTTATTTCTATGAAATCTCCATGCTGCCACTTGCTACCATAACTTTTAAAATAAGCATTGTTATATTGATTATTATTTTTATCATTCCAGAAATAAATAGGCATTGAGGGAAAGGCTTTATCACAAACTAACTCTCCTTTTTTATTGAAATTATGGCTGCCTTTTTTATCATAACTTTTAACACTCATTCCTAACCCAATACACTGCAATTCCCCTCTTACTACTGGAAGGTTTGGATTTCCTAGTGCAAAACATGAAATAATATCAGTTCCACCTGAAATTGATGATAATTGAACATTATCTTTCCAATTTTTATAAACATAATCAAAACAAATATCATCTAGAGGTGAACCAGTTGATAATATTAACCTTAAATTTTTAAAAGAAAGATTATTTTTAGGAATTACCTTAGTATCTTTTAAATAAGAAATATATTTAGCACTTGTACCAAATACAGATACATTAATACTATCCATTTTTTCTAATAAACTACTATTATCTGGATAAAACGGACTTCCTTCATAAAGTATTAAAGTTGAACCAAATGCCAAGGAGCTTACAAGCCAATTCCACATCATCCACCCACAAGTTGTATAGTAAAAAATATTATCATTTTTTCTCAAATCAACATGATATTTTAATTCTTTCATATGCTGGATTAATGTTCCACCAGAAGAATGGACAATACTTTTAGGTTTACCAGTAGTTCCAGAAGAATACATTATATACAAAGGATGATCAAATGGTAATTGATTATAAATTAATTCATCAGAATTATTACTTAACAATTTTTTCCAATAAATGAAGGAATTATCAATTTTTATATTTTTAATATAATCTACTACTACTATATGCTCAATTGATTTAATCGATTTAGCTATTGATGATACCTTATTCATTATATTAAAAATTTTACCTTTAAATGAATAACCATTAGTAAATATTAATAATTTTGGTTTTACTTGATTAAATCTATCCAAAATACCTTTTATACCAAACTCAGGAGAACAAGAGGTCCAAATTGCCCCAATACTTGCTGAAGCTAACATTGCAATAATTGTTTCAAATATATTTGGCATGACAGCACAAACTCTATCGCCTTTATTTATTCCCATTTCTTTAAAAGAATATGCAACTTTACTTACTTGCTTATGTAAATCCTGGTAAGTAATTTCTTTGTAGTCACCTGTTTCATTGTAAAATTTCAATGCTATTGAATTACTATTTTTAAATCTTAATAAATTTTCGGTAAAATTCAATCTTGAACCTGAAAACCAAAGCGCACCAGGCATTTTATTTTCGCTATCAACAATAGTATTAAAATTTTTAGAATGAATAATATCTAAATCAAACCATAACATTTTCCAAAACAAATCAATATTATTAATTGACCATTTATATAAATCAGGATAAGATTTTAAATTTAAACTATATTTTTTATTAATTTTATTTTGAAGATTGGATATATAAGATTTTTTAATCCTATCTTTATTAGGCATCCACAGCACATCAGCCATTAATATTTTTCCATTTTAAAATAAAATGCCATGCTTTTTCTACTTCATTATTATCTAACATAACTGATATTTTTTTTACAAGTTCTTCAAAATTTATTGGAATATTTATATCAATTACTTCTGGGGTTTCAATCACAGATGCTAATTTTCCTAATTGATTACCCGTTAATTTACTATCTAAAAATTCTAAAGGAATAGCATCAAAACCTATTCCAATTCCTCTTGGTTTAGATAGACTAAATAATGATTTTTTAACTTCAGTATACCAGCCTCCTCCATTTCTTCCTACCTGATTTATCTTNAATGGATTTATACTGCCATCATTGTCAAATAAANTTTCATCGATATGNAAAAAAACAACTTCTCCTAAAATTAAATTCCCACTACCAGGTTTTCCACCAAGATCAATAATTTTAATTAACTTACATTCCATAATAAAAGGAGATTCTTTAACACCTGGAGTTAAAATGATTTTAGAATTATACTTACTTAGACCTGACTTACTAAATTCATCAACGTTTTTATCAAATTCGCAGGATGCAAGACTTGTTTGATAAACTAAATCAGAAGTAACAACTGAGACCGTAAACTCTTTAGTAGATTTAATATTAATCAAAGTATCTTTTGGTAAACCAGTTCTACCACTTAGAGCTGGCGAAAAACCAATTATTGGAGGATTTGCTCCAAAAGCGTTAAAGAATGAAAAAGGTGCTAAATTACAATTATTATCTAGGTCTCTTGAACCAACCAATGCTATCGGTCTTGGAGATACTCCTGAAATTAAGAGATGATAATTCTCTTTTACATTATTAGAATTAGGGTTTATTTTTTTATGATTCATATTTTTTTAATATTTTAACAAAGAATTTAACTTCATCTATTGTTCCTACGGATACTCTAACACAATTATCTAGACCAAACCCTTTCAAGGATCTTAATATAACTCCATTTTTTAACATAAATTCTATAAATGAATGGGCCTTATTATAATTATTAAAAATTAAAGTTATAAAATTAGCTGAGGAATCAATGTACTTCAAATTAATCAAATCAAATTCTTCTTTTAATATTTTAATACCAATCAAGTTTGATTTAATTGTTTTTTCTAAATGCTTAGAATCATCCATTGCTTCCAATGCAGCTAATTGTGCAGGAGTTGAAGGCTCAAATGGTAATTTTACCTTTAATAAATTTGAAATCAAATAACGGTGAGCAATACCATAACCTACTCTTAAGCCAGCTAATCCATAACTTTTAGAGAAAGTTCTTAGAGTAATAACATTATCAAATCTATATAGCATTGAGTCTGGGTAATCCAGTCTATGATTTGCATACTCAAAATAAGCTTCATCTAATATCACTAAGACTCTTTCTGGTACATTTTTCATAAAATTTTCAAAATCATTTTTATTAAAATATGTTCCAGTAGGATTATCTGGATTTGCTAAATAAATAATTTTAGTATTTATATTTATTTTATCTGCAATCCCATCGAGATTATAACGGTATTTTTTTGGCTTAACCCAATTTATTTTTCTACCNGATGCATTTGCTAAAACTTTAAATCCAATAAACGAATTTTCAGAACCAATGATTTCATCTTCATTATTTAAAAAAGTTCTTATAATTGCAGACATTATTCCTTCACTTCCACTTCCTAGAATCACATTTTCAACTTTCACACTATAAACTTCTGATATTTTTTTTCTTAATAATAGACCAGATGAATCAGGATATCTATTTAACCCAGAATGGCAGCTACTAAGAATTTTAATTGCTTTTTTTGAAGGACCATAAGGATTTTCATTAGATGACAACTTAATAATTTTATCTATATTNGATTTAACTTTAATATCTTCCATCCGTTTACCAGGAACATAGGGTGATAAATTTTTTATATATTTTGGTACTAATGCCATAAAATAGATATCTAAATTTATCACATATATATGTTATAGATTAAATATTTTTTAGATATATATTTGGGGGNAAGCTTTATATGNAAAATTATAGAAAAATACTATTCGAACATTTAGATGGAATTGTTTTAATTCCAACTATAATAAACTTAAAAAAAACAGGAATTTTAAATATAATTAATGATAAAGTTTCTTTCACTATCAACGACATAAACAAACACAAAGAAGTTAATATTGGATACTTAAATATATCTCTAAGAACTCTAAGAAATTGTAATCTTCTAGATTTCAAAAAAAATAAATATTATNTAGATAGTAAATATAAAATAAATGATAACTTTATTAAACTATTTTATAATTTAGATATTTTAGAAAAATTTAATTATTTAATTTCTTTTTATCTTAAAATGGATGATTTAACAAATGAAGATATTNAGAAGTTTTCAAAAGAAATTTCTAAATTCATNNTCAGTANTGAAAATAAANATTTTAAACATTCACATTTAGAAGGGATTTTAGTTGGTCCATTATTAGCAAAACTCTCATTTAAAAAAGAAATTAGNATAAAAAACAATNAAATTCATTATAAAAATATAGATATTAAATTAAAGNATTCATTTGATTTAATATTTAATTCATTAAATATAATTAGAAATAATAAAATAACTGATAAAGGTAATTATTTTATAAAAAGAGCATCTGCGTACGGTGTAACAGTTTCATATTTAAATACTTTAAATAATATTGATAAATTAATGTTAACAAATCCAAACTATATTTGGCAAAGAACAAAAAACAATACTGAAATTCATATTGATAGGTCCCTTAACGTTTGGGGTAGTGGTGGAGCACATAAAAATTATTTTAAAAAAATAGATAAAATTATTCTTAAGATTTTTAATAGACCTCTAAATAAGCAACCAAAAGGAATTATAGATATTGGATGTGGAGATGGTACTTTTTTAAAACACTTATTTAAGTTAATAATAAACAATACACTCAGAGGTGAATATCTAAAAGAGAAACCACTCTTGATTATCGGAACAGATATTAATAAAAAAGCTAGAAATGCATCTAGAAATACTTTAATGAATATAGACCATTTGATATTAGATGGTGATATATCAAATCCTGAAAGTTTATATAATGAATTATTAAATAAATATAATTTAAAATTAGAAGATTTACTTAACTGTAGAACTTTTTTAGATCATAATAGAATTTATAAAAAACCATCAAAACACTTTTTAAAGCATAATATAAATACAAATGGAGGGTTTGCATATAAAGGTGAATTTATTAACTCAAAAAACATACTAGCTAATTTTATAGAGCATTTATATAATTGGAAACCTTATATTAAAAAACACGGTTTAATAATCATTGAGTTACATACAATTGATTCTGAAATAACGCGAATCAGTTCTGGCAAAACTCTTTCATGCTCATACGATTCAACACATGGATATACAGACCAATATTTAATTGAATATGATAATTATATAAAATGTTTTAATCATATAGGCTTAAAAAATACAAATGATAATGAATATTTGTATCCTAAGAAAAACCCTACAGTAAGTATTAACTATATTATCGAATAGATAATTCAGCTGCAAGTATAGTATTATTAACAAGCATAGAGATTGTCATTGGACCCACACCACCTGGAACAGGTGTAATTGAACCTGCTATATTTGATACGCTTTTATAATCAATATCACCAACAATATGATAACCTTTTTCTGAAGAATCATTAACTCTATTTATTCCAACATCTACTATAATACAACCTTCTTTAATCATTGTTTTATTAATTAGATTCGGCTTTCCAACAGCACAAATGATAATATCAGCAGATTTAGTATACTTTGATAAATCTTTTGTATATGAATGACAAATTGTAACCGTAGCATTTCCAATTTCAAAAGATTGAGAAAGTAAAGACATCATTGGTTTACCAACAATATTGCTTCTTCCTATAATTACCACATGCTTTGATTTTACATCAATTTTATAATAATCTAAAATTTTGATACAACCAAGTGGAGTACATGGAATAAATCTAGGATTTCCTTGCAAAAGTAAACCCAAATTCTCAGGATGAAACCCATCTACATCTTTTAATGGATTTATTTTTGATAAAAAGTTATTGGAATCTAAATGTTTAGGNAGTGGTAATTGTAATAAAATACCATGAATAGAATTATCTTTATTTAATTTACTAATTAATTTAAAAAGAAGATTCTCACTAACATTTTCTTTTAATTTTACAATTTCAGAATAACAATTTAATTGTTTAAAAATTTTTGCTTTAGAATTAACATAAATTTTTGATGCAGNATTATNTCCAATTAAAATAACTACTAATTTAGGTACTATACCTTCATTTTTTAATTTTATTATCCTATCTTTTAATAAAGAATAATTTTTTTCTGCTACAGGTTTTCCTAGCAANACTTTTAATGAAGACATTTTAACTAAGCTTTTCNTCAATAAATTCTAAAAGAGCATTAGATTTTGATTCAATTTTAGAAAGGACTTCTTTCTTTTGATTTTTATATAAAAATAANTCATCGGTAATATTCATACATGCCAAAACTGCTATTTTAAGTTGTTCTGTATCAGGGTTCAAACCACTTTGAATTAGTTCTTCAGTTTTAGAATTTATATNTTCTTCAACTTGCTTAAAATAAGTTTGATTAGCAGATGATTTTATAAAGTAATCTTGACCAAGAATATTTACTTTTACTACTTTTAATTTATCACTCATAATAATCCTTCAAATTTATCTTTGAATTACACTATAGATACTTTTTAAGTTCTTTAATATTTTACTCACTGAAATATCAACTTCTTTATCTGTTAAAGTTTTAGAATTTGAATTGAATTTTAAGGAATAGGCTAAACTTTTTGAATCATCAGCAACTCCATCCCCTTCGTAAAGATCAAATAAATTGATATCTTTTAAATATTTACCACCATTTTTAATAATTATATTTTGAATTTCTTGGTTAGTATATTTTTTATTAATTAGAATTGATATATCTCTTTCTATGGATGGGAATGAATAAATTTTATTAAAAGTTATATTATTATTATAATTATCATTTAAAGAATCTAAATTAATTGAGCAGATATAAACATTACTTGATAAATCATAATTACTAATTTTGGATTTGTTTATCAATTTTATATAGCCAATAGTTTTTTCTTCAACCATAATATCTAAAATATTTTTTCTATATTTAAAATAGATGTTAGAAATGTTTAACATTTTTAACATCAATTTTACTTCACCTTTTATTGAAAATAAATCTTGTTTGATAGGATTTTTCCAATGATTAATCTTATCACCTCGCCATATTAACATTAATTTCTTAATTTGTGAAGTTTTGCTATAGGACTTATTATCAACATATGATATATTTCCAATTTCAAATAATTTAATAAATTTTTTTCCTCTTCTTTCATTGAAAGCAACAGCTCTTAATAAACCAGGTAGTAATGAATTTCTAATATATTCCATTTCGTTACTTAATGGATTAATTAATTTCACTGGTTTATAATTAATATTCAACTCACAATCATTTTTTGAATATAAACTGTTAGAATAGTGCTCATTAAAACCGTTTGAAGATAAAAAATTTCTAATTTTAGAATCTAATATCTCACTATCTTCTATAAATGATTTTGAAGGAACTGAAAAATTGATACTTGAAGGAATATTATCATAACCATATACTCGAGCAACTTCCTCATACAAATCAACTTCAAAATTTAAATCATTTCTATAGGAAGGAATAATATATTTCGAATTGTTATTTATTTTCAGATTTAAGTTACTAAATATTTCTTTAAAATTTTCATCTGATAGTTCAGTACCTAGAAATTTATTACATTTTTTCATATCAAAATTGATAAGCTTATTTTCATAAGTATTATCAATATCAATATTATCAGAGCTAATTTCTCCTTCACTTAAACCTAACAATAAAGTTGAAAATTTATTCATAGAATAAATTGTATTTTGAGAGTCTATTCCCCTCTCAAATCTTTTTGATGCTTCCTTCGAATAATTATATTTTTTTGAAGTTTTTCTTATTTTCAATTCATCAAAAACTGCACTTTCAATAAGTATATTTTTTGTTGAAAGATCAACACTGCTATTTAGACCTCCAATTACACCAGCAATAGCTATTGGTTTTTTATCATCTGCAATGACTATATCATCAACTGATAACTTTATATTAATATTATCAAGAGTCAGTAGTTCCTCACCTTTTTTAGCAAGCCTAACATTAATATTACCTTCTATCTTATCATAATCAAAAACGTGAAGAGGTTGTCCTGTATCAAACATAATATAATTTGATAAATCAATAATATTATTGATTGATTTCTGAGCTATTAAATTCAATTTATTTTTTAACCACTGAGGACTATTTTGAACATTAATATTTTTAATTATTCGACATGAATATCTCTGGCAGATATTCTTATCTTCGATCTTAACTTTAACTAGATCAGATGTCTTGAATTTATTTACTTTTAATTTAGTATCGATGATTTTAATATTTTTCTTTTCAATTATTCCTAATTCTCTTGCTATGCCTAGATGACTAAAACAATCACCTCTATTAGGTGTTATATCGAAATCAAAAATACTATCTTCTTCTAGATTTAAAGCCTTAATGATATCCATCCCAGAATTTAACTTATCATCTAAAATCATAATTCCTTTATGATTATTATTTATTCCTAATTCTTTTCCAGAGCAAACCATACCATTTGAAATTATATTTCTTATCTTAACTTTCTTAATCTTTAAATCTCCAACTTTTGAACCAATAATAGCAACTGGAACAGTTAAACCTTTTTTAATATTAGGTGCTCCACAAATAATTTCTTTAATATCATTACCTACAGCTATTTCACATAATTTTAGCTTATCTGCATTAGGATGTTTTTTACATTTAACAACTTTTCCAACATAAATACCCGAAAAATTATTTTTATAACTAGAAACAGTACATTCTAAGCCTAATTGAGTAAACATATCTACCAACTGATTATCAGTTTTATCTGAACTTATATAGTTTTCTAGCCAATTTCTTGAAATTTTCATTTGAATTGACCTAAAAAATTAATATTTCCATCATAAAGTAATCTTATATCATCTATTCCATATTTTAGCATTGCTATTCGTTCAATGCCAAGACCAAATGCATACCCATTCCACTTTTTAACATCATAATCAACTGACTTAAAAACTTGAGGGTTTACCATACCACAACCAAGTATTTCAAGCCATCCTGTACCTTTTGTAATTCTATAATCTGAATCACTATTTAAACCCCAATAAACATCCATTTCAGCACTTGGTTCTGTAAAAGGAAAATATGAAGGCCTGAATCGTATCTTAGTTTTGGGTCCAAAAAATTGTTTTGCAAAATATTCTAGTGTACCTTTTAAATCTGAAAAAGATACATTTTTATCAACATATAAACCTTCAATTTGGTGAAACAAACAATAACTCCTGACACTTATATCTTCATTTCTATAAACTCTTCCAGGACTTAAAATTCTAATAGGAGGATTATTATTCTCCATAAAATGAACTTGGCTACTTGAAGTATGAGTTCTTAACAATGAATGATTATTGAGATAAAAAGTATCTTGCATATCTCTTGCTGGATGGTGCTTTGGGATATTTAATGCTTCAAAATTATAATAATCAGTATCAACTTCAGAACCATATATATTAGAAAAACCAATTTTATTAAAAATATCTTTTATTTCTTGAATGATTAACGTTAAGGGATGAATACTTCCTGGATTGTAACTAATACCTGGTAGTGAATAATCTAGGTCTAATGATTTGTTGGTATCTAACTTTCTTGTTTTGCTTAGACTGTTTAGCTTATCAGAAATATCTAATTTTAATTGATTGATTTTTTTACCAACTAGAGGTTTTTCAGCATTATCAACTGATGATAGAAGTGAATATAAATTAGATACTAGACCTTTTCTTCCTAAATACTTATACTTAATATCGTCTGAATTTATTTTTTTTAAATTTAATAAATCTAAATCAGACTTAAAATTTGACTTAATTTTACTTATGTCATCAATTATTGACACAATTACTTAGTTACAGAGTCAACAATATTTGAAAATCCATCTGGATCATTTACAGCCATGAATGCCAGAGATTTTCTATTTAAATCAATATTTTTTTCTTTTAATAAAGATATGAATTTGGAATATGTCAAACCATTATTTCTAACAGCAGCGTTTATTCTCATAATCCAAAGTTTTCTAAACATTCTCTTTTTTTGTCTTCTATCTCTGTAAGCATATAAAAGACCTTTTTCTACTGCATCTTTAGCAGTTTTGAAATTTGAATTTCTAGCACCTCTATATCCTTTTGCTAGCTTAACTATTTTCCTGTGTCTTCTATGCCTTGGGACACTACTATTAGCTCTTGGCATAATCTTATCCTTTCATAGTTTAAAGCATATTATTAGTTCTTTTGGTCATAGCAGAACTTAATGTTTTACTTTTTCTTAACTGTCTTTTTCTTTTACTACTTTTTTTTGTTGATAAATGCCTATTACCACACTGATTATAAACTAATTTACCTGTGCCAGTTTTTTTAAACCTTTTTGCAGCACTTTTTTTTGTTTTCATTTTTGGCATTTTTTCTCCTTTATTTAGGACTTAAAACAATTGAAACTCTTCGTCCTTGCAAATCTACCGGCTTATCTATAAAAGATATATCTTTTAAAACTTCAACGACTTTATTTAAAGTCTCAATTCCATCTTCTTTTCTACTAAAAAATTCTCTACCACGATACATAACTGTAATTTTTAATTTATCACCATTTTCTAAAAACTTTTGACCTCTTTTAAGTTTAGTAATTAAATCATGATCTCCTGTATTTGGTCTAATTCTAATCTCTTTAACTTGAACAACATGTTGTTTTTTTTTGTTTAGCTTTTCTTGTTTTTCTATTTCATAAAGAAATTTACCATAATCAAGAATCTTACATACAGGTGGATTTGAATTTGGAGAAATTTCTACTAAATCTAAACCTGAATTATTTGCAATTTCTTGAGCTTTATCTAAACTTAATAATCCTCTTTGCTCATTACTACTATCAATGAGTCTTACTTCCTTAGAAAAAATTTTATCATTTATTCTATACTTATTTCTTTTATTTTTTTTAGCTATCGTTACTCCTTAAATTTTAATTACGTGGTCGATACTGGAATCGAACCAGTGACCTCTACGATGTCAACGTAGCACTCTAACCAACTGAGCTAACCGACCCATATCTAACATAAATAAAGCTAGCAAATTTAGTCATTAATGAACATTAAATCACTATTTATTTTATTAAAACTCTAGAATAGTGTAATATTCTTTTAAACTTAAGATCAAATCTACTGCTTTTTTATATTCTTTATCTTCATTTAAACTAGCTTTTATTCTTTCTTTTTCACCAGCAATAACTTTTGATAGTTCTCTTTCTAATCCATTTTTAATCCATTTTTGATTTTCTTCAAGTGAAAATTGGACTTTTTTAATTTCATCAAAATAATTAAAATTAGAATTTTTATCAATAAAACTTTTATTAACTGATTCTTTAATATAAATATTTTTAGAGAATCTATTGATTGATATAGGTGATTGCTTCATTTTATCAATAAAATTTAAATATTCTTGTTCACCCTTTAACTTATACTTTAACTTATAGTCATTAATAAATAATTTAAAGTCTTTCATAATTTTTGAATCTATAATAACTGGAGTTGTTAAATCTTTATTAAAAGGAACATAAGATGCAGCGAAACTTAAGAATACCCCTTGTCTCCATAGCTCTTGGACATAAGGTGATAGAGTATTTCTTTTAGTTTTAATATCAGGAACTACACCATTTCCCCCTTTCACCTTGCGACCTCCTTTAGTAGTAAATAAACTATCGATTTTATCAAGACCATCTGTTAAAAATCCATTATCTAAATAATCTTGTTTTTGTATTAACCTTCCAGAAGGCAAATAATATTTCGAGGTTGTTATTTTCAAAGTCATTGTATCATTCAAATCATACATATGCTGCACCAATCCCTTTCCAAATGTATTCTGTCCAATAATAACTGCTCTATCCAAGTCTTGTAATGTTCCAGCAACAATCTCACTTGCTGAAGCAGAGCCTTTATTTACTAAAACAACAATAGGAGTGTCGATATCTAATATTGGTTTTCTCCTTGATTTCCACTCTTTATTTGACCTGTTAGTTTTCCCTTTTGAAAATAATAAAAGTTCTCCTCTTTCACATAAATAATCAAGAATATTTATAGCATTACTAAGCAGGCCTCCAGAGTTACCTCTTAAATCGATAACCAAACCTTTTATATTTTGCTTCTGCAATTCCTCAAGACCTTTTTTGAAATCTTTTGATGCATTTCTCGAAAATCTTGTTATTCTTATATATCCAATATTATCTTTATCAACACCCCAATAAGGCACATGCTTTACAATAATAACTTCTTTTTAACTCAAAATCTATTTTTTCTTTTGTTGATGGTCTATAAATACCAAGAACCACAGCTGAACCAACTTCTCCTTTTATTATTTTCGAAGCATCTGATACATTTAATCCTTTAGTAAAAGTACTATCAATTTTCATTATTTTATCACCAGCTATTATTCCTTCAGAATAAGCAGGACTATCTTCCATGGGTGCTAAAACAGTCAGTGTATCTCTTCTTAAACCAATTTGAATTCCGACACCACCATACTTTCCTTTTCTTAATATATCAAAACTTTCAAGACTATTATCTTCTAATAGTTTTGTATAAGGATCTAAATTTTTCATCATTCCTTTAATTCCTGACTTAATCATTTCAGATTCATTGATAGAATCAACAAAATTGACTTTTAATTTATTAAATGAGCTCTAAAAAAGCTTAATATAGTCCTCATAATTCTCATTATTATTAAACTCTAATTCTTTCTTTTCTTTTGAAAATGAAAATGACAACAACACTATTAAACAAACGATATAACTTTTCATAATATTTCTTTCTGTATATAATTATTTACTTTAATCATAATTTCATCGTGAATAATAAATTTATCCTTATTTTTACAATTAATTATGTTACATCTTTCTTCATTAGATTTTGCGATTTGCTTATATCCTTTTGAGACTTTCTCTAAAAAAGAAATTCCTTCAGATTCCATTCGATCTACATTATTTCCTGATATTCTACTGTATGCAACTTCAGCATTAACATCTAAAATAAAAGTTATAGCTGGTATTATGTTATTTATTGCAAATATATTTAAATTATTTATTATATTTTTATCCAATCCCCTTCCATAACCCTGATAAGCAAGCGTACTATCGTAATATCTATCACAAATAACTATTTTTCCTTTTTTGATACTTGGAATAATTTTTTCTCTAACCAGTTGAGATCTTGCTGCTAAAAAAAGGAATGTCTCAGATTCAGAACAAATACTATTGTCATTATTAAGTAGCATTTCTCTAATTTTATTAGATATACTTGTATCACCTGGTTCTCTTAAAACTAAATAATCAATTTTTTTTGATTCAAGCTTATCTGCTAAAAGGTCAATTTGAGTAGTTTTACCACAACCATCAATACCTTCAAAAGAAATTAAAAAACTCATTTTAGTTTATATCCTTCCTTTGCAATAATAATAACATACTCTCCTTTTAATTTATCTATTTTACTTAATACCGAAAGAACATCTTTAACACACCCAAACATAACTTCTTCATAAACTTTAGTTAATTCCTTGCAAATACATATTTGTCTATTACCCATAAAAGACAAAATATCATTTACAGTCTTTAATAATCTATATGGTGATTCAAAAATAACTACTGTTGAAGGTACCGAACTTAGAAATTCAAATTTAGTCTTTCTACCTTTCTTTTTAGGTAAAAAACCTTCAAAATAAAAACTATCAGTTGGCAAACCGCTTATTGATAACGCTGATATTAAAGAACTTGGACCAGGTATACTTATAACTTCAATGTTTAACTGTCTACAATTATTTACTAATTTATAACCAGGATCACTAATGCAAGGGGTACCAGCATCTGATACGATTCCCATATTTTTACCATTAGTCAAATGTTTTATATACTTATCAGTTAATTTATTTTCATTAAAAACATTGTAGGGCAACAATGTACTTTTAATATTATAATGATTTAATAACTTTTTTGTAACTCTTGTATCTTCACAAATAAGAAAGTCTATTTCATTTAAAATTTCTATCGCCCTGAAACTAAAGTCTGACAAATTACCAATAGGAGTAGATATAGTGTAAAGCTTTCCTAACAAAACTAATTAAGCATTTCTTTTAAAGAAGAATGCGCTGCATTCATACAAAAGTCCAGGTCACTTTTTAAAACATTTAAATGAGGTCTAAATCTTATACTTTTAGTACCTGACCCAAGAATCATTACTCGCTTATCAAGCATTAAGCTTGTAAATTTATCTCTCTCCAAGGTTGAAGGCAAATCAAATGCACAGAATAATCCAATACCTCTAGGATTAGTGACATAACCAGGAAATTCTGTAGATAAATCATTAATTGAATTTAAAAGATACTTTCCCATTGTTAGAGAATTTTCCAGCAATGACTCTTCTTCAATAATTTCTAAAATTAATTTAAATCTATACATATCAACAAGATTACCGCCAAAAGTTGAATTAATTCTACTGGATTTTTTAAATACATTATCCTTGACTTCATTAATTCTATCGCCAACAAGAATTCCACAAACCTGAGTTTTTTTACCGAACGAAATAATATCGGGAATAGGAGCTTTTTTAATTGGTGGATTACATTGACATAGTTTAGGTGTAAAATTTTCATGAGCCCACATTTTACCCGTAATTCCTATTCCTGTTTGAACTTCATCATAAATAAGTAAAAATTCATTATCATCTGCAAGATCTCTTAACATTTGAAAGAATTGACATCTAAAATGATTATCTCCTCCTTCTCCCTGAATAGGTTCTATTATTAATGCAGCTATATCATCAGCATTATCTTTTAAAGCTTTTTTAATTTGTAATATTGCTAGTTCTTCGTTTTTTAAAACTTCAGCCATTAATTCATCAGTTTCAGGATAAGTCATGTAAGGATTATCTATCTTAATCCACTCGAACTTAGGAAAATACATAGTTTTTACAGGGTCTGTATTAGTCAAAGACAGTGTGTATCCACTTCTGCCATGAAAAGCTTCCTTGAAATATAATACCTTATGTCCTTTATTTTCAATTCCCCTAGATAGGTTTTTTCTTATTTTCCAGTCAAATGCAACCTTAAGTGCATTTTCAACAGCAAGGGAACCACCATCAATAAAAAATACATTATTTAAATATGATGGTACTGCATACTTACTAAATGTCTCCATAAATTCAGCATAATAAACATTATAGATGTCTGACAAAGTTGTTTTGTTTACAGCTAAAGTGCCTAATTTATCTTTCGAATTGACTATTTTAGGGTGATTATAACCAACAGAACCTGAAGCATACATAGAAAACATATCCAATAATTCACTTCCATTTCTTTGATCAACAATCCAGGAACCATGACTTTTTTCTAAATCTATAACTGGATCAAAACCATCTGCTAAAATATTTTTATCAAGAATTTCTTTTACTTTTTTTGGATCAACACTCATATTCTTCCTTTTAAAATTTAATAAATTTATTAGTTAATTGGATAAGACATTGTTAATTCTCTTAACTTGCTATCTTTGGAATAATTAAATGAAAAACTAGGTCGTTTTCTTTTAAAGACTCTTTTAAAAAGCTGATTATTATATTGTTCAGCAGATTGGTATGCATCAAACATCTTTAAAAAAGCAATTCCTAAAACCATACTTTCTAAGTTCTGAGCTAAATCTTTATCAGGATTTTCTAAACCAGAAATATTATTACCCCAATCAATATCATTGCCTTTTACTAAACATGCCATTAGTAAAACATCCCACTTTAAACTCTTATTCCAGCTATCTGAATATGCATATCCAAGATTAACAAATGGTATTGGTAGAACAAATTGATATAAGGCTGCTTTTTCAGGACTCAATTTTTCTGTTTGATAAAAAAGCATTCTTGCTTCATCACTTATTTTTTGCATTTCCAATCTATCTCTGTTACCTTTATTAAAATCATTTTTGAATCTATTTTTCCATTTTTCACCTCTTTGTGTGAAACACAAAGATAATAATAGTACTAATAAAAAATACTTTTTCATATTTTTTTTCCTTTCTTTAAAGTTCAAACTTTATACCTTGAGCGAGAGGAAGATCATCACTCCAATTAATGGTATTTGTTTGTCTTCTCATATATGCTTTCCAAGCATCTGAACCAGACTCTCTTCCACCACCTGTTTCTTTTTCACCTCCAAATGCTCCGCCAATTTCAGCTCCTGAGGTACCAATATTTACATTTGCTATACCACAGTCACTGCCCCTTGCTGACAAAAATTTCTCAGAGTTTTTAATACTATTTGTAAAAATTGCAGATGATAATCCTTGAGGAACATTATTATGGATATCCATAGCTTCATTTAAATCATTATATTCCATAACATACAATATTGGGGCAAATGTTTCTTCTTTAATGATATTAAAATCACTTTTCACTTTAATAATTGTTGGTTCAACAAAAAAACCATTATCATTTATTATATTACCACCACACAACAATTCGCCTCCTTCATCAAGAGCTGATTTTATTGCATCTAAATAATCTTTTGTAGCTGCCTCATCAATCAATGGACCCATAAGTGTATTTTTATCAAGAGGATTTCCAATTTTTACTTGTTTGTAAGCATTTACTAATTTATTAGATAAATTATCAATTATTGATTTATGTACAATAATACGTCTTGTTGATGTACATCTTTGTCCAGCAGTTCCGACAGCTCCAAAAACAATTGCGGGGACTACTAAATCCATCGATGCAGTTTCATCAACAATAATTGCATTATTTCCTCCAAGCTCTAAAATAGTTTTACCAAGTCTTTTAGCAACTTTTTGAGCAATATCTATTCCCATTCTTGTGGAACCTGTCGCAGAGATTAACGGAACTCTTTTGTCATTAACCAGCTTATTTCCTATAACACTTCCACTTCCAATAATTAGATTAAAGATTCCTTTATATCCATGATCTTCTAACACCTTATTGCAAATGTTCTGAACAGCAATAGCTGTTAGAGGGGTCTTTGATGATGGTTTCCAAATAGAAACATTACCACATACAGCAGCAATAAATGAATTCCATGCCCAAACAGCAACAGGAAAATTAAATGCAGATATAATTCCTACATTTCCAAGGGGGTGCCATTGTTCATACATCCTATGATCTGGTCTTTCTGAGTGCATTGTTAATCCATATAACTGCCTTGATAAACCAACAGCAAAATCTGCTATATCAATCATTTCCTGAACTTCACCATCTCCTTCAGCTTTAATTTTTCCCATTTCCAAAGATACTAAGCTTCCTAATGCATCTTTATTTTTCCTTAACTCGTTTCCCATCTCAAATATAAGCTGTCCTCTTATAGGAGCTGGTACTTTTCTCCATTTAATAAAGGCTTTGTTTGAATCAGATAAAACTTTTTCATAATCTAACTCAGAGCATTTATAAACACTCGCTATAGTTTTTCCATCAGATGGATTAATAGATTCAATAACTCCCTCTGAAGTAGTCGAAAGCCACGCATTACCTCCAACGCATGCACCAAAATTATCTGATTTAATTGAAAGCTTTTTTAATAATTCACTCATTTTATAGACCTTTAATTATTTTCGTTAATATTTGTATTTTTAATTGACCAATAAGTTAATACTATTATCATAAGAACTAAAATAGCTGGAGTTGAATAGTAGTATTTAAAACTACTATACTCTATTAACTCTTCAAATCTACCAATCAATAAAGATATTCTTCCCATCACAGCAAATCCAAAAGATGCTCCAAATTTAATCATTAAAAAATAAACACCTATTCTACTAACTTTTCCAACTGCACCCGTATGTTCCTTAGAAAAGAAAAAGTAAACCAATCCACTTATTACTCCAACCAAAACAATAAATTCATTAATTATACTTAAATAAGAACCTGATAAATTAATGGCAGATGATTTGATTTGTGTAAGCAAATTTGAATTAAGGAATACATAAAACTTTAGGCCTGCCATCATTCCTACAATATAGGCTATTGATATTCTAGATAACCAATCATATTTTTTTGACAATCTAAATAACATGAAAACACCTAAAATTAAAGGAAAAATATAAGAGGCATCAAAATCAAAACCTGCCTGAACAATAGTAGGGAATAATCTACCAAAAAGGTTTGGCCATATAGTATCCCAAAAAGTAATAGTAAATATATACCCCGCTGATACTCCAACAAAGATATGTTCAGCTGCTTTATAGAATGGGTTATCTCCATATAAATAGCTAAAAATACTTAGAGTCAATAAAACAGCGCACCATACACCTATGATTTCAACCATTATTTATCTCTCCTAGTTAAATAATAGGATATATTTCCAAATATAATAAAAACGACCATTAATAAATGTGCTATAGATTGTGCAGACATTCTTGATGTTGCTTTGCCAGGTAATATTGAAACTTTTTCATTTAAATATTTATTATTTCTATTTTTATTTAAATATTCAAAAACTATTTGTTCATACTCAGCAGCACCAGGCATACCAGCTAAAATCCCTCTTATCTGACCAGATTCCACATATGGAATAGCATCTGTAACCATAATTGAGGTACAACCAGAAGATAGCGGGATGTTATACTCATCGCATGCAAACTGAACCCATTCAGCATTACCGGGTACACCTGCTGATAAATCAAAAACGAAATCAAAATCAGAAATGTTATTTACTCCATTCATCATAGGTATTTCACTTAATAAAGTATTATTAATATCTTGAGTAAAAATTGATCTTAAATCAGTAGCAATTCCTCTAATTATAATCTCTCCTCCAGCCTTGTAAGGTAAACTAACATAATCAATATGTTCTTTTACTTTGAATAAATTCGAAGAGACTACCTCTTCAATTGCAAATTTGGCCATCATTAAACCTTCAGGCCATAACGGTACGGTATAAACCTTGATGCCTTTAGAAAAAAGATGCTGCAAAACAGCAACTGACATAGGATGTATTTCAGGTTTTGTACTTGCTCCATATTCAAAAGAAAGTAAAACCTTATCCCCTGACTTTAAACTATTTAGTTCCTCAAAAACTATTCTTGAATTAGAGGTCGTTTTTATTGGGATATTAATCCAATCAGGTCTTAAAAGTGGTATCAAAACAGATAATCCGATTAAAATAAAAATAAATCGTCTATCTAATTGCCCTAATTTAATAAATATCTTATTCAATAATTCCATTAATCCCCAAGAATTGATTTTTCTCTTCCTGTAATAATACGATATGATTGTGCTATAGTACCAAGTGCAATCCCTATCATAATTGCTCTTGAACCAGCAGTTGCTGGAACATCCATAATCCATTCCTGGAGATTTGGAATTTTAAAAAGCGCTAAATCATGCAAGTTTAAACTAAAAATTAAAATTGGAAAAATTAAAAGAGATAAGGTAAGCAAAGTCAACATCTTCTTTTTATCCTTAAATCTATTTGCGATAAGTGCAAACAAAAGACAAATATAAATTTCTAAACTCATCCACCATGGTATCAACTGACCGATAGGAACTCTACCTATCATCAAAAATACACCTGAAATTAACAGTAATGTTGCTTCAAAATTTCTGATTTTAAACGCTCTATAAGAAGCAGAAGCTACAAAAAAAGCAAGCAGAGCAAACATTGTTGCACCTAATGGAAGATATATATTTTGAAACATCCAATAAAATGCTGAACCTTCTTTTTTTAAATGTGGACCTAGAGCAACACTTGAACCATTATAAATAAAACCAAAAAATATCATTATTAAAAAACCTAGCAGTGTAATAATACTATATCTCCAATTATCTTTTTTTTGAGAAATTTTATTTAAATGTAATTGTAGAAGATTTACAACTCCCAAAAATGCTGCAAATCCTGATATTATATCAAACCACTGAGTTGCATCATTATCAATGAAATTATTAAGAGGAGAATAATTTATGAAATGACCTGATAATGTCAAAAACCCAATAAAAATTACTAAAAAATATGCTAGCTGTCTTTTCATCTTATAATATTAATCCTAAACAATGAAGATACGTCAAAATTGATGATACCATATCCATTTAATGCAGAAGATATAAATACAAACACAATCATTATAATACAGCCTACTTTAACATAATCTTGTCCTTTTATACTACCTAACATTTCAGGGCTCCCTGAAAGATATGCACTTGCTGCGTAAAATTCTTCACCAATCAATGTATAATCACAAGCTGTAACAAAAAAAGGTATTTGTGAGGAGGATCCTGTGCCGGCAATTTGAATTGCTCCAATCGAATTACCAGTCTCAGCAAGGATTAATGATTCAGCATAAAACTTTCCCTGAAAAAAAACTGCTGCTGGTTTTTCTCGTAACATTATACCATTAACTCCTGCAGCATATGCAAATTGATCATCAGTTACATAGTGAACCATATCATTTCTATATAAATCACTTCTCCCTTTTTTTAAATATGCTTCTTTGCAAGTTTCTTTTGCAGTTTCCATTACAATAGGGACACAAACAGGAACTTGAAGCCCGGCATCATACTCTGCTGTCATACCTGCTACATGGCCCAAAATAGTTAAACCTGATATTGTATCAATTTGGTCTAGACTTGAAATACCAGGAACATATAAAACTGGCTTACCCATTTCAGTAGCTCTTCCTACAGCCTCTTCCATTGCTTTAATTGCAGCAATTGGACGCATATATATTTTATCACCATTCTTAGCTTTTTCAATAAAATATTCGACAATAAAACATAGAATAATCACACAAACAAAAGTTGTTTCATTGCCTTCTAAAAAAAGAGGAAAAGGAAAAAAGAAATAGAACAAGAGAGTTAAAAAAGGAATGAGCACATATTTTATATATTGAGTCATGATTTAATCTTAGGTGTTATTCTTTCTATTTCGCTAATCAGAAAATCTATATTTGATTTTTCTTCTAAAATAGTAGAAAAATTGTAATATTTTTTATTATTTATAAAACATGTAGCTATGGGACCTAAAAAGACAAGGAATTGACTTCCTATAAAAGATACATACTTTGTGCTTTCTAAAAAAAACACAGCTGGAACAGATAAACCTCTTTGAACTATATCATCAGCTAAATTGGATATGATTTTATGTACATCATTCATATCATAAATTAATACAATTAATCTGATAAAATAACTTCTAAATTTGCTCTTGGAATTATTTTTTTACTACCATCTTTAAGAGTCACTTCAGCAGCTCTAACCATTGTTTCAGTTTTCATTTTTACTAAATCTTTAGGCAAATTAGAAACAGTACCTATAAGACCAAAAAAGGGATCTCTTATAATTCTAACTTTGGAATTAACTAATATTAATGATTCATTATTATTATTAATAATATTTTTATTATCTGAATCTATATTAATTATAACCTCTGGTCTCATTACTCCAGCTCTTATTTGTGTTGCGCCATTAATTGAACAATATGAATCTTTGTACTTATTCAATAACTGGAAGGTTCTTTCTGACATATTTATATCACCAAAGCCTTCAGTAACAACTACAGTTGTAACAGATTCCGAACCAGTAATTGCAACTCCAAGCGGGTAACCTAAAATCTTTGTTAGAGATTCATAATCAATTCCACCGCAAATAATACCTTTCAAACCTAATTGATTAATTTTTTTATACATCTTATAATCTAAATAAGAACTCATAACACAAATTAGATCACTTTTTAAATCTAGATTATCTAATTCTTTTTCACTTTCTAATATTTTCAAAGTACCTTTTTGTTCACCTCCGACACCAATAATACCTTGAATCAATGCACCTTGAGCAGTAACCAAAACTCCTTCTTTTTCATATACTTCATTAATTCTTCCATCTATATATGCATCAACCTCTATTGGAATTGGTTTCTCTGATATTATAATTTGACCTGTTACGTCTGAAACATTAATTAAGATACCATCCATTGGAGATTTTAATTCGGTTTTAAAAAAACCAAATAATCCTTTATTCCTCGCTATAACCTGCCCTTTTTTTACTTCATGATCTACTTTACACAACATGGAATCAAATATTTGGTTAGGATCAATATTTAATTTATTGGAGACATTAATCATTTGAACATTTCCAGGTATATTAGCAGAAGCAACTATTTGGTCTGATTTAACCAAATCATTTTTATCAACATGTAATTGACCTGATAAAGGAAGAATTCTTTTCTTTTTAATTAGAGCATTTTCTATAATTTTTAATCCTGGAGTATATGATTTTGACATTATTTTAAAGAATCCGAAGTTGTTACTGAATCTATAATTGGATATTCATTAGTTTGTATTGACCAATCTTTAATAGAATCTTTATTAAATGCATTAAAATCAAAAGGTCGCCCTCTTCCATCTAGCATTATACCTACTTCACCTCCATAAATATCGTCTTGAAATTCACTTAATCCATTAATTGTATAATTTTCTTTCATTACTAATTTGGTTTTAACTGATATATAATTAACATCAATTAAAACAATCTCTCCAAATTTTAATATACCCTCAACTTTTTTATTATTAAATTCAAAAGAATATTCTAAAATTTCAGTACTATTATTATTTGAACCTACTGGTGCAATGCAAGTACCTAATCTTACCAAACAATCTTTGTTAAATACTTCAACTGCTGCTTTTTCGTGTACTTCAGATAAGACACCTAATTGCGGCATCATAAATATAGAATCAACAGCGATTTCTGTTACTCCTTCTGGTAGGAATGCATCAACAAGCATTCTATATGCCTGCTCTCTTCTAGGAGCATGAGAAAGCACTCCACCTGAACCTACTATCATATCTAAATCATTCATATTAACTAGGGTCTCACCACTCATAGTCTGATCAAAAGTGTCTGAAATTGTTCTTTCTTGTTGAATACCTTTTAACGAAACTGCAAATTCTTTATGTTGGATAAATGATAACCTCAACGCTTCTCTAGCAATAGATTGTTCAATTATTAATTCTTCTAAAGTCTGCGGTATTGTAGTTGGTCTTATCATTTTATTGGCAATACGATTGGTTAAATTTTTTTCATCAATACTTGAGGATAGCCATCTAGAAATATTTTTAATTCCTGTTTCAGCTAATACATTACATATAGAATAGCTCATTCCATAATTAGCGCTTACCGTTCTATTAAATTTTTTATTAAAAACTGAAAAAACATCAGTTGTAGCACCTCCTATATCTACTCCAACTACAGAAATATTTTCATTAAACGCAATTTTTTTAATTATTTCTCCTACAGCTCCGGGTGTTGGAATTATAGGGTGATCAGTCCATGTTAACAATTTATTATAACCAGGTGCTTGAGCCATTACATGCTCCATAAATAAATCATGAATTTTATCTCTACTTGGTTTTAAATTTTCTTGATCAAGTGTAGGTCTGATATTATCAACGATTTTTAAATCAGTTATATCTTCTAATCGTTTTTTAATATCATCAATAGCATCTTTATTTCCTGCATAAATTATTGGTATCTTAAAACTATTGCCTAATCTGGGATTAGGATTGGCAGTTTTAATTATCTCAGCTAATTCAACTACATGAGATTTTGTTCCTCCATCAACACCTCCTGATAACAAAATCATATCTGGACGCAATTGTCTTATTTTTTGAACTTTTTCATGGTATTTTCGGCCATCATTAGAAGCTATTATATCCATTACAATTGAACCTGCGCCAAGTGCAGCTCTTTGGGCACTTTCACCAGTCATATTTTTAACTACTCCTCCAACCATCATCTGCAGTCCACCACCTGCAGAACTTGTTGATATATATAAATCAACTCCCGCATTATTATCTATAGGGGAAATAATTTTATCATCAATCAATATTTTTCTACCTGATAATTCTTCAAGTTCAATAATAGAATTAATAACACCACAAGTGACATCTTCAAATGGAGCTTCAACAGTTGTCGGAGCCTCGCCACGAAAAGTCAATCTATATTCATCATTGATGAACTCAATTAAAATTGCTTTAGTGGTTGTCGAACCACAATCTGTAGCTAAAATAACTTTTATATCTTTTAATTTTTTATTCATAAAACAAAACGGAGATAAAGTGAAAATAAAGGAACAACAAATAACAAAGAATCAAATCTATCTAGAAAACCACCATGGCCTTGAAGTAAAGTACCTGAATCCTTGACCGAAAAATACCTTTTAAAATAAGATTCAAAGAAATCACCAAATTGACCAAGAATTCCAGATATTACACCTAAAATCAAAACATCAATTAGATTAAATTCAAATGCAGTATTATAAAAATAATCTGAAATAAATAAGAAGCAAATAAATATAGTACATGCAATGTAGCCAGCTATAAATCCAACCCAAGTTTTTTTTGGGCTAATTGACGGTAATATTTTAGATTTTCCAAATTTTGAGCCAAATATAAATGCAAAAGAATCTGTTACCCATACTGATATGAACATACAAAGTACTAGTTTAAAACCAATTTCTGGTAAGTTCCTTATGTAAATTGCCTGCTGAAATAATAGTCCAATCCAAACAAAGGCTAAAATCCTATAATATAAATTTTTAAGTTTATTTTTAATTAATAAGCATGAAAAAGCTAAGCAAATAAAAGATAATAAAATAAAATAATTATATTGGTGATTAGAAAATAGGGGAAATAAATGATTTAATAAAAAAATCAAATACAAAGTGAAAAAAATATATAAATTTAATGAATAAGATTTTATTTTAACCATATTATTGAATTCAAAAGTTCCTATAAAAATTATAATAAATATAAATAGAGTAAATACAGGACCGCCAAAAAAAATAATACTTAATAACAAAGGAGCTCCAATTAAGTTTACTAAAGTTCTAGGTTTCTTATTTTCTTCCATTCAATTATTTATGGTGCATGTATACACCATCTCCTTCTTCAATAATTTTAATTTCAACATTTGCTGTACCCTTTTCATGAAAACCTAATTTTTTTGCTGCTCCAAATGAGCAATCTAATATTCTTCCATCAACATATGGGCCTCTATCATTAATTCTTAAAATTAATGATTTTTCATTATCTAAATTTGTAACTCTAACTACAGTACCTAAAGTTAGGGTTTTGTGAGCAGCTGTTACTCCATACATATCATAAACTTCTCCATTGGCCGTTAATTTTCCATGAAAATTTGGTCCATACCATGAAGAGACGCCCCTTAGAACATTGCCTTTATTTACTGTTTTGATTTTTAAATTTTTAGTCTTTGATTTTACATGGCTTCCTCCACCACTATATCTAGGAGATACGGTGCACGAAATAAAAAATAAAATAGAAATTATACAAACTTTAAATATCATAATGTTTTCCAATTAATTCGGAAATAGAATCAATTTTATTTTTAATTAAAAACAATTTCAGTTGATCATACAAAGAATTTATTTTTGAAGGATCTCTGTAGTTTAAAGTTCCTACCTGAATCATACTAGATCCAACTCTTATAAATTCTATTATATCCTTGTAAGAGACAATACCACCCATACCAAAAATAGGAATTTTAATTTCATTATATAGTTTATGGACCTTAGCAAGAGCCAAAGGTTTGATTGGTGGACCTGATACACCACCATAAATAGTGCTTAGCACCATATTGCCTGTCTTATAATTAATTCCTAAACCTGAGAATGTATTAACAGCACTTATAGCATCTGCTCCACCATTTTGAACAGAAATACCGATATCTTCAATATTCGTAACATTCGGACTAAGCTTTACAATTAATAGCTTGCTGGTAAGTTTTCTTAGTTTCGCAGTTAATTTTTCAGCTATTTCTTTATTAACACCAAATTCCATTCCACCTTTTTTAACATTTGGACAAGAAACATTGATTTCATATCCAATATGACTGCCGTTACATTCTTCAATTTGATTTACGACATCAATATAATCTTGAATTTTAGAACCAGCCACACTTACAATAAATTTAGTTTTAATTTTATTTAATTTTTGAAGTTTTAAGTTACAAAAATTTTTTACTCCCATATTAGCTAGTCCTATTGCATTAATCATTCCAGATCCAGATTCATAGACTCTTGGACTTGGATTTCCCTTACGTTCTTCAAGAGTTATAGATTTTGTGATAATACAACCAATTTTAGTTAAATCTACGAAAGTATCAAATTCATCACCATAACCATATGTTCCGCTAGCAGCAACAATTGGAGAATTAAATTCAATATCTTTTATTTTCACACTAAGCATGTTTATTTAAATCTTTATCAATTTTTTGACACCAAACTAAATATTTATATATATCTTTTACTAATTCAAATGGATGTTTGAGGGCATATTTCCACCCTCCAGGGTAGGCAGTAGTTAATCTCCAATTAACATATTTAAATGACCATTTTCTCATTGACCACATTATATGAATTTTTGATTTAACTTTATTTCTCCTTATTTATATATTGAAATATATTATAATATTAATTATTAATAAATAATTTATATTTTTCATTATAAAATTTTAAATCTAATATATTTTGTTCTAAACTATCTTTAATCAAGTACATATTATTTCTTTTAGATTTATCAATTAATAACTTAAATAAGTTACTATCTTGAACATTCACAAATAACAAAGAGTCCCACTTACTCCCTTCTAGTATATTTGACATTGCTGATAGAGAACTATTTATATTACTCATATCTTTACTATTATTTATAATATCTTTATAAATAGTAATTGCCAAAGAATCATACCCTAAATCTTTATAAAGTATTGACGCTTTATTAATTCTTACAGAATCAATATTATCATAATTTATTTTTAATAAGCTGTCATTAATATGGTACTGTCTCAAAATACTTAAATTATTTTTACTGAAATTTTTAATTTCTCTATCTCTACCCATACTACTCAAATCAAAGTAGTGAAGGCTTGAATCATAATTATTATCAAAAAAACCCATTGCTTTTTTATAGTATATTTTTTGATTCAAATAACTGATATTATAATCCAACATATCTTTTATTTCATTTAACCTATCTGATATCTCCATACCATAACTACCATTTGGATAGGCATCCAAATAGTTATTATAATAATAAACAGTACTATCAATATTTTTTTCATACTTATCATAGATAGTACCAATTATATAAAGTGATTTTTCATCTTTATAGTTTTGATATAAATTTTTGAAATTTTTCATAGATTGTTCTCTTGAAGTCACAAATAAACTCCAGCTTTCATCTATTAATGTATCTAATTTTGATAATTGATTATCAACATTTACACTAACTTCTGTAAGCATTGGTATGTTAGCTTCTTTATTTTCTAAGTTTAAAATTATTCTTGACTTATATCCATAATCAGAATCAGGAAATTTATTAATTATTTCATTAAAATTTTGCAAACCTAATTCTTGAAGATTTAAATCATAAAATAATATCTGTGCATATGAATACAATAAAGAATCTAAGCTCATATTAATAGAATATCGTTTATTTCTATCTTCGTCAATAATAATTGTAGAATGAATAGAATCTTGACTAGAATTTTCTATTAATTCCTGTAAATCATTAATCTCATTAAGAACTTTTATTTTTGAATCCGATTTTTTTCCAAATTCTGAAACTCTTGAAATATCTATAGATTCTTGAAAGAAAAATCTAGATCTATCAAAATCATTATAAGATTCTAATTCAATTATACCCAATAAATAATAAATTTGACTGACTTCTGATTTTAAAGACCTATTATCTTTATACTGCTCGAGTAAATCATTCAACTTATTTCTTGCTTTAGAATAATCCTGCGAATTCATATAATTTTCTACTAGTTTCAGTAAATAAGAAACTTTCTTTTTCTCATTTATCTCCGTTTGAATATAATCATTTAGCTTTTCTGATATTAAAGTAAATTCATTTAGATTAGTATTATACTTTATCCATTTATCAAGCAAATCATTATTTACTTTTTTATTATCTAAGCAATATTCAATTTGATTTATATATTTAATAGCATCTGTGTAGTTATCATTATTTTCAGCTAGAATTAATAAATTGTAATAAATAGGTATTTTTTGAGTTTTAGTATCTAAATTTTCAATAGCTAACAAAGAATTTTTAAAAACCTCATTTGGATTCTGCTTATAATTATTGTAATCAACCAATGTTAAATAGAACATCACTTTTTCATTTTTATTTAGCTTATCTATATCAATTTTAGATATATATAGATTATAATTTTCAATATCTTCCATTTTTAATGATAATTTTGATAACATTATAATTGACTTATAAAAAAAATCATCACTGCTATATTCATTATAAATTCTTTCAAAATAATACTTAGATGAAGAAATTTTATTTTGATAAAAAGTAGACATTCCTATTATATAGTATGCGTCGTCAATATACTTGGTTTCATAAAAATTATTTTCAATAATTTGAGCATTTATAATTGCCTTATCAAACAGTGTATTTATAGTAATTGAATTTTGCTTATTTACAGATTCTTCTATTTCATTTAAGGCTAATAAATCTAAAGCTTCATTATAAAAGCTATCTGCCATATAAAATGTATTATAATATGCTAAGAAGTTATTTTTTGATTTATTTTTTACAGGACTAAAACAGCTTGCGAATAAAAAAAACAGAATATATATTCGAAATAACAATTTGTATTTACTTTAAATACTTTTTTAAAAAATCACCCATTTCTCTATAAAAATCAAATTGATTTTCTTCATTATAAAAGCCATGTCCTTCATCATTTTTAACCATATAAGGAACATCAATACCTTTTGCTTTTAAAGCCTCAACAATTTGATCTGATTCTGATTTTTTTACCCTTGGATCATTTGCACCTTGGGCAATAAATAGAGGAGCTTTGATTTTATCAATATGCATTAAAGGAGATGCACTAGCTAAAAGATTTTTATCTTTTTCTGGATGACCAACCATTTCGTACATCATGGTTCTATACAATTCCCAATAAGGAGGCATACTCTCCATAAAAGTAAATAAACTTGACACACCAACATAATCAACTCCACATGCATATATATCTGGGGTAAAGGTCAAACCAGCTAAAGTAGCATATCCGCCATAAGAAGCTCCATAGATTGCAATTTTATCAGGGTCTGCTACACCCTCATCAATCAACCAGTTTACTCCATCAGTTATATCATTTTGCATGTTTTTACCCCATTGCTTGAAACTTTTTTCCCAGAAGTCTCGTCCATATCCAGTGCTTCCTCTGTAATTCATTTGAAAAACACCATAACCTTTGTTAGCTAAATATTGTATTTCTGAATTAAAACCCCAGTAATCTCTTACCCATGGTCCACCATGAGGATTAACTATAATTGGTAATTTATCGCCTTTAATGTAATTAACAGGCAATGTTAGATACCCATGAATAATTAAGCCGTCTCTAGATTCATATTTAATAGGTTTCATATTAGCCATTTCTTCAGGATTGAGCCAAGGACTTAAGTCAGCTAATTTTGTTAGCTCATTTTTAGGAATATCATAAAAATAATATGTGCCTCTTGATCGATCACTAAAGGCTACTACAATTGCTTTTGTTTCATCTTTACTTAGTCCAGATAATCTAACTTCTACATCAGGAATTTTATTCTCTAAAGATATTTGCAAATCTCTTCTCCAAGAATCATAAAACTTATAGTTTTGTTTATCAGTATAAAAACTAACGCCTGTAATTATTTTTCTTTTTTTTGATCTCATCAAACTGTAAACATCTACATCAGGGTGTTCAAAAATTAAATCTGTTTCAAACCCCTTCTCAAGATCAAATTTATATATTGAACTTTTATCTCTATGTCTATTTGATGAAACATATAATTCTTTATTATCAAATGTAAAAAATAATGGCGAAACAGATTCTTTAAAATTAGTTTTTAATATTTCTTTAAAGTCATCTTTTTCACTATCTCTATATAGTATACTTGAATTTACACCATCAGAAGTCATTGCTATTCTTAATAAACCTGCATTATCCGTCATCCAACCAGAAATATTTCCTGGGTTTTCTGCAATAAGTTCTAAGTTTCCATCATTAACATTCAAACGATAAACATCATGTACTTGAGGATTTGTTTTATTAAGCTCAACCAATATAAAATTTTCATCGTCTTCTAAATCGTCAGTGATTCTTGCTTGGATATTGTCAAAAGGGGTTAAATCAATATCATTAGAGCCATCAATATTAACAGCATAAATATGAATATTTTCATCACCTCCTTTATCTTGGATATATGCGATTCTGTTGTCATTTAACCAAAAATAACCATATAAACTTCTTTTTTTAGCTTGAGTCAGTCTAATTTCTTTATCAGATTTAAACGATTTAATATATACGTTCATTCTTCTATTACCCTCAGCCCAAGGCTTCATGTAAGATATATATTCACCATTTGGAGAAATTTGAAAGCTAGATTTTTCAGGATTCTTGAAAAAATCTTCTAAAGGAATATTAGGTAAATCTTTTTTTTTCATATTATTATTATTCAAGGAACAACCTCCTATAATTAAAAGTATAGAAAGAATAAAAATATTCATACAGCTTGATTATTAATTTTATACATTATAATTCCATTAATTTTTATGCATTTTTTAATGCTTGATCTAAATCTTCTATAATATCTGTTTCATCTTCAATACCAACAGATAATCTTACAAGTCCATCAGTTAAACCTCTAGCATGACGCTCTTCTACAGGTACTTCTGCATGAGTCATTGTAGCTGGATGTGTTATCATTGTTTCTACTGCTCCAAGACTTTCAGCTAGTAAACATAATTTTACGTTATTCATTAGATGCTTTCCAGATGGAATTCCTCCACTAAGTTCAAAAGAAATCATTCCAGAGAAACCTAACATTTGCTCTTTTGCAATGCTATGCCCGGGGTCTGACTTCAACCCTGGATAAGCTACTCTAGAAACTTTTGGATGATTTTCTAGGAAATCTGCAACTTGAATTGCATTTTCATTGTGCCTTTGCATTCTTAGATGAAGAGTTCTTAATCCAAGCATTGTTAAAAAACAATCAAATGGACTAGGAACAGCTCCAATTGTTTTTTGAACAAATTTCATTTTATCATAAATATCCTTATCATTTGTATGTATTGAACCACCAATAATTTGATTATGACCACTTAAATATTTGGTTGTACTATGCATAACTATATCTGCTCCAAACTCTAGAGGTCTCAAAAAAATTGGTGTAGAAAATGTTGCATCAACTCCAAATAATAAATTATTTGATTTAGCAATTTTATTCATAGCATTTAAATCAGTTATTTTTAATAATGGATTTGTTGGTGTTTCAACCCACAATAATTTGGTATTTTTCTTTAATGCTGATGTCACCTCATCTGGATTTGATGTATTTACATACGTAAATTCTATACCGTAGTGTACTAAAATATTATTAAAATGTCTAGATACTCCTCCATAAACATCATCTGAACATATCACATGATCTCCGGATTTTAACATTTTCAAAACACTATCTACAGCTGCCATACCGCTTGAGAAACAAATTCCATAATTAGCACCTTCAATTTCAGCTAGATGCTCTTCAAGTAATTGTCTAGATGGATTCGCAGCCCTTGTATAATCAAAACCTTTATCGACACCAACTTCTTCTAGTACATAGGTAGCTGTTTGATAAATCGGAGGGACAACTGCTCCGGTAGTTTTATCAGGTTTTGTTGATGCTCTTACAACTTTAGTATCTAATTTCAATTATTTCTCCTTTATTAAAAAAACAAAATATTTATACCTACTAAATTTAGATAAAATTTTCTAATAAATAATTAGAAAATTCTGTATAATTATTTTTCATTTTTATTGATTGTTTTTCTTTATCTAATATATTTTTCAATCTTTCTGGCATTTCTACTTTTTGATTTATTTCTGGCTCAATAACATCTAAGAACTTACTTGGATGAGCAGTTCCTAAAAAAATACCAGAATGCTTACTTAAATTTTTAGTATAATTTTCTAAACCAAGTAGTCCTACAGCCCCATGTGGTTCTAAAAGATATTTATATTTTTTTAAAATCATTTTGATAGTATTTATTGTATCATTATCACTAAAGCTCCAACTTAACATATCTTCCTTCAACAAATCTATTTTATCATAAAGATTAATTATTCTTTTTATATTGCTTGGATTCCCAACATCCATAGCATTTGAAATGGTTTGAATTGTTTGGCATGGTTTATAAAACCCATTCTTTATAAAATCTGGGACAGCCTTGTTTGCATTTGTTGAAGCAATAAACTTTTTAATAGGCAAACCCATCATCTTTGATAATAAACCTGCTGTGATATTACCAAAATTTCCACTTGGCACTGATATTATTACATCATTTTTATCTTTCAATTTTGAAAATGCATTAAAATAATAAAAAGATTGAGGTATCAATCTACCAATATTTATAGAGTTTGCCGATGATAAATTAATTTTTTTAGTTAGTTGCAAATCAAGAAATGCTTTTTTTACCAATGATTGACATTGATCAAAACTACCATCAACCTCTAAAGCATGAATATTTTTCCCAAGTGTAGTCAACTGTTTTTCTTGAATTTTACTAACCTTCTTACTTGGATATAGTATAATTACATTTATCCCTTCTACATTATAGAAACCATTTGCAACTGCACTACCAGTGTCACCTGATGTTGCAACGAGGATATTTAATTCTTTATTATTATTTGAAACAACTTTTTCCATCGTTCTAGCCATGAATCTTGCACCAAAATCTTTAAATGCTAATGTTGGACCATGAAATAATTCTAAAATGTGGATATTACCATATATATTTACAAGTGGAGAATCAAATGTAATTGAATAATCTATAATTTCTTCAATATCAGAATTTTTAAATTCTTCGTCTAAAAAACTTTTAGCAATTACATAAGAAATATCTTTTATATTTAATGTTGATATGCCTTTAACTAATTTTGATTGATCTGGAATAGACACTGGCATATAAAGCCCATTATCTAAAGGGAGGCCTTGCATTAAAGCTTCTTTAAATGAAACTTTATTAGTTTTATTATTTGTACTATAAAACTTCAATGCCTTTATTATTTATTTTAGAACAATAACCATGAAAATTAATTGATTTTTTTTCTAAAATATTTTTCATTTTTGATAGAATCTTTTTTGAATCTTCATAAGAATTAGTAATTGCAAAAATTGATGGTCCAGAACCAGATATGGAACATCCAATAGCACCATGATTTAATGCTGTTTCTTTAATTTCATCATAATACGGAATTAATTTAGACCTTACAGGCTCTACAATATAATCATTCATTGAAGATTTAATTAAATCAATATTATTTTCACTAAAACCATATACTAAAGAAGCAATATTACCCCATTGTTTGACAGCATTTTCAAGTTTAATATTTTTAGGTAATAATTCTCGTGCCATTTTAGTGCTTATTTTTACATTGGGGTGTAAGACTGAAAAAAAGTATTCTCCTGTTTTTATGTTTATTAATTCTAAAGGGTTTGTACTTTTGATTATAACCAACCCTCCATTAATACAGGGACCAATATTATCTGCATGAGGTGTTTTTGATGAAATTTTTTCACCTTCTAACGCATACTTAACTACCTCTTCATTGGATAATTTATTATTTAATAATTTATTAATACCAAATGCAACCCCAGCTGCAGTAGCAGCACTTGAACCTAAACCACCACACAATGGGATTCCTTTTTTTATATTTATTTCAAAACCAAAATCTAATTTGTAATCTTTAATAATTTTTAAAGCAGGTATTCCCCCAGTATTTTGATTTGCAAATAGAGGTATATTTGAAAATTCAGATTTAATTGAATTAATGACAACTTTTTGATCAGATATTTTTTTTATTTCGATTTCATCATAGGGCTTATCTAAACAAAACCCTAGTATATCAAAACCACATGAAACATTTGCAATCGTAGCAGGTGCATGAAGCTTTATTGAATTCATTTTTTAAACAGCAATCCCTTTTGTTGCTAAACTATTTGCATTAGCTCTTAATAAAAAGGCTTCTTGTCCACCTGACACATTGCTTCCTTTCCAAGAATTTAAAGCATCATGTTGTAGCGCTCTCCCATAAGAAAATGTTAAATTCCATGGCATTTCATCTTGATATTTTTCATTCATTTTTTGTAAGTGAGCTGTAGCTAAATCACTACTTTGTCCTCCAGACAAGAAAGCTATCCCAGCTACTTCTGAAGGAACATTCTCTTTCAAACATCTGTAAGTCATATCAGCAACTTTATCAATATCTGCTTGATTATCGCAATCTAGTCCTGATATAATCATATTGGGTTTTAAAACAATTCCTTCAAGCATAACACGATTTAATATTAGTTGTTCAAAAACTACATTTAAAGTTCTCTTACTAATCTCATAGCAAGTTTCAATAGTATGAGAACCATTCATCAACACTTCAGGTTCGACAATTGGAACAATATTTGCATTTTGACATAAAGCTGCATATCTAGCTAATCCATGGGCATTAGAATAGATACATGCATCAGAAGGAATATCATCACCAATAGTAATTACAGCTCTCCATTTAGCAAATCTTGCCCCCATATTATAATATTCTTCTAATCTCTTTTTCAAACCGTCTAAACCATCTGTAATTTTTTCATCAGGAAAACCAGCTAAATCCTGTGTTCCTCCATCAACTTTAATACCAGGAATTATACCCCTTGAATTTAAATATTCAACAAAAGGAATTTTATTTTTACAAGTTGTGGATTGTTTAAATGTTTCATCAAATAATATTACACCACTAATATATTTTTCGATATTACTGGAAGTAAATAACATATTTCGATATTTATTTCTATTTTCAAAAGTTGATTCAACAGATATTGAGTCAAATCTTTTTGTACAAGTTGGAGTACTCTCATCAGCAGCTAGTATACCTTTGCCCTTTAAAACCATTTTACTTGCAATTGCTTTTAATTGTTTTTCATCTCTCATCTTTGACTCCTAAAAATATGTTTAAAACTAATACTATAAATTTAAAAATATAATACCTCTTTTATATAACATTTTTTTATTTAAAATTTATAAATTAAATTAAAAAACTTAAATGTCAAACTATTCACGATATATATGGTTTAATGGTAAGATAACCAAATTTGAAGATGCTAAAATTCATGTCCTATCTCATTGTATTCACTATGGTAGTGCTGTTTTTGAAGGAGTAAAATGCTATGATACTAATAAAGGGCCTGCTGTATTCAAATTAGAAGAACATATGAATAGACTTCACAAGTCAGCAAGAGCTTTTAAAATAGAAATTCCATTTGATGTTAAGACATTGTGCAATGCAACCAAAGATTTAATTAGAGAAAATGAAGTTAAAAATTGTTATTTGAGACCAATTGCCTATTATGGGTTTGATACATTAGGAGTTCATCCAAAAAATTGCCCCGTTGAAGTCGCAATTGCAACATTAAATTGGGGTGCTTATGTAAGCAAAGAAGCTCTTAAACAAGGTGCTAAGATTACAATAAGTCCATGGAAGAAATATAAATCAAATGCTTTTCCATCAAGCACAAAAGCATCTGGTCCATATTTAAACTCAATGCTTGCTGTTCAAGATGCAAAATCAAGAGGTTTTGATGAAGCTCTACTTCTAAATGAAGACAATTCAATAGCTGAAGGCTCTGGTCAAAATATTTTCTTAATTAAAGACAATATATTTTATACTAATGATCAATCATCAAATATATTACTTGGTATAACTAGATCGACTCTGTTTGAATTAATACAAGAATTAGGATATACTTATAAAATAAAAACTTTATCCCAAGATGACTTATTCTCAGCAGACGAAATTTTTTATTGTGGGAGTGCTTCAGAAGTTACGCCTATTAAACAAATTGACGACCATAAAGTTGGTAGCGGAAAATCTGGTGAAATTACTCTTAAACTACAAGAAAAGTATTACAATATTGTTAGAGGAAAAGATGAAAAATATCATAAATGGTTAACATTTATTAACTAATTCAATTAGTCCACTTCTTGAATCCTAAACATATTTGTTGAACCAGATATACCAACTGGAACTCCAGCTGTCATAACAAAAGTTTGTCCACTTTTAATAAACTTATTATCCAATAAAATTTGCTCCGCATTAATAAGCATCTCGTCAGTTGATAAATATTCTTGAGATTTTATTGGAATTACTCCCCATAACAAAGATAATCTATTGCAAACATTTAAATGCGGTGATAGAGCATAAATATTAATTTTAGGTCTAAAGAAAGATACTATTTTCGCAGTAGATCCTGATTCAGTCATAACAACAATTGCATCTACTTTTAAATTTTTTGATACTGTATTAACAGCTTTTCCTATTGCATACTTAGAATCTTGTTTATAATTAAAATCAATTTTATCAAATTTTAAATTTTCATTTTCAACATTTACTATAATATCATTCATCATTTTTACTGTTTCAACGGGGAAGTTTCCTACTGCTGTTTCACCTGATAACATTACAGCATCAACATTTTCATAAACAGAATTTGCTACATCATTAACCTCAGCACGAGTTGGCAAGGAACTCGAAATCATAGATTCTAAAATCTGAGTCGCTACAATAACAGGCTTATTTAGTTCTTTGCATTTAGTAATAATATTTTTTTGTAAAATTGGTAATTTGTATATAGGTAATTCTACACCAAGATCACCCCTTGCAATAAGTATACCATCAAATATTTTTATAATTTTCTCTAAGTTATCTATTGCTTCAGGCTTTTCAATTTTTGCTATAACTGGTATTCGATTTTTACCTTTATTAATTTCATTAAAATCTTGTATATCTCTTGGAGATCTAACGAAAGATAATGCAAACCAATCAATTCCATACTTAATTCCTAAGCTTATATCTTTTATATCTTTTTTTGTTAGAGAAGGTATTTTCAATTCAACACCAGGAAAATTAACTCCTTTATCAGGATTAATGATGCAATCAGAAGTGGCCTTAACTTTAATAATATTATTAGAGATAGAAATAATTTTAAAATTTATTTTACCATCATCAATTTTAACAAAAGAATTTATTGGATTACGATTGCTTTTAAAGTCTATATCCATACTTAAAGGAATATCATTCATTTTTGAAAAACCTAAGGTATAAATATGTCCTTTAATAATATTTATTTTATCTTCCTGCAGTGAGCTTAAATCTGTTCTAATCTTTGGACCAGAAATATCCATTAATATTCCTACATAATTATTTAATTTAACGGACTCTTCTCTTATGATATTTATAATATTTTTTACATCATCTTCATTTTTTAAATGTGCCATATTCAATCTAGCTACATTCATACCTTTTTTTATCATTCTTGAAATTATTTGAGGATGATTAGATGAAGGTCCAATTGTTGATATAATTTTTGTTTTTTTAGTCATTTAAGTTCTTTCCTTTATTTCTTTTACCATTTGGCAAGCACCAACCATAGTTGATAATTCACGTAACTTACTTCTTTCTATTATTATCTGGTTAACATTATAGGTAGGAGAATAAATTTTTATTTGTTTGAACATAGATTTTTTAAAACTGTTAAAAGCTTTTGAAAGACCACCTCCAATAACAATAACTTGAGGGTCAATCATATTTATAACATGCGATAAAACCACTCCTAAGTTTTCACCGAATTCTGTATAAATAATTTTAGCTTTATCATCTCCATCATACCATAATTTTTCAATTTTTACCGGACTTAACCTTCTTCCAAATAGATCTCTTGATCTATTTCTTATAAATTCGATACAAACATTTTCTTCTGCCATTCCCCATTTGAATGGAGATAGACCATACTCCATTGCCATGCCATTTCCACCTGTAAAGGATTGACCATTAACAACTAGACCAAAACCTAATCCAGTACCAAGAGTAATTCCAAGCACAACATCATTCTTCTTATAACTTAAAAGCCACTCACCTAATGCAAATAAATTTGCATCATTTTCAATAAAAGTATCAATCCTGAGCTTTTTTGTTAAATCATATGTTATGTGATAATTTTTAAATATTCTCAGATTGGGAGTATCTAATATTATTCCTTTCTTAGGATCTAATGGACCTGGAGCACCTACACCAAGACCTAAAATATCAGTTTTAGATATATTAACTGAATCTATTAAATTATTAACTTGCCTTACAATAGCATTCACAACTTCATTTTTTGATTTATAAAATCTTATTTTATCTTTTTCTGAAATTGCAACTTGATTAAGAGAATCAGTAAAAATACCTGAATTAAAAGTTGTTCCACCAATATCTACTGAAACAATATATTTCATACATAAAATTTAATACATTTTTTTACAAAGTAAAATTTAATATATGTTATTATTTATAATAGATTATTTATGATAAATTATCGTTATTAAACAAAGGGCTTATCATGAACTCTAGTGTTACTTATAAAAAATTATCTGAATCAATTAAAAATGAGGCTGTTAAACTTCCTCATATTGTACTGTCAGAAAGACAACTGTGTGATTTAGAACTCATACTAAACGGCGGGTTTAGTCCATTGAAATCTTTTTTATCAAAAGCAAACTATGAATCTGTAATCAAGAATATGAGATTAGAGAATGGAAAACTTTGGCCCATTCCGATTATACTTGATGTTAAAAAAGAGGATCTTGAAAGCAATATAAAATTAAATAAGAAAATTGCTCTTCGAGATAAAGAAGGTTTTTTAATTGCAATATTAAAAATTAATGAAATATGGAAACCAAATAAAAATGAAGAAGCTAAGTTAATTTACGGAACAAATGATCTTAATCATCCTGGTGTTAAACAATTATTCAATAAAACTAATGATTACTACATTAGTGGTCCAATTGAAAATGCTGTTTTCCCCCATCATTATGATTTCCAACTACTAAGACATACACCAACAGAATTAAGGCATCAATTCGATAAAATGGGATGGAAAAAAATTGTTGCATTTCAAACTAGGAACCCAATGCACCGAGCTCATAAAGAGATAGCATTTAAAGCAGCGATTGAAAATGATGCTAATCTTTTAATACATCCTGTAGTAGGGCAAACAAAAGAAGGTGATGTTAATCACTACACTAGAGTAAGATGCTATCAAGAAATTTTAAATCACTTTCCTAAAGGAACGACAGCCCTTAGTCTTCTACCTCTTGCTATGAGAATGGCGGGTCCAAGAGAAGCTTTATGGCACGCGATAATTCGCAAAAACTATGGATGTACTCATTTAATTATTGGGAGAGATCATGCTGGCCCAGGAAATGATAAAAATGGAAATCCTTATTATGGGGCTTATGATGCTCAAGAATTATTAATAAAGCATGAAGAAGAAATTGGAATTAAGATGGTCCCATTTAAAATGATGGTGTTTGTTAAAGAAAAAAATAAATATTATGAAATAACTAAGGTTCCAAAAAGTTGTACTTCACTAAATATATCAGGCACAGAATTCAGACAAAAGCTTGAAGATGGTGATAATATACCAAGCTGGTTCTCATATCCTGAAGTAGTTAAAGAATTAAGAAAAGCATATCCTGAAAAAACAAAGCAAGGATTTACATTATTTTTTACTGGACTATCTGGATCAGGGAAATCAACTATTGCAAACGGTGTTCTATCTAAACTTCTCGAAAAAGGAGATCGTAAAACAACTCTTTTAGACGGTGATATTGTAAGGACGCATCTTTCAAGTGAACTCGGTTTTTCAAAAGAGCATAGAAATATTAATGTAAAAAGAATTGGATATGTTGCAAGTGAAATAACTAAAAATGGAGGAATTGCAATTTGTGCACCCATTGCTCCTTTTGAGAGTCCTAGATTAGAAAATAGAAATTTAATCCAGAGATATGGCAAATATTTTGAAATATATATATCAACATCAGTTGAAGAATGCACAAAAAGAGATACCAAAGGATTATATGCAAAAGCTATAGCTGGTGAATTAAAAGGTTTTACAGGTATAAATGATCCCTATGAATCACCAGAAAATCCAGATTTAAAAATAGACACAGAATATATGACACCTGAAGAATCAGTTCAAGAAGTTATCTTGTTTTTAGAAAAGAAAGGTCTGATTAATTGAACTACAGTAATTTTTTAAAATCAATAATAGATACTTCATATCTTGCTGGAGAAAAAATTTTAGAAATTTATAATGATAATAATTATAAATCTTCTATCGAAATTAAAAAAGATGCATCTCCATTAACAATTGCTGATAAAGCATCAAATGACGTTATTATAAATTCATTAAAAAAAATAAATACTAAAATTCCAATCCTATCTGAAGAGGAAAAGGAAATTGACTTTTCTTCAAGAAAAGACTGGAACCGCTTTTGGCTTGTTGATCCATTAGATGGAACAAAAGAGTTTATAAATAGGAATGGAGAGTTTACTGTAAATATTGCATTAATAGAAGATTCTAGTCCTGTAATGGGTGTTGTATATGCACCTGTTAAAAAAAAGTTATGGTATGGATTAAAAAATCATGGTTCTTTTTTAATAAATAATAATGAAAAACCGATTAAAATTTCAAAAAAAAGCCATTAAATGAAATTATTAAAATTGTTTCTAGTAGATCTCATGCTAATGATAAAAAATTAAAAAAATATCTCAAAAAATTTAAGAAACATGAAATAGTTAGTATGGGAAGTTCAATAAAAATGTGTTTAGTTGCTGATGGAACTGCTCATTATTATCCCAGATTTGGGCCTACAATGGAATGGGATACAGGAGCTGCACATGCTGTTGTAAAGTATGCCAATGGCAATATTTATAATATCGATACAAAAGAAGAGCTTATTTATAATAAAGAAAATCTATTAAATCCAGGTTTTATTGTTAAGTAAATAAAACAAAGTCTAACATTTTTTTAAAAATCTAATATTGGAATTATATATTATGAAAAATATTTTTTATATAAGTTTACTACTAGCAAATTTTATTTATGCTGATTTATTAAAACCAGCAAATGATACTGAGCTAAATTATACTCATGTACTTTTTGAATGGGAACAAGTCTATCAAGCTGAAAACTATAACTTTCAACTAAGTACAGATGAATCATTCAACAATATTTTAGTTGATATTATTAATGAAACAACATTATATATTCACAAAACTGATATCACATGGAATTCATCATATTATTGGAGAGTTAGACCAATATTAAGCGATGATTCATATGGTAATTGGATTGATACTTATTCTTTCATAATTGGTCCTTCAATCTCTAGTGCTTATTCAATAAATTATAATGAAAATGATTATTCAAACGGAGTTACAGTTTTCAGTTCTTTTTTTAACTACTACAGTGCAATGATTGATCAACAGGGAAATGAAATCTGGAATTCATCTGATACTGACATAGTATATTATAATACAGATTACAACGGACAACTTCTAGGATGTTATGTAAATAATGATTTAGAGCATTATCTTCCTGGTATTGAATTTTCTATTGATAATGAATATATTTGGGAAGAACCAAACGATCATTTTTTACATCACGAACTAATCAAACTTCCGGATGGAAATTACTTAGGTTTAATTGAAGATATTAGAATAGGTCCAATACCATATGGCCCTTGGACTACTCTATTTCAAGCCTTAGGATATCAAGCTAATGGATTTTCACCAGAATTCCCATGGGTTGGTGATAAAATTGTTATTTGGGACAAAGATACTAAAGAAATTATTTGGGAATGGAATACTTTTGACTACTACAGCATGAATGACTATGATACAATTAGCGATACATGGTTTCAAGCTGCAACACTTGGTAGGTTCGACTGGACACACTCTAATGCCTTAGATTATGATTGGTCTTTCATAACTAATTCTGTAGATAAAATTTACCTATCAGCTAGACATTTATCTAGAATATCTAAGATAGACTATAATAGCAAAAATATTGATTGGAATATAGGCCTTGAAATGCCATCTGGAGATACAAACTTGGGAAATGAACTAAAATTTAGTTTTCAACATAGTTTGCATAAAAGTATTTCCTACCCATCATGCTTTGCAACACTTGACAATGGAAATATTAGCCAGCAAATTCTTAATACAGACTACCCAACTACTAGAGCATTACTAATCTGTTATGATGAAAATATTGATTCAGAACCATATATTCAATGGGAATATTCTCTGCCTGAAAATTACTTCGGCTTTGCATCAGGTAATGTTCAGATACTAGATAATGGTAATTTTTTAATTACTACTGTTGGAGATGGAGGGTCTGTATTAGAAATAGATTTTGAAAAAAATATTATTTGGGAAGGTAAGCTAAATCTCCAATTACCAAATGGTGCCGTTTATAGAGCTAATAGAATTTCAGGGTTATATCCTAATAATTATAGTGTATTATTAAAAGAATTTTCAGATAATACTTCTGCGGTTACAACAAGCATCGATAATGGTAACTACTTAACTAACTATAATCATATACAATTATCTATAAATGATGAAGGAGAATTAATCAATAATAATTCTAATTTTCAAGTATTAATAAATTTTGAAAATAGTTCTGAAGAAATTAGAAACTGTACCATTAATGATGATACATGTCAATTTGAAATTTTTAATATAGACAATTCTAATTATGTTAATATTGAAATTATACCTGATAACAACGAAAATCTTAAAAGAAATCTTACAGTACTATTTAATAATAGTTTGTGCGAAGAAATTATTGATTGTGATGGTATTTGTGGAGGAAATTCAATTTTAGATTGCGAGGGATTATGTAATGGAAACTCAATTTTGGATGATTGCGGTGTATGTAATGGGAATAACTCAACATGTATTGATTGTGCAGGAGTTCCAAATGGTAATGCTCAGCTAGATGAATGTGGTGTTTGTAATGGCAATGGGACAACATGCCAGAACTGCAGCGAGGGTTTTACTTATTATGAGACAGTACCTAACTCAACTATTTTACTTGATGGGAGTTATTGCTTTAACAATAATGATTTAAATGCTTTAAATGATATTATATCTGATAATTCATTAAATGTTGCATCTGCTATTAATTTAGGTTCTCAAAATTGGGTTAACGGAAGAATAACAAGGTTAGAAGTTGGTAATTATTACCAAGGTGGTCAAGTAACTTTAACATCATTACCTGAATCAATATCTGATATGACACAATTAAGTGTATTGTATGCTAATTACAATCAATTAACTGAGCTTCCTCAAAACATTATCAACTTAGAAAATTTATTTTTTCTAGTTTTGTCATTTAATAATATAACTAATTTACCAGATCAAATAGGAAATTTAAGTAATCTTTACTGGCTTGATATGGGCTACAATCAGCTTGATTCATTACCTGAGAGTATTAGTAATCTTGAAAATCTTGTTTACATGTGGATATTTAATAATAACCTATCTTACTTACCTAATTCTTTTTGTAATCTCAATATAAACTGGAACTCTGATGATTATTCCTTTCTCCCCTACTTTGGATCTGGAGGAAATCAATTATGTAATAATCTTCCTGAATGTATTGAAAATAGTCCTAATTTAAACAGCTCCATAGACCCGCTTTATTATTCATTTGAAATAACTAATGAGCAAGAATGTGAAACAACTTGTTTAGTAATGGATTTAAATTTTGATGGAATAATAAATATTATTGATATTATTGCAACCGTAAATATAATCATAGATAATACAAATCCCTCTGATGAAGAATTATGTGCTGGAGATATTAATGGAGATGAAACAATAAATATTATAGATGTAATTAGTATTGTTAATTTTATATTAGACTAATATCTAAGTAAGCAAGAGGCAACAGAAAGCCCAGCCCCAGTTCCAATAAAATAAATCAAATCACCTCTTTTAATTCTATTTTCTTCATAGGCAATTGCTAGAGCAAGAGGTAATGAAGCTGCTACACAATTACCTGTTTTTGCAAGAATATTCATAACTTTATCCTCTTTAAAACCACCGTATTTACTGTACGCTTTAATAGCTAAACCTGAAGCTTGATGTGGAATAACTAAGTTAATATCATCAACTTTTAAATTATTATTCTTTAAATCTATTTGGATTTGATTATACACTGTTTTTCTTGCCATTTTATAAATCATCGGACCGTTCATTGAAAATAGATTATCAGCAAAATTTGTTTCCTCATCGTGTGGATGAAGATTTGTTCCACCTCCTCTTACTTCAGTTAAATGCGAACCCTCAGGATATGTGTTCATTGTAAAATCCAACATGCTTGAACCTTCATTATCTAATGCTTTTTCAACTAAAATAGCTGCTGCTGCATCGCCAAGTAATGCAGCACTTTCAGGCTCATTAAAATTTCTTCCTCTGGTACCTCTATCTGCGGAAACAATCAATATTTTTTTATATGAACCTTGGGAAATAAAATTTGCTGCTGTATGTAGAGCAACCAAAAAAGATAAACAAGTAGAATGTACTGTAAATGATGGGATACCTTTAAAACCTAGTTCTTTTTGAATAAAAACAGAAGTATCAGGTATAACTTGCTTACCAACACCCGAGGCATTTAAAATTAAATCCGGAACCTCATCTTTTAAAGCTAACTTAGATGCTTTTGCTCCCATTAAATCTACATCGATATCTGAAACTCGCCTTTCTACAACTCCTGTAAGAGTATTAATCCAATCTATTGATTTATTAATCTTTGGTGCTAATTCCTCAGACGTTTCTATATATTCTGGGAGATAATAACCTATACCTGAAATTTTAAGATTCATAATTAAAAGTTATACGTTAGCTGTGATCTAAAAGAAGAAAAATCTTCCATTGAATTAAATCGATACATATCTCCGAGCGATGAATCGCCGTTAATTTTATTAAAACCGATAAGACCTACTAAACCATTTCCAAAGTCAAATTCAGATTCAAAAGCAAAGATATGACCGCTACCTTCATCCAAATCTTGTACTAAAGTAAATGATAATTTCAAATCACTATCCATTAATAATTTTTCTAAATTAATAAATGTTAATTTTTTTGATAATATCGAATATGGAGCCCCCATTCCAGGTAAAAATAAGTCCTCACTATCTGCATTGGAAATATCAATTTGTATATTAGGAAGCTGCACATTACTTGGTAAGTCATACTCAGTAAGTAAATTAGTATATTCATTAATATCATATTGAAAATACTGAACATTAATTTGGTAATCATTTGGCAACGGCAATTCTATTTGCAATATACCTTGAATATAATTTGCATCTTCTTTAAATGGATAAATACAATCTATATATACAGTCTCTCCTTCATCATTAGTTTCTGCACATTCCTGATCTTCAGCAGTAACAATATTATAATTATCTGTCCCTGCTTGAACATCAATTGAATATGGAGCTGACATAAATGAATAGGTATCATTTCTGTCAAAAGATCTAAATAAAGTAATATCTGAACGAACTGTAAAATCATCTAATAAAGCAACAAAACCTAAATTATTGGCCTCTGTTAATCTATATGAATATTTTATTTCAGTTTGAGGATTTATTCCACTAGAACCAAATTGATAAAGAGCAAATCCAGACACATTAAATACTCTATCATAGGCTCTAAAATGTGATAATGTGAAATCAAAGTTTTGCATAGATTTTTGTAAATAAAATCCTGATTCATATGGATTATTAATAGATAAAAACTGCCCAACTGATGGAGAAACAGGCAATGACAATGGATACTCAGGATCATCAATTGGGAATCTACTTGTATTATGAAGCGGAGATACCATACCACTAACTTTCCAATCATTATCTAAATAAAAATCAAACGAAGCAGAATAAATTCCAAGTTTTCTTTCTTGTGTACCATTTAAAAGATAATAATAATCATATGGACTTAAATTGTCAATTGGAGAATTTTCATCTGCACTTCCCCAGGTATATCTTTTTTTACCAAAACTAAACTCACCATTTTCTAAAAAATAAGTGACATACAAATCTCTTAAGACTAAATTAAAATCTGTAGGATTATCATCAAATGAAAAATCGGTATCCAATCTAGGTCTATATTCAAGTGCAAATTCTCCATTAATATCTAAATTATCTCTTTGATGATAAATATTTAAGTTTAAAAGTCTAAAAGGTATATTAACTACATCACTATTAGATAATCTGTTCATAAAAAAATACTCTATATTTCCATTTACTACAGTATTTTGACTGCCAAATAACATTGATAATACTATAATACTAAAAAACCTATTTTTCATTATTCTCCTTTAATTTATCTGCTAAATTATCCAATACTTCATTTCCATGTTTAACCCAAGCTTTTGATAGAGCCCAATCAGGGAAATCCCCTCTAAGTTCACCATTCCAAAGGTAAGAAACTTCTGTTACGTTTTCTTTAATGGGTGAGAGTCTCCATTCACCTTTTGCATTAACTAATCTTATATAATTTGGATCAGTAGTTTTATTCAAACTAGGATTTGTAGCAAAAGCATAAACAACATCTTTGTTATCAATTAACCTTTCAAATTTCACAATATACTCCCTATCGGTAAAAGGAAAAGGATAATCAATTCTAATATGTGCTATATTATTTTTATCTTTAGTAGAAAAAATAACTGAGTGTAACATCTCATGATAATTATTTACATCTTCAATTACAGGCAAAATATATTCAATCGAAAATGGTAAAATAATTTTTGCTTTACACCATGGAAAATCATCTTCAAAATTCCCAATCCAAATATTATCATTCTGTAACACATTCCAAGAATCAAAATCGCTATTAGGAATTTCGCCAAATAATAAAGAATATAAAAACAAACTAATTAATAAACGTTTCATAATACTTCAAACAATCTTTCTCAATTTTTTCTTTTGTCAAACCGAACTTTGATAAATCATACTTATGTTTACTTTTATATTTTTTTTGTTCATCAGAAGTATTTTTAATTACAGATTCTAAACTTCTAGAACTTTTATGATTTGTAAAAATGATTATTTCTTTCATTAATGTTTCAAAATCTGACATCATGGAATCAAATTTTACAATCATAACATTATCTTTATTAATTTTACCATTTGTCCAGTCTTTTTCAAATCGTAATAATAATTGAACTAAACCTTTATATAAGTTACTAATAAATCTATCTCTATCAATTTTAGGTTTGTCCCAAAAACCAAATTTTTTATCTAATACCCCAGTAACTAAGCTTAATCCTGATGGAATCACATCAATAGGATTTCTCACCATATAAAGTAATTTAGAATCAGGATAGCGTTCCTGGAACTTAGGACAATTTGCACTTACGGAAAATAATTTAGCGATTATTCTATCTTGCTTAGAATTTATTAGGATTCTCTTCCACACCGATTCAAGCCAATTATAATCTCTAGTAGAATTATCTCTAAATTTTGGATCAACCCAATTAAATAAATCTTTCTTTGACCATGATAAAAAAAATCCATATAAAAAAAATCCATCAAAAAATCTAAATAACATACCCACATCATCAGTTTCCACCGATGATAAACTCGTTTTGTGAGCAGCTGTCGAATGATGCTTTGCTGGACTAATTAATTCTAATACTGGTAAAATTGGTTTTAATAACTTTTGAAGAATTATTGAGGGGTAAATCATTTGCCATAGCTGTGAACCTTGACCAAATTTATTAGCAACCAAAAATCTTTGAATAAAGGTAGTTCCTGATCTAGGATTTCCAACAATTACAATTGGACTATTAATTGATATTTTTGTTAATGACAAATAAAATAGTTTATCTATCATCATAAATAAAAAAACTATAAATCTGAGTATTAAAATTAGTGGAAATAGTAAAATCGGTGTAATCCAGCTACCAAAAATATAGCCCATAATCGAATACACAACAGCTAATCTTTTAAATATTGAAATATTCACTTTAAATATTACACGTTATATATATTTTTTTAAAAACATAAATAGTAACTATTTATTACAATCAATTACATTTAATAATTATATATTCTTTATTAACATATTTAAGTTTAGGATATTAAATTTTTCTTAAAAAAGAGACTATTATGATAAAAATATTTTCCGTTTTGCTATTCCAAATAGTATTATCCCAAGAAGTTTATGAAGGTTATGTTTTATATACTCCTCAAGGTGGAGGTGGAGGTTCTACTAGTTATTTAATAGATACTAATGGTTCAACCTATAATTCTTGGAGTCATTCTAGCGGTGCTGCAAGTATGCCATATCTTTACCAGGGAGATGAGCCAGGTTTTGAAAATACTTTATTATACTATCCATGCAGATCAAATAATCCAACCATGGAGTCTGGAGGAGTTGGTGGAAAAGTTGAAATTTATAATTGGGATGGAGATTTACTATGGTCTCATGAAGTATCTAATCAAACATATCAGCACCACCATGATATAGATGTAATGCCAAATGGTAATATTTTACTTGTTGCATGGGAAAGGAAATATCAAAGTGAATGGAGTTCCTATGGAAGAACATCTGTTAATAATTCCCTAAATCAAATGTGGTCAACTGCAATATTTGAAATTGAACCTAATTTAGATAACGGAGATGCTACAGTCGTTTGGGAATGGCATTTGTGGGATCACCTAGTTCAAGATTTAGGAAGTCAATATGATGCATTTTATGGCGTTGTTTCAGAACATCCTGAGCTTATGAATATAAACTGTAATTCTGTTGGAAGTAATGGAGGCCCTGGAGGTAATGCAAATGGAGATTGGATTCATGTAAATGCTATTGATTACAATGCAGATTTAGATCAAATAGTAATATCGTCTAGACATATGGGTGAAATTTATATTATTGATCATAGTACGACTACAGATGAAGCTGCATCACATTCAGGTGGTAATTCTGGTATGGGTGGTGATTTAATATATAGATGGGGTAATCCTTCAAATTATGATAGAGGAAATAATTCCGATCAAATTTTAGAAAGTCAACATAGTGTCAATTGGATACCTGAGGGTTATCCAGGTGAAGGAAATCTTATTTTATATAATAATCAGCATTCTAATAATAATTCAGCAGCACTCGAATTTTCTCCTCCATTAAATGATAATGGAACGTATGATATTAATAATAATGATGCATTTGGTCCCACATCTTGGGAGTGGTTATATCAGAGTAACTTCTTTTCAGATGTTCAATCTGGAGCTTTTAGGCAACCCAATGGAAATACATTGGTAACTGTTGCTGATGATTCATACATGTTTGAAGTAACACAAAGTGGAAATGTTGTTTGGACATATACTCACCCCGGTTCTTTCAATCAAATGATCCCAAGAGCTCAAAAATATGGTTATGATTATTTTGATAGTCAAATACTTTTGGGAGATTTAAATCTTGATGGAATTATTAATATACTCGATATAATTTCTACAGTTAATATAATACTTGGACTATCTGATTATAGCGAAAATGTTGACATGAATTCCGATGATATTATTAATGTTTTAGATATAGTTACATTAACTAATATTGTACTAGGAAATTTTTAATTTAATCATCAAAGCTTATTTTTTCTTTAATTTCAACATCACCATCTTCGATAATTTCTCTCCACTCATTTCTTGAATTAAGAGATCTAATTACGGTTATAATAGATATCATAAGCAACAGTACTATTGTTGATACTTTTTGAATACTATTACTCCTATCAATAAAAATAATTAATAGAAAAACAATAAACCAAACCAATTTAATTAAGTACGATATATATTTTGAATAAACCATAGTTTAGCGGAAACGTGTGGGAATCGAACCCACCTTCCAGTTATTCACCAGAACAACGGCTTTGAAGACCGCGGTGCCCACCAGGGTCACGTTCGCTTCCATATTTATTTAACTTCAATTATTATTGAATCATATAGACCAATTCTTGAAATCAACCTAACTTGTTCTTTTTTAGCTAATTTTGATGATTCAAATAATCCAACTCTAACAGAATAAAAGATCTTTCCATTTACTGATACTTGCTCTACCCTTGATAAAAAACCTTCACTACTTAACATTCTTTTTTTATTCTTAGCTAAATCGTAGTTTTCAAAAGAACCAATTTGTACAGAAAATAATTTTTTATTATTTTTTTTAGGTTCACTAAAATAAGATTTTGTTCTATTTTTTTTAATCTGAGATTCAAATAAATATTCGTTTGAATAATTCAATTTAGGATATTTATCTTTAAAGATTTCGACATAGTAATTAACAGTATCTTTATGTCCAGCAATTAATAAAGAGTTAAGAAAATAAGCAACCGATTTATCTAAATGATTTGAATTAGAATATTCAAAAGGAATCTTACGATACCATTCACTTGATTTCATATAAAGACCACTGGAATAATAAAATTCAGCAACTTTAACAACAGCATCATCGGCATATTCATTCTCAGGATTATTATTATAAAATTCTTTAAAATGTTTACTAGATTTTTCCCCATCATATTCTATAAGACCGTTTAGATAATCAACTTCTGATTTATCTGTTGATAATATTTTATATATAGAGTTATAATAAAGACTTTCATTATTATTATTACTTATATATTTATCTTTATAAATATAATTACCGTCTAATATGTAATCAATAGACTGTTCTAATGTTTTATCATCTAAAATAGGATAACTAATTAAAATCAAAGAATATATAAAAAAAATAAATTTATGAGATATTTTTATCATTATTAAATAGCCATTTAATGTCAGAATTTAATGATTGATCATTAATCATTTGATAAGCAGTATCTTTCAAAATAAATGCAATAATATCATCAATATCATTAAGTGAAATATTTTTAGAAGTTTTTTGAATGTTCAATTTAAATTTAATTAATTTTACTAAAATAGAGTTTTTATTTTGCTTTAAAGCTTTTTCAATAATATCAATAGCTTTATCTAAATTACCTTTGTTTGAATAATAATCAGCTAAAGCAGCTAAAATTTCTATACTATCTGGAAACTTTTCAGATAGTTTATAAAATATATCTTCTAATTCAGAATATCTATCTAAGGAAAAAAGAGCATCTTTTAAAAGCGGTATAACAAACCATGACTGTTGGGGATTGATTTCTAAATAATGAATCCACATAGGAATAGACTTAGATAAAGTTTCTTTAGCATCAGCTACATATTGATTATACTTTTCTTTATCAGAGAGACTATTTAAACCACTTTTTTCTAATTCAATAGCCTTATCATAAATCAAGCTACTTTCCTTAGAATAAGTTTTACCTAAATAATAATAAGCAATAGCTAAATCATCTTCGATATTAAGAGCTTTTCCTAAAATATCACGAGATTCTTCAAAATTATTAACTTCAATTTCTGTTCTAGCATGTTGAATTTTATATAACGCTAATTTATGATTATCTCTTTTACCTGTAGCATTGAAATATGATTTAAGATATTCAGTAGCTTTCATCCAATCATTATTTTTTTTATAAAGTGAAATCAAGTGATGTATTGCCCATTCATTATCTTTTTCTATTTTTAATATTTTATCAGCTTCTAAAATCGATTTATCAAAGTTATCAAGTTCATAATAATTCATGGCTATATTTTTATATAATTCAATTTTTTCATATACTGTTATTTTCTTCCTTAGTAATAAACTTTTATGTATTTTTAATGCTTTTACAGCATTCCCACCTTCTCTTAATATTTGTCCTAATCTTAAATATGCTTTAATATTATTTGAATCTTCATTTATTATACTTTTAAAATTCTTGTACGCTGCAATTCTTTTTCCAGATACAAGCATATCTAAGCCTTCAGCATAAATTTCTCTAATATTATTTACTTTGTGAGGTTTTAACTTTTTATAGTAAAGCAAATAAATAGCAAAACCCAAAATTGGGATTAGAATAAGAATCGAAAACATAGACTATAGATCTTCACCAATAGAAATTTCATCTTTTATATCAATATCGTCATCGATCGATTGATTTCTAAGATTGTCTAACTCATGATTTAATCTTCTGATTTTAGATTTTAATGACATTATTTCTGAAGTTTGAGTAATAATTTGATATAAGGCTATGAGGAAACCAATAAATACACCCATAGAAACTGAGAGCAAAATAGCCTCCCAGACCTTAACACCATCATTTGAAGGATCAATAGCACTTATATAAGGGATTTTTATTTTTATTGGCTCTTGATTAATTGAATTCAGCTGGTCTAATTGAATAATAAAAAATATGCAAGAGATTAATATTATTGTAAAAAATATATATTTTAATAATTTCATGAAATTTGACCTTTATTATTTATGTTTTCACCAAAAAGACTAAGACCTTTTGCATCTGTTATTAAAACATCTACAATATCTTTTACTTTCTCATTATTCTTTTTTATAATCGTCAATATATTACCATCCGTTCTTCCGGACCAAAACTGGTCAGATTTTTTACTATTTTTTTCAATTAATACTTTTTCAATTTTTCCTATTTTAGATTTATTAACCTTTAATCGAATATTATTTTGCAGCTCTATTAATTCTTCTAATCTTTCTTGTTTTATATTTTCATTTATCTGATTCGTATATTGAGCTGCTTTGGTCCCTGGTCTAGAAGAATATTTAAACATATATGAAAAGTTAAACTCAACTTTATTAACTACATCAAGTGTTTCTTGAAAATCAAAGTCATTTTCGCCTGGGAAACCAACTATTATATCTGTACTTAGAGAACAATCCGGGAGATATTCTTTGATTACTTTTACAAGATTTAAAAAGTTTTCTTTGGTATAAGTTCTATTCATCATTTTCAAAATCTTTGTAGAACCAGATTGTAATGGAAGATGGATATTCTTACAAATATTATCATATTTACTCATCACTTTCAATACATCAACATTTATATCTTTTGGATGTGGAGAGGTGTATCTTATCCTTTTAACTCCTCTTATATTGGCAACTTTTTCTAATAAAACAGGAAAATCTCCATCAGGAGTTTTATAGGAATTAACATTTTGACCTAATAATGTTATTTCTACAAACCCTTCTTCAATCGCTAAATTAATCTCTTTAACTATACTTTCTATAGTTCTACTTCTTTCTCTGCCTCTAGTAAAAGGGACTATGCAAAATGTACAAAACTTATCACAACCTCTCATTATAGGAACCCATGCATTTACACCTGAATTTCTAGAAGGATACATATTATCATATACTTCATATTTAGATAACTTAGTATCAACAATATGATTTATTTTATTATTTCGATTGTAAACAATCTCTGATATTTTCCTATATGAATCTGGTCCCAAAATTATATCTATGTATGGTTTAGAATCCAATAGTTCATTTTTTAAGTTTTGAGCCATACACCCAATAACTCCAATTAGTAATTTTGGATTGTTTTTTTTTAAATAGTGCAAACTATTAAGTCTATTATGTACAGTTTCTTCAGCTTTATCTCTTATAGAACAAGTATTAAGCAAAATCAAATCAGCTAACTCTATTTTATCAGAACTAGTATATCCTATTTTTTCTAATTCATTACTAACAAGTTCTGAGTCAGAAACATTCATCTGACAACCATAAGTTTCTATATAATAAGTAAACTGACTAATAACCTTAGGTTTAATAATATTTGATGATATATTTGAATTTTCTAACATTTATAAAGATAAATCAAAATAAAAATCAGAAGGATCTAGAGTTTTATTTTTATATCTAATTTCATAATGTAAATGAGAAGCAGTAGACCTACCCGTATTACCAACTTGACCAATTAATTGACCTCTTTCAACTTTCTGACCTTTTTTTACATTCCTTTTATGTAAATGGCCATAACATGTAACATATCCATTGCCATGATCAATCTCTATATAATTTCCAAATGAGCCATAATATCTGGAAGTTTTTACAATACCGTCTGCGGTGGACATGACTTCAGTACCTCTCTTTGCTGAAAAATCGTCACCTTCATGCAGTTTTTTTTTATTAGTAAATGGATCATACCTATATCCATACCCAGATGTAAATTTACTATGTTTCATGCTTACTGGCTTTATAGCAGGATAGTGTGTGAAATAATTATTTTCTAAAGTTGCTTTACTTTCAATTTCACTATAACTTAATTTACCTAAATTAATTGAAAGTTTTAAAAAATAGATATTATCATTCAAATGACTTAAATCCGTATTTTTAGGTAGTAAATATTCGAGTTCATTAAACTTATCATTTTTATTATTTGAGCTACCTCCAACTCCTAGTTTTCTTACATCATTATTTATTTCTGGTAATTTTAATAATTTTCTAACATTATTATCTCTAATATTTAATTTATTAATTTCTTCTAATAAAAAAGAAATTTCAGTCGTTTGATTATCAATAATTTTTTGTAGCTCTACATTATTATTTTTATGATTTTGGATTGATTTCAAAGTAATAATTTTATTAAAATCATCAGAAAATAATAAAATAGAAAAAAATATTATTACCAGAAATGAAATCGATATTAAAAAGAACGACAGAAATCGTGAGCTTACTTCATTCACAGAAGTCTTATCTTTATCAATAAGAATTAATTTATATTTTTTAAAAATATTTAGCACAAGTATAATAAAGTTTTAATTGGACGAAAATTAACTATAAAAATATCAATATCAAAGACTAAAATAGAAGAGAAAATTTTAATCAAATTAGATTTTTATTTTTTTTATATAAGTTTTTAATTTATTTATTTTTTTATTAATACTTAGATATTCTTCATCATAGGAAAAATCAGATATATTTTCATTGTAATTTTTTTTTGATATATATTTACCTAGTCTATAGTATAACTTCATTAAGTCTAATTTTAGCTTTTCAATTTCTAATTTATTTGCACTAATATTTGAAACATTTTTTGATTTCTTTTTTAATAAATTTAGATATTTTATAAAAATTCTATTTTTAGATAAATTAATTGTTGATAAATAATCTGTAATTTTATCCAACGTTTACTTGCCATACCTTTACTATTTCATCTAATTTTTCTAAATTTGAAAGAATATCATTATTAATCACAGCATCTAACTTTACAACTCCGTATGCATCTGTATTATTCTGTACCCTACCAAGTTGATAGCTTGCAATATTAATATTATGCTCACCCAATAAAGATCCAATTTTACCAACGACACCTGGAGTATCTTTATTGATAATAAATAACATATTTCCTTCTGGATTTAAATCAATATTAAAGCCCATGATATTTACAATTCGCATGTGGTTTTCATCAAAAACACTTCCAGATATTTCTATAGTAGCATCATCTGTTTCAATATAACAGCTAACTAAATTTAAAAATGGAATATCATCATTATTATAACTGTGAGCAGATGAGATACCTCTTTCTTTAGCTACATAATCAGCATTAATCATATTTATCCTACTATCAATAATTTCTTCTAAAACAGATTTAATCAAAACAGTCAATATTGACTTGCTATCTTCAGCTGAACCATGACATGTAACTGTAATACTTTTTATTGGAGATGATGATAATTGATATAATATACTTCCCATTTTTTCTGTTAATTTATAAAAAGGATTCATTTTTTTTAATAATGCTGAATCAGATACTGGAACATTTAATACATTTAATAATTTCCCATTTAAAAAATATTCTATGATCTGTTGACACACACCTTTAGAAACACCTTCTTTAGCTTCAAAAGTAGAAGCGCCAAGATGCGGTGTTAATAATATATTTTTAGTACTCAATAACTTATTTTTTTTGTCAATGGGCTCTTTTGTAAAAACATCAATTGCTGCACCAGAAATCAATTCTTCATTTAAAGCTTTTGATAAATCATTTTCATTAACTATTCCACCTCTTGCAACATTAATAATTTTTGATGTTTTTTTCATCATTTTGATTCTATTTAAATCAAATAAATCTCTTGTTTTATCATTCAAAGGAACATGCAAACTGATATAATCACTATTTTTTGTTAATTCATCAATAGATACAATCCTTATCTCAGATTCATCAAATTGGTCTTGGCTTACGTAAGGATCAAAACCAAGAATTTTCATATCAAAAGATAAACATCTTTTAATAACTTCTATCCCTATTTTACCTAAACCAACTACTCCAAGAGTTTTTCCTCTTAATTCATTTCCTACTAATTTATGCCTATCCCAGCTTCCATTCATAAGTCCCATATGACCAAGATGAATATTTCTTGATAAAGAAGAAATCATAGTAACGGTATGTTCGGCTGCAGAAATTGTATTGCCATCAGGAACATTCATCACCACAACTCCATTTAAGGTAGCTGATTCTATATCGATATTATCTGTTCCTACACCAGCTCTTCCAATAACTTGTAACTCTTGGGCTTTTAATATATGTTTTTTTAAAACTTTTGTCCCACTTCTAATAATCCAACCATCAATATTTTTTATTACTGATGATAAATCATCTAATGGAGTATTGGGCTTATAAATAACTTCTAATCCAGACTTCTCTAATAATTCGATACCATTATCTGATAATGGATCAGTAACTAATATTTTAATTGACATAAGACCTCATCAAATACATTTAAATATTCTTTTAAATCATTCATATATATATTGCCCATATGAGGAACTCTAAAAACTTTACCTCTCAACGAACCATACCCTCTATCCATTCTAAATCCTCTATTCAATAATAATTCGTTGATTTTATTTACATCCCATTTTTTTTATATTTTTAATACATGTTAGAGTAAGAGATTCATTATTTTGCTCGGGAAATAATTCTTGGCCATGATTAAAAGCCCAACTTCTAGTAAATTCTGCCATTTCTATATGTCTATTCCATCTATTATTAAGCCCTTCATCTTTAATTACTTCTATTACTTTTTTAAGACCAAACATATGAGGTATTGATGGAGTTGTTGGTGTTTGCAGCTTTTTTATATACTTATTATATACTTCTATATCTAAAAAATAACCTTTATTTTGAATCTTCTTTGATTTTTCTATCATCCTATCAGATACTGAACAAACAGAAAAACCAGCAGGAAGGCCCCAAGCTTTTTGAGTTGAAGATAGTAAAAAATCAATACCTAATTCATCCACATTTATTTTAACTCCAGCCATAGAACTAACAGCGTCTACTAGCCATATAATATCTGGATATTTTGATTTTAATAATTCAGAGATTTCTTCAAGATTACTCATAACACCTGTAGAGGTTTCATTATGAACCATAGCAAACACATCATAATTACCAGTAGATAAATATTTATCAACATCTTCTACTTTAACACCTCTACCCCATTCGTAATCAATTAAACCAACATTAAGTCCACACTTATCAGATGACAATGCCCATTTTGAACTAAAAGCTCCATTTACACAATGCAATACACCTTTTTCAGAAGAATTTTTAGTACCCATTTCCCATAATCCTGTAGCTGCATGAGAGATTAAAAAGATTGTATTTTTAGTATATAAAATTTCTTTTATTCCATGCGTAATAAATCCAATTAATTCTGATATTTCAGGAGTTCTATGTCCAATTTGACTTGTACAAAATTCTTCTAGAATTTCTTTAGATACATGAGTGGGACCAGGAATAAACAGTTTTGGGAAATTATTTTCCATTATTTCCTTTAAATTAATAAAATATAATAAGCAGAATTCTTTTTAAGTTAATAAATTTATATACCTATTAAAATAAATTTATTGAGAAATGTCTTTAAAAATTAATGAAATATATTACAGCATTCAGGGCGAATCATCCTATTCAGGTTTACCTTGCGTTTTTGTAAGATTAACTTACTGTAATTTGAGATGCTCTTACTGCGATACAGAATATGCTTTTTATGATGGTGAAAATTTGGAGATCAAAGAAATTCTTAAACAAATTAATTCATATAAATGTAATCTGGTAGAAATTACTGGTGGTGAGCCTTTACTTCAAAAAAACTATATCAAACTAATAGAAGAATTAGAGAAAAATGATAAAAAAGTATTAATCGAGACAGGTGGCTCTTTAACAATTAAAAATATTTCAAAAAATACTCATATAATACTTGATTTAAAATGTCCCTCTAGTAATATGGAGCATAAAAATTTATGGGATAATTTAAAGTATATAAAAAAAACAGATGAGATTAAATTTGTAATTGGTGATAAAATAGACTATGATTGGTCTAAGAAAATAATTAAAGAAAATGATTTAGAAAATAAATGCTTAATTTTAATGTCACCAGTTTATGATAAGATAGATAATGAGGAAATTATTAATTGGATATTAAAAGATAACCTTAAAGTTAGATTCCAAATACAATTACACAAAGAAATATGGGATAAGGATAAAAAAGGCGTTTAATTAAGTATAAGAGAAACTAATAATACTATATCTTGTATATTAATTAAACTATCCTGATTAAAATCAGAAGAACATAAATAATCATCTATATCAGCATTATCATCAATAATTAAATTAACCATTAATACTATATCTACAACATTTACTTGAGCATCTTCATTAAGATCTCCTGTTATACATTGATTACTATCTTCAAAAATTGAAATCCTGAAATCATCTATTGCTGCTTCAACTAAAGAACCACCAGAACCAACATCTCCATCATTAAATATATCTTCGGCAACAAACTTAAATTGAATTTTATCAGTTAAAGTCACAAAATCAGAGATAATAAATTGATTAAATTCCCAATAATTATTTGATAAACTAGTATTCTCAAGACCAACCCAAAATTGTCCCTCATCATTACTAACTTCTACTTTCCAGAGGTCTGTTCCAGGATTATTACCTAAATTATTAGTATACCATTTCCAATATGAAACTAAAGCTTGATTATACATTGATAAATCATAAATTGGAGAAAACAATGTTGTTGAACCACCATCAACATCAGACTGAGCTTCATTATCAGGATTAAAAGAATTCTCGGTCATGAAACAATATTCTCCGAATTCTGAATAATCACTACCAGGTTGAACGATTTGATTATCATCTTCATAGGTAGGACTAGGAATTGCTCTTTCCCATAACCCCGCAGTAGCTAAATCTGTAGAAGCACCAACTTGCCATGAAGAATTAGATTCAAAATCATCAAAAATATATGATGTGGGCTGTCCAATTAGAATTTCAATAGAATCTGAATAATAATAATAATCATTATCATAAACATTAACAGTAATTGTTTCAAGTGAACCATTTACAGCCTGATTACTTAATTCGAAGTAGGTTATATCACCTAAATCAATAGATTCTCTAGAATCTAATTCGTTTAAAGTTATTTGATCTAATTCAAAAATTAAATTTTCAGATGATAAAATATCAATCTTTACTGATCCATTAGCATTACTTAAACCCCTATTCATTATAGATATAAATAAAGGATATAAATCATTTGAATTAAAAATTTCACTATTTAAAGAAATCTCAACATCATATTTTGAACCTGCGTTTAATGCAAGTACTTGATTAGGATATAAATTTTCTTCAGCTAAGGGTAAAATTCTTTGAGTAGCAGGCCAAAAACCATCAGAATTACCTCCAATCTCAGGTGTATAGGAAAAAATACCAGCTTCTCCATACATCCAATCACAAGCATCACCATTTACTGGATATAATAAATCTGGTCCGGTCCCTAAGATATAATCATTATATTGAACCATATCTTCACCATATTCTATAAATATATCTATATCTTCCTGGGGAGCATTATTTTCATATTCATATCCAAATGGATATATCAATAAATCACTATAACTGTGATAATTAAAATTTATTTTAAAATTATGTTGATTAACAAAGTCTCTAACTGCCTGAGTTTCTGGCTCTGAAAATGGACTAGTACCTCTATAAGTTTCGCTACATCCATCTGGGCTTGATCCATCATTATCATAACCCCATAAATATCCATAATTTCTATTTAAATCGACTCCTATAGGTGTACCACTACAAGTATCTCTTGTATTTTTTCTCTGCATACCTCCACCACTTGGAGCTATGGATTGATTATAAACCAATCCATCAGGATTAATGGCTGGGATGAACCAAATTTCTCTATTATTTACTAGATGTTGTGCTAATAAATCTGAATTATAATTTTCTCCTAGCCAGTGCATAAAATAAAATAAATTCATATAACTCATTGGTTCTCTGGAGTGATGCAGTCCAGTATATAAAGCTTGAGGTTCATTTTCATCAATATTAGGATTATCACTAACTTTAATGGCCCATATATTTCTACCTTCCAATGATTCCCCAATTGAAATTTTTTCCGATATTAAACTAGGATATAAGCTACTAAGCTCATCAAGATGCTGTTCTATTTCATCAAAGGTATAATAACCACCCATAGAACCATAATCAAAGTCTCTGCTAGAGTAATTTTGTATCAATCTACTTTTATAAAATTCCTCAATATCATGGTGAATTATATCAAAATCAATATTCTCAGAAATCAACTTATTTAAATCATGCTGACTAATTACAAATTGTATAAACTCATCTTTTTTAATAATATGATCAACATCAATACCTAATGAGTGTAAAATCTGATGATTACTCAAAGAACTATTATAAATTTTTATCTCCTTATATATCTGATGATATATATCATGAGAAAATAAGGTGGATAAAAAAGTTATTATGATTAAAAAAATTTTCATTTTAGTCTTCCAATATTAAATTTACAATTAATATTATATCTAATATATTAACTACCTGGTCATTATTCAAATCTGATAGTTGAATTTGATAATTTGTTAAATCTCCAACTCCAAGCACAAAATTTACAGTCAATACTACATCTAATACATTAACTGTATCATCCATATTTATATCACCTAGATTATTTAACTGTGTTGCTACAGTACTAAAACTATAGTAACCAGCCATTGGTAACCGTTCATACCTATCTGAATAATCACGTGCAGTAATAAAATAATTAATATTAGTATCTTCATCATAAGGAGGTATAGTGGCTTGATAACAATCTAATATATCAGTATCACAAACATCCATATTGATGGGATAAAATTGTTCCATTGAATCATTTTTCCAAAACACTATCAAATCATCATAAATAAGTCCAGTTTGACTTAAATCATCGATAGTAGCCTGTAAACTATACCCATCTATTTGAGGTTCATAAAAATCATCTAATGGATTATGAAAAATTTGAAGCATTCCCAAATCAGGGATACCTTTAGTTCGACAGTGCAAAGCATCAGTTGATTCCCAAGATCCAGTATAGCCTAATATTTCATATCCAGGCAATGCTTCTTCATAAATACTTAAAGCATCACCATCCCAAGAACTGTTCATTAGTGGAACAAAAACCTTATCATTTAAAATTAAGGAATTTGTATAGGGCTGATTATTAGGTGTATAAACTCTAAAAATTTCCCAAGGTTCCCCATAAGAATTAAAAATAGATTCAAAATAAGTAACAACATCCTCTATTTCAGAATATTGAGGGTGATTTGTAGGTACAGATCGAATCAGTAATTTTTGAGGAGATAAAAACTTACCCCAGCAGTCGATATGATCTATATATGTATTATTTGGATCATCAATAGCATGATATGTATGTATGCCATAATATTCTAGCATATTTTCATTAACTTGATTATCGCTCATATTATTTTCTTCATAAACAAGCGTGCTTGAAGCCGAAAGGCCATAACCATCAGTCATATAATTTCCTCCACAATGAACTGCATCTGTTGCATAATAAGGAGAACTTAAATAATCTGATACTTTTAAGGGTGCAGCATTATCATTAGGTCTTGGTCTATTGTATGTAAAATCAACAATACCAACATCTTTATTTCCATCAACAACCCACCAAGGACCATAATCTCTTGTCCAGTAAGAATCTGTTGAGCCTAGAATAAATTCAACATTAGACATATCTACTCCAGCATTATTCATAGAATTATAAGCAGAACTTTGAAGAGATTGTGAAACTAAACAATAGATGATAACATCTTCAGCCATTTCTTGAATCATTGATGTAGGTATTCCAAATGGGTATCTTACTAAAACTCCATGCATAGGTTCAAATTCAGCAATATTTCTAACGGGTGATAAAGGAGGGTCAGTATCTCTTGCCATAGTATTTATAAATGATTTATTTTTTAATTCCTCATCAGTAAAATAATGAGGTAGACTTAGTAAATCATCAGCTATAGCAATTGATAAATATAATATGACAAATAAAAAATACATAATTTCTAATTATAATATATGATGTAAATATATTTTTTAGAGGATAAAAGGTGTAACAAAATGTAGTTAAGCTTAGAAATTATCTAAACAATCAATAAGATTTAGAATATTTTCATCACAAGCTAAATCTGGGCAAGTATATTGAGCATACTCACAAGCAGAACTATAATTACCAGAGTTTAAATACAATGTTGAAATGAGAGATGTTATATTTTTATAAGTTAGCGTATAATCTGTCGCATAATTAGATTTATCATCCATTATATTATAATTTGAATATGAAGCATAAAATTGTTCAAATAAAGAAATAATATCATCTGATGATTCATTCGCAACCGATTCATCCAAAATAGATTGAATGTAAGATAAGTATTCTAAATAGATATATCCTACCTTAAGATCAATGATAAAGTTTTCAAAACAACTTACATAAGGATTGCCATCTTCATCTAAACAATCTGTATAGTATGTTACCATATCTTGCATTTCTAGATTCATAAAGTCTACATTGTTATACAATTGATTAATATCTACTTCATTATCATTACACCAATCTAAAATTTGAGAACTATTTTGCAAACTTAAATCTTCATTTAATGATGCTTTATAAAAATAACATTTTGCATTATTTCTAAACTCGTCTACTTGATCTGTACAATCTTCAATATTATTAATACATTCTGAAGTATTTAGTAAATTATTTGCCTGATAGGTTACGGCCCATCCCATTCCAACTACAGCACTATTATAATAAGTTATATCATATGAATTTAAAGCTTGATTAAAATAATCCAGTGCTAATGTTTTGTCTCCGCTAAATACTTCTCCCCAACCATATGCAACAAAATCGTAATAACTAAAACTATCTTCAAATTCTTGTACACCAAATTGCTCATCAAGAGTATTACAACTAAAAAGGAATATTAATATAAATAACATTTTTTTCATTTTAATAATGTTACCTTATCCATTAAAATTTGTTCGCCTAATTCAATCATCACAAAATAAATACCAGATGTTAAATAATTTCCACTGTTATCTATACCGTTCCATTCATATTGGTTTAACCCTACCTCAGATTTTATCATGTCATTTTTATATACTTCCTGTCCATTTATATTATATATGTACAATTTAGCATTTACTTCACTATCAATTGTGTAGCTAATTATAGTAGATGGATTAAATGGGTTTGGATAACAAGATATGATATTAACTTGGTTTGGAATTTCATTTTGAACCTCACTATTGTATCCATTTATAACGATATAAGTATCAAAACCTTCAACATATGTTATTAGTTTATTGTTTTCTATATATGATGGAATAGGAATAATATTATTATCAATAATTTTAGCAAACGACATATTATCATCAATTAAATTATTAATCTCATAAGATATTTTTATATCATAATTAATATTATCTTTATTTGATTTTATTTCAAGGATATCTGATAATAAATCATAGCTACTATTAAAAGTAATATTTTCTTTATCATTTTCTTGCAGCAAAATATTCATATCCTTATCTGAATAAAACTCAATATTAAATTTACCTGAATTTGAAACAATAGAATTGTATGAATTTGGCAATATAGAATCATAGATAACACTTTTAGCAACTATTTTTATAGTTCCAACATCATTTATAATTGGAACAAGCCAATACATAGTTCCGAACTCATTAAAATCACCATTTGTTTGATAAATATTTTGAGTATTTAAATTATTATTTTCATCATCTAGCAACGATAATAATGAAACTGTGTTTATTTCATTTAGTAAAATACCATCACCTTCATAGTTTAAATAAATTTCAGAATTTTGATTAAAACTAATATTATAGAAATTACTTAAATCTGTAAATGATGATGGAATAGGACTTAAATAAAGATCAAAATAATTATTATACACATCATTTAGCACAAAATCAAAATTTATAGAAGGTATATGCAAATTAACTAAATAAGAATTATTTGAAATTGATGTGGAAGTATTATAAAAATCATAATTTTCTAAAATCTCTTCCTGCTCATAATTCTCAGCAACAACGCGCCAATTATACAGTGTTAAGCCCGTTGTATCTATTTGTGCTCTTAAATCTGTTTGGGGATCATATATATCACCATCCACATAAGTTTTATAGGAACCAGAAGACAATTTAACATTTATATAAGCATTATCAAGACCAGGATAATTACTATCAGGAATGCTATCTTTTAAAACAAAAACAGTTTTTTCTTCATCTAATATTTCTAGCCTATAATAAAGCTCATATGGTTCATCATTTAATAAAGGATCAATATCAAAATCAAGATAGTATCCTTCATCTGTAGTTCTATTCCATTTAAAATACAAATCATTCATATTATAAGGATTTAAAAGCATATAATCTCTAATCGTTGAAAAATTAGACTCATTAATATCATTAATATTTAAATCTACTTCATTATATTGATAAGGTGGATATTTGATTGAGTACTGATTATCAACACTTTCAATCATTGAATGATTATCATAATCATCATACTCATATATATTTTCAATTAAACTATACGAATTTATTCTATTATTGACTGGTTTAATATCAACTAAAAAACTATCAATAACAGATAAACCTTCTTCAAAGTTTTCTCTATCACTTATACCAATTTTTATTTTGGCTGAACCATTAGCATAATTTGTTAAATCTAATTTTAATAAATTATCAACAATGATTTCTTCATTGAAAACTAGGTTCGGATTTACAAGATTATCTTGAAGAAAAATATCACTATCAAAACTAATATTTTTAAATAAAGATTGAGATTTATTATTTGAAGTAGTTTGAGATAAAATATAATAATAAAGATTATCTTCGGGGTCTCTTGAATCATAGGCATTAATGGAAACTGCATGATTCAGATTCTCTAAACAATCTAAATCATTTTCTAAATCGCATGATTCACTTAAGCTAGTATCGCCAATTAAATCGGTTATAGAATCCATTCTTGGAGTATCATTAACAGCAACCACCTCCCATTCTAATATAATTGATTGCGTACTATAGGCAATTCCACCTCCACAATCATCTTCTCTTGGAATATTATTAAGAGATTCAACACACGAATCTAGATCATTAGTATCTTCTGTTTTATCCCATGGATAAAATTTAAAGGAAGGAAATTCTCCATCAATAGAATGATAATCATTATTGGGGAAAAATTTAATCTCGTCCTCATGATCTAGCAACTTATAATTACAACCAATAATATCTGAAGCAAAGCTATTAAATAAATTTTGTCCTTTTAACTTGTATTTCCAACTGCCCTTATTTTCATTATTAATTAAATTACTTTGAATATCTACCGCAATTCCATAATCAAATTCAGATTGATTCGGTGCATCGATACAGTCTTTATCATACCAAAACACATTTTGTGAATCTTGATTACAAATTTCAGAAATTTCAGAGTTAAATGTTCTTAGTTTTGATATAGAAATTCCTTCTAAATCATCGCAATTATCCAAATTATTAGTATCTTCAGATGGAAAATAATCATAACTGATACAATCTTCATACATAATATAATAATTGGATAACAGTAATGGATTATTACAATCATCATTAATACAATTAACAACTGGTGGATCATTTAGCTCTCCAACAGTTATTTCAATAAAAGGACATTGTCTATCATCGATACAAGTATTTTCACTTAATATTTCAGAATCATCGTCAAAACTACACAATTCACTATCACATACTTTATATTTAAATATATCTGGAATACCATCTTCAGAAATATAATCTAAATTAGGTGTATAGGTTGCAACAGAGCCATTAAAAACTACAGTACCATTTTGTGGCTGGCTTACAACTTCATATGTTAAATCTGATGATTCTATATCACAAGAACCAAAAAGATACAAGTCATTGTCACAGTCACAAGTGATTCCATCTATTATATTATCTGTACATAAATTCTCATTTTCATTTACTTCAATATCTAAACTACAATCCTCACCAATATTTTTAGTAATTTTTTTAGCTCTTGGTCTATCATTTATTGAGCTAATATTTATAGTAATTAATGCGGGTTCAGAATCTAATTCACCATCTGATGCTTTAAATTCAAAACTATCAATTCCATTAAAATGGTTGTTACTTTGATAGGATAGGATATTATTATTTAGCGTTGCAATTCCTTTTGTAGGATTTGTCACAACAACATATGATAATTCATCTTCATCAATATCAGTTCCAGATAATTCAATATCAATACTTTCATCTTCGTTAAGTGTTACCTCAGATAAGATAGCAATAGGCATATCATTAACAGGTTCTACAGTAACGCTAAAATCTTGATTTACTGATAAACCTTCATCATCAGAAACAGTTAAAGTGAAATTTTCGATACCGTTGTAATTTTCTGATGATGTAAAAGTTAAGGGAACTCCAAATTCTAGCGGGGATCCTAAAACTGAAAAAATATTTACACCCTCTGAAACTGTAAAGACTAAGTCTTCATCATCGATATCTGAAGCAACAATAATTAATGAACCAGAATCATCTTCATTAAATATTACATCCACTATTTCAGATAAAATAGGAGCATCATTTATAGGTAGGATAGTAATGGTATAAGTAACTTGAATAGCATTAAAACCATCTGAAACACTAAAAATAAAATCATCAGTGCCGAAATAATTAAGATTTGGATTATAAAATAAAACATTTTGTTCTAAAACATAGGATCCAAAGTCTGGCTCATTTATTATACTAAAATCTAAATTTCCTGTTTCAGGGTCTGTAGCATCTAATAAAATTTCATAGTTAATTTGATCTTCATTTATTTCAAAAGATTTATTTTCTGCAACTGGAGCATCATTTATTTCAGATACACTAAGATTTACATTTCCATTTGAACAAAGATTTGATTGGTCACAAACTTGATAAATAAATTGATCTATACCAGCAAAGTTTAATTCAGGACTATAAGTAACAATACTTCCATTAATTTCAACAATGCCTCTAGAAGGATTCTGTATAATTTGATATGTTAAATCTTGATCTTCGATATCGCATGACCCTGATTCTAAACTTTCACAATCACATGTAATGGAACCATCTGAATTAGCTAATATGGTGTCAGTACAAAGTTCTAAAGCGCCATTTAATTCAATTTCTACAATACTATCTTCCTGCATAGGAAAATTTATATTTTGAGTAAAAGGACTATCATCTACAGCTGATATTGAAAGATTAAAATTCGTTGAAGCTGATAAAAATCCATCAGAAACAGTTACTTGCACATTTAAATTATCACCGTTATAGTGTTTACTTGGAGTGATTTCTAAATTATCTCCATTAAATTCAAATGATAAATGATCAGATGATGCTGATAATGATAAATTTTCTGAATCAATATCTTGAGTACTAATTAATAAATTCAAGGTAGTATCTTCATCAATTAATTGATTATCAATATTACTAATTGTAGGCCCATCGTTAATGTTATTAACTAATACTGGAAATGATTGATTTATTGAACCAGACACACCATCATCTAGAGTTATAGTAAAATTTTCTTGACCAAACCAATCTTCATTATTTGTTGAAAAATTAATTCTCGCTGATGAATTACCTGCTCCGCCTGAAATCAACTCATATAGAATATTTGGACTTGATTCATCTGAATCTATTTCAAAAGACATATTTGAAATATTATAAGGGGATTCGTTTAAAAAAGTATTGGTATCTATATCTGATATAAAAATAGTTCTTTCCGTATTCTCTCCTTCATTAAAACTTATATTTTCATACCCAGTAATATATGGAGCATCATTTGACGAATTAACATTAACATCAATCGTCTGTGTAGTATAACTAACATCATCATCAGCAATAATTTTAACTTGAAAGGTTCCATTCCAATTTGCTCTTAAAGGGAAGAAAGTACTATAATTAGAGCCACTACCTGACGCAGAGTGGTATTCATTTACAATATTTCCCCTTGAATATATAGCAATTACTGATAAATCACTTGCATTAAAACCATCATCATCAGATACTGTAAAATTTATCGATACATTACTATCTTCATTCACATTTATATTTGTATTTTGAAACGTAATTACAGGCAATTGATTACTAGAATCAACAATTAAAACTTCATATTCGTTTGTATCAGTTAATCCTTGATCATCTGATACATTTATTTGAAATTGAAAGCATTCAAAATCATTGCATGAATTAAAGGTATCAGATTCTTGAGGGGTATATGAAATAATTGCTGAAGTAGTGTAGCTTACAATACTCATACCTAAAGGCTCATTAACCAGTACAAATGAAAAGGAATAATCATCAACATCTTCAGCTTCGATAAATAGTTCAAATGTATTACCTAAAATTGCTTGGAGATTACTATTTTGAGTAATGATTTCTGGAGCATCATTAATAGGATTTACAGAAATTGATAAGCCATCATTCTTTATATATTCTCCATTGTAATATATAGATATATAAAAAAAATC
>PANN01000019.1 GCA_002707645.1 Fidelibacterota bacterium | reverse complement strand
GGAAAAAAGAAGGAAAAGATAAGCCTAAAAAAAGTATCGTAAATAATTTTAGTAATAACTCTTATCGTTGTGAAGATACAGACAATGGTGCTGTCGATTCATATGGCGATGATTGTGCTGCATATAATAATTTCCCTTCATGGTGTGGTGGTTATGATGATGATGATTTTATTTCAAATGAAATGTGCTGTATTTGTGGAGGGGGATCTGCTGGTGCTGATGATGGTGGTGCTGATGATGGAGGTGAAACAGGTGGTGATGATGTTTGTGAAAATACCGAATGTACACTAACTCTAATTGATTCGTATGGAGATGGGTGGAATGGAAATGTTTGGTCATCAGGTAGTCAAAGTGCAACTTTAGAAGATGGCGATTTAGGAACTGCTAATCTTTGTTTTGATTTAGGAATTGAAAATTCTTATACATGTGACGGAGGTTCTTATCAAGGTGAAGTTTCTTGGACGCTATCTTGTGATGATGGATTGATAATTGAAGGTGGTGCTCCAGCATCAGGAGGATTTGGTGGTTCTGCAATAAATGGATGTACAGATTCAAGTGCAGATAATTATAATTCTGAAGCAACTGTAGATGATGGAACATGTTTATATGGTAATTGTGAAGCTGGAGAATACCCTTGCGCTGATGGAGTGCAATGTGTACCTATGTCCTATGTGTGTGATGGATCTATTGATTACGGTAATGCTACATGGGGTCCAGATTGCGATGATGGTTCAGATGAAGGAGCTGATTGCTGTGAATCTGGTGCTTATGATGTTGAGGTTTGTTTAGAAGATTGCGCTGGTAACATTCTTGGTGGAGCAGTTTTAGATGATAGTGGGGAATGTTGCGAGTCAGGTTTAATTGATGAATGTGGTGTTTGTGATGGTACAGGTAGTTTAGATGAAGCTGGTGATTGCTGTCAATCTGGCTATTTTGATGAATGTGGAGTTTGTGATGGTACGGGTGAAACATGTGATTGTTCAGGTTATACGCTTGTTGTAGGAGGTGGAAGTTATGACAGTGAAATTACCTGGGAAATTGTTGGCCCAAATGATGGTGGAACAGACGATGCAGGAGCTGATGATGGTGGTTCAGATGATGCAGGAAGTGATGATGGTGGTGTTAGTGAGTGTGTAGATACTGATAATGGTGCTGTCGATTCATATGGTGATGATTGTGCTGCATATAATAATTTCCCTTCATGGTGCGGTGGTTATGATGATGATGATTTCCAATCATTAGATATGTGCTGCATATGTGGTGGTGGAGAAGGTGGTGATGATGGTGGTGGTGATGATGGTGGTAGTACAGGTGATGAAGCCGTAGCATCAGGATTAGCCGGTGCATTTGATCTTTGTCTATCAGATGGTTCTTATACCTTTAATGGCTTTGATTCATGGGGTGATGGATGGAATGGTGCAACTGCTGTAATAACTAATGCAGATGGTGGAGTTTTATATACATTTATTGTTGAGGGCTCAAGTGGTAGTTGGGTAATGGAATTACCGGGTAATGTTGATACAAGTGTGTATGGATGTACTTTTGAAGATGCACCAAACTATAACCCTGAAGCTGACCAAGATGATGGTTCTTGTGAAGCTTTCGCTGCAGCTACATGTGGTTTAGGTGGTTATTTTGCTCCATGGTTAGCATATCCAGGATTTTTAGATTGCACCACTGGATTTTGTGTTTATGATTTAGATGGTGATGGAACAGCAGATGCTGTTGGTGATGGTATTTGTTCAGATGGTTCAAATGCTAGTTCTGATATGTCATGTGCACAGTTTAATTGTGATGGTGGCGATTGTGAAGATTGTAGTGGTGATTGTCTTGGAACAGATGTAGCATCTGTTGATTGTTGGGATGGATCTATTGCATGTTCAGATAACAATTGTCCAGAAATACCAAACTGTCCTCAAGATACTTGTGAACTTCTAATGAGTGATTCATTTGGTGATGGATGGAATGGTGCAACATTTAACTTGGGTGATCAATCTACTACTTTAGAATCAGGTTCTGAGGGTATTGCGATACTTTGTGCTGATTTATCTACTGCTAATGACTTCACTGTTGGAGGTGGTTCATATGATAGTGAAATTTCATGGATACTCGATTGTGCTGATGGAAATCCATTATCTGGAGGAGCTCCTTATTCTGGATGTTTTGGAACAGATTGTAGCGAACCTCTAACTTGTGATGAACAATGGAATGCATGTGTTGATTCGCTTATTGGTACTGAATATTATGAAGCATGTAGTGCTGATGATTGTGTTGGAGGCCCTGGAGGTGAATGTGATGGTAATGTTGTTCCAGGATTAACTGATCAGTGTGGATTTGCTGCATCTAATATTGTCTCAGGAGATTGTGAAGATCCATGTGGTGGTGGTGCAGATGATGGTGGTGCTGATGATGGTGGTGCTGGTGACTGTGTAGATACGGATAATGGTGCTGTTGATTCATATGGAGACGGATGCGATGCTTACAATTCTTTCCCTTCATGGTGTGGCAATTATGATGATGACGATTTTATGTCTAATGAAATGTGTTGTATATGCGGTGGAGGAGATTCTTCCGGAGGCAGTGATGATGGTGGTGCTGATGACGGTGGTGCTGATGACGGTGGTGCCGGAGACTGCGTAGATACGGATAATGGTGCTGTTGATTCATATGGAGATGATTGTGCTGCTTATAATGATTTCCCTTCTTGGTGCGGTAACTATGACGATGATGATTTTAATTCATTAGACATGTGTTGTATTTGTGGTGGTGGAGATTCTTCTGGAGGTGGTGATACTGGTGGTGATACTGGTGGCGATGACTGCTTGCTAGGAGATAATAATGATGATGAAACAATTAATGTTCAAGATATTATTTTAGTTGTTAATTATATCATGGGTACTAACACTGATGATTTACCATGTGGTGATATGAATGATGATGGTGCAATAAATGTTCAAGATATTGTCTCTGTTGTTAATATTATAATGGGAACATCTGCTAGGGTTGATAGTGCTACAGAAGCAACTTTAGTAATTAGAAATAATGATTTATTGTTAAGGTCAGATGGATTTGTCCAAGGTGTCCAGCTAACATTAAGTCATGGAAATGATTTTCTAATTAGCTTAGAAGAAGAATATGTTTCTGAATTATTAACAAGAAAAAATCATACAAAAGTTGTTTTAGTTACAGACGGTTTAAATACATTAGAAAAAATTGCTGATATTAAAGGTAATTATACAATATTATCATCAATTGTATCTGATAATCAAGGTAATAGTATTTTAACCAATCAAATTACTGAAATTTCTGATTTTATGTTAACGGAAGCTTATCCAAATCCTTTTAACCCAACAACTAATCTATCTTTAGTCTTATCTGAAGCAGGTTATGTATCTGTTAAGATATATAATATTGTTGGCCAGGAGGTAGCTATCTTAGCTGAAGGAATGTATGAAGCAAATATTAATGGGCATCAGTTAACATGGGATGCTTCAAATGTTTCAAGCGGAGTATATATAGTAAGGGCTGAGAGTTTAGGTAAAGTTTCAACCCAAAAATTAATGCTTCTAAAATAAAAGCATATATTTTTATTTTATAAAAAAAGGGGTCTAGTGCAGACCCCTTTTTTTTATCTGTTAAATTTGGTTTAAATTAAGATTGTTGATTTTTTAAATAAATTATAAAAAAGGAGATTTTCAAATGCCTTCACTTGATATAGTGAGTTCATATGATATGCAAGAAATTGATAATGCTGTTAATATTGTAAAGCGAGATATAGTAAATAGATATGATTTTAGAGGTACTAATTCTTCAATAAAATTGGATAAGTCTGATAAAAAAATAAAAATTGAAACAAGTAGTTCTATGCAAAGAGAAGCAATTGTTGATATGTTGAAAGATCGTTCAATAACAAGAAAAGTTTCATTGAAAACATATGATTTTCAAGAAGAAGAAAAAGCCTCTGGTATGAGCGTTAGACAATATATTGTTTTGAAAGAAGGTATTTCAAAAGAAAATGCAAAAAAAATTAATAAACAAATTAAAGAATATAAACTTAAAGTTCAAAGTCAGATACAAGGAGATTACATTCGAGTAACTGGTAAAAAAATTGATGATTTACAGGATATTATGAATAGACTAAAATCAGAAAAACTAGATGTTGCATTGCAATTTATAAATTTTAAAAAATAGCTGTTATGAATAATTTTAAAATTAAACAATTATTTGACTATGATACATGGACATATACTTATTTATTATGGAATAAGAGTTCAAAGAATTGTATTATTATAGATCCTGTTTTGGAACAAGTAGATAGAGATATTAATCTTATAAATAAATTGAAGTTAAATTTATTATATGTTTTTGAAACACATGTACATGCTGACCATATTACAGGAGCTTCAAGTTTGAAAAAAATAACAAATGCAAAAATTTGTTACGGTTCTAAAACAGGTGTTAATGGTGCTGATATATTATTTGAAGATGGGCATCAGATTAATCTAGATAATGATAATATAACTGTTATTCATACACCTGGGCATACAGGTGGTTGTGTTTCATACTATATTAAAGGTTCAATATTTACTGGAGACACTTTATTTATTGAAGGCACTGGTAGAACTGATTTTCAAGAAGGGTCATCAAGTGATATCTATGATAGTATCAAGAATAAAATTTTTTTATACCCAGATAATACAATTGTCTATCCATGTCACAACTATAGTGGATTTTTAAATTCAACAATTGGTCATGAAAGAAAATTTAACCCAAATGTTGGAGATGAAATTAAAAAGAATATTTTTTTAGAAAATGAGAAAAAAAAGAATAGACCTTATCCTAAAAAATTTGATATAGCTGTACCAGCAAATTTAAAGTGTGGTAAAGTATAGAAAATTATTTGAATTCTAGTAAGAAATATATCAATGGTCTTTTATTAATTTCTTTGATTGTATCTATATCGATTTTTCTATCATCTTATTTATATATAGGTTCAATATCTTCCGCTATTATTTTAGGAATGATTATTAATTACTTCTTTAATTTAGATAAATCATTTAGAGATGGGATTAATTTTTCAGAAAAAAAATTACTTAGTGTTGCGATTGTATTTATGGGAGCTAGTTTAAATCTTTCAATTCTAAGTGCAATTGGAACTAAAGTTATTTTTATTATTATTCTTATCATTATAGTAGCAATATTTTCTTCATTAATAATAGGTAGGATTTTTAATCTTTCAAGTTCGTTATCTTTGCTTATAGGCTTAGGAAATGGGATTTGTGGTTCTTCAGCTATTGCTGGAGCCTCATCAATAATAAAATCAAAGAAAGATGATGTTGCTTTATCTATATCCGCAATAAATTTGTTAGGAACACTTGGTATTTTTTTACTTCCATTATCTATTAATACATTCTTTTCTGGTGATTTTAATAATATTGGTATTATAATTGGGAGTACAATACAGGCTGTAGGCCAAGTTACTGCAACTGGTTTTATGATGGGTAATGATGTAGGCGAGTTTGCAGTAATTATTAAAATGATTAGAATATTAATGCTTGGTCCTATATTAATTTTAATAACATTTTTTTATTCTTTATCAACTAGTAAATCTTCAAAATCTAAATCTTTTATATTTCCACCATTTATAATTGGCTTTACTTTATTTGTAATTGCTGCAAATTTTAATTTTATTCCAATCTTTTTATTATCAATTTTAAAAATATTAAGTAAGTATGCCTTGCTTTTTGCTATGGCTGGTATTGGCTTAAATATCTCATTAAAATCAATGATTTATAAAGGACCAAAAGTTTTCTTAGTTGCATTACTATCTTTTAGTTTACAAATAGCATTGTCAATGTATCTCTTGTCTTAATTGTTTTACTATTTATGGTATATGAATTTTATTAGATTATATATGGAGGCAATATTTTGATTTATTTTAAGTTAATTACTTTATTTATGATACTTATATCATCTCTATTTTCAATTGATAAAGATGAAATTTTATTTTCTAGAGAAAATGCAATTACAAAAGCTATTAACGATGTTTCAAATATTGTTGTTGGTGTTAATGTAACAAAAATAAAACAACAAAGAATAAATCCTTTTTTTGATCCGTTCTGGGATGACTTTTTTCCACAGAAAAGAACTTATAAAGTTGAAAGTTTTGGTTCTGGTGTTATTATTTCATCTGATGGTTATATAGTTACCAATGAGCATGTTGTTCAAAATGCAACTGAGATTATTATTACAATGGTTGGAGGTGAAAAATTTGAAGCACAAATAATAGGAATAGATGAATTAACAGATATTGCCTTACTTAAAATTGATAAAGATAATTTACCTCAAGTTACTTTAGGTGATTCTGATAAACTTTTAATTGGTGAATGGGCAATTGCATTAGGTAATCCTTTAGGTCTTTTTAATGTATCAAATCAAGCAACTGCAACAGTTGGTATAATTAGTGGGACAAATATGGATTTTGGTCAAAAAAGGTCAGGGAGAGTTTATCAAAATATGATTCAAACAGATGCTTCTATTAATCCAGGTAATAGTGGCGGAGCATTGGTTAATTCTGTAGGTGAGGTAATAGGAATTAATACTTTTATTATGACAGGAGGATCATATTCTGAAGGCTCTATCGGTATAGGTTTTGCAATTCCAATTAATCTAGTAGTAGAAATAATTAAGGATTTGAAAGAAAATGGAGAGATAAAAAGAAATTATAATACTGGTATTCAAGTTCAAAATTTAGATTCAATGATGAGAAAATATTTGAATTTAGATATAGGTTATGGTGTAATAATAACTAAAGTAGAAATAAATTCTAGTGGATTTAGGGCAGGTTTAAAACCTGGGGATGTGATTTTAAAAGTAGATAATAAGCCTGTTGAGAAATCATCAGATATAATGAGGATTATAGATGAAGAATTGCATCGAACTGGTGATAGCATTAAAATCACTATTTTAAGAAATGATTACACATATGACATTATGCTTAAATTAGAGGGTGAAAAAACTAATTGGTTACAAATTGATTAATATAGCTGAGAAAATATTATGAATGAATTTAATGATTTATTTGACGATCATTTATTTGATATAGATAAAGTAAAAGAAAAAACCGTAAAACTAAAAGATGGTGAAAGACGAATGGTTTCAATCCTTTTTGCTGATGTAAAAGGGTTTACTGCTTTATCGGAAAAATTAGATCATGAAGATATTCAATCTTTAATGGACCATATTATGAAGATATTTAGCCATAGTATTGAGGTTCATGGAGGATACGTAGATAAGTATACGGGAGACCAAATTATGGGTCTTTTTGGAGCGAAGGTAGCAAGTGAAGTCGATACAGAAAGAGCAATTTCATGCGGTCTTGATATGATATCTAAGTTAAATAAATTTAATTACCTAGTTTCAAGCTCTAATAAGTATAATAAAATTAAAATTGATTTATCTATAAGAGTTGGTATAAATACTGGTATGGTTACTACAGGTAAAATTGGTAAAGAAAGAGAAGGTGATTATACAGTATATGGAGATTCAGTAAATCTTGCATCTAGAATGGAATCAAATGCCCCAGTTAATACTATAATGATTCCTGATTACACAATGAATCTAGTAAAAAAATCGTTTCAATTTATAGATAATGGAGAAATCCAGGTGAAAGGCAAATCAGAGCCAATATCAGTATTTATTGTTGATTCGAAAAAAGATAAAAAAATATTACATACATCACCTTTTATAGGTAGAGATAACGAACTTGAACAATTAAATAAAACCTACTTTAAATGCAATAAGTATATTAAAACAGGAATGACTGAAAAAATTACAGTTATGGGTATACATTCAGAGGCTGGAGTTGGTAAATCGCGTTTAATTTATGAGTTTTTATCAAATTCTATCGATTTAGATGTAGATTTATATTCAATGGGTTCTTGCTCAAATGTATCTTCCCAACCGTATAATTTATTTATATCTTTAATTAAGGATTCTTTTTCAATCTCAATAATAGATAATCAGAATACCGTTAAAAATAAATTAGAATCTGGAATAAAGTACTTAATTTCATTAAATCCAGAAAAAGATAAAGTATTAAATGACTCAAAAGTTTTTTTAGGTCTTTTATTAGGTATTAAATATGATGATGAAAGACTAAATGATAAGAAAGAAATAGTTAATCATATTAGAATATCTATTAGAGTATTCATTGAGTCTTTATGTAGTAAAGCTAATCAAAAAAAATGTGCATTCATTATTATTATGGAAGATATTCACTGGATTGATAATATGTCAATGCAAACACTCGAGTATTTATTGCAAACATTTAATATTCAAAGTAAAAGAGATTCATCTAGTTTAGCCGTTCCATTATTTATTTGTACATATAGAATTGAATATTCTTTAGATGAAACAATTGTATCAAATTCAATATTTATAGATACAATTTTAAAACCATTAACTAAGGATTCATCAATTGAGCTTATAGAGGAATTAACTAGTGATATTGAATTGGGTCAGAAAAAAGTACTTGAATTGTATGATAAATCAAATGGAAATCCATTTTTTATTGAAGAATGGGTAAGCTTAATAAAAGAAAAGAATATTAGTGACAAAGTCGATAGGAGTCGTGAATTAATTGAAGATTATAGTATCCCAAACACACTTAATTCTTTAATATTAAGCAGAATAGATTCACTAGAAAAAGATTTAAGATTATTATTACAAAAAGCAACCATTATTGGTGAAGAATTCTTTTTGAAAATACTTTCGTTATTAGAAGACAAATTAGGTTTGAAAAAAGATATAAAAAAACCAATAGATAATCTTGAAGCTGAAAACTTTATCCATCATTTTCTAAAACAAATAGACCAATACAAGTTTAAACATATTTTAACTAGAGATGTAGCTTACAGTACAATTCTTAAATCTAATAGAAAAGTTTTACATAAATCAGTTGCAGAAGTTATAGAAGAAAATTTTCCTGATATCATTGAAAAATTTTATTATGAACTAGCTGTTCATTATGATCATGCGCAAAATTATGACAAAGCCATTAATTATTTAGAGAAATCCGGAAATAAATTTCAAAATCTTATCGATATGAAAAATGCATTATTGTGTTATAAGAGAATAATTGAAATATATAAAGACCAAAATATAAAGAAGAATGAAACGCTCTATTTAGCTCAGAGTCAAGTAGGTAAAATATATGGATTTTTAGGTAAAACAGATAAATCAATATCGTTGTTTACCTCATTAATTAATAATAAAGATAAAATTTCAAAAACTATATTATCTAAGATATATTTTTATCTTGGTGATGTTTACGAAAATAAAAGAGAGAATGATTTATCTTTAGAAAATTATAATAATTCTTATGAGTTGAGTAAAGAGATTGGTGATAATGATTTATCTGCTGAACTTAATAGATGTATAGGAATTGTAATGATGAATATAGGTAACTTTGATGAAGCTTTAAATTATTACAAAAAACATATGAATCATTTTCTTAAAGAAAAAAATAAGGTTCAAATTGCTACTATAAGTGGGAATATTGGTTTAATCCACTTCCACCAAGGAAAATTAGAGGAAAGTTATAAGTTTTTTGAAAAACAATATCAAATATGTAAAGAATTAGATTCTAAACAGCTTTTACAGCATGCACTTGGAAATATGGCTTTAATTGATAATATAAAGGGTGAATATAAAAGTGCTATTGCAAAATTTGATGATATTTTAACTATATGTGAAGATATTAATGATATAATTAGTATTTCTAATACTTTGGGGAATATGGGTATAGCTTATAAAAATATTGCAGAATATGATAGAGCAATTGAACACTATGAAATGCAGCTTGAAATAGCTGAAAATTCGCAATTTAAAAGTCATATATGCAGTGCTAACACTAATATGGGTGTAGCATATTATCATATTGGTAATTTTAAAAAATCTTATGAGCTCTATCAAAAATCAGAAAAGATAATTAATCAAATAAATGATAAGAATCTAGAGTCTATGCTTTATGGTAATAAAGGAATGTTATTATTTGATATGGGTAAACTTGATGATGCTTTTGATGAATATAAAAAATCATATGAAATTTTTTCTGTTTTAAATAATGTAAGAGGAAAAGCGTTGATTAATTTTGAAAAAGCAAAAATTCTTTTCTATAAAAATAATTTTAAGGAATCAGAAAAAGAAATTATTAAAAGTTGTAATATTCTTGAAAGTATTGGAGATTTACCAAATTATGCTAAATCATTAATTCAATTTTCTAAAATAAATAGAAAATTAAATAAAATTGAAGAAGCTAGTAAGTATATTCAAAAAGCATATAATGTTTCACTCAAAATAAATTTAAATCACTACGTTAATGAATCAAATGTTGAACAGAAAATTATTAATATGTATAAAGAAAATAATTCAAAAGATTTACTCCAATTGGTTGATACAGCTTCATCTAAACTGGGGAATGAACTTGTGGCATATATACATTATAATTTATGGGAGTATAATAAGCTTGAATCATCAAAAAAATTAGCTTTTGATTTATACACTAATTTATATAAAAAATCTCCAAAAAAAATATATAAGGATTATATCGGTAATTTATCTTGATGTGATATGAATCAATCGATACAAATTTAATTTTGTTTTTAATTGATTTTAAACCTAATTTTTGTGAACAGATTTATTTTTTTAATTTATAGGAGGCTTTATGAAAAACATACTAATGTTTTTAATAATTAGTATTTCTTTATCCTTTGGTGCAGAAATTCAGAATATTCAAGTTGCTCAAAGAACAGATGGTTCTGGAATTCTTGATTTAAATTATGATTTAATTGATACTGAGGGAACCTTTCCCTCCTTTACTATCGCAATTGAAATGAGTATTGATGATGCTGATTATCAATCTTATAGTTTACTTCAAATGTCAGGTGATGTTGGAAATAATGTGATTCCAGGATTAGGTAAGTCCATTCAAATTCAAGCCCCAGAAAATACTTATTCTAATAACGTAGTTTTTAAAATTATTGCTTCAGCTCAAGTCGTATCTGGTGATTTGCCTTTTACAATGATTGCTATATCATCTGTTGAGGGAGTATCTTCCTACCAAGGGGAAACAATAAGCTATAGTTTTGAAATAATGCAAAACGAATTAACAAATACAAATCTCGTTGAATTTTTAGAAACATATGAATTTACTGAAGTGATAGATGAAACATATAATTTGCAAAATGGATATGATAATTTAGCTGAATTACCTATTTATGATTGTTCAAATTATTATGAATTACATAATTCTCCTCTTGAAAACATGAATACTTCTTCTAGCTGGGGTTGTACTGATTATAATGCTCTTAATTATAATATCAATGCTAATGAAGATAATGGAACATGTGTCTATCAGTATCAATTAGGATGTACAAATCAATCAGCTTTTAATTTTGATGAAGCTATTTATGATAATTGTACATGTTCGAATCCACAGATTTTAAATTCTACTTTACTAGGAACATATGATGATGGCCCCAATCAGGGAGTTCAAGATTCTTGTGATTGGTCAACTGTTAATCCATGGGTTCAAAATCCATGGGGTAGTAATTTAAATAGTGATTCTTCATACATTTTTTCAGGATGCGATGATTCAACAGCATTAAATTATGTTGGTGATGATTTTAAAACTTATTGTCAAGGTCTTTCTTCACAATGGAATGTAGACTCTTGTTGTCAATTTGAATCTAATGCTGATTCATGTATATATGAATGTGCTGATCAAAGTTATTTAGAATTTAATACATCACCACCAGATGGATTTACTGATAATAGTAATGAAAAAGTTAATATGCAGGATTTTACAACTAGTGATATTTCATTTGAGGGCTCTTCTTTTGTAATCGCATCGGGTCAAGGAAGCAAACCTGTTCAGTTTAATTTTGAAAGTTGTATAGATGCAGTAATAGTTTCTCTCATGCTTGATTACTATGCCTTAAGAATTCCAACTGGCTCTGAATGGGTTAAAGCTGCAAGAGGCAATAATGAGAGGTGCTGGCCATGGCTAAATTCTGATTGTTCAGCTGCTGCTTCATTATATTGTGCAAATAATATTCCTGGAAATTGTGTAAACTTTAATTATGACGAATGTATTTCAAATATTTTGTCAGTTCAAACGTGTAATGCGGTTTGTCAAAATGATATAGGAAGTTCAGATTCTGAAACAGGTTGTTATGCAAATCCTGAAAATACTGATCAGTTTTGCGATTCTCAATTAGCAAGCTGTCAATCAACTTGCCAATATGATTTTGACCAAGATATTCAAAATTGTAATTATCAAAACAATGATTGTACTGATCAGCAATCAGAGTGTATTAATAGTAAAACTTCTTTATGTGAATATATAGAATCAGATATATTAACTGAAATCATTACAACACCTCCAAGTTCAGATGACAGTGATAGATTTTTTCAATACTCATTATTTAACAATCGGTTTTTTTATGAAAAAACTCCAGATGGTTTTATACCAGAAAATGATGAGTTAAGTGTTTCAAATGTGGGAAGTTATCCTGATGGAGTTTCACCTTTTGGTTTAAATGATGTTATTGGAAATTTACCTGAACTTGTTAAGTATGATAATAAATATTGGATAGTTGGAACTACACCATCACAAGATGGTTTGCAAAGTTTTTCTTATGATGGTGGCAACGGTACAATTTTTGAAAATAATTCTCAAGCTGAACAAATATCAAAATCAGCAAATGATAATTTTTACATTGAGTTGCCAATTTATGGTTTAAGATTAATCAGAACAACACAGTAAAGTTTTAAACTATGTTTAAATTTAAATTTATAATTTTAGGCTTTATATTAATCTCTAAATCTTTTACCCAAGAGATTATTGTAATATCTCATTCTTTTACTATTGATACTATTGCACCCCAATTAGAGTTATTTTCTCCAGTTGCTGGAAGTGAATATCAACATGGAAGTACAGTACCAGTTTCGTGGATAGGAAGTGATGATAGTCCAACTCCAAATCCAATAGTTATTAATGCTTCTGCCTATCTTGATGATCCTTATTTTGAGCTAGCTAATCAAATACCTAATAATGGTCATTATAATTTACCAACACCCACATTTATAAATTCTTCCTTTGTATCTGTTCGTATTGATATGAGAGATTACTATGGAAATGTGGCATATGCTTATAATGCGGGTTATTTTACTATTGGCAGTCCTGCAAGTAGTGATATTGTAGTAACAACATTTTATGAAGAATTTACTTCAACAGTAATTGTAGTAGATACAAAAAAACCTATAGTTGATTTATTATCGCCTAATGATCAAATGGTTTATGAACCAGGAGAGAGCGTTAGTTTATCCTGGGAAGCAGTTGATGAAAATTTATTAGAAGATTCAGGAATTAGTTTACATTTATTAGCTGATAATGGTTTAAGTGAATACTCATTAATAGAGAATGCTGCAAATTCAAGCCCACTATCAGTAATAATTCCTAATATTGAGACACAATTTGGACAGTTTAAAGTATCAGCAATGGATTATTTCGGAAATTTATCAAATGATTTGTCTGATGAATATATAGTTATTGGTACTGCAAATGAATCTGATTTTGAAGTTATAACATCTATAGACTCATCTTATACTTCATCAATTACTATAGATACAAAACCTCCGGAATTTCTACATCTTAGTGATGAAGGAAATTATTTTTATCCAAATGGAGGTGAGATATTAACAGATTATTCTGTATGTCCTCTTAATTGGGATTGTAACGATGATAGCTTTGAAAATGGAACAGTTACTGTTTCTTTAGCTTATTTGCTAGGAGGATGGTATGTTGATATAGGTACTTTCCATCATCAAGATTTTTATCTTAATCCTGTTGATTTAAGCTTGGGTGGAATTGTTGATGAAACACTTTGGGCAAGATTATTATTTACAGTAACAGATGATTATGGAAATCAGTTTAGTAAGTATAATGATGATTATTTTGTTCTTGGTGATTCAGAAGGAGATTTGGATATTAATTGGGTTGACGAGGATAGCGACGAAATTATGATTAATTGGGGATGGGAAGCTAAACATTCAATAATGATAACAAGAAGTGCATTTATGAATTATCTTCAACCAGGAGATAAAATAACATTAGTTGATAATTCAGGAATCCCGAGTAGTTCATGTGACGATGAATATGGTTATACTGAATTAAAAGAAATAACAATTAATGATTCTGGTACAATAGGTGGTCCTAAATCAATATTAAGAGGAATTGATCACTGCTCGCAGCAAGGTCAAAGAAGAATAGGTTTTATTGAAGGTAATCCTATTATATTCAAAATTACAAATATTACGGATGCTTCATATTATTTTGTTTATCCAAATACAGAAAATTTAATTGGTAATGCTAATTATACATCTGGTGGCCATACAGTAGTCAAAAACATAGATTTTTCTAATCCCGTTACAATTGAAAATTATAATCCTTTAGATATTTCAGAAAATGAAAGAGATTTTGATTCTTTTAACGTCTATTATAAAGTAAATGCTGCAAATCTAAGAGATTGTGGTACGGTTATTGAGGGCAATAACGATTCTAATGGCGATGGAATTAGTGATCCAAATTGGTGTTTTGATACTACAATACAAGGTGAAACAGATTATTTAACACAGCTTCCTACCATAACACAATCTTCAATATTAACTTATCGAGTCTGGCTTATGAATAATAGTCAGCAAGAAGTTTTTAAAACTGTTGATACTCAAATATCTATAGATGTAGAATTATCAGATATTTACGATAAATCTCTGGATGAGGGATGGAATTGGTTTTCCTTAAATCTATCAAATTCAGATATGAGTATTAATAATATTTTATCATCTTTAAATACAACCTTAGTAGATTCTGATTATATTAAAAGTCAAACTTCATTTTCTGATTATTTTAGCAGTTTTGGATGGTTCGGAGGCTTAGATACTTTTGATAATTTAAGTACATATAAAATCAAATTAAATAACCCAGGAAATATTACCTATGAAGGAGCTTCAGTAAATCTAGCTGAAACATCAATTGATTTAGATGCTGGATGGAATTGGATATCTTATTTGCCACAAGAATCAATGGAAATAAATACAGCCTTTCAGAATATTAATAACTTTTCAAATGGTGATTATATAAAAAATCAAACTTCATTCTCAGAATATTTTGATGGTTTTGGTTTTTTTGGTACTTTGCAAAATTTAATTCCTAGGGAAGGTTATGTAATAAATTTAGCAAATCCTGCAACTTTAGTCTACCCTGAATCGAATAATTTTTTAGTTTCTACCACTCCTGATAATTTTAGTAGAACAAATGCTGATCATTATTTTTCTGTTAATCCTTCAAATTTTGAACATAGTGGAACAATGATTGCTTCTTTAGATTTAGGAGATTATATAATATCAGAAAATGATGAAATAGGTATATTTTTTGAAGGTGATTGCAGAGGAACAGGTACATCTCTTATTTCTCCATTTGAAAATGATGTTGTTTTTTATTTAATGTTTTATTCAAATGATGAAAATGAAGAGTTAGATTTTATTTTTTATGATAGTGAAAACAATAAAGAAATAATTTTAAAAAATAATATTATTTTTAATCCTGATATGCATTTAGGTGAAATTTCAGATCCTTACATTTTGAGTAATAATCAGGTTTACACTTATTCTTTATCTAAAGCTTACCCAAATCCTTTTAATCCGACAACAACAATTCAGTATTCTTTAGCTGATAATGTACAGAATATGAATCTTAATATTTTTGATTTAAGAGGAAGACTTGTTGAAAACTTATTTAGTGGCTCTAATCATAAAGGGCATCATACCATTATTTGGAATGCTTCTAACCATGCCAGTGGTGTTTACTTTATAAACATGGTAGTTGGTAATGAAATATATAATGAGAAAATCATACTTTTAAAATAAGAAAATCCATTATTTAAATTAATTTCATCACCTAGAATTGTATTATATTTATTGTAATTTAAATTTATGATTTCGTATTTAAATATAAAAGAGAATGAGTATAGGTCTACTCTTTATGGCTTTTTGTATTCTTTTTTAATAGTGTCCTTCTTTATTCTTAGCAAGTCGTTTAGAGATTCTCTATTCTTAAATAATTTCACAAAAGAAGATCTCTCGTATCTTTATTTGATTACACCAATAATAACTGGTTTTTTAGTATGGTTTTTTTTATTTTTACTAAATCGTTTTAGTCTTACAATAAAGTCTATTGTAGTCCATATATTTATCTGTTTTATTGCATCAGTTTTACTCCTTAATCCTACTCAAAATTCAATATTTTTATATTATATTTTTGTAGAATTTCAGATTTCGATTATAGCGATATTGTTCTGGGATGTATTAAGTGAATCTTTTACGAATAGACAGGCAAAAAGATTATTTGTTATAATAACTTCAGGAGGCTTTTTATCAGCATTGATTGTTGGAGGTAGTTTATCTTATGTTAGTCAATGGATACCTCAAGATAAATTTGTTTTGGGATTTAATTTTCTCATTATCCTTTGTCCTGGACTTATTTATTTATTAATTAGGTCTTCGTTTAAAAAAAATGAAATTAATGTTCAAAGTAATAATACAGAAGTTTTATTAAAAGATATTTTTAAGAATAAATATATACTTAATATCATCTTTATAACATTCATTTTTTCTATTATATCTGTAATCATTGATTATAACTTTAAAATCTTATCATTTGAGAAGTTTCAAGATAATCCATTAGAATTAACAAATTATTTTGCAAAATTTTATTCAATAACTTCTTTCATATCATTTGTTATGCAACTCACCTTATCAGGTTTCATTATAAATAGATTTGGTATTAAATATGCATTAATGATTTTACCTGTTTTATTATTCTTGTTTTTTTTCTTGGGATATTTCATTACTCCATTTATAGTTGTACTTATTCTTAAAGGTAAAGAGCAAATTTTTAAATCTACATTACACGATACTTCAATGCATATATTGTGGATGCCCATTCCAAGTTTTAAAAGAATTACTATAAAGCCTTTAATAAATATATTATTAAAAAATATTTTCAGTTCTTTATCAGCCGGTTTATTAATTCTATCGGTTTATTTCAATTATACTTTTATTGATTTTATACCGATAGCAGCTATTTTATTAATAATTTTAATTTTTTTAACAAGAAGAACCAAAGACTATTATGTTAAAGAATTAATCAAGGCAATTGATGATAGAACATTGTCTATGGATGATGTTTCAGGATTTATAGCTGATGATAGTGAAATGTTAAAGATTATAAAAAGTAAATTAGTGAAAGAAAATAAAAATCGTTTTTTTATCCTGAGCTTACTTGATAGAACAATTTTGGAAAAATGTAAGGATATAATGGGTGAAATATTTTTCGATAGCGATTCTAAGACGCAAAAAATAATTTTAAGATATCTCGTTAATGATCATAAAATAATTTCTTCAGATTATTTAAAAGAACAAATTAATAATGATTCCAAGATAGCTATAGAAAGTTTAGATACTCTATGTAAGAGAAATGTAGATGATATTGAAAAAATAAATGAAGAATTATTTTATATAGACAATGATAGTTTAAAATTTTCAGCATGTAATAATTCCATAAAGTATGATTATAAATTAAAAGATGAGGCTAGAAATTTAATTAGAAAAAGTTTAAGAACAGCAAGCAGTTTATCCAGTTTGATAAAGTACACCTCAAGTAGTTCATATTTATTTTCAAAACATGAAATTATTGATTTAGTAAAAATTATTGATTATGATGATTTCCTAGAAAGTTTAAAATTTATTTCATTAAATAATTGTGATAGAGAGGTACTTGATATATTATTTGAAAGACTTGCTCAAGGATATTACTTAAATCAGAATGTAAAGAAAATGTTTATTAAAATTAGTAATAATGATTTATATAATTTTTTAGAGTATAAATTTTTAGATAATTCTATTTCTGATAAAGTTAAAAAATTAATTATTGATATTATTTACTACGTAGATGATGAAGAATATATAGCGATTTATAAAAAATATATTAACCTAACAAATTTTAATTATGAAATTTTAGAAAAAGTAATTAATAATTTAATCCTATATAAGAAAAAGAATTCCCAGTATTTTAAAGATAATTCTATCTCAAATAATTTAATTGAAAAGCTTTTTTATATACAATATTATGATATTAATCTTTTGTATCAATTAAAGAAGGCAAAAGAATCAAACAAATTAATTACAGAGTTTTATAATAATAAAATTGAAGATGCTTCAAGAATTCTTATGAAATTAATTTACTTTTTTGATGAAAGTTTATTTAGTAAAAATTTACAACTTTCAATTTTTGAAAAGAAAATTTATAGGTCTAAAGTGATTGATGTCTTTGAAGAGTCATTAAATATTGAAATGAAAAATAAAATCATTCCTTTAATTGACAGTATTAAATTAAGAGAAAAAAACAATATTGGTTTAAAGCACTATGAGAATTTAGGAAATATTAATTTAGATAATAATTTTCTAGAAAAAAATATACACCAAGATCCATGGTACGATTTTATTATTTTAACAAAATTATATTTGGAAGATAATAAGAGCTTAGATTCTAGTCAATTATTAAATAATAGATATTTTAAATTAATTTTTAATAACTTAAATTTTAAAGAAGAAGATATTTCAAATCAATTTAATGAAAAATCAGTTATTAATAATATGATATCAAATTTAGAAAAAACACTTTACCTTAAAGATTCAAATATTTTTGAAGGAATCCCTGCTAAAGAATTAATATATATTGCTAATGTCTTAAAAGAGGTAAATCTTTCTAATGAGAAAATAATTTTTAATGATGGAGATATTGGAGATTCGATGTATTTCATAGTTAAGGGAAATGTTAAAATTTTAAAAGGTGATATTGAACTTGTAACTTTGAAGAAATCTGATTATTTTGGTGAAATGGCTTTATTAGATGGTGAATCCAGATCTGCTGATGCGGTTACATGCAGTGAATCTATTTTATTAAGGTTAGATGCAAATGACTTTGATAAGATAATGTATTCTAATGATAAGATTGTTAAGGGTATTTTATCTATGCTATCAAATAGATTAAGAAAAGCCAATGAGCTTTTAAATCGTTCTAAGTAATATTAAAATTATTTACTTAAGAATAAAGTCTGATCTTTAAATTTTTTCTCAAAGCTATCGTAATAAAAATTCACTTGATAATAAAATTCTGCTATTTTTTCATCGATTACAAAAGNATTTTCTGATATAATTTCTCTAGCAGGAAATTGAATCTCAAGTCCTCTTTTAAATTCATTTATACTTATATCTAAAGTATTATTTAATTTAAGTACCTCATTCAAAATAAGTACCTCATAAAGCCTTACTAGGTTTTTTTGATTTGTAATAAGCATTGGTCTCAAATCTGATTGTTCATCCCAATAGTTTTTAAATTCATCTTTATAATTATAGTCTTCAGTTAAAACAACTTCTTCAATTGTCATACTTGGACGAAAGAAATTTTGATTATCGTTTATAGATGGATTAATTTTAATTAAAATACCTCTTCTAGGATCATCTATTATTGGGAAGTAATTTTTTAATTTATCAACTTTATGATTTTTATTATGGTTAAAAAATATAATTTTATCAGCATTGATAGATGAGAAATATTCTTCTCTCTCAATTATATCGTATATCATTCTTTGAGTTATAATTTTTTCACCAGGNATAAAGCCATCTATAATATTTTCTATAATTATTTTTTGTTCATTTGTTTCTGGATTAGTATTTTTTGAAGCTTTTTTTATAAAATCAAGATAATTACTATCAGTTATAAAGCTTAAATCATAAATATCTGATTCTTTTAATCTATAGCTATTTGGAAATAATTTATTTCCAAATGAATCAAACATCTTAGCATCCTGTGGTATGACTCTACTAAAATTATCTGTATTATCCTCTATTACATGTGGAGTTATAACAACTATAACTTCTTTTTTTATAATTTGTTTCGCGTTCCAAGTAAATAATTTACCAAGCCAAGGAATTTTAGAAATTAAAGGAATTTTTCCTTCGTTATCTGATTCTTTATTACTAATTAGACCGCCGATAATAAAAGGAGTGTTATCAGCAACTTTAACATATGATTCTACTTTTCTATTATTGATAATTGGTGCTTCAAGTACACCATTAGATGTGAAGTTTTCTGTTTCCGTAATAATTGTTTCTACCTGCATCGTAACATTCTTTAAATCATTACTTATTCTAGGTTTTATATTAAGTACAATACCAACAGGTAAGTACTCAATATCTGGTATTAATATTTCATCACCAGAGTAAGATGAAACAGGTAGTTTTGTTATTGGTATTTGTTGTCCAATCTGAATTCTAGCTTGTCTCCCATCTAATACTAATATCGATGGTCTTGATAAAATTTCTGCAGATTTTGCATTGATTAAAGCTTTTAGTTTCACTTGGAAAACATCATCNAGTTGAGATGTAGTTAGGTATCCATATTCATCAGTAGTAGTTGTTGTAAAAGAATCTTNAGAATAAATAATTGAAAGTGGTGTCGTTACACTACCATCAATACTTGGAGTTTGAATACTTAAATGATCTTGTTGATTAAGATATTCAGTATTTATGCCTGTATCTGTAAGATCATCGCTACTTATTTCTATAACAAGAGCTTCGATTAATATCTGTTTAGCAGAAATGTCTAATTGATTATATAAAATATCTAAAAAATTAGCNTATAAACTTGGATTTTCATTATCATANCAAACTATAATTCTTTCAATAGGATCACTATCAATTGAATTATTCATAGAGGTGCCTGACAAATATTGACTAAAACCTTCACTTTCACCATAGTNTTCATCAGAGTTTAAACTTGATGATTGTGAATCTGGAATATCAATAATGAAAATACCACCTGCTTCTTCTAAATCAAACTCACTTGGTTGAAGATTNTCTGTCCATTCATCATAGACATAAACATTCTCATGTTCTATTGTATAATAACCAAGAGCTTTTAAAGTGGTAAGAGCTCTATTAGAAGAAATATTACTTAGTTTTGAAATTTCACAATCATACCCTTGATAAGAAAATGCTAAATTTACAGTCATTATTAGAATTATATATTTTTTAATCATGTGTATTATTTAATTTATTTATTGGTAATAAAAAGCCTCCTATAATATAGGAGGCTTTTTATTACATTACAAATTTATTTGAAATGGTTTATTTTTTAGTTTTACCTTTTTTAAGGTCTTTCATTATTGCCTTATCTTGAGAAGGCTTGCCTTTTTTAGGAGCAACTTTTCCTTTTTTNTCTGATACTTTTCCTTTTTTATCTGACACTTTTTCTTTTTTAGCAGAAGCAACATAATCATCTANAAATTTCAAAAGTTGTTCTTTCTCTTTAGTAGAAAGACCTTTAAAGTTTTTAGATTTAGCTTTAGCAAGAACATCTAAATCAGACTTCTTTAAAGTAATTTCTGGTTTTTTTGCTGCTTCGTAATTTGCATCTTTAGCAACCAAACCTGTTGAAAAAAGTCCAATTAATAAAGTACCGATTATTAATTTTTTGTTTAACATTATTTTCTCCTCTTTATAGTTTTTTGAATAAGCTTATTTCATCAACAAAGCTAAAAATAATTTTAGCTTTAGATTTAATTTAAAATCATTTATTTTATTCAAAGTTGATTTACATCACAAAATTAAATAAAAAATGATCTTTATACAAGACATATTCATTTTTCATGTTACAAACCGTAATAAAAATTAATATTTATTACTTGTTCACATTATATGATATTAATAAATTAGAACAAATATTTCAAGAAATTTACATAAATACTGAGGAGAAATAATGAAAAAATATATTTTAATTCTATTGTCGTTACTAGTATATACTTGTAGTAGTGATGATCCTGCNGCTCCAGTTGATGGATGCATGGATTCTACAGCATGTAACTACGATATGTCTGCTACTATTGATTTACTTGATAGTTGTACTTATCCAATTGATGATGATACTAATTGTGATGGAACATGTGGTGGAGTCAATATGTCAGTTGAAGATTGCTCTGGTGTCTGTGCAGGTTCTTTAGTTCAAGATCAATGTGGTGTTTGTGATGGTGATGATTCATCATGTGCTGATTGCGCAGGAGTCCCAAATGGTACATCAGTTGTAGATTGTGCTGGTACTTGTGGAGGTACAGCAGTAGAAGATTGCNCTGGAACATGTGNAGGTTNNGCAGTTGAAGATTGTGCTGGTACTTGTGCAGGTACAGCAGGTCTTGATGAGTGCGGAGTTTGCAATGGTTCAGGTATTGCTGATGGTGCATGTGATTGTGATGGAAACGTTTTAGATTGTGCTGGTACTTGTGGAGGTACAGCAGTAGCAGATTGCGCTGGAACATGTGAAGGTTCAGCAGTTGAAGATTGNGCTGGTACTTGTGGAGGTACAGCAGTAGAAGATTGTGCCGGTGTATGTGGCGGTGATTCAGTTGTTGGCGGATGTGATAATGCATGTGGATCAACAGCAGTGGAAGATTGTGCCGGTGTATGTGGCGGTGATTCAGTTGTTGGTG
>PANN01000002.1 GCA_002707645.1 Fidelibacterota bacterium | reverse complement strand
AATTAGATACTAAATATATATTTTTTACGCACGAAGTGGGTCTCAAAATATAATAAAGGAGAAAATAATTATCAAGCCAAAAAAACAAAAAATAAAAAAATTAGAAATTAACTTCTATTCCGTAATCAATTTCTTCTTTATTGGTTAAAACAGGAAATAGAGGAGCAACCATTGGATAAGGCACCCCTTTTTTATAAGCATAGAGATCAATATTGGTTAGCTCTATCTTATTAAATAAATCGAAATTTATTTTTATACTATCAGAGTACAACACTTGCAAAGAATCAACATACTCATTTAAAAAATTATCAATTATGGCTTCAGGATTTTGATTAAACTGATCCAAAGAAAAATTATTACTATTTAATAAAGCCTCTAAATGCAATTTTGAAATTGTAGCGTCACTAAAAACCCTATAATCTTTTAAAACATTTTTGTTGGTATCATAATTCTTGCTGTAACCTGTTTCATTTAATTTTTCATCTCTAATCAAATCAACCAGCGCATACTTAAACTGCAAACCAAAATCTCTTCTTGATATATTTTGATTTCTAAATACTAATGGATGCTTTGAAATCAAACCGTCTAAATAGCTCACATTGTAACTATTGCCATCAAGCACAAAAGCCTCATCATAATAGTTTATAGAATCTTGTTTAGAAAAAATCAGCGAAGATGAAAGAACTTGATTATTGATCAAATTATTTTGATCAATATAATAGTCATATGCCTTGCTTGCAAGTTTTACAAATACATCATTATTAAAAACAATACTACTTCCTTTCATAATCTCTCGAATGTAAATATCGTATTGTCTAACTTGATCAAGTTCATACAGTCTTTGATTTACCAAACTAACGTGATTTGCAATCTCATCAGACGTAATTAATGGATTATCTTTAAAACTTTTAATTTTAATAAAAAGATATTTATTATTTTTTGAAATAATTGGACCTAATATTTCATCGGAATAAAGTGGATTTAAAAATATTGATTCATGAATCGCAGGGTCATTTTCATAAAAAAAAGTCATTTCTTTTTCTGGTATTTCAGCAAGATTTAAATAATCAAAACAAATAGTCTCAAATTCAATGCCTTGAGAAATAAGCATATCTATTGAATTTGCTACAGGCAATGAAGGTATAGCTAAAAAGTTTAAAGTATAAGTCTTCGTTGAATTTTTTAAATATTTTTTGTTGGTTATAGAATCGGTCTTTATATTATTATAAACCATATCTTTTAATAGATAGTCCCTCATATATTGCTCTTTAATTCCATTTAGAAAATTATCTGAGAAATTATCAGCTGAAATATATGACTCAATATCAAGTGCTAATAATTTTTCTGCTATTAAAGAATTTAGTATAATTTTTTTGTGTAATTGAGTATTTGAGTTACAATAAGAAGGCCTTATTGTATACTCTGATCTCAAAATAAAATCTCCCTTTGTAATAACTCTATCTTTGATCTTTACAAGCACATCATTATCAGAACCAAAAATAAACGATTGTGTAAATAAAATGAGTAATAATGCAATTTTCAAAAAAAGCTCCTTAATTATCTAATATTCGAGATACCAATGAAACGATATCTAAAATATTTGTTTGATTATCATTATTTATATCAGAGTATTCAGAACTGCCCATTCCCTCTATAACAATAGTAACAAGACTAATAACATCTAACACATTTAAAAAACCATCTTGATTTAAATCTCCAATTAGGATATCATTCTTAGATACTAAATATAATAAATTTTTAAGCGCATATTCATGATGCAAAGGCGCGATAGAAAACGATATTTCAGAAGATTCAATCAATTCACTTGAAGGAGAAAAAACTAACTCTGCGTTGCTGTAAGGCTCAAGAATAATACTTGATTCTTCACTAATGAACATTGTCGCACTATCTTCAGAATTAGAAAATAAATGATAATTATACTGATTGGTATAGCCACTGTTATTTTGAACAGTAAACTTTAATGTATTATTTATACCAATTGTATTAATACCATCTACAACTGTATAACCATCAGCAACTACACTAAAAAGCTCAGGATATAGAGAAGGTACTTTATAGGTACGATACCAAAAAGAGTGATCAGTACCCTGATAATTCCAGAGGACATCATAATCTGGAGTAATCTCTCTTAATGTTGGTTCAACCAGTCCAAGCCCATTACCAAATGTATAGATTAAATAATTTCCATTGTTCAGCAGCTGTACACTGCCCATTCCTCCAGCAAATAAGTTAGGAGGCAATTCATATTCCCAAACAGGCTCGCAATAAGAATCATCAATAACCCTAACTCTTCTAACTCTTGTTGTTGGATACTCATCCCCAAGCACTTGTTGGCTTATGTTACCATTATCAAAAAATATTAATGTTCCGTCATCTAACAATTGAATATTATGTTGAAAACTAAACCCTAAATCTGTACAAATATTATTTTCACCTGCCCCAAATTCTGATGGAAGACCCATATTCCAAATAATCTCTCCAGATGGGTAAGAAATTTTACTTATCCTGGATAAATGTCTATGAGAAACATAGATTACACTCTCCTCATCATCAAAATGAAATGCATTTGTATGCATCCAATCATAAATACCTTCATTAAAAGCTTGATGCCAAAACCCGCCATACAAATCAGTATCTTGAGTTGTAAAGTAATCATATGGATTCCATCGCCATATTTCATTNCCAGCTTCATCCCACTCCACGATTTGAATTCCTATNTATGGAAATTCATCTGTTATTCCATCTGCTTGATACCCTTGCGCTTGATATAAAAAGGACCAATTCCCTTCGTGTATGGGGCCAAGCTGAGAATAATCTGGAACAAGNCCCATATAGTTGCCGCTTGAGATTTGCTTAAATTCATGCAGATCTACAACATCTCTATAATCAACAATACTATCNTTATTTAAATCATCTGGTTTTTTCCAAATAATATTTCGATCATAATCAATTTTAATCCCTGTATTTCTAGGCCAATTTGAACTGCTTGAACCATACACGTTACCATATTTATTTACATGATTCATTATAAACGACATGTACCCATCGTTCCATATTTCTCTACCATCTTTATCAATTACACCTGTGGAATTAATGGTCATTTCAGTTCCACCAAAACCACTAAAAATAACATATCCATCCTGAACCATTTCTTCATTAAATACATCAGCATCTCTTTCGGAAAATTTCTTACTTCCAATCTCAAAAAAATTTAAACCAAACCAATCACCGTAATTATTGTTATGATTTAAAGACCTAACCCGCCACCAATAAGAAGTATTCCATTCAAGTGAATTCTTATCGATAAATATTACATCATCAACCAGGGTATCTAAAACAGTAGAGTTAAAAGTATTATCCATAGATATCTGAAGATTATAAGAAACACTGTTAGGTTGCTGCCTCCATTCAAAGGGNACATAAACCGTTGTCANGCTGCTATAATTTGAAGGNCTTAGCAATGAATCATTATTGTCTACACATGAATGTAGGCAAGTTCCTGCGCAATANATNAGGTCTAGATCATCTTCATTTAATTCAAATCCGTANTGAGCCCACTCGTCTCCTGAATTATAATCACACACAGAATTAAGAGGAGCATTAATTACACTACCCCAACCTGACCAATTATCATTTTCTCCCGAACCAGCTATAACATACTCATAAGAACCATTTGCAAGTTCTATAGTCCCCTCAAATATTTGATCATTATTTTGGTCTAAAAGAATTACACCAAAACCTGACCAATCATTCCAACTTCCGTTNATAGCAATACTTGGAAATTGATTATTTGGTAAATCTGAATTTGACAAATCTATATAAAAACTGACCGTAGCAGTAAATGATATTGAGAAAAAAATAATATTGAGAAGNATTTTTTTAAACACGTTGTAATTTAAGTAATAATATTTAGACACGAGATTACAAAAAACTANACAATTAGAATATTTTTATAACTTCTACAGATGATGGATTTCCCAAAATAGCATTATTATGATTTAAATTTCCAAAAACAAGTTCCCATTTTTTATAATCAAGCTTAATCCCAAATGATAAATCTTTATAATTATCAGAATAAGTACCACCAGCAATAAAATTTAGATATGGAAGATTTGTAATTGCGCTAAATTTCAAGAAATTATTTTCATCGTAAATCAAATAATCAGATAATAATATTAATTTAAGATCAGATAAATTATATCTAATACCAACTCCAAATAAAATATTATTTTCAACTCTTAAATTACTTGCAAATTCACGGCCTATATTTTTTAATAGTATACCAATATTTAAATTTTGATTTAATTTTNGATTTAAACCCAAATCGATAGAATATCCATGCATAGATTCAGAAAATAATTTCGAGTAATTAAGTTTTATTTTATAGCCAAAAGTAAGATTGTTAAGTCCTAAATCATATGATTTATTAACTTCTGCTGCGTACCAATGGGCCCCAAAAAAACCTATAGGACTTTCAGTTGCTATCTCATCTCTTAATTCAAGATCGTTAATACTTAGACTTTCAAAAGATATATAATTACGCTTGTTAAAAANATAAGATATTTTTTGTCCAGAGACACCACCAAGCCATGAGTTTCTTGATAAACTTATAGATGAATTATCAGCAAATAACAAGGCTGGGTTTACCTCATAACTATAACATATACCGGTACCAGATGTTGACAATAAAGAGGCAGATTGCGGAATCACCAAAGCTTTCAAACCAATACATAGAGATAAGTTAAAAGACAATAATATGAATAATACTTTAATTAACATTTTAATAATTTAGTAATGAAAAACTAAACAAATGACTTATTCCTTCATTAACAAGTCCAGGATCTAAAGCGTAATCAACATTTAATATCATCGAATCATTAATTTTAAAAGGCATTCCAAATCCTAAAGAACATTTTAAATCATCATTTAAATAATTTAAACCTCCTCTTAAAAATATTGTGTTATTTGTAATTTTTGAATCTAAATAGTACTCAAATCCAAATTTGTATTTATAATAAGAAATTTCAGATAAATTANNATTACTNTTAATTNCATATGAATCTACTTGAGCAGAAATTAATAATTTATATGGAATATTATATGAAAGTCCAAGCATATAGCTTGTAGGTATTTCCTCTTCATAGATTTCTGATTGATTTTGATTCAGATAATCAATCTCCCAATCAAATGAAGAAGATAAGTTATTAATTTTCATACCTAGATTTATATTTTGATTGATTTCATATAAAAAGCCAACATCGAAGCCTAAACTACTTTCACTTTGATAAATGTCCATATTATTATATAAAGCTTTGAAATTAAACCCTCCTGATAGAGAACCNAGGTCAATTCCAAAAGAAAGCATTCCAAATCCTTGAGAATAATTTAAAATCCCCAATTGGTCACCAAAACTAGAATTAGTTTCAATAATATTATCTGTTCCAACTCTATAGAAAGATAAACTAACTCCTGCAGATGGTGGAAGTGGTCTAGCAATGGAAATTGATTGAACGGATCTATCAAGTGACATTATAAAATATGAAAATCCATATTCATTATTTTTTATTTTTGGTAACAAAGCAGGATTATTTAATGCTACAAATCCCTTATTATACGAGCTGACTAAAGAATTTGACAAAGAAATTTCTCTAGCATTAGTTCCATAATTAAAATTAGCGCCTGGAGATCCACCATAATAATTTGCATACAAGCAAAAATTAAGAAATATTAAGATGTACCACATTTTAATAATGACCCTTCGATGCATTAATAACCATAAGTTTTTCCCATACTTCAGTATTGCCTGTTTTAAGCTTACAAAAATAAACTCCATTTGCTACTTTAATATTATTCTTGTTCCTTCCATCCCACGTGCACTCTAAATTTCCATAATCATTTATTTTATCACAATCAAAGGAGTCCACCAAATCCATCGAAAAGTCATAAATTTTCATTTTACCGCTGTTATTATTTGTTTTAAATTGAAAATCTACGTTAGTGTAAATATTTTCAATAAAAAATGGATTGGGCCAAATATGTAATTTATTTTTATCCACTATATTTTGATTTGAGGCTATGAAAGAATCCCATGTTTCTTCACTCCATAAATATGGATTATTTATATTATTTTCTGCTTCGACCCATATTAAACCTTGAGGTGTTCCAATAAAAAATGTCTGATTTCTATTCAAAGATGTATATACTTTAGTCTGTGTAAAAATTCCTGCTTCTGAATTTTGATTATAATCTAAAATATCCAAAATTTGATCTGGAAATTCTAGTCTTTCCCAATTTAAAACATTATCAATAGATGCATAGAATAGACCTCTATTTGTTGAAGCATATAAAACGTCACTAGAAAAATATAGACTGTAAGGAGTAGCTCCATCATAATTATTATTATTATTAAAATCATCAAAACTATCTTCCTGGTCGTAAATATTATTATTATTTAAATCAATAAACTCTTCACTAAATTGATCTACTGTAATCCATGAAATACCATTATCATCAGTATAAGTTAAAGAATTAGGATGTGGTGCCGTCTCTTCTCTATCCCATGAAACAAGCCATATTCTTGGATTTACACTATTATTTATATATTGAGGAATAATATCTATAATCCAATTACCCCCTAGACCATCTAAGGAAGTATAATGAACCCAATCAATACATCCATTATCATCTATTATTCCTTTATTTACACCATCTGCAGTCCCAGCCCAAATATACATTTGGCCATCATAAAATTCTGTATAAACTGAAAATACTTTATGATTATGATTTCCTCCATAATTCAAATTACCACTAATTTGTGGGTCTACTGGATTATATACGTAACTTGAAGGGAAAGAGCCACAATCTGCAGTTAATTGGTTATCCATTGGTAAAGGGATAATTTCCCAAATTGGATTGTCATCAGTATATTTAAATCTCCTTAACATGCCAGCCCAATTTGCTGTATATATATATTTATTAATAGTATCAGCAGATACGTCATACGTAACATTTTTTGCTGAGGTTTGAATCGCCAAGCTTGATAGATTTTGACCTCCCCAGCTAACTACAATATTATTACCCACTTGACTGCATGTTTGTGAAGGAACATCCCATGAACAGCCTGAGGCAGCAGGAGAACAATCGCATTCTTCGGGAGAATTTAGAGGGTTATCACATGTCAATTCTTCACATACAGGAAGTATATCTTGAGGCTGGGGCATATATTTCCATGAGGTTCCGTTATCAGTTGACCAAGAAATTCCAGTTCCACTTGAAACATCTTCATTTAAAAAATTAACAGTTTCAACACCTGAAACAATAATTAAATTCTCATTTTCATACACCTCCAAAGCAGGATTTCCACCATCAGGCAATCTATCATCATTAAAGCTATAAAAATTCATATTGCTATCAAGTAATCCTAATCCACCAGATGTTCCAATAATAATAGATTGATTGTTTAATATCCTTAAATCAACTATTGATTGACTTGATAAACCATTAGTTAATTCTCTATTTCGATATTCAAAATTTGATTCTACGTTATCAACTTTGTAATCTGTTAAATATTTACTAAAAGATAGAGATATAAAAATAAATAATATATACCATTTTGTACTAATCATGCTCTTTCCTATATAAATATTCACAAACAAGAGTACCCACAATACCCAATGTGTATGGAGAACATTTATCAACAGTATCTTCTAGAGTATGCCAATAAGGATAATCAAAATCAATAATATCGAGAGATGGTATACCTGTTTCAACAAACAAAGCTCTATGATCATCATAAATTGGCTGTGAAAGCTCATATACAAATTCGCTATAACCTAATGAATTTGCTAAATCCCATAATTCTAAAACATCTTTTTCAGCTTGTATATATGAAAAATATTCAATTTTAAATTCTGGATCTTTATCAGCAACCATATCAAGGCAAATAGCTAATTTAGGAATTGGTTTTGACATCGTTTTTGAAAATAGTTTAGTTCCTATTGAAAAATTCTCTAAATCACCGTGCCTGCCCATGTCTTCACCATCAACAAATAGTAAATCTACTCCAATATTATTGAAAGGATAGCTAGAAAATATTTCTGACAAATGCATTAATATTGATATCCCACTTGCACCATCATTGGCACCTATTATCGGTTTTGCTTGATTCATTTTATTTGAATCTTTATCTGCTATTTCTCTTGTGTCCCAATGAGCCATTAACAAAATTCTATTTTGTGAATCTAAATTGTATCTTGCTAAGATATTGTATAAAATGATTTTTTCATTTTTATTATATGGATGATTTATTTCATGATCATAGACAATCAATTCATCTGATTTATCCGATAAAAAACTAACTAAATAATTTTTAAGATCAATATGATTTTGACTTCCAGGATATCTTTCCCCAAAGTCACATTGTTTCTTAAGATAGCTAAATGCAATATCACCATCAAATAATGGAATCTGTTGAGCCTGAATAATAGCAAAAAATAATATGTAAAAGAGTCTTATCATAAACTTAATCAAAGGATTCAAAATATATTCTAACTTGAAATCCTATATCTGTTTCTTTTTTTCTACCAGAGGTATGATTATCTGAAACTATATAATTAAACCACAAATCCCCCTCAACAAATTTACTAAAATTATATGTAACTTTAGGCTGTAAATTATATGAATTACTATATGCAATAACTTCAAATTGATTTAGATTATTAGTCTCAAAATATGAGAACTCGGTATTACTATTATCATAACCTATCTTTAAACTTAAATTAACTTCATTTTCAACTTGAAAATCTCTTAGAAAAAATACAGGCATATTAAAACCTGTTTTTTTTCTATATCCAAAAGTTAAACTAACTTGATTATTAGTTGTTCGTTCAATTTGACCACCTTCATTTGTAATATTTAAAGTATTATTAAGTGTTAAATCTATATCTAAAGGTATTTTTTTAGTCGTCATATCAAATCTCAATAAAGGAGCAAAATTTCTCTTATAATCAAGTTTTTGAACAATAAAATCTTGACTGATTTTATTTTTTTCTCCATTAAAGGTATGACTCATACTAAAACTTTTAAACCAATTACTTAATAAATCATACTTTTCTAGACCTCTTAAATTAACAGACCAACCAAATATTGGAAATCCATTTTTACCTGATGCTCCTAAAGGGAAATATGATTCAGATTGTGTTTCATTATAGCCACTATCACTTTGGTTATTAGCAGACAAAGATACTCTGTATTCAATATTAGATAATGTTAAATTTGGACTTAATTGAATTGAAGTACTAAACTTTAATTCTTGATTAAAAGTGTTGGATGATGATATAATTATTCCATCTGAACCTGCAAAAAGACTACCTTCAATTGGTCTATCAATAATACCTAACTTAAATTTATAATTTGGGTTGATATCTGTTGAGATATTATTGTATTTGTTCGTAGTATTGTATGAATAATTAATATTTATACTGGAAAATCTTTGTCCTATTTCATGTAAAAATTTTAAAATAGTTTTAAAATGAGGTTGTTTGATAATATATATTTGGTTTGAATTCGAGCTATTTGAAGAAGTAGAAGAACGCCTTCTACTAGTTGATCTAGATGAACTACCTGATGTTTTTTTATCTGATTCGTAAAATTGCTCAATAAACTGAGTAAATGAAAGTGTAAATGAAACTGAGAATCTATTATCACTTGATATGTCAGCTGTTGAAGATTCCCCGCTTACAGCATCTCTAACCCAATTATAGGTTGGGACATAATTGAAACGGGGTCCAAGCCACTTAAGATATTCAGGAGTATATGTAAATGATAATTGTTGATTATAGCTTTTTTTAATACCTGGCGAAAAAGATAAATCAAAAAAATCTGAAATTTTTAAAGCTGTATTATTTGAAAAGTAATCATTTAAATTATTTTTCATATTAGCAGAGTATTGAAATGCTAGGTTATCAAATATATTAATATTTGAAGAAAAGCTTCTATTTAAATCAATGTTTTTTTCATCAGTAACAATACCTCCATACAAATCTCTTTGAATAGTATAATTATCTGAATCTACAAAAGATGAATTAAAATTTATATTTTGAGGAGTATAATAAAAATTTAAATCTTTTAAAAAGTTAGCAAAGTATTTTTTATTATCAGTGTTTTCTGTATTATCATTGAATATACCTTTAAATGGGTACCATTTATTATCTCTGCTAAATGTCAAAGAATAATCATAATTAATATTTTGCAATACAGATTCTTTATTTAAAATTGTTGTATTAGATGATTGATTCCATTTATAGGAATAAGTTAATTTTGAATTATCTAAAAAGTGCTTGAAAAATAAATTCCCAGGAGCATAATCTGTTAACATTGTATTTAATGATGTACTTAAAGTAATTGAATTATTAATATTTTTTAATTCATTAGGAGTTTCACTAAAACCACCTAGAATAATATCTGAACCAGGCTTATATAAAGGAGAATATAGGCCTTTAGAATACTTAATATTAAGCGGCATTTGAAAATAATTTTCTTTAAATAGTTCATGAGGAGAAAAACCAAAATTTATAGAATAATTAATGGAATGATCACCTGAGCCTAATCGTTGCTCTAAGCGATGGAAATCAGCTTCTTCACTTTTAAAATCTAAATCAATATTAAAAATATCACTTAAGTTGAATTTAAAGTTTGTTGTAAATGCTGTTCCTTTTTGTCTTTTCACACCTGTCATTCTCAGTTCATTAATCCAAACACTTCCAAAAATTGTTCCAGGAGCATTATTTTTAATACCAACCATAATATATTCCATTTTATTAATAGCTGGTTCTCCCTTGACTCTCAATTCACTGCAATCTTCACAAACAGTACTTATATCAACCGTTGTCCAATCATCACATTCTTCAGAATTCAAATTATCATTAGTTTGACAGTAATCCTTCCAAGACCAAACCTGATCTTCTGGAATGTATGATGCTGGTATTGTATATAAGTTGTTTTGATCCCAATCATCAATCACATATTCACCATAAATAGTGATATCATCTTCACTACAAGATTCATTGTTTTCATCAATACAATCATACTGATTATTACCTTCTGTTGCTAAATAAAAATTATCAGATAAATCGGGACAATAATAATTTGGATTATCAACATTATTTGTATCTGGAATACAGAAATCTGGACTATCAATATTTGAATCACAACACTCTAAACCAGGAACAGAATAATTATCACCGTTAGGATCAAGAATATATGGATTATAAACGCCTAATTCGTCATAGTTCTCATCAATACATATTTCACTACTTATAAAATTCAAACAGTCATTTTCATTGCAATAGTTTAACTGTTCTTCATTAAATACTGATAGTCCAGATATTTCATCACAAATTTTAGATGTTGTAATTCCTAACTCAATTATTTCCTCATTAAGACAACCAGGAAGGTTTGTTAAAGAATTAATTATTCCAGTTTCATATAAGTCGTCACAATTATCAATTCCATCATCGATATAAGATTCTAAATTTTGTCTATTTAATTTATATCTTGTCAATTCATCTAAATTTATTTTTAAATTTTGCCACCCATTTGGATCTAATACTTCTTCATTTTCAATAGATTTAAATGGTTTTCTTATTTCATAATAATTTTCATCTTTACCAAATCTAAAACATAACTCAACATTTGTACATTCTTCACTATCTGATCCATTGCACTCCTCATACCAATCTTGACCAACACTTGATTCATTTCCATTAAAATACATTTCTAAATTTTTATATACAAAGAAACTATTTTGTTTCTCAGCGTCCAACGATGAATAACTAACATTTTTCTTAATAAATGCCGTACTATCTAAATTAATTCCACCATTATTATCTGAACCATTAGAAAAATCAATTACCAGTGATTGTTCTTTATCTACTATTAAGCTACCAAGTCCCCCTGTTCCAAAATTCTGATTACTTCCTGATACCCCGTCTGGAGGTGTATATATATCAGAGTTTTCTTGATTATTTATTAATTGGATACTTACATTTTCATTAGGAGTAAATTCTGATTCTAAATATCCAACTTGGCCAATATCTTCATTATCAACTATACCTAGTTCTTCCCACTCATTTCCTACAATCTCAATTGAAGCAATTCCAAGTAATCCATAAGTATCATTTTCTGCATATTGACCTTCAATCCATAGCCTAATATTTTTTACATTTGTCCAATCAGCATTATAGCCAGAGGTTTCATTAATTGCAATAAAATCATTTAATGGAATCCTAAAAAGTTTCCAATTTGTTGATAATATTTCACTTTGAATAATATCATCATTATCCATATCTAAATCTATTGTATAAGAATAGTATGAATTAATATCATCAATAAACTGATCGCCATTTAAATCTTCAGAATCTGGATATTTATTTTCTATAATTGCACCATTGTTCTCTGTTCCATTATAGTTACTAAAATCGTAACTTGCAGAAGTATAACTAAAGTCATCATTATTTGGATCATTCGAGTTTACATTTATATTAATAACATTATTAAAACTTGAATTACCACTCAAAATTTCAGATTTGATTTGTGAAAAAGTAAGTTGCTCTGTATCAATACAGCTATTATAGGTATTATCATTATTAGTACCATGATTAAATTCAGAACAAAGACATCCTCCCCAACCATTTTCATATTCATTTATACAGGCATCCATGCCCTTGTCTTCTCCCGCATCCAATAAACCATCACCCATGATCATAAGTGATTCTGGAACCAAATCTTCTGTGTCTAAAACACCATTATCATTTGTATCTTCACTAATCATACCAATATCAATATTAAGCTTAAGATTATTTCTATTAACTAAAACTGGATTTTCTGGAAGACCATTATAGTGATTTTCAAAACCTACTAATCCTTCATAATTAAGCCAAATATCTAAATATTTATTGTTTGATTGATTTTGGTCAGAGGCATATAATGAAGCTGTTATACCATTCCACCATCTATTATCATCAGGGTTATCACTATTACCTCCAATTTTATCTTCCGGTATTTCCAACCAAAGTGTTTGTTCCTTAGAAGCATCTTCAACTTCTTTATCAGGCCATATAAGTTCTGTTGGAATATCATTATAAGGATTGTACCAAAATAAATTTTCTCTTTTATAAATATCGTACTTTTCTAAAACAATATCACAACTTAAAAAATCATTATATTCATTATAATTAATTTCGCATTCATCTATTTCTATGCAATCAGATTCAGTTAATGCACTTAGACAATCAAAGTTTTTTATTTTAAAGGGTGGAGCTGATTCTTGCCAAGCAGAATTTAAAATTGGCATAGTTGAATATCTCTTGGATGATTCAAAATCATCTATATAAGCAATCCCAATAGGATTTGGATTAGGGAATATTTGTGCTACCTCACTTGAAAAGCTAAATTCAGAAGGTTTTTCTAAATTAACTAATCCTCTATTATTTATTGAATTATTTAAATTTAATAATTCTTTTGAATATTTTCCACCAAGATGCCAAATCATATTTTCCATAGGCTCATAACCAATCTCAACCTTATTATCAGTTATTGATTGCTTATAAAAGTATAATCCTCCAAATAAATTGCTTTTATTATTTATCTCATACTTAAATGAATTTCCAAAAATTAATTTTTGATCAAATGATACAATCTCATTTCTATCATAAGAAATCCTCAAAGTTTGAGAATTATTTTTAGCTCTATCCGAAATTAAAGTTAATGTTCCCGTAAAGTAATCAACAGAATAGTCTACTCCTTTAATTAGCTGAGTTGAACCATCGGTCAATGTTTCACTTCCATCAACTATCATGAAGCCAAGATTTATTGTTGTATTTTGATTTACATTCTTTACTTTTATAACAAATTCTTTTTCTGATGATTTTGTTGTTTCATTACTACTAAAATACATTGCAGGTCCATTTTCATACCTGTAAAGAGTAAATTCTGGTCCGGCATCACCATTTTTTCTTATAGTTGTTAAGTTTTCAATGTTTATATTTTCTAAATCACCATCAAATATATTCGCTAAATCTAAATGTGGATTACCTAAGTATGCTTCCGGGTCGTATGCAAAAGGCATATCAAATGGTAAGAATAGATCTCCCCAGCTATTAATAAAATAACTATCTACTTTTCCGTCTCCATTAGATATGAAAAAACCTTGAGAATCCTTATTATCTATACCAAAAATTCTTAAGAATGTATTTCCATTTGAACTAGCTGTCTCGGTACCTAATTGACCACCAATATGAACAACCTCAACTTCTGGTGGTTCATCTCCTTGACTAAAATTTGACAATCCTATATCATATACATTTTTCATCATTAAATCCCATGTTGGATTTCCATTTGGATTATCAGGACTTGGAGGTTCTTGTTGTCCTTCAGTTTTTATAATTTTTAAAATTAAAGGATCAGCAGAAAAGCCAAATACGTCATTATATTCAATATAATTACAACAATTTAGATTATTTTCCTCATTACAAACTTCTAAGGTTGAAGCCTCTATCTCAGAACACCCGTTAATAGTATTCTCATCACATTCATTTTGACCTGATAATAAGCATCGATCTTGAATAAGATAGTCTGTTCCTGTTTGAATAGGATTAGAAGATTCAAGAATAGTTCCATCATTATTTAAATCCCCTATTGTATAGTGCACCGCAATTAAATCACTTGTTGATATTGAATTTAATCTAACATATCCATAATACTTATTTATATAGTAATCATTTCCAGAATACTGATCTTCAAGTTCAATCCATATATTATTTTCAGGAGTTCCAATATCTTTATTTAAGGGATCAATATAAGCAATTCCTTCATAAATATCTGTTTCAATTTCATTTGTTTGAGCTCGTTTATATAATTTAAAATCTTTAATAACATATTCATTTGAACCAATTTGATTAATATAGTCTTCATTTAAAGGATAAAAATTATTTTTAAAAATTTTATCAATAAAAAAATATTTATCTTTTATAAATTGGTAATCATATCTATCTAAACCTTCAGATTGATTTCCTAAAGAAAAAGATTCTTTTTTAACTTTTTCTCTACCAATAATTGTATTCAATTCAATTGGTCCAAGCTGACTACTCATCTTCACACCAAATACACCTGCTCTTTTACCCATACCTACACTAAATAAAGTTCCTTCGCTAAGACTAATACCAATGTTACCAGCTTGAATATTATTTATAATTTCATTATCAAAACCTTTGTACTCTAACAAAAGTGAATTTTCAAAATCAAAATCTGATTCTGAGTTTTGATCGGCACTAATAGTTAATCTATCTCCAACTCGACCCTCTAAATCAAAACGTTGTTTTTGATCAATGTCTAAATTCCAAGATTCATTATTTTGATTACTCAATGAACTACTTTGAGTATCCGTAAATTCTAATTCGCCCCTAATTTCTATTTGACCGCTTAAATTAATAGCAACATTTGTCTCTCCTATATCTTGACTGACCAATGTAAGTTTTTTTGAATTTCTAGAATTTTTTATATTTGGACTAATTTTGTTAAATGCTAATTGTTGCATTTTTTCATAGTGATTATTATTAATGATTCTAGATTTGTAATAATCAACGGTAGATATAGAAGGCTGAAGAATATCATTTTCATTGTACTTTAAAGAAGATATAATTGTTGTTCCATTAGAGCCTAGCTCAGTTTTTTTACTTAATTTTCTGAGTTCTTTTGTAAAATTTAATCCATGATAAGAACTAGGCCTATATTTTGATGCAAATGTTAATCCTTTAATTTCTTTATAGAATGGATCAAATACATTTTTTATAAATACATAGTAGTTAATTGTTCTTGAAAAATATATATCATCTACAAAATCAATATCAATATTCGATGATAAAGAAGGATTATCCTCTAAAAAACAGTCCTCTTCTAAGTGTTCGCCACCACATATTCCCATACAATCAAAAGTATTTAAATCGCAATCACAATACCCATCAGGGATACCATTTCCTTCACACTTTCCACATTCATCGATGAGTGATTTACCTCCCCATTCACCATTACAATCTTTTACACAGTCATTTTCAGGATTATCATCACAAATATTACAACTATCATAATAAGCGCTACCATTTATGTTTCCCATGCAATCTGCACATGTTGAATTATTTCCTTCACAAACTCCACAATTATCTACCTTATTTTCACCACCCCAAATACCTTTGCAGTCTTTACTGCAGTCGTTTTCAGGTATATTGTCACATACATTACAATTATCATAGTAGGCATTCCCGTATGCTACACCGGAACAATCTCCACATGTTGAATTATTTCCTCCACAAATTCCACAATCATCAAATATATTTAATCCACCCCAAATCCCTGAACAATCTTTGACACAATCATTATCGGGATTATCATCAAAATTTCCACAATTATCAAAATAAGATTTTTTGCAGTCATTTAAAAAATCTTCATCGCACTTTCCACAATCATCTAAACGTGCTAATCCTCCACAAATCCCAAAACAATCTATTTGAACAATGCATTCTCCATCACAATTTTCGTTATCTCTCTTTCCATTACCACCACAAACTCCACATTCATCAAATATAGAATCACCTCCCCAAATTCCAGAACAATCTTGAACGCAATCATTCTGTGGATTATTATCATATATACCACAATTATCATAATATGAAGCGTTAATCTCCTGTTCTGCTTCTAAAAAATTAAAAAAAGAGGCAGTGCAAAGATAAAAAATTACCTTTAAATAGTTTATTGAATATATATAATTCACCTTAGCAGTGGGACGCTAGGCAGACTCCTTTGTATTTGTATCAGCCTTAATGTAAGACTCAATTTTAGGGATTAAATTTTTAATCGCTTTACCTCTATGAGATATAATATTTTTCTTTTTTATAGACATTTCAGCAAATGTTTTTCCTTCGTTCACCACATAAAATATGGAATCATAACCGAAACCTCCAAGACCTTTCTTTTCCGAGGCTATCATACCTTTTACTTCACCAATTGAAAAAAGTTCCGTTTTATCGTCGACAAATGTCATTACAGTTTTAAATACAGCTGATCTATCATTAGCTTTAATATTTTTCATTACATCAAGCATTTTATTTACATTATCTAAATATGAACAATTTTCACCTGCAAATCTTGCAGTATAAACACCAGGTTTTCCTCCAAGAGCATCCACTTCTAGGCCAGTATCATCTGCCAATGAAGGCAAACCAGTTTTTTTAAATACTTCTCGTGCTTTAATAAAAGCATTTTCTTTAAGAGTTTCACCATCTTCAACTATCTCGCCAATTTCGGGAAATGATGATAAATCAAGCAATTCAATACCTAATTTAATAAGACCTTTTTTTAATTCTTTAAGTTTATCTTTATTATGTGTTGCAATAACCACTTTCATCATTATAATTTAAGTACCTATATAATTACTTTATATAGATTTTTTTGTTAGTGGCTCGATAGCTCAGTTGGTAGAGCAGAGGACTGAAAATCCTTGTGTCGGTGGTTCGATTCCGCCTCGAGCCACAATTATTAAAAAACCCTCAAATTTTAAATGAGGGTTTTTTTGTTTTTTTATATTTTATAATAGATTATAATTTTCATTATATAAATTCTAAACTTATTTAAAGGCTGAAAATGAAATGGATTTACTTATCAATTGCGATTGTTGCAGAAGTTATAGCCACATCATCACTTAAAGAAAGTCAAGGTTTTACACGATTAATACCATCAATAATCACATTTATTGGATATAGTTTTACTTTCTATTTTTTATCTTTAACATTAAAAGAAATACCGATAGGTATAACATATGCTATTTGGTCAGGAATTGGTATATGTCTTTTATCAATAATTGGATACTTTAGATTTAATCAAACCTTAGATTTTGGATCAATAATTGGGATTAGCTTAATTGGTTTGGGTGTTATAATTTTAAATATATTTTCAAAAAACTTGAATTAGATGAAATTTTTTTTAATAATTATATTATTTATTACTGGATGTATACCTATTATTAATAACATAAAAAAAAATACTCCAAAAAAAAAAATTGAAAATATAAACTATTTCAAGTGGAAAAATCGTATTCTTATCATAATTGACGACAAAAAACAAGCGACAAAAAAACTTAATAAATTTTCTTTGAAATTTGAAGAACGTGATATCTTAATTCTTTTAATAAAAGATAATAATTCGTTTATTAACAATACTTTAATGAACGATAAATTTCATAAATCAATTACAAAAAAAATAAAAAATATTAATAAACAGCATAAATATATTCTAATTGGGAAAGATGGATCAATAAAAAAAACTTACCCCTCAGATATTATTATTGACAAAATATTATCTAAAGTTGATTCTATGCCTATGAGGATTAGAGAAGCAAAAAAAATTAATTAGAAAAAAAACTATGCGTTCCAAATTGGTTTTTTGACACCACTTTTCCTGTTTCAATATAATACTCTAAACCAGCCATAACGCTATTAATATATTTTTGTATCATTGGTCTAATAAAAAAATAAAATGGTATACAGTTAATAAGTTTACTTCCTGAATTATACATATAAGGATAAATTGATACTATCAAAGATGAACTATCACCAAAATCTTCAATTCTCCATGAAACAAAAGACTGTGGACTATCTTTTTTACCAATAAATAAATCATAACCTACATTATCATCCCAATGAACTAGTTTTCTTTGAAGAACTAGTCCACTATAATAATAAATTGTATCTGATGAATTTTGACCTGGCCATTTTGATACGGGGTTTTTATCACAAAAAGGATGAAATAATTCTAAATTTGATTTTGTTGAAATCACTTCCCATATTTTTAATGGAGTATCTTGAACATCTAAACGACTTCTAACTGACCAATGAAAGTTATGCATTGTAATTATTATATTTTTCTTTTAAGGTTATTAACAAAATAGCGTATACCAAAAAAAAGCAATAAAAATAATAAAATATAAAAACCTATATATAAAACTCCCAAAAGAATTAAAATACCTAATATTGGCTTAATTAACTTTTTTTTTATTACATCTAGATAATACTGCCAACTTGATTGTATCTTTACTTCTATTTTCTTATTATCCATAATTATTCTAATTTAATATGATTTTACAGTTGATTCCAAGGACCCTCAATAGCAAGAGTCATTGTTGGTTTATAAATATTAAGAAATAATATTTTTTCATCCGGTGAAAAAACTATACCTGCAAGCTCTGATGTATTTAAAATATTTTCAGCTAGAACATACGTTTTTCCATCTGGTTTAATACCAATTAATCTATCATGACCTCTTCCATCTTCACATACAATTATATCGCCCCATGGAGCTATAGTGATATTATCAGGCTTATACATTGTTTTTTTATTTTTTGATTCATAAAACAATTCGATTTTATTATTTAAATACCTCCAAATTTGTCCATATTTATTTTTACCTCCTGTAGTAGCAACAAAATAAACATAGTCATCGGCATACCACATTCCTTCACCCCTAGCAAAAATAGCACACCCTTTACTTCTGCCTCTTTTTCTTAAATCATCTTGAGGTGATTCTACCTCGTTTAAATCAATCCATTCGCATTGATATGATTTACCAACTTTAAATGTTTCATTTTTCCAATTCCTACAATCAGGTTTTCTAAAATCTGATAAAGACAAGGCTTGGAGTTTTCCACCTTTTTTTAAATTATTCTTAACTTTAGGAATAAATCGATAAAATAAACCATCTTCTCTATCTTCTGTTTGATAAACATACCCTTTATTTAGATCAAAAGCTACAGCCTCATGCCTAAATCTTCCCATTTCTTTTAATGGAATAGCTTTTGTTAATTTATTTTTTGAACTTGGAAATACTTCAAAGTTGTAACCATGATTTTTTAATATCTTACCTTCTTTTGATTTAACAGTTTCTTCACAAGATATCCATGTTCCCCAAGGTGTTTTTCCTCCTGAACAATTAACTAAAGTTCCTGCTAAACTTAAATGCTGATTAATCACTTTTTTAGTTTTAATGTTATAAGTTAAGGATGTAGTTCCACCAAAACATTCGGTTTTATTTAAGGAAGAATCGTAAAAATAATTACTTTTCTTTTTAATATACCTTTTCATTTTTTTACCATAGGGGTTTTTTAATCTAAAAGCATTGCCTAATAATGGGATATGACCAATTTCATGATTTCTAACCAATACAACATGATCATCATCTATTTTAAAACAACCCATTCCATCTGCTTTATCTGGAACATTTAATCCATCATCCATTTTATCATTTAACTTTGATAGGATTGAATATGAAAATTCTTCGGGTAAATTAAGGACACCTTTTGGATCTTTTATTAAGTTTAATGAGCTAGGACTCAATAAAATTGATGTTGAAGACAGTAATCTTGAGAATGAAGTTAATCCAATTGTGACGATTGAAATATTTTTTATAAAATCTCTACGTGAAATACTCATTAATTTGATAAAATATTTTCAACTAACAATATTATATCAAAAATATTAATTGACTCATTTTGATTAAAATCTGAGGCATAAACTTGATATGGATGAGACATCGTTGGATATAAAACTATATCTACCAAATTTATAATATCTGAAATATTTATATTTAAATCATTATTAATATCTCCAATGATAGGTAAATCTTTTTTTTCTACAGCTATCCCTCCAAGCATTGTCATTTGTCCTAAAAATATATTTTCAATATAATTTCCATTATAATCAAAAATATGAATATTTCCATCGCCTCTACCAGATACATAAATTTTTTGACCATCTGCGGAAACATCTACACCATGTAAAGTATCAAAAGAAGAATTATTTGTTATCCAATTAATAGAAAGGTTATCATTTTCATATGATATCGATGCAAGGCCTTCTGTTTCGTAGGTGTCGCTTCCTCCTAATACAACATAAATAATCTGATCTAAAGGGGATTTTACAATATGCCATGGTGATGAATACTCACCTAAATCTATTGTATCAATAAGCTCCATTGAATCTGAATTCCACATTTGGAGTTTTCCTTCAATTACTGTTGTTTCTTGTGTAGAAGGATTAATCCAATTGCCAGCAGAACAACTGATAAATAATCTATTACCTGTAGATAAACATTGTATTGGTTTTAATCTTTGCATTATTAAATCAGGCGTGTTATTTACATTCTGATCCATAGGAACCCCTAATATCTCACCATTTTGAGTATTTATTTTATAAATCCAATCAGCTGTATTACTTGCCGTATATATTTCTGTTCCATCTTCATTAATAGCTATACCATGAGGTGCTGTAGAATCAATAATATATTCTTGATTTATTGATTGAGATAATCCTATTGGTGAATAATTTAATACTTGGATAGTATTTGACTCTAAGCTAGGCATCATACCGTTCATACTGTCCATAAACATCATTCCAACAGTTGTGCAATATATAACTTGATTTATAGAATCAATTGCAATTAATGCTGGTGCATCACCAACAAAGTAAGAGTCTATAAATGTATTATCAAGTAAAGAATATTGAGCAATAAAACCAGATGCTATTGCAGTAATAAACCAATATCCATTTAATTCATCTAGAGTAACAAAATGAGGTACATCAAGACCTCCTAACATACTTTCCATGCATTCACCCATCATCCACTCACAACTACTGGAGAGTAAACAATCATTTTCATTATTTAAATTTGGACACTGTGAATCTTCCATAAAATCAGTATTTATACTTTGGCTAATTTCTAAATTTTCTGCGTCCAAAATCATTACCTGATCCATCATCTGAATTGTTGCATAAATCTGTTTAGATTCTGCAAAAATTAATCCACACAAAATTAATACTATTATTTTTTTTATATTTATCATCATTCGTAACTTAATAAAGTTCGTAAACTTTATCATTATAAATCTGTTAAAACATCAAGACCTTCTGAAAAAAAAACCTCTTCTACTTTAATATTATATTCAAATTTTTTATAAAACTCATTTTTTATATATGAAATAAAATCTTTTTTTAAATTATTCTCTACTAAATTAATTGTACATCCTCCAAAACCTCCACCCATGATTCGACCACCATAAAAACCAGGATGTTTTTTTGACATGGAAATAATTGTATCAATTTCTCTACAACTAACTTCATATCTTTTTGATAAACTAAAATGAGATTCTAAAAGCAACTGTCCTACATTATATTTATTTCCATTTGAGATTTCTTTTTTCATACTTCTAACTCTTTTGTTTTCGTAATAAAAATGAAGTAATCTGCAATAAAGCTTCTTGTTTTTTTTTACTAATTCTATATCATCTAATGATAATTTATTGAAAGATGTTTTTTCATTTTTTAATTTATTAATTAAATCTAATCCCTCATTACATTCTAAAACTCTAATATTATAATCTGAACTAACTAAATCTCTTGAAATCATACTATTCACTAAAACCCAAGAACAATTTTTAATATTTGAATCAAAATATTCATGAGTATTACTATTAAAATCGATCAGCAAAAATTTTTTATTTTTAGAAAAAATTGAAGCATACTGATCTAATATTCCACTTTGAATACCTAGTATTTCTTTTTCAACTACATTGCAAATTTTTAAAATTTCATACTGATCATATTTATCACAATATTTATCTAATATAGCCGAAACAATGGAGACTTCTAATGCAGCAGAACTTGACATACCAAAACCAATAGGAATATTTCCTCCTATCAACATATCAAACCCATTATTTAATTTATATTTTTTATTTACAATATAAATAGTTGACTTTATGTACTTCTCCCAGAGCTCATCAGATTTTGTTAAATCGTTAAATGAAAACGATATCATTTTATCATAATTAACTGAATGAATATTAAATTGATTATCATTCCTATCTGATATCATTGTAATAATCCATTTATTAATAGCTGTAGGGATTGCTAAACCAAAATTATAATCAGTATGTTCTCCAATAATATTCACTCTCCCTGGCGCAATGCTAATGATATCAGGGTAAGTTTTAAATTTATTAAAAAATATTTTTTTGTAATCAGATACTAGTTTATCTTTTGTGATTCTATCCAAGATATATCTTCCTTAGTATTTAATCCAACAAGAGACTTCCAATCTTTAATAATAATAGAATTAATATTTTTTTTATTTAATAAAATATGATTTAAAATATCAGTTAAATAGATTTCATTATTATTTTTATGAGGCTTCAGACAATTAAGATAATCTAACAAAAGTTTAGATTCAAATAAATAATGTGAACAAAATAATTCATCTATTTTCAACTCTAAATCAGTAGCATCTTTTTGCTCTATAACTTTAATGATTGATTTATTTTTTCTAATAATTCTAGCATATGGAAATTTTTTTTCAATAAAATTTGAACTTAAAATAGTACAATGCGACTTATTCTCTAAGTGTGAATTATACATTCTAGAAATAATATGCTTGTTTACAAAAGGACTATCACCAACAAATACAAAAGTACTATTATATTTATTAATGATTTTTTTAGCCTGGATTACAGCATGTCCAGTGCCTCTTGGATGTTTTTGATATATAAAATTAACTTGATTTTTATAATCTTTAAAATGGTCTTCATCTTTTGGATTAATTATAAGTCCAATATCAATGTTTTCTTTTTTAAAAGAATTAATAATCCAAGATATTATAGGTTTATTGTAAACTAAATTAAGAGGTTTAGGAATTTCAGATTTCATTCTTGTTCCTCTACCTGCTGCAAGAATTAATGCTAATACTTTATTATGATTCATTAATAATGTTTATAAATTCTTTAGAACCTTGCCTTAGTTTTCGTTCTTGAGTTTTAAAATCAACTTCATATAATCCAAATTTCATATCATATCCCTCAGCCCATTCAAAATTATCCATAAGAGACCAATAGAAATAGCCCCTTACATCAACACCTTCTTGAATTGCCTTATTCATAGCATAAATATAGCGTTTAATAAATAATCCTCTTTTATCATCTTTGCTATCTGCAATACCATTTTCAGTAATTATAATTGGCTTTCCAATAGATTTAACTCTATGAATAGCCCTATATAAACCTTCCGGATAAATAGTATAAGGCATATCCGTCATTATATCATTTTTTGGATAAGTATTTATAAAGAATTCATGTTTATCAAACTGAAACTTCAAATGGACATGTGAATAATAATTAAGTCCGAAGAAATCTGTTTTACCAATTGCATCTTTATTTGAATAATCAAGATTGATAAAGAAGGGAATATTAATTTTTATTTTACCGTATTTTAAATAGGATAAAGACATTTTATTATAAACTATATCTGTTATTCTACAAGCTAACCAATCTAGCAAATGCCATCTTCTAGATGGATCAAACTGCATTACATTTTTTACAATTCCTATTTTAGAGTCTTTACCATTAGATAAACTTTTAAGCTTATCATAAACTCTAGTATGTGAAATTAACAAATTTTTCTGCACTTCAGCTGCTACTTGAGCATCTTTTTTACCAGGAGGAAATACTCCTGCAAAGTAACCCATAACAGAATAAACTTCAGGTTCATTTATAGTACACCAATTACTTACTTTATTACTAAATCTATTAAAAACAAATTCACAAAAATCAATAAAATAATCAATATTTTTTTCTTTTTCGAAAGATCCTATTTCATCAAACCAAATAGGATTTGTAAAATGATGAAGAGTTATATATGGAGTTATATTATTTTTTAATAAAGCATCTATAACTTTTGAATAGTGTTTTAAGATAATCTCATCAAACTTATTTTTTTTAGGTTCAATTTTACTCCATTCAAGAGATAGTCTATAATGAGATACCCCTAATTCTTTTAACATTAAAATATCTTCTTCATATTTATTCCAATGATCACATGCTAATCCAGATTTCTGATTATCTTTAATTCTTGGACTTCCTTCATCATCAAAATTATTTTCCCATTTATACCAATTATTATTTGTACAATTACCTTCCACTTGATGTGATGCCGTTGCAGTCCCCCAAAAAAAATTTTTCGGAAAATTTAATTTTTTATCATCCTCTAAATTCCAATTCCACCTTAATTCGGGATAATTTATTTTTAAAAAAACGATAATAGAAAAATAAAAAATCACTCCATAAATAAAAAATATCATATCTGATCTCTTGAATAAGTTTTCATCATCAATAAAATACTAATACCACAAAAAAACCAAATCCCATTTGCTATATTAAAACCCCACTGTCTTCCAAATTGAAGTATAAAAAAACTAATAATAAATGGTCCAAAACCTCTTCCTAATCCATCTGCTAAATTATATATTGAAAAAGCCATACCTCTTGTATTTGGATGATTAACATTCATTAAAACTGCCTTCATATTTGGTGCAGTAATGGTTATAAAAAATCCTGAAAAAACACCTAAAACCAGAGGATAAGTCACACTTGCGTTCTGACCTACAGGATTTAAATTTATTAAAAAAGCAGTAGGTACCATCCCAATGAAAGTACAGACTGCTGATAGAAGAGGTTGATATTTAGGGTTAATATTATATAACTTATTTCCAATTAATCCTCCAGCAAAACCTCCAATCATAGCAGATAAACCTATAATAAAAACTACTAATGATGCCATCTGAACACTATATCCAATATCTTGAGCTAAGTAATCTGTTAAATAAACAAAAAACACTGACCAAGGGACTGTCCCAGCTATTCCTTGTAAAAAAACTAGTATATTTGTTTTTTTAGAAACTAACTTTTTAATAACAGAATAGTTAATACGCGTTATATCACCCGAAATTTTATCTGATTTTCCCCTTTTAGGTTCAGTGGCAAATATTGCATATAATAGCAAGAAAATAAAATTCGGTACAGAAACAATTATAAACGATATCTTCCAACCATATTCTGGACCAGTTATCCCAGCTAATAATTGTCCACCTCCAATACCAAGGCCAACAACCAACCCTAAATAACCAGTTGCAGCTGACCTCATATTCGATGGAAAATAATCAGCTAATAATGAATATGTTATTGGAATGATAGCACCAATACCAATTCCTGTTAATGCTCTTAACCAAAAAAATTGTTGGTAATTTTGAACAAATCCAGTTAAAAAACATGGAATTTCACCAAATAACATTGAAATTATTAAAAGTTTTTTTCTTGAAGCTATGTCAGTAAAATATCCAAAAAATAAAGTAAAAAATCCTCCTATAAGCCAAAAGACTAAAGATATTTCACCTCCAAGCTTAATATCTCTTTCTATATCATTGAATCCAAATTCGCCGGCAATTTGTGACAAATTAGGGCCCATTAAATTTTGATCTGCGAATAGGAAAAAAGAAAGTATAAACAGTAAAGATAAACTAAGATAATCTTTCTTATCTAATTGACTACCATTTGTTACCATTGCTTATTTGTGATACCTCTTTTAATTACACTACTTGAAAATGCTAAAGATAATTTTGTTGGTATTACTGATGTAATAAATCTTAAAAACTTATTTATTTTACCATTTACAATTAAAAATTTTCCGCTTTGGTATGCTTTAAGTGATTGGTCAACAACTTCTTGTGAGCTCATCAGATATCCTGCAACTGGTATTGAATCCATTTGTGCTCTTTTATTAAAATTTGTTTTTGTATATCCTGGACATACACCAAGGACTTTAATTCCTAATTTCCTATATTCTTCATAAATACTTGCTGTAAATGAAGTTACAAAAGCTTTGCTTGCAGCATAAATACTAAAAAAAGGCATAGGCTGAAATGAAGCTAATGATGAAATATTAATAATCCCTCCATTTTTTTTTGTTACCATATCATTTAGAAATAAGTGAGTTAATGCAACTAATGAAAACACATTCAAATTCATCATTTCATTATAATTCTTCATAGATGAATCTAGAAATAAACCTGAAAATCCAAAACCTGCATTGTTGATTAAAATATCAACATCAATATTTTTTTCTTTTATCGAATCATATAATTGTTGAGGAAATTTTTTGTCTGATAAATCACCTGGGATTGATATGGCATTATTCATTTTTGAAGCCATTTTTTCTAATTTATCCTTGCTTCTTGCCGTCAAAATTAATTTTGCTCCTAATTTATCAAGAGTAATAGCAAAACTTTCCCCAATGCCAGAAGATGCCCCAGTTATCAAAACTGTCTTATTTTTGTAATAATCCATTTTATTCCTTTAAATTAATTAATTTTTATTTATTTAATTCTTCATAAATTTAAATATGAAAACTAACAAATTTAACTCCTTTAGCGAATTCTATCCATTTTATTTATCTGAACATAAAAAAAGTTTAACTAAAATTTATCATATGTTAGGATCGTTAACCGTTATCTTATTAATTATATTTTCAATATATAGTACAAATTATAAATATTTATATTTTACCCCTATCACAGGTTATGGTTTTGCATGGTGTAGTCATTTTTTAATTGAAAATAATAGGCCGGCTACTTTTAAATATCCCTTATATAGCTTTATAGGAGATTGGATAATGTTTAAGGATATATTAACAGGAAAAATAAAATTATGAAGAAACTGCTACTATCCCTACCTATTATGCTGCTTATTAACTCTTGCGCTTTAATATTAAATTTTAACGACTTACCTACTCCCAAAGGGAACTATATAATTGGCACTGATTTATATGATTGGGAAGATAAATTTAGAGATGAATGGTTTACAAAAGATAAAATTGATACTAGGAAAATACCCGTTCAAATATGGTATCCAGCATCAGAAAAGTCAGATTCTCTCTATCCCTATATGGACTATCCTAAGATTAGAATAAACTCAATTTCAGAAGCAATTGATAAGCCTAAAGGTTTTGTTAAGCCTGCTGGTGATGTTGAAGGAAATTCATATTATAAAGCAAGACCTCTAAATAAAAAATTCCCTTTGATAATATTTTCACATGGACTTGGGGGTTATAAAACTCAAAATTCTATTGCTATTGAGGCACTTGTCAGTAACGGATATATAGTAATTGCACCTGATCATACCTATGATGCAAATGTTACAATTTTTAACGATGGAACAACCATAGATTTTGATTCTGAATTACCACCAGGAGTTTCAGAAAAGGAATTTTGGAGTGTAAGACTTCCTCAAATTAATACTAGAGCTTCTGATATAAGTTTTGTTATTGACAAATTGCAGACAATGAAAGATTATGATATCTATAATTCTATAGATTTTAATAGTATAGGTGTATTTGGACATTCATTTGGTGGCGCGACATCGGTTGTTACATCTTGGAATGATACACGAATTTCGGCTTGTTTAAATCTAGATGGATGGTTTGTTCCTATTGTAGATGAAATAATAAATACTGGAATTAAAATTCCATTTTGTTATATAGGGCAAGAGAGCTGGGGTAAAGATACTCTTAATTATGATAAATTAGATAAATTTTACTCAAATTGTAGTTCAGATATTTATCTATTAAAAATTAAAGGTACAGAACATAATGATTTTGCAGATTTACCTCATTTTAGCAATATTGGAAGGATGATAACATCTGGTAAAAATGTTGATCAAGAATTTGCAAAGAGATTAAGCTATACAATCGTTGGTTTTTTTGATGAATATTTAAAAGGGACTAATTATAATTGGACAGAAGAAATTATTAATAATTATGAAACATCTATTAAATTTAAATAAATATACTCTATTTGTATTTCTGTGTTTATTTTTTTCATGCCAGGATAATTTAACTGAGCCTATTGATTGCGCTGATTATGATTTATTTGAAGATGAATGCGGCCAATGTACCCAATGCAATGAATCTTGTGATTGTGATTTAGATGAATGTGATTGGAACCTATCAAAAGATAGTTGTGATGTTTGTTTTGGAAATAATTCATCGTGTACTGGATGTATGAGTAATCTTGCAATTAATTATAATGATGAAGCTACAATTGAATGTGACAATTGCTGCGTATATTCAAATATATTTATTATCTACTCTGATGAAAATGGTTTTGATCCAAGTCTGCATCAAACGAATATTAATGTTCCAATATATTGGCTAAATAATTCAAATCATGAAATCACTATTAAAACTATTAATAGTTCACAACCTGGTTGTATTAAAAATCAAGACTCAATTTTTAATAATAATGATTGCTCTTCATATGAATCTTTAGAATTATGTGAGCAAATAAATGAAGGATGTATTTGGGATACTCCCTTATCATACAATCAAAACTGGGATGAATTTGAAGTTACTATACCAGCTGGGACTGGGCAAACATCTCAATCACAATATTATTTTATAGGTTTTCAAAATCCATCAGGTTATCAATATTATTATGAATCAGATACTGAAAGTTCTGAAAATGGTTTTATAAATGTTGTCGATAATTAAATCTAATGACTGAAAAACTAAGACCTTTCCATTTAGCTTTCCCCATTACAAATATAAAAAAAACAATCAAATGGTACACCAATACTCTTGGGTGTAAAATAGGAAGAATAAATGATCGTTGGGTTGATTTTAATTTTTATGGTCACCAAATATCAGCTCATTTAATAGATAATGAAATAAACTTTCAAAATAGTAATATAGTTGACGGTGAAAATATTCCTTGCAGACATTTCGGAATAATTTTAACAAAAAGAAAATGGAATAAATTATCAGATAAATTGATAAATGAAAAAATTGATTTTTTAATCAAACCAAATATAAGATTTATTGGTGAAAAAGGTGAACAATCTACTTTTTTTATTAAAGATCCAAGTGGAAATATTTTAGAATTTAAATCATTTAAAAATGATAGGATGATTTTTGATAGTTAGGTATTTAATATCGCTTGAATAAGTATGATAACATCTTGAACATTTATGTTCCCATCATTATTAACATCTCCCGATTCTAAATAATTAGCAGATAAAATTATATTTATCAATAAAACAACATCACTTATATTAATTATAGAATCTCCATTTAAATCTCCTATTAAAAAATCATTATTACATACTAGTTCATATAAAAAAGAACTTGAATACTCTGTTTCAAAATTCATATTAGAATAAGGTGAATGTCCTTGATTTTGATAAGTATGTAAAGCACTATAATTTCCAAGTTCGATCATTCTTTCATGAATTATAAAACTTCCATCTACAGCCATATTCAACCCAAATAAAGTAATTAAATCATCATCATATGGAACAACATCATCTAAATCACCATGCATACTTACAATTGGAATATCATTTTCTACAATCCAATTTCTATTGCCAACTGCTCCTGATAAATTAACTATACCATCAAAATTTGAGTCATACCCTGGATTACCGGACAAACCATCTAAACCTCCAATACTATCATAATCATCATATAAAAATTCTGGAACTTCTTCATATTCATTTAAATAAGCAGCATTAATAACTGTAACTGCACCAGCTGAATATCCACCAGCATAAACTCTGTTTACATCTATTTTATAATCATCAAATAATTCATCATTCATTTTAAAATATCTAATTGCTGCTTTTAAATCATGGATAGCTTTCACTACAGCTCTATACGCATTTTCTTCATTAGCATTAAAAAGTAATAAATGCTGAGATAGTCTATAATCTATAGCAACAGAAACATAACCCATTTTTGCATAATTAGTACATAATGCAACGATATCAGATGAGGATTTAGAGCCACCTACAAAAGAGCCTCCAAATAGAAAAAATATTAAGGGTCTTTCATCGAAATAATCATTTTCAGGTAAATATATATCCATGTATAAACTTTCAAAATATTCTGATCCTAAAATAGTTTGATTTATATTTTCACCGTATGGAACTCCGTAAATAATATCTACATCAAATATTTCTGAAATATAACGCTCATCTTGGCATTCTTCCTGAAAAAAGCAAATTGATATAAATATAAATGGTAATATTCTATTCATAGTTAAACTAACTTTACTGTTTTTTATAAATTGAGATTAAGACTAAACCTATTCCAGTTATACATCCCCCAATGAATATATTTAATGAAATATACTCCGAAAAAATAAAAAATGCAAAGAATGTAGCAATAATTGGTTCACCTAATGGAAAAGCTGCAACAATTGTAGGAGGCACATATTTTAGAGAGTAGTAAATTGAATTGTGTCCTAATATTGTAGGAACAAGTCCTAGAAAAAAAAGACCAAGAAATTCATTCCTATTAAAGCTAAACAATGTTTCGTTAACCAAAATAGAAATTATAAACAGTGTAAATGATGCTGATAAATATAATAATCTTGTATACACAATTGTATCTTCTTTTTGTCTAACTTGTTCTCCAATCATAAGTGCAATAGCAATACAAATAGAACATAAAACTGCATATAAATTTCCAATTGTATATTGGGACTCTATATTAAATTGATAACCTAAAATAATTATTGAGCCAATCAATGTTAAAAATAATCCAAATAAAATTTTACTACTATAATATCTCTTTAAAATATATAGTTCTATGATGAGAGTAAAAAATGGTGCTAAAGTTCCTAAGAATGTAGCATTAGCTATTTTTGTAATTTTAATAGCTTCAAAAAATAATGCAAAATGAATTCCAAGCAGTATCCCAGCACATATTGTTCTATTTATATTTATACTTACTTTCATTTTACCTTGCGGTTTTATAAGACTGAAAAGCCAAAGTATTATTGCAGCAATAAACATCCTCCAAAATGAAATTGAGACAGCGTTAACACCGACCAATGCTCTTCCAATTATAGGAGAAGTACTTACAGATAGTAGAGCAAGAATAAGAAGTAAAGTAATTTTTGAATTCATGATGTTGCGAAAATTAAAACATGTTATATTAAAAATGGCATAATATTTAAGGATTTATTATATTATTAAATAATTAAAAGGTTAAAAAATATGTTTACTAAAAAATCAAAATTATTTCTTTTTATCTTAGCTTTAAATATAAGTACTCTTTTATCTGATGAATTTTCAGAAGGCCCATATGGTATGAATTATTTTGACATAGCTGAATCATTTAGTGTTCCTGATTTAAATATTTCACTTCAAGGGGATGTCAACCTAGATGAAACTATAAATATTCAAGATGTCATTTTACTTATAGGGCAAGTTTTAGGCAATACAAATTTGAATGAAGAACAACTAGATCAAGCAGATCTTAACAATGATAATGTTATTGATGTTTTAGATATTGTTAATGTCGTTTCCAAAATATTATATCCACAAAATCCTGAATGGAATTTAGAACAAAATTGGACAGGTAATGAGTCTTATATCTTTATCCATTTTGATGCAAATGTTAGTACCTCAAGCGCTTTATGGGGATCTAGTACTAGGGAGCAATTATTAACAACATCTCCCAATAATGTTCACTATTTTTTCATTTCAAATAGAACGCAGTATGAAAGTGATATGCTTCAGATGAAAGAAATTTATGATGAAATATTAGAAGAATTTTCATTAGAAGATCAAAATCATTGGAATAATCATTTGCATTTTATAAATGAAAAAACATCAAACCTTAATAATTGGTTATCAACTGCATTAACAGGAAAATTTGCTTTAGCAATCGATAGTTTTCAACAACTACGAGAAATCGGGTACCTAGGTAATCCTGCAACATTTTCAGGAACTTACATTCATTACTTAGCTCATGAAGCTCTTTATTTTGATTATGAAAACAATACATTTTCTGAAACAAATAATAACTATAATGAAATAACAATTTTCGAAAGAGAACATTATACTGGTGGCTGGGCTGCAAGTATATCTCAAGTATTTGATGTCCCAAATCAACAAGAACTTTCACAGTATAATAAAATGGAAGTCGAATTATTAAGAGGATGTCCAGATGCTAATATGAATTATAGTGATGCTGGATGTGATGATTATGATCGTATTGCTAGATTATATTTTTGTGATTTAGATGGCTCAAATTGCTATGAAATAGCAAAATGGATAACTCCTTTTGATCGACAACCGCATTCATTAACTGATATTAGTCCTTTTTTATCTATACTTAGATCAAATGAAAATGAACAAAAAATATTAAAATTCCAGGAATCTGGATGGCCAAATAGTTTATTAACAATTAAATTAAGATTATATAACGGTGTAAATGAAGATGGATACGCTCAAGTAATATATCCTTTATGGAATAATACTGTTCAATTTAATCCAGATTACAATGAGAATAGACCTGCTCAAGTTTTCTCAGTACCATCAAATGCAACAAAAGTCGAGTTTGTTTCATATATATCAGGCCATGGATGGGGAAGTGCTGGATGCTTTAATTGTTGTGAGTTTTGTAATTCAAGACATATTTTTTCCATTAATGGTGGAGTATATGAGTTTAATCAATCATTTCCTGATGCTTCATCTAACACTCATTGTATGGATCCTGAAACAATTCAAACCACAGGTGTAATTCCAAATCAATATGGAACTTGGGGCTACGGAAGAGCAGGATGGTGCCCTGGCAGAGATGTTAAACCATACATAATGGATATAACCGAACATATAATAGCAGGTGATGACAATGTTATAGATTACAACGCATGCAGAGTAAGCGGTAATTCTTGTGTAAGTCCTCCTCCTTGTGCAGGAGATGGATATTGCCCAGAAATTGCAATGTCTTCATATATTATTGTTTATTATTAAGAAGATTTTTTATTAAATTATAGTAAGATTTTTTTTAACAAACATGAAAGGAGGTAATCAATTGGATACGACGTATTTAAGCTATGATTACAACCTTGGAGTTATTTTTAATTTCTAGATTTGTAATCTAAATAACTTAAATCAAGGTTTAGATGACTCTACATCTAAATTAATAAAAAGGGAACTATATAATAGTTCCCTTTTTGTTTATATTCAAATTTCTTTTGAATAATCTAGACTAAATGGAACGGGTTTAAATCCTAGAGATTCATTGATTTTATACATTGGATTATTAATTTCATTATCTGTTCTAACCTCATAAATTTTTTTTTCTTTTAGCTTTTCAAAAGCTACAATTTTTAAAGCTGTTGCGATACCCATTCTTCTAAATTTCTTAATTACACCAAGTGAACCTGTCCATGCCTTTTGAGGCTCCGTTTTAGGATAGTATTCTAAATCTGTCGAACCAATATACTCATCATTTTTGACAGCAATAATTTCAGCAGCATAATAATTCTCTTCGAAGTTTTCTTGATTTTTAATAAATTCTTCAAAAGGTTCTCTTTCTCTAGCAATACCTTCAGGCATGGGAATATCCTTGCCATAAGCCCAGCATAACTGTTCTAATTTTTGATAATGGCCAGACCAATTTTTCATTTCATATTTAGAATCATATAATTTTATACCCCTCAATTCTAATTTTTTAATTAATGGATAATATTTTTTTAAATCAATTTTTCTTATGTCACAAGAATACTCTCTATTAGTTTGGACTAGTTTAAACCCTTCTTTATCCAGCAGTTTTTTATGCTCACTATAATTTATATGATTATATATATTTGTATGTAGCTTATTGCAATTAAAAATCTTTATGTTATTAATCATTTTATTGTATAATAATTTTCTATATCCTTTATTATTATAATCAGGATCCAAATGTAATGTATAAAAACAAGTTCTATGATTTTTTTCTCTTCCTTGAGAATAATATAAAACTCCTATGAGTATATCATTACTATAAAGCAACAATCTATCTCGAATAATACTTTTATCCCGAATTTTCCAATCATTTTTATCATCATCAGGATGATTTATTGAATCGTGATTAACAAGATTATCAATCCTTGAAAGATCGATAAATTCATTATCAGTTGCTGTAAAATTTTTAATTGTAATCATATATTATAATAGTGATATTTTATATATAATTATAAAATAAAATAATAGCTATGTTACCAAATATAAAATCGCAGTTTATGTTAGATCCTAAAATTACACATCTAAATCATGGATCTTTTGGTGCAACTCCAAAACCTATATTTGATTCACTTGTTGATTGGCAGAAAAAATTAGAAATGAATCCAACTAAACATCTAGGTTACGATATCTATGATTTTTTAAAAGAATCAAGAAAATCTCTAGCAAATTATATTCATTGCGATAAAGATGATATTGCTTTTATGCCAAATCCATCAACAGCACTAAATACAGTTATAAAAAGTTTAGATATAAAAAAAGATGATGAAATATTATCTTCAAATCATGAATATGGAACTTTAGATAGAACATGGAATTATATATCAAAAAAAACAGGTTCAAAATATATTCAAGTTCCAGTGGTATTACCATTAGAATCTGAAAATGATTTTATTGAAACATTTTTAAAACATATAACGAGTAAAACAAAAATTATTTTTTTAAGTCAGATAACAAGTTCGACAGGATTAATATTTCCCATTAAAAAAATATGTGAAATTGCTAAACAAAAAAATATTATCTCTATCATTGATGGAGCACATGTTCCAGGGCATATTAATCTTAATATCAAAAAATTAAACCCGGATATTTATACAGGAGCATGTCATAAATGGATGTGCTCCCCAAAAGGAACTGCATTTTTATACGTAACTAAAAAATTACAAAATATTATAAAGCCACTTGTTATTAGCTGGGGTTATGATTCTGATCTACCTAGTCATTCTCAGTTCCTAGATTATCTTCAATGGCAAGGGACAAATGATATCTCATCTTATTTAACGATCCCTGATACAATTAATTTTTTAGAAAAAAATAACTGGAAAAGTATATCCCAAAAATGTAGGGAATTAAATATATGGGCAAGGGATGAAGTAAATAAATTATTGAAAATAGAATCTATTTCAGATGATAAATTTTTAGGTCAAATGAGCAGTATTCCAATCAAGTCTAGTGATATTTTAGAAGATCAAATAGAATTTTATTTAAAATATAACATTCAAATTCCTTTTTTTAAATGGCATGAGAAAGAGTTTTTAAGAATTTCAATTCAAGCATATAATACCAAAGAGGATATTTTCAAACTACTAGAAGCTTTAGACGATAAATATAACTAAAGAATAATTTCTTTCCATTTACCACTTTGAAGCCTCCATATAGTATATCCGGCAATAAAAGTAAGATGTGATGCAAAAGCAATCCAAGCTCCCCAGTATCCTAGATTTAATGTAATTCCTAAAATATACACCAAAGGAATAAACAATAACCAATGAGATAATATATCAACAAAAGCAAGAACCTTTGTATCACCAGCTCCAGTTAATGCAAACCAAAGGGTAAAACATACAGCATCAATAAATTGAATAAATCCAACAAATTTTAAACCAGGAATAGCTATACTTATTACATTTATATCGTTTGTAAAAATTGGTATTATATAATCTGCAAAACTAATAAAAAAAATGCCCATCAATCCCATCATTAAAAATGATCCTCTCAAACTTTCATAAATTGCAGATTCAGCTTTATCAGGGTTTTTTTCACCTAAGAATTTCCCAACTAAAGTTGAACATGCTTGACCTATACCTATAGCAGGCATAAATGAGGCATGCATAATTCTGAAAACTACCTGTGTTGCAGCAAGTTCAAAAATTCCAATAATAGCAATGAGCTTATAGAAAACAGCTAAGCTTAGAGCAACAAGTGTTTCTTGGATAGCAACAGGAGAAGCAATTTCAATTTGTCTTTTAAACATTTTTTTATCTAATGAAAAGTTAAAAACCTCAAACTTTTTCATAATATCGCTCTTAAAAAGATATAAAAAATAATGAATAAAGAGCCAAACACACGCAATCATTGTTCCAATTGCTGCTCCTTTAACTCCAAGTTCTGGGAAATAATAAAAAGTCCATAACTTTGATAAAAAAGAAAATGCTGTTCCATCTAAATTTTCAATAATCCTATCAGTTCCAAAAATAAGACCAAAATTCAAATATAAGTTTACAGCATTTGAAGATAACGTTGCTTTCATATGAATCTTAGTTTTTTCAATTCCAGTATAAAAACCTTGAAATACAAAACTTGCATAAAGAAAAAATAAACTTAAAAAATTATAATATGCATAATCGATACTAAGTTTAAATGCATCAATATTTGATTTACTTATAAAAAGAGATATGATTGCATCTATATAAAAACATATAATAAAAGTTATAGGTATTCCTATGAAAAATGATAAGCATAGCATATTCCAAAGAGCTGCACCACATTTAGTATATTGTTTCTCTCCAACTCGTCTAGCAACAAAACTTTGTGTCCCTGTTCTAAATGCTATACCTAAACTAATAAAAGTCCAAGCTACCATACCAGCAATACCAACAGCCGCAATAGCATTAGCGCCTAGATGACCAATCATAATTAAATCTACAACACCCATCAAAACCCTACTGGTGTTACTGATTATGACCGGCAATGCTAAAACAAAAATATATTTAAATAATTTTTTATCCTTAGGAAGGAGAAAAGAAAGCACTAGAATCCAACGTCCATTCCACCACTTTGATTATAGCCTCTTTGATTTTCACGCTTATATTTTTTCTTTTGAAAATCTCCAAAACGATATTCAAAAGTTACTGATAAATTCCTTTTACCTCTTCTATATTCAGAATTCAAAACCTCTCTAATATCAAAAATATTATCACCATCTAAATCAATTAATTGATCTGTCTTAATATCAAAACCACCAGAATCAAATACATCTTTAAGCTTTACTGTAAAATTAAAACGCTTATTTACTTTTTTCTTATAAGTTAAATCAAAACGTCGCATACCCTTTATTTCTCCAGATGATATAGTCATCGGAGATGAGAAATGTGAATAAGCACCAATTTGTTGATCATTTTGTAATCTAATAGTTGAATTAATCATACCCCAAAATCCATATTCATTTCCTTGTTGATCAGCCTCAACACCATCTAAAATATTATTCCAATAATTTCCATTAATCATAATATCCCAATTTGGAAGAGGTCTTGTCATAAATGTAAAATCTATCCCTCTATCAATTGATTCTGAAACATTGTCCCAAGATAAAACCATATAATTCGTTTGATCAGAATTGTCATTTGAATCATTACATGTTGAACCATAACAATATGTATCTTTATCTCTATCAATCATATCTTTTACTGTTGAGTAATATAATGATGCTTTTAAAAATCCTATTGGAATCCTATTTGAATAGCTAATTTCAGATTTATAAATATCTTCAGGCCTTAAATAAGGATCCCCTTGTCTAATAAATCCTGCTTCTGCCTCTTCTAAATCTGGGATAGGATTTAAACTCCAATGTGATGGTCTTTCTATTCTTCTTCCAAACTCAAATTTAAAATTACCTTTTCCTTGTGTATCATATAAAAAGTATATAGATGGATAAACTCTAGTATGTTCGTAAGTAACATCTAAATCTTCTCCAAGATTATTAATTAAATTACCAAACAATGTTTCTGAGCAAATCCCATCATCCCAACTACAAAAACCACTTTGCTCACAATTTAATTGATCTAAACTAGAACAATCTGATTCATCAAAATTAATAACTGATTGTTTTTCTTGATCTTCAAAACGTGCTCCAACTTGCATCCCAAATTTTTCAGTAAAATTATATAATACATTTATATATGCTGCGTAGATTGAGTTATCGTAGTTCCAGTTAAAATTTTCATTTTCTATTATAGAATAATGTTTATCATCTCCTTTATCTTGTTTAAAACCAATCTCATATTTTGAATCTTTATTAAATTTATTTTCTATTGGGGCAGTATAATCTATTCTAAATATTTTATCTATTCCTTCATCTTGAACCACTTCATCAGTATACCCTGTCCTTACTTCAGATCCATCATGATTATCATAATCAAATTCAATAGAGAAATTTTTTTTTATTTTCTTGATCATCTATAAAATATCCAATTCCATAATTAAGCGCGCTACTTTCTTCATTTTCAATTGTTTCAAATGGATTTTCTAAATCATCATCTATAATAACTGTATTGGTATCTAATCCTTTACTCTCAATATAAGTAAGATCAAAAGCTAATAGCCCTATATCACTAGGGTAGTGTTCAATTCCAACTTTTAAATTATTTTTTTCTGGATACTTTTCAGAGAATTCTTTTGAACTAGTATTAGATGTAATATTATTATCTAAATCATAATACAATGTATTTCGTTCCCCTCTCCCTTGCTTTTGCCTTTCACTTATACTGTAGCTAGAGAATATATTCCACTTATCTTTGAATGAATTAAATGTTCCTGATAAATTTTTTCCATTCCATTCTGAAAGATTTAAATTTAAATTCCCACTTCTTCCTACAAATTCATTTTTACTTAGAACAATATTAATGATACCAGCCATACCATCTGGATCAAACTTTGCAGATGGTGTTGTCATCACCTCAACTTTTTCAATCATGTTTGCGTTTATCATATCTACACTTAATTGTGATTTTCTACCATCTATCAAAATTGTTACATTAGAATTTCCTCTAAGAGAAATATTACCATCAGCATCTACTGTTATTGAAGGTAATTTTTCTAAAATTTCATCTGCCGATCCACCTTCAGCTCTTGCAGTTTCAGCTACAGGATAGGTTGTTTTTGCAATATCTTCTATTACTGGAGCCAACTTATCTACTACAGAGACTCCTTCTAACATAATTGTTCTAGCATTAATTCTGATTTGCCCTAAATCTAATTCTATTTTATCTGGAGGTTTAATTATCAGGCTATCTATGATCATATCTTCATATCCGATGTATTGAACAACTAAAAAATATTTACCAAACGGAACTTTATCTATTAAAAACAACCCACTTTCATCTGTTATTCCACCTGAAATAATGTCATCAGAATTTTCTTTGACAATTGATATATTCGCATAAGCTTTTGGATCTTCAAGCATATTGTCAATGACACTGCCCCTTACAATACCAATAGGTTCATACTTTTGCTCTTTATGCTTATGATTATCATTATGATTATGATCTTCACCATGGGCTAAAATAACTGAACAAGTCAAATATATAGTTATAAATAGTTTAAATATCATGATTAAAATTTACATNTTNATATGCATATACTACTAAGAGTATATATCACTCAAATATAAATTTTTAATAACTCATTCCATCTAGTTGTATAACAAGGTGATAAGCTTTGTTGTCTTAATTTCAAATTACTATGATATCCTTGCGCAGCATACCTAATACTATCTCTTCCCATTTTTTTATTAATTAAATCCATAGTACTCATTATTGCTTTACTTTTTTTACGATTCTTATTGTCAAATATATCGCATTGTACATGATTTGTTGGAATTATACCACTTAAAATAACTCCTGCTTTTTTATAAAAATATCCTTTTTGATATACTTTTTTTAGTTCGTTTAAGATATAATTCAATATTTCTCCCGTATCATCTGTCGCAATGGGGAACTGCACCGTTTTATAAATAATATTTTGATCTAAATCTTTTCTAAAAGGATTAGTCATAATAAAAATATGGGCAATTTTTGTTGAGCATGATTGAGATCTTAGTTTCTCAGCACATCTTGTTGTATACATGGCAATTGATGATTCTAAGCTGCTATAAGAGGTTATCATCTTACTAAATGTTCTGGATGTGGATATACTTTTTTTACCAACATTTAAATTATTAATTTTATTACAAGATATACCTCTTAATTCTTTAACCATTCTTTCACCGATAATAGATAAATTCGAACGAATCCATTTTAAATCACAATTTTTTAATTGTTCAGCAGTATTAATTCCATATCTTTTTAAAAATAAATTAGTTTTGAAACCAACACCCCATATTTTTTGAATTGGGATATCTTTTAATAAATAATCATAATTATCTTCATTTATTAAAAAAACTCCTATTCCACTATTATTTTTTGCAATATAATTTGCAATTTTAGATAATGTTTTTGTTTTAGCTATACCAATAGATACTGGAATTCCTGTGCACTGCAGTATTTTTTTTCTAATATTACTTCCCACACTTAATAAATCACTATCTTTAAATTCTTTAAGATCTAAAAAAGCCTCATCAATAGAGTAGATTTCAATATCAGGAATAATTTGAGAAACAATAGTCATTACACGCTGTGATATATCACCGTACAACGCAAAATTAGTTGAAAAAACTTCAATATTATATTTTTTAATCAAAGAAGATATTTTAAATGCAGGAACACCCATTTTAATACCTATTTTTTTTGATTCATTAGATCTTGCAATAACACAACCATCATTATTAGATAGAACAACAATTGGTTTTTTATTTAATTTTGGTTTGAAAATTCTTTCACAAGAAGCGTAAAAATTATTACAATCTACAAGTCCATACATAGCTACCTACAATGATGGATAGTATGGGTTACAACTCCCCATATCTGGAAATCCATTTCATCAGTTATTGAAATTAATCCATATTTTTTATTAGCAGGGATTAAAAATAATTTGTTATTTTTTTTTATATAATTTCTTAACTGTAAAATCTCCATTAATAACAGCAATAATAATATCATTAGATTTTGGATTTAATGACTTATCTACTACCATAATATCTCCGCTATATATTCCCTCTTCAATCATGGAATCTCCTTTTACATAAATATAGAAAGTAGATGCTGGATGTTTAATTAAATACTTATTTAAATCTAAGGATATATCTAAGTGATCATCTGCAGGCGATGGAAAGCCTGCTTCGATTGAAGAAGAATATAAATTAATTGATAATTTAGATTGAACCGAGGATTTATATATTTTGCTTTTATTCACTTAATTACTCGTAAGTTTACCGTAAGTATTTTAAGCGAATTTTATTGCTATATCAAGCTATTTTTTAATAAGTGAAAATTCAGAACTAACAATTCCTAAAACAACTATCATTCCACCANCCCAGCCATAAACTCCTAAAATTTCTCCTGCAAAAGTAGTTGAGAAAAGAGCAGCAAATACTGGCTCTAAACTTAACAGAAGAGCCGTTTGATTAGCATTCAAAATAGTCTGAGCCCAAACCATAAGCAAAATAGCAACAAAGGTTGCCAAGAACCCTGTTACTAAAATAGCGATAATCAGTCTTTGAGAAATTATTATTTCAGGACTTTCAAATATAAAAACACTCAATGAAGAAAAAAGTGAAACAAACATAACTTGAGATAAAAACAAACGTGCAATAGAAGATCCTTTACTAAGATAATAATCCTGAGCTATTATATGAATAGCAAAAGATAATGCGCAACCAAATGTTAAAATATCTCCTATATTAATTTGTCCTCCAGAAGGATTTAACAATACATACAAGCCAATGGTAGCTAAAGAGACAGATACCCATATTTTAAAATCAACTTTTTTAATTCTAAAAACCGATAAAAGGACAGGAACTAAAATTACACTAACACTTGTTATAAAAGCTGATTTGCTAGGCGTTGTTTGCATTAAACCATAATTTTGAAAGGCATAACCTGCAAATAGACATAAGCCACAGATAAGACCACCTGTCATTTCTAAATGATTTATATCCTTTATTTTTTTATTTAAATATATAAGACCAATAAAAAAAGCCAGTCCAAATCGTAGAGAAGCGAACATATAAGGGGGAGCATCATTTAGAGCCTCTTTCACCATAACAAAAGTAATTCCCCATATTATGGTTGTAGCAACCATGGATATTTGAGCAAGTCTTTGTTGACTCATGATTTAATTCCAGTATAAATCGTAGCAATTCCAAATGTATAGTCTGAATAATCAACCTCCTTGAATCCTATTGATTTCATCTTTTCAGAAAGCTCTTTTCTACTTAAAAAATAATCTACAGATTCGGGTAAGTATAGAAAAGCATCTTTTCTAGATAACATTGCTCCCAATATAGGAACGANTCTATTAAAATAGAATCTAAAAAAAGGAATAAACCATTTAACTTTTGGTTTTGAAAATTCTAAAATTGCTATTCTACCACCCGGCTTGAGAACTCTGTGAAATTCTGATAGCCCCTTATCATAATTACCTAGGTTTCGAAACCCAAACGAAATAGTTAAACCATGGAAACTATTATCAGAAAAACCCAGATCTTCACCATCTCCTTGGATAAAGGATATATCCTCTTTATTAAAACCTTTTTTTACTTGCTTCAATTTAGCCAAATCAATCATTTTATCTGCAATATCAAGCCCTACTAATTTATTTTTAAATCGCCTATACATACTAAAAACAACATCACCTGTACCTGTTGCAATATCAAGCAAGTAATCTGATTTATTTAAATTAAACTTTCTAACAAGATTATATCTCCAATACCTGTCTACTCCAAAGCTAGATATAGTATTAAATAAATCATAACGCTTTGAAATATCATTAAACATATTTTTTACATATGTTTTTTTATCTTCTCCATGATGAACAAATTTTGACATAATATTATTTTTTGATATTAAAAGACTATAAAATATACGTTCTATAGATGAACTATTTTAAATAGATTTATGTATCAAATAAGATTAAAAAATGCAAAATTTTAAGTTTAAATCATTTTTAGAGAAAATATTTTCTGATAAACACAGCTTTGGCGAAATGTCTATTATAAAATATGAAGAAATTATTGATTATAAAATCGATAGTATCCTTAATTATAAATCAAAGAAGAAAAATACTTTTTACATGAAATATCCATCAGGTACAAAATATTTTGGATATGGAAAGACAATACTAGTAGATATAAATAAAAAGAGNGATATTAAATTTTTAAAAATAGATCCAGGCAAAATACTTACTAATAAAAATAAAAGTTTAAAATTTTTTGGAGGTCTTTCTTTTGATTTAACAAGTCAAAGTTATTACCCATGGAAAAAAATTCCCAAAGGAAGGTTTATAATTCCAAAGATACTTATTACACGGAAATCAAGNAAAACGATAATAACATATTTTAAAATTATCAATAAAAAAACACGCAAAAGCTATATTTTAAACGATTTTTTAAATGAACATCGCTTTATCAATAGCACTAAGCATACTAAAATAAATAGTAGTACTAAAATTAATTTTGAATATGAAAGTCCAGGCAGAAGTATATACTTACAAGATATTCAAAAAATTATAGCTAAAATTAATAACAGAGATTTATCAAAAGTTGTTATTTCTAGAATGATAAAGTATTCTTTAGAAAAAGATTTAGATAAAGAAGATTTAATTAAATATTTAAATAAAAATCATAAAAACTGCTTTAATTTTTTTATCAATTTCAATAAAAATAAATCATTTATGGGTTCAACTCCTGAAAAACTTATAAGGCTTAATAAAAGTAATCAATTATCAATTGATGCTATTGCTGGTAGTTCAAAAAATAAACATGATTTAAAAACAATTAAAGAAATTGATGAACATAATTATGTTATTAAACATATTAAAGATATAGTTAATCCAATTTGTAAAATAATATCTATACCTAAAAACCCTAAAATATTGAATCTAAACTATATTTACCATTTAATCACATCTATTTCAGGTGAACTAAAAAATAAAATTCATATTATAGATTTAATAGATAAACTTTATCCTACTCCTGCACTATTGGGATACAAATCTAAAGAAGCACTTAAAGTTATTAATAATACAGAAAAAACAGATAGAGGTTGGTATGGTGGATGTATAGGTTTTTTTGATACTGATGGATGTGGCGATTTTTTTGTTCCTATAAGATCATTTTATCTAAACAAAAAAGATATGTTTATTTTTACAGGTAGTGGGATTGTTTCTAAATCAGATGCAAAAAAAGAATGGGAAGAAACAAAAATAAAATCAAAACATATTTTAGACTACTTTAAATAAAAGGTATTTGATAAGTCACTCAATGTGAGTGACTTATCAAATTAAATAGTATTATTTTGAATCCATTTTTGCTGCGGACCAAATCATTAAACCAAATGCTGTTTTATTAACTAAGTCTGCTAAATTATATACAACATTTAATGATGCATCATCTAACCAATAGCCAATTGGATAAATCGACCAACCGATAAGAACAATCATTCTCATAGCTTTAAAAGCAAATTGACTTGCTTCATTGTTACTTGAAGCATTTACTTTGGCAGCATCACCTACAAAAATTAAGTATATAACACCGGCCCAACCTAGCATTCCAACAACAAAACCAGAAGTCTGGCAACCAACACAAGTTTCTCCTAGGTAACCACCAACAAGCATAACTAAACCTGCAATTAATAGTTTCCAAAAAACACGAGAACTCACAACAGTTACGGCTGCTAATATNAGATAGAATTCTACAATTTGTAATGGAACAGTTATAAACCAATCTACATATCTATAAGCAACTGGAGATGTACCTAATGCTGCAAGCTTACTCATTGTCAAATAATGCCAAAAAGCAATTCCTGTTACAAGTCCTGCGACTGTCATTGATGTTTTCCATTTTATACTTACATCTGCTCTTTCCACAAAGAAAAAAACAGTGGACGCAAGCATTATAGCCGTAGCTAACCAAAATGAAAACAAAGTGAAATCTGTTAAATCAACTCCTACCATCTGAAACTCCTTCTTTTGATTACAATTATTAAGTCTATTTTATGAGAAATTATATATTATATGCAATAAAATATAACTTGAGAATGTTTATTAATTTAAAATAATATTAACTACTAATATAATATCTTGAATATTAACTGAACCGTCAGAATTTATATCAGCTAATTGAAAATTAGGAGATTCAAACCCTAATACCATATTAACNAGAAGAACAATATCTAGAACATCAACAGATTCATCATTATTAACATCACCAATAATACCTGAAGCAGAAGATATATATTCGATAACAAAATCATCGATAGCAGCTTCAACTAAAGAACCTCCTGAGCCAGCATCCCCTGTATTAAAAATATCTTCAGCTACAAATTTAAAAAGAATATCTGATGAAAGACTTAAATAATCATTAATAACAAATCTTTGCTTTACCCAACTTGCATTTGAAATTGAGGTATTTTCTAATTCTTGCCATGTTGAACCACCGTTATTTGACACACTCACAACCCATTTATCATTATTCCCATTATCTCCAATATCATTAGTATACCACCTCCAATAAGTTAGCACAGCCTTATCAATTGAAGATAAATTAAATGAAGGACTAAAGAGCGTTGTATTCCCACCATCTACATCATCGTAGCTAGCATCATTTTGACCTGTGTCTGGATTCAACTGATATCCATTTCCTGTAAAAAAACATAACTCTCCATTTTCACTATGATCTAGACCAGGCTGAACCTGTAGACCTTGATCATTAAATGAGGATTGGGGAATATCTAAATTCCAGATTCCTGCTGTAGCAGTATCGGATGAATCTCCAATTACCCAACCATTTACATCTGTTTCAAATTCATTTACATATAAATCAGGTAAATCGCCTAAAATAAATAATATTGAATTACCGGGAGCATTATTAGGATATGTTTGTACTATTCCATCTGAATTTACAGCTAATATATAGTATTCAATTAACATTCCACTAAATAAGCTTTCGACTGAAGCTTCGTATATACTTCCTAATCCAGATTGAGACATAGACTGAACTAACCATCCATTACCTAAATTATAATGCAGTTCAACTCCATCTACTGTCCCAGAGTAAGAATTAACATTTGCTAAAAATGATAATGAACTTTGATTATTATAAGGCATATCTTCAAACGAATCATGAACAATATTAATACCAGAATTACTAATTCCATCAATTGATAGGACACCTGAATTAGTAGGATCTAAATAGCTACTTAATCCAGACCAAGCTCTATCTATTCTTCCATATCCATGATTATACTGTTGATCACAATAACAATCAGGGGAAGGATCACAATAATTAGTATAAATATAACTAGCTACCCCAACTTGTCTCTTATCTTCATTAAAAAATGGTGAACCAGATGAACCCGGAATAACCCTACCAAGATCATATTGAAATTCCCAATAATTTCCTCCAGAACCACCAGCTGAAACATTATCATTTGTAAATGAAATTTTCTTTATATCTCCACCAGGATGATGAATTCCTATTGCCTCATNTGGAGCACTATTTNCNACAGACCAGCCCACATAATAAGGATTATANGANTCNGGAATATCNGAAGTTAGCCTAAGCAATGCAATATCAGCCCCTGAATCAATATTTTCTTGATAAAGTAAATTTGTACCACTAATACTTTGATTTAATGAACCTGAAGTCCCATTACAACTAGTACTCTGGTAATTAAAATAGACAACATAATTATTTGGACTCCCACTTACACAATGATCAGCAAACAATACGTATGGAGTCCTATCATTTTCAGTGTTATTTATGATGGAAGCAGAGCATAGACCTGATCCCATAGAAACTCTAACAGCTCCATTTATTTGATNTCGCCAATCATCACCCTCAGAACAAATCACATTTATATTGCAATCTTCTCTTGATTGAGAAGATGAATCATTATAGTAATTTAAGATATCTGTGTTATCATGAATAATTGAATCAATATTTAATTTAATATTTTTAATTTCATCAACTGGTACATTTAATTCTAAAATAATATATTCACTTTTAACAATTGAAGTAGAGAATGTCTGATTTGGCTTATTATTTGAATTTGTAAATGAACCAATATAATAAGTCTGCTCATAATCGTAAATATATAATTCTGCATTCTCCGTTAGAAAAAATCTATCAAAATTAAGACCTATTCCATAAGCTCCTCTAGATTCAATACCAAATAAGTAAGTAACCTCATTATTGTTATTGATAGTAGAAGCAAATTCTAATACATTAATATCTAAATCATACTCTTCACCATATTTAAATACCATTGGATCAAAGTTTGTATTAATAATTTGTGATTGATTGGTTGATACAGAGGAAATATTATCAATCCGTGAATCAAAATATTTTGGTATCCCACTATATTGGATTTGACCATAACATGCACCAGTAATAAAAATTATGTTAAGTATTGATTTAATCATATAATAAATTTATATAAATTTATTATTAAAATAAACGTGTAAAATGTAATAAAGTGTAATGCAATCAAATACATCAAATATATCGTGGTCTGAGAATATCGCTAATCTTTTAGTAAAAAAAAGAATTAAACACGCCTGTATATCTCCAGGCTCAAGAAATACACCTCTTACACATGCACTAATTAAAGAAAAATCAATCAAATGTATTAGTCATATTGATGAGCGATCAAATGGGTTTTTTTCACTTGGGATAGCTAAAAAAACAAAATCACCTGCATTAGTCCTTACAACATCTGGAACAGCCACTGCTAATTTACTTCCAGCTATAATCGAAGCATATTATTCTATGACACCTTTAATTATTATTACAGCTGACAGACCTAAAAACCTTACAAATTCAGGCGAAAATCAAACGATTAATCAAGTTGATATTTATAAAAATTTCATAAGAAAAATGATTGATATTAATATCACTAACCAAGCATCAACATTAAAAAAAATAGATGATATAATTAACATTTCTAATGGAAATCATAAAAACATCCCGGGACCTGTTCATATAAATATTAGATTTGAAGNACCTCTTTTTGATAAAAAACAAAAAAAAGTTAAACTTACACCCAAAAAAAATATAATAATTAATAAAAAAACTAATCTCAAACTTCCAATATTTAAAAAACCACTTATTGTTTGTGGTCACCTAGACTCAACTGAAACTAAATATGTTTATAAATTAATTAAACAATTAAACTTTCCAGTATTTGCAGATATAAATTCTGATTTAAGGCATTATAAAAATAAAAATATTAAGGTTTTCTACGATTTTTATTGTCATAAAATTACAAGTCCTGATTTAATTATACGGTTTGGATCAAAACCAATATCAAAAAAATTGAATAAACTTTTATCAATTAATAGAACCAAAACATATCTTATAAACCCATATCTGTATTTTAATGACGATTCAAAATATATAATTAGAACATTTCCAAAAAATATTCTAATAAATAAAAATCATATAATTGATAAAAAATGGATAGATAGAATTGAAGATTTTGAAAATGGCATTATAAGCAACTATTCTACTATATCAAGAAAAAAAGACACTGAGTTTTCTATATTAAAATCATTATTAAATAACCTAAAAGAAAAAGATCATCTATTTATTGGCAATTCTTCTCCTGTACGTTCTTTTAATAAATATTCTGGCAAGCTAAAAAATCAAATTCATACGTTTACAAATCGAGGAGCAAGTGGTATTGATGGTATTATATCTACATCACTTGGTATATCTTCTATTAATAAAAAATCTAAGAATTTTTTAGTTATTGGAGATATTAGTTTCTTTCATGATATTAACGGATTTAATGTATTACAGTCAACAAAAATAGATTTAACTATTATTGCTATTAATAATAATGGAGGGAAAATATTTGCATCTNTGGATTATGCAGATAAAAAAATTGATAGATTTAATGAATTTTGGGTTACACCTCAAAATATTGAGATAAAAAATATTACAAAAGTCTTCAACATTAAGTACTTCAAATTAAATGCTAAGAGTTTAAATGATAGATTAAGTAAAATTTCAAGTTTTAAAGGAGTTAAAGTAATTGAAATTAAAACGTCTCACTTTTCTGATTTTGAAGTTGATAAAAAATTATCCTTAATATAATTTTTCACCCTCAGATTTGGCAATAACAGCTACCCCAACACTATCGCTAGATATATTAACCATTGTTCTAAACATATCAAGTGGTCTATCTATTGCTAACATTGAACCAACCCATATTGCAACAGCATCGCTAGATAGTCCAACTGCATCTGTAACTATAAAGAGCATTACAAGTCCAGCACTTGGTATGCCAGCAGCTCCAATTGATGCTAATAGAGCCGTAATGACCACTATAAATTGTTGACTAGCATCAAGTGGAATTCCCAATGCTTGAGCTATAAAAAGTACACCAGCACATTCGTATAAAGCTGTTCCATCCATATTAATTGTTGCACCCATAGGTAATACAAAACTAGTCACCTCATCTGAAGCCCTTACTTTATCTTTTACACAATCCATTGTAACAGGTAATGTTGCACTTGAAGAACTGGTAGAAAATGCAGTTACCATTGCGGATGCAATAGCACGAAAATGGATGATAGGATTGACTCTAACAAAAATTAATAAAATTAATGGTAAGACTATAAATAAATGTATTGTCAAACCTGTTGCAATTGTTAGAGCATACAATCCAAGCTCTTTGAAAATAGACAAACCCATATTTGAAACTGCCTTAGTTATTAATCCAAACACTCCAATTGGTGCGAGCATTATTACTATCTGAGTCATTTTCATTATAACTTTATATAATGCTTTTATAAATTCTAGTACGGAAGAAGATCCTTTGGAGTTTATGGAACCCAATGTTATCCCAAAAAATAAAGCAAAAAAGATGGTTCCGAGCATATCTCCATCTGCAAATGCTTTAAAGGGATTAATAGGAATCATTCTTTTTAAAATATCCAATATTGATGTAGAAGATGTTAGTTTGTTCGTATCAAATGCTTCAATACTTTCTATGGTTGTTGCTCCTATTCCAGGTTGAATTGTATTGGCAAGAAAAAGTCCAATTAAAATAGCAACTAAGCTTGTGGATACATAATACAAAAATGTTTTGAATCCAAGCCTACCTATTTTTGCTCTACTTTTAACTGAGCAAATACCTATCACGATAGAAGTAAATATAAGTGGCACAATAACCATCTTAAGAAGTCTTATAAAAACATCTCCTAATAAAACAATCAATGTGTATAAAGGACTATTAACTCCTGTATTATTAAAATATACGCCCATAAAAGTTCCTAGTACCATGCAAATAATAATCTGCCAATGTAATTTTAATTTCATAGTTTTCTTTCTTTTTTATTATTCATTGAAAAACCATATATAATTGAAAATCCTAATTTCTGATAATTTAGATCTAAATCTGTAGGTTCAACAAAGATGTCATCACCCTCTATATTTCCTAATAAAGGGGGGTTAAATCCAGAGATATCTGTTATCGTTTTATTCTTTATATCATAGAAACAATAATCAAATCCTAATGTAATTTCATCTGAAATTTTATACTCTAATCCAATGGAAGCCATCAAACCTGTATTTAAATTGAAATTAGATTGATCAGTATTTATTTGTGTCATGCCAAGCCTCATACTGAGTGCTAATTGATCTTTTAACAAAAAAGAAGGCATTATGTATGCTGAATGAAAAGCTACTCTAGATTCTGCTTTTTTACCAAGCATAAACTCGGCACCAGCGTAGAGATTAAATTTTCCTTTAAAAAAAAGTACCTGTTGATACCCTATATTAATTCCAAGTTTATTATTGTAATTTTGATTAAACAGCGTTAGTCCGCTCTCTTTAGAAACACCTTCTATTGTGTATGAACTAGGAACATCTATTGTTGTAATAATTCTTGAAAAACTACTGGGGATAATGATTGAAAAAAAAACTCCTATATAAAAATATCTAATCATTTAAATTTTTAAAATGTCTACTTAAGGATACAACAATCCTTGAATAATCTATATTCTCGGTTGAAAAAACATGGTATCCAGATTCTATATGCCAGCTATGAGATAATTTATAATCAATCCCAAAAGACCACATAAGTCCTGAAGAGTTAAATTGATCAATATCTTTATCTAGTATATTATATCCTAACCGTAAATAGCTTGCCCATTTTTTCTCATACATAAATCTTAAGAAAAAATAAATAGAATCAAATTTAATATCTTGAATACTTTTATCCTTTAGATCTCTAGCAAACAAATTCTCAAATCCTATCCCTGACCATATATTATCTTGTTTATATAAAATTTTATCAAATCCAAATCCAACTCCAGATGATACTTTTTCATTATTATAACTTCCTGCGCCATCTATGGATATTCTTAGTATAGAAGTCGTTTTTCCATCGTAAGAAGATTCTGATTCAGACACATCCGGGTGACTAAGACAAATTCCCAAAAAGATTATTATATATTTAAACATTATTTTCATGTAATTATATTATCATTAAGTTAATTATAAAAAGATTATTCTATAAAATAAAAAAGGCCTCATAAAGAGGCCTTTTCTATAAGACTTATACTTTAATTAAAACGAATAAGTTAAAGTAATTGTTCCATCTGTTAAGCCACCATCACCATAACCAGTAATAGTTCCTACTGGATCTGTTAATAATGCTGAAGCAACAGTGAAGTCAGCTGTCATACCACCCCAGTTAAAACCAAGACCATATGAGAAGTCACTAACTCCTACGCCAACAACATCGTTATCGCCAGATATTTGATATGCCCAATCATAACCAACTCTTAAAGTAGCCCAGTCAGTCATGTTAGCTTCAACACCTAAAGTAGCTGTTTGGTGTAATACACCACCATTACCACCTTGTACGATACCCCATGAATATACTAAATCAGCACCGCCAACATCCATAGCAGTCCAAAAGTCAGCATCAATCATCATGTCACATGCATCACCACTTTCTAAATCACATACTAAGTTGTGAACAGAAACTACTGTGTTATCAAATAACCAGAAGCCAAAGTCAGTTCTGTAGTTTAGATTCATCATAGTGTCACCACCATCATTAGCAGTCATGTACTGAACACCGATTTCACCCCAGTTAAAAGTATTACCATAAGCAAGACTCATATCTGAGCTAGTGTTACCAGCACCATCATCATTGTTTGAGAAACCTACAGATACACCCATAGATCCATCACCCCAATGCATGTTAACCCAATCACCACTACCATAGTTGAATCCCCATGTAGTTGCATCTTTTTGAAATAAAAGACTCGCATGCTCCATATCGTCATCAGCACCAACACCTGATAACTGCAAGTAAGCATGGTTATTTACTTGAGCTGGGAAAGCCGCTATATTAGCTTCATCACCTGGCCAAAGAGCAGCATTACCACCTAATGCGTCAATTCTTTGAGCCGAACCAAATAATGTTGCACATAAAGTCACAACAGTTAGGATTTTAGTTACATTCTTCATGTATGTTTTTCTCCTTTGTTATTGTTTCGTTCTTTTGTTTCGTAACAACTTATTTTAAAACAAAATCAGGTTGTATACGATACCAAAATCTAAAAGTTCCAAACTATTTCAAAAGGGATTCTTCAAATCGTAAGACTAGTGTTAGCACTTTGCACTTCCACACGCAAATTGGCCTTGATGAACCCACATTCCCCGTATATTACAAATATCCAAACATTCAATCCAAGCATTTAATGTATTACTTTAAGTGTTTTTTTAATTTATAGACATAAATCATTGAAAATCAATCACTTAATAACAAATATTTAATTTTCTTACATTTTGCTACTTAATTATTTATCGATAAAAAATTTTTGACTTTATTTAAATAAGATAAACCTATCTTATGCTTTCCATTAAATACATGCAACTCAGCATTATTACAAACTCTATTTATTTGTTTGTATACTTTTTCTGATTCACTTACATCAATCACATCATCATCTTTTCCATGTCCAATTAGTATTGGAGTACTGTATTGATTCATATGTATTTCAATACTATTTATCTTGGAAAATCCTGCTACAGGAAAAATACCGCCAAATTTATATTTTAATGATAATATAAAATTAAAACATACGGCAGCTCCTTGTGAAAAACCCATAATATAAACATTTTCAGGCTGGAACTTTTTAAATACAACTTCTTCAAGAAAATCTAGAAATAAACTTCTAGATAAGTCAGTATCCCAATTATTATTGCCAAGTTGAATTGCCCAAGAGCGTTTTTTTTCATTATCTGCAACCAAGTAAGGACCTTCAGGGAAATAAAATCTATAATTATTAACGCTCAATAATTTTGAAATTGTTTTAAAACTATCTTTATTTCCTTGCCATCCATGTATAAAAATAAAAGCATTATCTTGCTGCTCACCAATGTTAATATAATCGTAACTGATAGATTTCATAAAAAATATATAATCATGTATAAAAAATATATATTAAATTTAAGGATGATTTTTAAGAATTTTAAAAGTTAAATATATGAATATTGGTATTTTAAAAGAAACACTAGACCATGAATCAAGAGTTGCTATAACTCCTGATATAGCAAAAAAACTAATAACCCATGGTCATACAGTTAATGTTGAATCTAACGCAGGTGAAAAATCATTTTTTAGAGATCAAGACTATATAGACACTGGATGTACTATAGAAAAAAATTCTAAAGGTATTTATAACTGTGACTTAATATTAAAAGTAAATGCTTTTAATGATGATGAACTTGATAATGCTAAATCAGATAACACGCTTATTAGCTTTTTTCAAATAAAAGATAATGTCAAAACACTTCCAAAATATATAAATAAAAAAATTACTATTTTATCTATGAGCCATATCCCAAGAACATCTTTGGCTCAAAATATGGACGCTCTTAGTTCGCAAAGTAATATAGCAGGCTACAAATCAACAATAATTGCTGCAGATCATGCCTCGAAGTATATGCCCTTATTAATGACAGCAGCAGGAACAATAAAACCCGCAAAAGTTTTAGTTATAGGAGCTGGTGTTGCAGGGCTTGCGGCAATAGCTAATGCAAAAAGAATGGGTGCACAAGTCTTTGCTTTTGATGTGAGACCTGTCGTTAAAGAACAAGTTGAAAGTTTGGGAGCTAAATTCATTGAAGTTGAAAGCGATACAGANGAGGGAACTGGCGAAGGAGGCTATGCAAAAGAAGTATCGGAAGAATACAAGAAAAAACAAGGTCTATTAATTGAAAAAACAATTAAAGATATGGATATCTTAATTTCTACAGCCTTAATTCCTGAAAGAAAAGCTCCAATCTTAATTAATAAGAATATGGTTGAAAGTATGATGCCAGGCTCAGTAATAATGGATTTAGCTGCGCTAAACGGTGGAAATTGTGAATTAACTCAATGTGACCATATTATTAAACATCAAAATGTTATAATTGATGGGAGATCAAATTTACCAAGCACAATGGCAAAAGATGCAAGCCAGCTATATGCTAAGAATGTCTATAATTTTTTAATTCATCTTTACAAAGAAGATGAGAAACTAAATCTCGAAGATGAAATAACTTCTGGATCAATGTTATTAAACAGTGGTGAAATTTGTAATGATACAGTAAAACAATTTTTAGATAAAGGATAAAATGGATATATCAATAATTACAATTTTTATACTGGCTGTATTTGTAGGTTTTGAAATGATAACAAAAGTTCCACCTACTTTGCACACACCTTTAATGTCAGGGTCAAACGCAATATCTGGAATAGCTATTATAGGAGCAATTTTAGCTACAAATTTAGATGGAAATATTGGGATGTGGCTTGGATTTATAGCTGTAGTCTTTGCTATGATTAATGTAGTTGGAGGTTTTCTTGTCACAGACAGAATGCTTAAAATGTTTAAGAGAAAGAAATAAAATTGAAAGAACTTTTTATTGATATTGCCTACCTAATTTCAGCTGTTTCATTTATTTATGGTTTAAAAATGCTTAGTCATCCTAAAACCGCACGAAATGGAAATATTATCGCTTCTGTAGGAATGCTCATAGCCATAATAACAACAGTTTACCTTGGAACAAATTTAGATTTTTCAAAAATATTAATAGCCATGGTACTAGGATCAATTATTGGATCATTTTTTGCGATTAGAGTTGAAATGACTCAAATGCCTCAACTCGTGGCAATTTTTAATGGTTTTGGGGGTGCTGCATCAGCACTTGTGGCATCAGCTGAATTTTTTAAAACACTTACTCCAACACAAGAACCAACAGTATTTTTAATTTTAACAATTACACTAAGTGTACTGGTGGGAACATTAACTTTCACAGGGAGCTTCATTGCTTTTGGTAAACTACAAGGTCTTGTAACTACAAAACCAGTTACCTTTCCTGGACAACAGTTTNTAAATGCACTGCTTGCAATAATTATGTTTATTGCAGCATATATGATGCCTTCATATGGAATTAATTCGTTTTATGTAATAGTAGCATTATCAGCACTATTAGGAATATTACTTGTTATACCAATTGGCGGAGCTGATATGCCAGTCGTNATTTCACTCCTTAATTCTTATTCAGGAATTGCTGCTGCAATGACAGGGTTTGTCCTGGTTCAGACTAATCCATCAGCAGGTAATGCTCTTATAATTTGTGGTTCTTTAGTGGGTGCATCAGGAATGATATTAACACAAATAATGTGCAAAGGTATGAACAGATCTCTAGCTAATGTAATCTTTGGTGCTGTAGGTGGTGAAGTAGAATCTGGTTCNTCAGAANGTAAACAACTTAACATTAAGAGTTATTCTACTGAAGAAGCTGCAATGATTTTTGATGCTGCTGAAAGAGTAATAATTGTACCTGGATATGGTTTAGCTGTTGCTCAAGCACAGCATGCTACTAGAGAAATAGCTGATTTTTTAGAAGAAAAAGGTAAAACTGTTCTCTATGCAATTCATCCTGTAGCAGGAAGAATGCCAGGTCATATGAATGTTTTATTAGCTGAAGCAAATATTCCTTATGAGTCTTTAAAAGATTTAGATGAAATTAATTCTGAGTTTAAAAACTGTGANGTAGCTCTAGTNCTTGGNGCAAANGATGTTGTAAATCCTGCNGCNAGAACGGATAAGAGNAGCCCAATTTATGGAATGCCAATNTTAAATGTNGACCAATCTCAAACTGTTATTATAAATAANAGAACAATGAATACTGGTTTTGCTGGTATACAAAATGAACTTTTTGGTAATGATAATTCTATTATGGTTTTTGGTGATGCTAAAGATATGCTTGTAAAACTTTTATCAGATCTTAAAGAATTATAAGTCTACTAAAGTTAGCCACAGCTTAATCTTTTAAAATGTTATATAAAAAATCATTTTACTCTATTAGTTCAATATTAAATTGATTAATAATACTATATCCTGTACGTTTAATAATTCATCATTATTTAAATCAAGACATTGTATGTTATCACAATTATCATCAACAATACATGATACTAAACCAACTACATCTAATACATTTAAAATTGAATCTAGATTATAATCACCAGGAATGCAACTAAAACTTGTTGCACCCTCATCTATCCAGACTTTAATAATTTCTAAAAGATTCTCAGGTATTTGANAAGAAAAATATGGCATTTGAGCTATTTCAAAATTATTTGGATATATCGAATGATCTAAAACTTGAAACAATAGACTTTCTTGATAATTAAATGGAATAACAGGAGAGCCATTATTTCCACCTAACATTAAATTCTCATATGATGTCCTTCCAAACCCATCTGTTAAAATCAAACCATTATCATTATACTGCTCTTGTTCATTATGACAAGCAATACAATAAAAATTAAAAATTGGTTTAATATCGGATTGATAATTAACATTTAAAGGCTCAGGGTAATCGTACGTTATTTCTCTAGTAATTGATGATGTATAAACAAAGTCACCAAGATTCCCTAAATCATTATTTCCAGCTACGCCTGCTGTATAAAATGTGATATTGCCATAATAGTCTTGGGGAGCAATCCATGATATTGACCAGGTAGCAGATTCTGTTGTACCAGCATAATTACCTTCGGAGGTATGCTTTACATATTCAACACCATCTTGTTCTTCAATTATANCTGTTGATGAATCAATATCATTAAAATTTCCAGCTTGAATTAACGTTGCTCCTGGATTACTTCCAAAACCATTTCCTCCTAGTATCGCAGCTATTTCAAAACCCCAAATCTCAGCAAATTGATTTCTAACTGTTATATCTAAATCATAACTATCACCAGGGTTAATTATTTGAGGAAGACCTGAGATACTAATAGAAGCATTTTCATCATATAAAAGGGCACTATTACTATGACAGAGATTACAGGTATTTTGCTGAGGAGCTCCTACTAATTCATTTTCAGGATTATNTGAATAACTCCAAATAAAACTATATAGAGTATAGAGCAATAGATAATTTATTTTTTTCATAAGATAGTTAATAAANTAAATATAAAAAANTAAAATACAATTGCTAATCAGCAATTATTACAAACTTTTATAAATATAATTATAATTTTATTCTACTTAGGGTGAAANGAGACATACCTAAAAATGAAGCAATATATTTCTTTGGAGNAAANTTAACAGCTTGATTGTACANTTTAGAAAATAATAGATAGGAGTCATTTGAATTTAAGGAATTTATTTTTTTCTGAAAGGAAAGTAAACATGCTGATATTTTATTAGTATACAATCTCTCAAACTCTACAAATTCTGGGACATTTTTATAGAGTTTATTTATTATTTTTCTATCCAAAAAATAAATACTACTTTCAGTTAAAGATTCTATCGCTACTTCACTTCTAGTTTGTTTATAATAACTTTCTAAATCAGTAAAAAAAGATCCTTGCTGAAAAAAATCCATTGTAATTTCATTACCTANTGAATCAATTTTAAAACTTCTAAAAAGNCCTGATGAAATAAATCCAATTTTATTCATTACTTTTCCATCTTCATGTATAATNGTACCNTTTTTAACTAAAAAGGGAGTAAAAGATTCCATTAAAATATTTTTACTATTTTTACTTAATAAGACAGAATTTTCTATAATTTCTATGGGATGCATTAATTAGTTTGATAAAATCTGATTTACAAGCAATACTATATCCTGAATATTTAGAATNGTATCACTATTTAAATCTGCTAAATACAATTCTATGGAAGATGCTGGTTGACCTAAGACAATATTTATTAATCGAACTATATCTACAACATCTACTCCACCATCTTGATTTATATCTCCTAGAACCATACCACTATCTGAAACTAATAAATCGATGGGTATAACCATATCTTCATTGGAAGAACTTGATTCAAACACTAAAAATGAATTATAATTATCATAATCTAAATTTTCTGAATCTATCTCTAATGAAAGAGTCACTGTTTGATTAAAAGGGACTTGACCAGAATTATTTGAAGAAATATTTACCCATGAAGGAGGTAAATCAAATACAACAGACATGTTGTTTTCCATAAAATCATCACTATTATAAACAGATTCAAGACCAAAATTACCATCTAAATCAATCATTCCAATTGTGGCTGAACCTGTATCTCCAGTCATTTGTCTATAATTAACTTTTATTTTTCCTGAAGGATATAAAACAACCTGAAAATCAAATACTCTATCATCNCCTGTCCAGTGAATAACATTATCGTACCAAATAACGGTTCTATCACTATTTGAGTGGTATTTGATTTGTCCTTGACCTGAGTTATTATCATCATTTTCTGGATTCAAATCATCCCAAAAAGCAAAAATTGCACCGTTTGGAGCTTCATCATCAAATACAGACTGATTATTCCAAGCTTCACTTGTTGCTCCAAATGATATCCATCCATTAGCCATTACAGCACAAAAACTGTAGCTATTATCATAGAATGGAAATGGAAAATTAATATTAGCTATAGATCCTGAATCATTATCAGGCATAACTAATAGAGTATTATCATCTGAAATATCAATCCAATCATAATCAACCATTTCATCAACACTAGATTTTGTCCAAGAATAACCATAATCATCAATATCTGTTACCGATGAATAATTTGATGAAAGTTTGGCATCATAAATGAAAATTGATCCTTCTTCTCCTTCATTTGAAATACTTAAATCAAAATCAAATTGATCATCTGGTTGCAGATTAAAAGAAAAACTATCACTGCTATATACAGGATCAGAGGCTGCATATAAATAAGGATTACCATTTGTAATAAATAATGCAGTTTCATCAGATAATGGCATGGATGATGGGTGGTATGTATTGTTATAAGTATACTGCAAACCATCATTAGATAAATGATTTTCAATTCCAACAGTACAATATTGACCATGAACAACAGCACCTTCGTAATTACCAACAGGATAATCTCCAACACTGTTATTATTAAATTCTTTAAATTGAATCTTTATTTCATCATCACCTGTTACAGTCTGTGAATCAGTATTGTATAGTATGACTTGAAATGATTCTAGTGAGTTGTTATAAAAAGTTCTTACATCAGACCATTCAACAACAAAATAATCATTTAATTGGTCATAATATGTTATTACATCTCCACCAGCAGTTGTCATTAAATCATCCCAAAATACGGCAACCATTTTAGGAGGACCACCAGGTCCAGGCAAAGTATAATTTCGAAATGATTCCATATCTGTTTCACCAAAAGCAATCCAGCCATTTGAACAAATACTTAGTCTATCATATTCAATTCCATAAAATGTAAAATTAAACGGTAAATCAATCGTTGTTACATCATCACTATTATCACCATTATCATTAATATCATTAAGCTCTTCACCATTGCCACCATAATTAGGATCAATTTCAATCCAATCATATACAGGTGCTAGTTCATAATCATCATTTTGGTCATATATATAATATCCATACATATCTGGTCCAAGCGGATCAGTAACAGATACTTCTCCAATCTGTAATTGAATAACTTTTGTTAGAGATAGTCCACTGGTTGAAGATATATTTATTGGTATAGAAACCATTAAACCATTTGTTAAATTTTCATTAATTGAGACATTAAGTAAATCACCTGATTGAACAATCTGTCCTGATGAAGCATTAGGAAATGATAAATCATAGCCACTAATTCCTAAGATTGAAGCAGAATAATCTATTGTTGTTGTTATATTTTCAAGATTAATTAATCCTGTATTTGAAAGTTCAAAAAGTATCGATGAATCTTCACCTCTATCTAATTTTCCATTATTATTACCATCATTAACAACAATTGCCTCAATCGTAACATCTCCTGCTATTACACCTACTGGTATTACAAAGTTCCAAATTTGACTTTCTTGTACAGATGACGAAATTGAAAGTCTCAAATCTGCATTATCATTAATTGAAAAATTTTCTGAAACAATAATTTCAAAACTACCAATTTCAGTAATACCATCCTGAAAATTATCAGGTGATATATTGTCTATCAATTCATTATCTNTAATAATTATTTTATCAGATAAACTACTTAATTGAAAAAGAGAATAAGTAAAACTTTCAGATGATAAATTTTGTACNTTAAAACTTAGCTCCGCTNTTTCTCCAGGGNTTAAAATACCATCTCCATTACCTCCTTGAGTATCATCTATATTAATTGAACTATTTAAAATATTTAGTTCCGAAGAACTTGAAGATATGCTAAATGTTGTTTCAACAGGAATACAATTCTGACATCTTGAAGTTACAAAAACTGAACCACTATTATAGTTTGAATCAATCTCAAAATCTGCAATACCACTTTCATTAGATAAGGAAGTTAATTGCAAATCAGGGTTATTTAATCCAGCTTTATATAAAGTTACAGTAACATTTGAAATAGGATTACCCGTGACGTCTAAAACTTCTACTTGAAAATTGTCAGATCCATTTAATATTTCATCATTGTGATTAACTACTAATTCTTTAGATTCTCCCGTCCACAAATGAGTTGATGGATCACCCATTAAGCTATTCCAAGTTGCAAATAAATAAACATTATCATTGGGATTTTGTGGATAAATTTCATCCAATGCATGCCTACCATAATTTAGTGCCTCACCAGCAGTTTGAGCACCATGCAAAAATATTCCATCATACATACCCATATTAACAATATTATTAAAAGCTGTATGAGTGTAAGGCTGAGCTGTACCAATTGCTGCAATTGCTCCTTTAGGGCTAGCAACCGAACCAGCTCTAAATAAAGATTCTACAATACATGATTCATCTTCATCAAAAGAACCAGTATCGCATGTAAGAGTCGTTAAAAAAGGTAATTTAAATCCATTACTTAGAGCATTTACATCTGATTGAGTAAAGTTACTAAAACCATAAAACCCTCTGTAATTCAAATAAGCAACACCATCATTAATCTGGTCTCTCATAAAAGAATCAAAATTACTTCCACTATACTGCGTCCTAACATCTGTAATTCCACCATGAATATCAAATAAAGAATTTATATATTCATTCGTAATTACTGTTGAAATCCCTGAGTCATAAGGATCACCTACTAATGCAGCTGTTCTCATCCAATCTGTATCATTAGAATAATTTTTTTCATAACCAATAATTTTAGTTACAACCGTTAACAATTCACCAACATTTCTAACTGACATTCTACCTATAATAATATCTGATAGTAAATCATTGCCTTCAAGCAAGGTATAGGGGTAATCTCCCTCACCACTCGCAGACTCACCCCACCATCCACCACCACCTCCAGAGGCAATATATGTGTTCACATCTATACTTCCATTTGCATCTCCAACCAAACAAACAAATTCAGGAGGATTTTCTGAATTATAATATTTGTCTGAAATATAATTTTTTATTGATGTTGTAGAATTCCCTACATCATTATCATCAACTGAAACAACATTGACTTCATAGCCTTGTTGTCTTCTCCATTCTACTAGTGGTCTAAAAAAAGTATTGTAATCTGAAGTTGCTACATTACCACCACAAATATATAAAATTGATGGCTTTTGAATAGCCCTTGAATCAGTGTAATCAGAGTCATTGATAATCATACTTTTATACATATTCTCAAATATTTTTGATCCCTTCCTTACATTATTTGAAACTCTTATTTCTTCAGTTTCGGTAATGTTAAAAACAACATCCTTGTATACTTTCAATTCTTTTGATTCAAGATTATATTCAAATGGAACAAATGAAATACTTAACATTTCATATCCTCTTAGAGATTGTATAGAATATTCTAAGTTTTGATTAGGATATAAAGTGTTCGAAAAGTATAAATCATTATTTTTTAATATTTTGCTATTAATATTTCTCTTTTGAGCAGGATATAATTCAATATTAGAAATTATCTCATATTCTAAGACATCATAATCAACATTATAACTTTTAGTATTATCCACTGCATAGTTAAAACTGAATTGAGGGAGATCTGGCTCTCCATATCTATCTAATCTACCCTTAGAAGTGGTTAATATTTCTTTATAATCACCTTTTTCTTCAATAGAATATTCACCTATATTAAAAGAAACAGTAGTGTTAGATAATGTTGCATCATCGTTAATTAAAAAATTCGCAGCGATTACAAAATTAATCACTGATAATAAAAATAATAATTTAAACCTCAATTTTTCTCCTTTTAGCATTAAATAAAGTTATATAATTATCACACAAATCATTAAAAGATATTTATTACAACATGTAACTAAAAAAAATTTGTAAATTTCTATTACATGGATAAAAAAATTAAATTAATTATTGATTTTGATAGTACTTTTGTGAAACTCGAAACTATTGAAATTTTAGCTGATTTTGCATTGCATACAAAAAATGATAAGGATAAAATCCTAAATCAGATTAAAGATATTACGAACAAAGCTATGATTGGAAAAATTCCTTTTTCAAGGGCTCTTAATCAAAGAATAAAGCTAATAAATCCTCGACAAGAACACATAAATAAAACTATTATATTTTTAAAAAAAAATATTAGTAAAAGTTTTGAAAAAAATATAGAATTCTTTAGAAAAAACCATGAAAATTGTTACATCATATCAGGTGGTTTTAAAGAAATTATCATGCCTGTAATAGAAGACTTTAATATTAAAGAAAATCAAATCTTTGCAAATACATTCATACATAAGAACAATAATATTACTATTAATGAGAATAACCCACTTTCTAAAGATAATGGTAAAAACATAATAGCTAAAAATATTTCTGGTTACAAGATAATCGTTGGAGATGGATACACTGATTATGAGGTAAAGAAATATAAAAATGCAAAAAAATTTGTACAATTTGTAGAAAATATTAATAGAATATCTTTAAATAATAAAGCTGACCTAGTATGTGATGACTTCAAAAAAATTATAACCTTCATAAAAAATGATATCTAAACCAACAAATAATAATTGGGGTTATCAAGATTTAATGCAATACCGTATACACGAAATATTGCTAGTATCAAGTCCATATGATGCTTTTATTCTAGAGCAGGATGGAAAATTAACTGAGCAGATATTATCCGAATATATCGGAATGAATTTAAGCTATGCTCCAAGAGTATGGAATGCTCAATCTGCAAAAGAAGCAACAGAAATAATTAACAAAAGATTTTTTGACATAATAATAATTATGATGAGAATTTCTGACATGGACCCGATAAAGTTTAGTCAAAAAATAAAAAAATTATACCCTAAAAAACCTCTTGTATTGCTTGCTTTTGATCAATCTGAATTGAAAGATATTTCTTTACACGATCAAAAAATATTTGATGATATTTTTATTTGGTCTGGCAATTCAAATGTATTTCCTGCTGCAATTAAATCAATAGAAGATAAAAAAAATATATCTAAGGATGTTAAAACAGCAGATGTTAGAACTGTTTTATTTGTTGAAGATAATCCTAGATATTATTCTAGTATTCTACCAATATTGTACAAAGAAATTATATCAAACACAAAAAAATTAATCGACACTAGTTTAAATAACTCTCAAAAAATATTACATATGAGAGCAAGACCTAAAATTATATTATTAAAAAATTATGATACAGCTGTCAAATACATAGATAAATATAGATATAATATTTTGGGTATAGTTTCGGATTTAAGATATCCATATAAAAATAAAAAAAATCATTTATCCGGATTAAAACTAATTAATTATTTAAAAAAAATTGAATCTAAAATACCAGTAATTCTACAAACAACAGAAAAAAATATTCCTACTGAACTCAAAAAATCATCAATTAAAATTATTCAAAAAAACTCAACAACACTTTTTAAAGAATTACAAAACTTCATGATTGATGAACTAGGATTTGGAGATTTCAAACTTAGGTCACCATCAAGTAAGAAAATTTATAAAGCTAAAAATATCAATGAGTTAACCGACAAATTAAAAAAAGCTAAAAGTGATTCAATTCAATTCCATGCTTCTAAAAATCATTTATCAAATTGGTTAGCAACTAGAGGAGAATTTGATTTAGCTTCAAATTTTAGGAAAATAAGAAAAAATGATTTTGACAACTTAGACCAAAGAAAACAGTACTATCTTGATTTATTGTCAAACAGCTTAGATGTATCAACAAAAACAAAAATTGTAGAATTTTCAAAAAAAATAAATGATTTTTCTCATAATTTCATTCAAATAGGTTCAGGCTCTGTTGGAGGTAAAGCTAGAGGTTTAGCTTTTGCAAATAAACTTTTAGATAAAAAATCATTCAAATCTAAATATTCTGAAATTAATATAAGAGTTCCAAAAATTATAGCTATTGGAACTGATGAATTTGATTCATTTATGGAATCAAATAAGTTATGGGAAATAGCTTTAAACACTAAAGACAATAGAAAAATATTAAGTGCTTTTCTTAAATCAGAACTACCAAAAAAACAGTATAGAGTTTTAAAAAATATCATAAATAATACAAAATATCCATTAGCGATTAGATCTTCAAGTCTGTTTGAGGATTCTCAATATAAGCCTTTAGCTGGAATTTACAGTACATTTATGCTTCCAAATTCAAGTAAGTTAGAAATAGATAGACTAAATCAACTAATTGAAGCAATAAAAAGAGTATATGCATCAACATTTTTTCAAAATCCAAAGTCATTATTAAATAAATCTGACCATAGACTAGAAGAAGAAAAAATGGCAATAATTATTATGGAGCTTGCAGGTAAAAAACATAATGAGCTTTTTTATCCTAGCCTTAGTGGTGTTGCTCAAAGTTATAATTACTATCCTGTTTCATATATGAAAAGAAACGAAGGAGTTGTTTTTACTGCTCTAGGTTTAGGGAAAACAATAGTTGACGGTGAAAAATCTTTAAGATTTTCTCCCAAGTACCCAAAAATATTATCTCAATATTACTCTATAAAATCAACTATTAATAATTCTCAAAATAAATTTTATGCTTTGGATATGAATAAGGGTAAAAATCCACTAAAATTCGGGGAATCTAAAAATTTAAAAAAATTCAATCTAACTGTAGCTGAATTAGATGGTGAACTAACCAATTTAGCCAGTACAATTACGAGCGATAATATATTGAGAGATTCTTTAAAATATTCAGGAACAAGAGTCCTAACCTTTGCAAATTTAATTAAATATAATAGATTCCCTTTAACTAATCTTATAAAAGATATAATGATATTAGGTGAAAAAGCTATGGGATGTCCCGTTGAAATTGAATTTGCAATAAATTTATATAAAAATAAATCCGATGAATTTTGTCTATTGCAAATGAAACCTATGGTTATTGGAAATAAGCACGAAGAATTAAATATTACAAATTATAAAAATAAAAATATTTCTCTATGTTACAGTAATCAAGTTTTAGGTAACGGAGAAATAAATTCTGTATCTCATATAGTCTATGTTGATCCAAATAAATTCAATAGAGAAAAGACTAAATATATAGCAAATGAAATAGGGAAAATCAATAATAAACTTGGAATCAAAAATAAATATTTACTTATAGGACCTGGTAGATGGGGGACATCAGATCATTGGCTAGGAATACCTGTAAATTGGGAACAAATCAATTATGCTAGAGCAATTATAGAAATTGGTATTGACGAATTAGATCCAGACCCTTCATTTGGCAGTCACTTTTTTCAAAATATTACTAATTTACGAATTGGATATTTCACTATTAGAAAAAAATATTCGAAGGAACACATAGATTGGAAATGGCTAAAAAAACAAAATAATTATTTAGAATCTAAATATTTAAAAGTTGTTTCCTTGAAAGAACCATTACTTATAAAAATTGATGGAATTAATGGAAAAGGTATTATTCTTAAAAATAAAGAATTAGATAAAACGGAACCTATGAACGAAGAGGATTCTTCAGGAATCTAATCAAAACTCATAATATTTTCAATCAATAGTATTATATCAAAGATATTTATAATATTATCTGAATTTATATCAGAATTTTCAAATTGGATTTGATTCATAGAATTATTAAGTATAAAATCAACTATCATAATTATATCTAAAATATTTATCTCATCATCAATATTAACATCTCCCAAATTAATTTCAACTTGATTAGATATAGAAATATTTCCATTGACAAAACAATTTATATTTGAAGAAATTGAATAATAAAAAATATCATCTGGTGCTACGTAAATAGAACTATTTAAATCTTGAATATTTATTATTTGATTTAAATTATTACCAGAGCTTGATACAATGGATATAAATCCCTCTAAATTAGCTGAGCTTTGCAAAGGCGTGAAATCAAAATTTATCTGAGATAGATTACTTGACCTTAATACATTGTTATATGAATTTTGGTTTGATAAAAAAATATCCTCAATCAAAATATTTGAATTAATTATTTGAGGATTGGATAAACTTATATTCAAGCTTTGGATAGGCAATACATCTTTTTGATCAATATGAAAATAAATTTCATTATCCATATTTTGATACTCTCCGTTAAAATAATTTCTTGAACAAAAATCTGACCAGCATAATTCAAACGAAGTATTATAGTCTAACTCTAAAACATATTTTATGGCATCTATGGAAGAACCACCATCAGAATATCTTTCCCATATTTTTTTTATAATATTACTATTTCCATTACTTATAACATTCATTAAATAATGACCAAACAAAGCAATACTATAACCATCAGTAGATGAAATATTTTGATTAACATCTTCAAAAAAATCTTCAACCCAAAATATATAATCATTTCCATCTGGAACAATAATATCTTCAATCCATGTTGAAGACATCTCCCAAAAATATCCTTCTCCAAAGGAAGAAGAACTTCGGTAAGCTCTTTGAATTGCATGAAAAAACTCATGAGCTACAGTTAATCGCATTGTGTTTAAACCAGAAGTTAAATACATATTTTCTTCATAAGCGTTATCAATTTCTATATAAGATGCTCCAGATATGTTATCATCTGGGATATTATACCCGTATACACCTGCTGAATAATTCTTAATATAAATATCATAGATTTCATCTTCATCTTTAGCTTCTTCTAAAAAGCCCAACTGATTTACAATTATTTCTTTTGCATTATCAGCTGCAAGTGCGACTTCGTCTATGTAATCGGGGATTCCATTTGGAATATTTGTATCATCTAAATCTGGAGCATTATATCCTTCAATATCATAGTGAATATGAAAATTTCCTGAGGGAGATAAAATAAACGCATCTCTTTCTGGACGAACTCTAGATTCTTCAGAATGATTCAGACAACTTCTTCTATTATTATTTGAAAAAAGTATAGATGAAATAAATAATATAATAAAAAAAAATCTCGTCAATTAAACTACTCCTTGATCAAGCATTGAATCAGCAACTTTTATAAAGCCTGCAATATTTGCTCCTTTAACATAATTAATATAATTATTTTCAGAACCAAATTCAATACATTGAGAATGAATATTTTTCATGATTTTACTTAATTTCAAATCAACTTCATCTCTAGACCAAGAAGAAAATACACTATTTTGACTCATTTCAAGTCCAGATACAGCTACTCCACCAGCATTAGCAGCTTTTCCAGGACCAAAAAGTATTTTATTATCTATAAAAACATTTATTGCATCATTATCTGATGGCATATTTGCCCCTTCAGCAACACAGATACAACCATTTTTAATTAATATTTCTGCTTCAGACTTATTAATCTCATTTTGTGTAGCACATGGTAATGCAATATCACAATTTATATTCCACGGTTTTTGACCATCTAAATATTCAGCTTTAAATTTATTTAAATACTCTTTAATTCTTCCTCTTTGATTATTCTTTAAATCAAAAACATACTTTAATTTTTCATCATCAATACCATTTATATCATAAATAGTTCCGGAAGAATCTGATAAAGAAACAACTTTTCCACCTAATTGATTTACTTTTTCAGCTGCATACTGAGCAACATTTCCAGAACCTGATATAGCCACTGTTTTATCTTTAAAAGAATCATTTTTCTTGTTCAACATCTCTTCAGCAAAATAAACTGTACCATAACCGGTTGCTTCTGGTCTGATTAAACTTCCTCCCCAATTCAATCCCTTTCCAGTTAATACACCTGTAAACTCGTTTCTAATTTTTTTATATTGACCAAACATATAACCTATTTCACGTGCACCAACACCTATATCTCCAGCAGGAACATCTGTATAAGGTCCAATATGTCGTTGTAATTCAGTCATAAATGATTGACAAAATTTCATTACTTCTTCGTTAGATTTACCTTTTGGATCGAAATCTGAACCGCCTTTTCCACCACCCATTGATATAGTTGTTAAACTATTTTTAAAGATTTGTTCAAAACCTAAAAATTTTAGTATTCCTAAATTAACAGAAGGATGAAATCTTAACCCTCCCTTATAGGGCCCAATGGCAGAATTAAACTCAATTCTGTATCCTCTATTAACTTGAATATTACCATTATCATCAAGCCATGGAACTCTAAACATGATTACTCTTTCTGGTTCTACAATCCTATCAAGAATATTTGCATGAAGATACTCAGGATTTCCTTGAATATGGTCCCATATAGAATGCATTACTTCTTTAACTGCTTGATGAAACTCTATCTCTCCTGGAGTCCTAGAAATTAATTTTTCAATAAATTCATTCGATGTTTTGTACATTACTAAATTCCTTATTTTTAAGCTTTATTTTAAGTAACAATCTGTAATATTTATATCTTTGTTTAGTGATACAATTTACAATAAAATACCATTCTATTAATGGTCAAAATTAATATAAATTAATTCACAATTGAAATACATAAAAACATATCTAACCAATAAATCCTTAAAATTTCCAAAAATTGCTATTGCTCTAGTTTTATTTTTAAATATAATATTGATTTCTGGAATGAGATATATTGTGCAAGATGATGATATGGTTAAACTACTTCCTAAAGATATAGAATCTATTATTACTTTCAATGATATTAGAGAAGAGTTTGGGAATTCAGAATTCATGTATATAGCTCTTGGAAATAAAAATTCAAATGCTTTAAACCCAGAGCTTTTAAAAATTGTTTGGGAAATGTCACAATCACTTGAAGACTATGAGCCTATTGAAGAAGTGATATCTATTGCTACAGCAAGTAAAATATATTTTGGTCAATCAGATAGTTCTATCATCGTTGAAGATTTGATGCCACAAAAAAATATAAATACAATGCAACTTGATTCCATTATAATGTATCTTAATGATAACAAAGAATTAAAAAGCAGTACCGTAAGTAAAAATGAAGACTATTTGAACATAGTAATAAGGCCTAGAGAAAATAATAGATATGCAGATATAACATATTTTATGCATAGTCTTACAGATCGATTTGAAAGCTACAATTATAATAATGAAATTAAAGAATTAGACTATCATTATGGAGGTCAAGCATATGTAACAGGTGCAACACCAGCACTTGTAGCAAGTGAAGTAAAAGTGCTTGTTATGTGTGGATTATTATTAATGTGTCTTATTTTATTAGTTAACTTCAGAAATATTCCTGCAGTATTTATTATTATTTCTATTATTAGTCTTTCGTTATTAGGTATGCTAGGTTTTATGGGATGGATTTATAATTTTACAAAATCTGATATTTTTTATTTCACTCTAAATCACGTTTCTATGCCTATTGTTTTATTAACAATCGCAAACTCTGATGGAGTACATATTGTTGGTAGATTTTTTAAAGAACTTAGAAGATTAAAAAACTCAGAAAAGGCAATTAAAAAAACAATGAATCATTTAGCATTGCCTATCACCTTAACAACAATAACAACTTCCTTGGCTTTTTTAACATTAATATTTTCCCCTTTAACTGGTATGAATGGATATGGAATAGTTCTATCATTTGGAATTTTCTGGGCCTGGTTTTTATCATTAACATTAATGCCAGCTGTTATAGCTTTAATAAATTGGAAGATTAATTCAAAAGCTATTAATAGAAAAAGTTTGTTAGAAAAATCAATCGATAAATTTGGATTAATTGTAATTAAAAATCCTAAAAAAGTTCTATCCCCTTCTTTATTATTTATTGGAATTGCAATTGTTGGTATAACATTAATAAATGTTGAAGTTAATTACATTAAAATGTTTAAGAAGGGTAATATTATTAGAGATTCAGCATTATTTTTAGACGATAATATGACTGGAAATTTAAATTTAATGGTAAATATTGAATCCGATGAAGAAGGAGCTTTGAAAAATCCTGAAAATCTTAGAAAAATAGAATCCATTGAAAAATATTTAGACTCAATGAATATAGTAACAAGCACTATATCTATTACAGATATTGTAAAACAGCTTCATGAGACTATTATGGACGGTGATCCAAAATACTATACAATTCCAAATACGAGAGAAGAGATAAATAATTTATTTTTTCTTTATGGAATGAATGATGATACAGAATTAGATAAAATAATCAACTATGAAAATAATTATACTATAGTTACAAGTTTAATGAAAACATTCTCAACAACTGAATTAATAGAATACAGGCAAAATATAAAAAATCATATCAGTCAAGAGCTTAAAGATACAGATTTAACCTTTAGATTATCTGGCATAATGATTATTTTATCTGAATTTATTTGGATGGTCATAAAATCTTCAATTCTTAGTATTGGTTTATCAATGCTTATAATATTTATTGTATGTACTATGTTTTTTAAATCATGGAAATTTGGATTTTTATCTATTCTTCCTCTGGCTTCAGCTGTTATAGTTAATTTCGGTCTAATGGGTCTACTTGGGATAGATCTAACACATATGACAGCAATATTGAGTTCAATTATTATTGGAGTTGGTGTTGATTTTTCAATTCATTATACTTCTGAATATAGAGAATTATTGAAAATGAAAAAATCTAACAAAACAATTAAAACAATTAATAATGTAGGACATCCAATAATACTTGACGCTTTTTCAAATATGGGTTTTGCAGCTTTAATATTATCTGCAATAATTCCACTAGCTCAAATTGGTGGATTAATGGTATTTGCAATGGCTGCATGTTCTTTTGGAACTTTAACTCTTTTAGCTTCATCTATTGAACATTTTAAACATAAATTATAGAGGAATTATGAATACTTATTTACATATATTGGTTTACTTCAACTTACTTTTTTCTATGACAGGAGTAGAGCTTGCAAAAAAAATGAAAGATAGACCTAAACCTGTTGATACACAATCAAATAGCTCAATGATATTAACAAATAAAAAAGGCAAGGAAAAAAACTTACTATTAATAAGCAAATCTAAAGACGATAGTAAAAAACAAATGATTTGGTTTCTTAAGCCAAAAGATGATTATGGCATTTCTTTTTTAAAAATAGAGCAGGAAGATGGAGATGATTTTATGAATATGTGGCTTCCAGCTTTTAAAAAATTTAGAAGAATTTCATCACAAAAAAAATCTGATTCCTTCATGGGATCAGATCTAAGTTTTGAAGATATGACAAACAGAGAGCTAGACGATTATACGTACAAAATTTTGAACAATGATTCACCTTGTTTTAAAGACGATAATTCACAAAAATGCTTTGTTTTAGAAAGTACGCCAAACGATGATGACAGTGAATACAGTAAACATATTTCATGGGTTGATAAAGTAAATTATTTATCATTCAAAGAAGAGTCCTATGATAAAGATGAAAAATTATTAAAAACAAAAATTATTAAATATTCACTTATTGAAGACTATCTAATTATGGATGAGCTATTTGTTGAAAATATTCAAAAAAATCATTCCACATTGTTAAAAGTAAGCGATATTAAGATTAATTTGGGTTTCAGTGATGATATATTTCATACTAAAACAATCAAAAGAATGCCCCTAATTGACTAAATCAAAAAATAAACTAAACGAATTTATAAAAAACCCATCCTTAGCAATATGGAAATTATCGATTCCAATGATGCTTGGTATGAGCGTACAAGCCATCTATATGTTAATTGATACAGCTTTTATTGGTAAATGGGTTGGTGGGGATGCGTTAGCAGGTTTAGGATTAATTTTCCCACCTATGTTTATTATTATGGGTATTACCTTTGGATTAGGATCAGGTGCAACAGCTGTTATAGCGCAAAAAATTGGAGAACAAGAAAAAAAACAAGCTGATAATGCCGCTGAACATATCATTATACTAGGATTTGCTCTCTCTCTATTTTTTATACTAATTGGAATTTTTTTTGGTGATTATTTATTACAATATCAATCAGAAAACATTAAGGTGTTTACTCATGCAAGTAGTTATTTTTATACAATGCTATTTGGAATTCCGTTTATGGTTTTAAGTATTTTTTTTCGATCCATTTTATCTGGAGAAGGAGATACCCTTTTACCCATGAAAGTTCTAGGACTAGGTACAGTTATAAATCTAATACTTGATCCTCCTCTTATTTATTATATGCAGATAAAAGGAGCAGCTATAGCCACTGTAACAAGCCAAGCCGTTGTCTTTGCAATTTTTTGTTATTTAATGATTTTCAAAAAACGTTCGTATATTTCTTTAAATCTTAAAAATTTTATTTACGATATAGAAATATTTAATAAAATTCTGAAATTAGGATTACCTGCTTCGTTATCAATGGTAATTATGTCAATTGGATTATTTTTTTATAATTCTATTTTAAATTTATCTGAATATTCAACAAGTGCAATAGCAGCATACTCAACTGCACATAGAATTGAGCATTTATTTTTTATTCCTATCATATCATTGGCTACAAGCATGGTAACTTTAATTGGTATGTTTTATGGTGCAAAAAAATATGATTTAATTAACTATATTTTTTATTACTGTATGAAGACAGGTATTATTATCTCATTAATTTTTGGATTAATTTTCTTTTATCTATCAAATTCAATACTTTCATTATTCACCAATGATATGCTAATTATAAGTATTGGGACTGAATATTTTAAAATATTTTCTTTTGCTGTCCCATTTGTAACAATCACAATGATATCAAGTAGATGCATGCAAGGACTTGGAAAAGCATACCCCATGTTTATAATAACATGCTTTAGAGTAATAATTATAAGCTGTTCAATTGCTTATTATTTTATAATATATTTAAAAAAGCCTTTAAATTATGCTTGGTTTGCAATATTTATATCATGCTTTTCTTCTTCAATAATTAGCTATATTTGGTTTCTATATACGAAGAAAAAAATGCTTACTAATTAGTTACACTCTATTACATTAATTTAATTGTTGAAAAATATTATTATAATTAAAATATGGTAAGAGTTTATACAACTCCTCCTTAAAGAATAAAAGGTCCTAGTTNTCTAGGGCCTTTTTTTTAATAAGGCCAAGCATTTTTCCTGTTAATTTATCTACCCATCTATCAGGTAAAAACCCAGGCATTAAATAATTTTTAATTTTTTGTGGAGTTATTACATATCTTGTCTTTGGTTTATTAGTCATTAGTATCTTAACGACTCGTTGACCAATAATCTGTGGGTTTAATCCATTCATGCCCATTTGGATATAACCTTTAAAGAATTTTCTTAATGGAATTTCATATTCTGTTTTCAAAAAAGGATTGTCCTCAATCGAAGGAGCTTTTTCCCAAATAGCTGATTTAATCGGACCAGGCTGAATTAAAACAACGTCTAAATTATGTATTAGTAGTTCCCTTCTTAAAGCATCTGAAAAACCTTCNAAAGCATGCTTAGAAGAAGTATATGGAGCTACAAAAGGATATGCTCTTTTACCGCTTATTGAACCTATATTGATTATCTTGTTTTTCATTTCATACTTATTATTTTCAATTAATAAATCTAAAAAACATTTTGTAACCTCAATCAATCCAAAAAAATTAACTTCAAATTGCTTTCTAAAAATATCAACATCTAAATATCTAACTGGCCCACCTAATGCTATACCTGAGTTATTTACAATTGAGCATAAATAACTTTTATTTTCAGATAATATTTTTTCAACTTCTTTCTTNGCAGTTTCAATTTCTTTCTTTTTTGTAACATCAAACATTACTTTTTTAAAATTTTTACTATAATTATCTTCAAAATATTTTGCATCTTCTTTTTTTCTTACACTTCCTATTACAAAAAAATCGTTATTTAATAATTCTTCTGCAATTGCTTTTCCTATNCCCGAGCTAACACCTGTTACTAAAACTGATCTCATTTTTTTCTCCTAATTTTTATCNTTTTTTAATAAATTTGGAACTTGTTATAAATATAATATTATAATTTATAACAAAATAAAATAAAGGATGTAGATGAAAAAAATATTTATGCTATTATTTATGGGATTTTTATTCTCATACCCAAATAAGAATGATTTTAATGAGTTGTTTATTAAAGTTTCTCAGAAAGGAAGTCCTGCTGTAGTCTCCATTTTATCAGAAAAAACCGAACAGTATATAAATCCTTTCTTTTTTGATCCTTTTGGAAATTCAGATCCTTTTGAACCCCAAGAAAGAAAATCACAAGGAATTGGTTCTGGAGTAATTATAAATAAAAATAAAGGTTATATTCTAACAAATAACCACGTTATAGATGATGCAAATGAGATAAAAGTAATTTTATTTGATAAAAGAGAACTTGAAGCAGAAGTATTGGGTACTGACCCTCTATCTGATTTAGCAGTACTAAAAGTTAATGCTGATGATTTAGAACAAGCATCAATGGGAGATTCAGATGATTTAGAAATTGGAGAATGGGTTATTGCAATAGGAAGTCCTTTTGGTCTTCATTTGAACCATACCGTAACTTGTGGAATAGTAAGTGCAAAAGGAAGAAGTGATGTTATATCAAGAGCTAATTTTGAAAATTTTATCCAACATGATGCAGCTATTAATCCTGGAAATTCAGGAGGAGCACTATTTGATTTAAACGGTGATTTAATTGGTATAAACACTGCAATTGCAACCGATGGATTTTCAAAATCTAATGCAGGTGTTGGTTTTGCAATTCCTATAAATCAAGCTAAAAGAGTTATCGAAGATTTAATAAATGGTGGACAAGTTTTAAGGGGTTATCTTGGAGTTATGATTCAAGATTTGGATGAAAACAAAGCAAAAGTTTTAGGATTAGAAAATAAGAAAGGTGCATTTATTAGTATGATTGTTGAAGATGGTCCAGCAGATAATGGAGNATTGAAAGAAAAAGATGTAATTATTTCGCTTAATTCAAAACCTATTGAAAATTCAAATCAACTTAGAAATGATGTATCAACTCTAAGGCCAGGTGAAACTGCTGTTTTTTCAATTATTAGAAATGAACTATTACAATCGATATCTGTTATATTAGGTCAAAGACCAAATGAAAATTCTATTGGAGATTCTTATAAAGAGCAAACCAGATATGATTTATTAGGATTAATAATTGATGATAATGATAATCAAGGAGTAAAAATTATTGATATTAATGCTAAAGGTGAAGCATACAGTAATAATATTAGAAAAAATGATATTATTAATGAAATTAATAGAAATGAAATTAATAATTCTGAAGATTATTATCGTGAAATTAAAAAATATTCCAAAGGTGATGTGATCATGCTAAGGATTGTTCGTGAAGGTAATAATCTTTATGAGGCATTCGAAATAAAATAATCTATTAATAAATAATTATTGTTTATTTGCAAATAAAATCAACGTACCATTCCAATCTTCTTTTTGATTATGATTGATATATTGAATATTTTTAAAACCACTAATTTCAAATTTCAAAATCCAATCTTTGATAGAAAGTGTATTTAAAGATAAATTAAATTCTTTATCCCAATTGAGTGATGGCTTATTTTCTAAGTAATGGTCAATTCCAATGATAAATAAACCCTTATTATTTAAATTATGATATACATTTTTCAAAACAAGGTCTAAATTTTTAAAGTAATAGAATGTTTCCATGCTGAAAATAATATCATACTTTCTATCAAATACATATTGTTCAATGTCTGTATTTATATAGTGACCTCTTATATCACTCTTTTTTGCTTTATTAATCATCGCGGGGGCTCCATCTATACCAAGACCATAGTCACAATTTTTATTTTCTAANATTTTTCTTACTACCCAGCCATTACCACACCCTAAATCTAAAAAGCTAAATGAATTATTTGTTATATTTGTTTCATTAGTAATAATTTCAAACATTTTCGATACAGACTTTGCATGTCCATTCTCCATACCTTTATCTTTATCTAAAAGAGCCCATTTATTAAACGTATCTATATTAATATTCATTATTAAACTCTAAAATCAGATTAATTAATATAATTATATCTAAAATTGTTAAATCTTGATCTTGATTTAAATCNAACTCTAGATTTTCGACATTATTAAAAACCATATCAACTAATAAAATTATATCTANAATATTTAAAGAATTATCTGAATTAATATCACCNTAAATAATATTTATTCTCTCTAAATGAGGAGAACTATCTTGACCAAACTCATCNGTTACTATTAAACTTACTTGATAAGAACCAAAATTTTGATAAGTATGAACAGGATTATATTCATTAGATATAAATCCATCCCCAAAACTCCAATTATATTGGCTTATATTATTTTCATTAATTTGATTAGAAATATTAGAAAAGGAAGCTGTAAAATCATTAATTGTATAGTCAAATAATGCAACTGGTTCAGTAATTCCTCTTGGAAAAATGTTAATTAATGCAGCTTGACTTTCAATAAATGAAAATCCATCTCCATTTAAATTATTAAAATAAAAATATCCGTTTGAAGAACCTCCCCACCCCCAATTGCAATGGAAATATTCATCTTGATATCCATCAATATTCCAAGC
>PANN01000018.1 GCA_002707645.1 Fidelibacterota bacterium | reverse complement strand
ATATATATCTAAAGGCCTATGCTTGTTTGAATTAAACTCTAAAATATGACTAATAACAAATTGAGAACAAATTTTTCTAATACTAAAACTGCAAATATTGAAACTGATTTTTTAGATATTCAAATAAAATCATTTCAGGATTTCTTTCAACTCGAAACAAAGTCTGATGAGAGAGTGGAGGAAGGTTTATTCAACACTTTTAAAGAAAACTTTCCTATCACTGATGCTAGGAATCAGTTTGTTTTAGAGTTTTTAGACTATTTCGTTGATCCACCTAGATATTCAATGCAAGAGTGTATTCAAAGGGGCTTAAGTTATTCAGTACCGCTGAAAGCAAGACTTAAACTTTACTGTACTGATGCAGAACATGAAGATTTTGAAACTATAGTTCAAGACGTTTTTTTAGGATCTATACCTTATATGACTCCAAGTGGTACATTTATTATTAATGGAGCAGAAAGAGTTGTTGTATCTCAACTTCACAGATCACCTGGTGTCTTTTTTGGTCAATCATTTCATGCCAATGGAACTAAGCTTTACTCTGCAAGAGTAATTCCGTTCAAGGGGTCATGGATTGAATTTGCAACTGACATCAATAATGTGATGTACGCATACATTGATAGAAAGAAAAAACTACCTGTTACAACATTGTTTAGAGCAATTGGTTACCAAGGAGACAAAGAAATACTTGAAATTTTTGACTTAGCTGAAGAAATTAAAGTTACCAAGGCTGGATTAAAGAAAGCACTTAATAGAAAGCTTGCTGCTAGAGTATTAAGAACTTGGCATGAAGACTTTGTAGATGAAGATACTGGAGAGGTTATTTCAATCGAAAGAAATGAAATAATTATTGACAGAGATACTGTGATTGAAAAAGATCATATTGAACAGATCCTTGATGCTGATGTTAAGACAGTTTTAATTCACAAAGAAGATGCGCAAAACTCAGACTATGCAATTATATATAACACACTTCAAAAAGATCAAACTAATACTGAAAAAGAGGCTGTAGAATATATATACAGGCAATTAAGAAATGCTGAACCGCCAGATGAAGAAACGGCAAGAGGTATCATAGATAAATTATTCTTCTCTGATCAAAGATATAACCTTGGAGAAGTTGGTAGATATAGAATGAATAAGAAGTTAAACCTCGATGTTGATATGGAGGAAAGAACTTTAACTAGACTAGATATTACTACCATCATTAAATATCTTATTGAATTAATAAACTCAAAAGCAGAGATTGACGATATTGATCACTTATCTAATAGAAGGGTAAGAACTGTAGGTGAACAATTATCTTCTCAATTTGGTGTTGGTCTTGCAAGAATGGCAAGAACCATAAGAGAAAGAATGAATGTTCGGGATAATGAAGTATTTACTCCAATAGACTTGATTAATGCTAAAACTTTGTCTTCTGTGATTAATACATTTTTTGGAACAAATCAACTTTCTCAGTTTATGGATCAAACTAATCCACTAGCTGAGATAACTCATAAAAGACGTCTATCAGCTCTAGGTCCAGGTGGTTTATCCAGAGAAAGAGCAGGATTTGAGGTAAGAGATGTTCATTATACTCATTACGGAAGACTTTGTCCAATTGAAACTCCAGAGGGTCCAAATATTGGTTTGATTTCTTCACTTTCTGTATATGCTAGAGTTAATAATCTTGGTTTTATTGAAACACCTTACAGGCAAGTAAAAAATGGTAAGATTGATTTAAAAAATATTACATATTTATCTGCAGAGGAAGAAGAGAATAATCTAATAGCTCAGGCTAATATTGATTATGATAATACTGGTAAAATTAAAGCTGAAAAGGTGATTGCTAGAGATCAAGCTGATTTCCCAGTTGTTACGCCTGATAACATAAATTATACAGATGTAGCTCCTAATCAAATTGCATCTATTTCAGCATCTTTAATTCCTTTCCTTGAACATGATGATGCTAACCGTGCCCTAATGGGATCAAATATGATGCGTCAAGCCGTACCTCTTTTAAAACCTGAATCTCCTATTGTTGGGACAGGTTTAGAGAAATCTGTTGCATCTGACTCTAGAGTATTAATTAATGCTGAAAGAGACGGGGTAGTTGATTATGTAGATGCAAATAAAATTATTATTAAATATAAATTATCAAGTGAAGAAAAACTATTAAGCTTTGATGATGATACTAAAGTATATGACCTTATTAAATTTCAAAAGACTAATCAAGGCTCATGTATTAATCTGAAGCCAATTGTTAACAAGGGTGATCAAGTTTCCAAAGGACAGGTTCTTTGCGAAGGTTATGCAACTCAAAAAGGTGAACTAGCTTTAGGTAGAAACCTTAAAGTAGCATTTATGCCATGGAAGGGATATAATTTTGAAGATGCAATAGTAATTTCTGAGAAAGTTGTTCGTGAGGATATATTTACTTCTATTCACATAGATGAATATTCTCTTGATGTAAGAGACACCAAGCTTGGAACCGAAGAGCTTACTGATGATATTCCAAATGTTAGTGAAGAAGCTACTAAAGAATTAGATGAAAACGGAATGATTAGAGTAGGAGCTGATGTAACAGCAGGTGATATTCTTATCGGTAAAATAACACCAAAAGGAGAATCTGATCCTACACCTGAAGAGAAATTACTAAGAGCAATATTTGGAGATAAAGCGGGAGATGTTAAAGATGCTTCACTTAAAGCACCTCCGTCTCTTAATGGTATAGTAATTGATAAGAAATTATTTGTTAGATCGCTTAAAGACAAGAGAACTAGAACTCAAGATAAAGTTGACTTAGAATTACTTGCAACTAAGTATGAAAAAATTCTTGAAGATCATAGGCTAAAGCTTATTGAAAAGCTTTCATCTGTTGTAAACGGAAAAACTTGTCAAGGAGTCTTTAATGATTTAGGTGATGAGGTTTTGGTTAAAGGGAAGAAGTTTTCTAATAAAATGTTGTCTAATGTAGAGGACTACACTCATCTTACTAAGGGAGTATGGACCACATCTGATGATATAAATGCACTTATATCAACTCTACTTCATAACTACAGAATTCAGGAGAATGATATTCAAGGTTCATTAAGAAGAGAAAAGTTCACAATTAGTGTAGGTGATGAACTTCCTCCGGGTATAAAAAAACTTGCTAAAGTTTACATAGCTAAGAAGAGAAAACTTAAAGTTGGAGATAAAATGGCTGGTAGACATGGTAACAAGGGTATTGTTGCTAGAATTGTAAGACAAGAAGACATGCCATTCTTAGAGGATGGAACTCCAGTTGATATTGTGTTGAACCCTTTAGGTGTTCCTTCTAGGATGAATATTGGTCAAATTTACGAAACTGTATTAGGTTGGGCAGGAAAAGAACTTGGAAGAAAATTCTCTACACCAATTTTTGATGGAGCTACATTAGATGAAATTAATGAGCTTACTGATGAAGCGGGTGTTCCTAGATTTGGACATACATATCTTTATGATGGAGGGACTGGTGAAAAATTTGACCAGGCTGCTACAGTTGGTATAATATATATGTTAAAACTAGGTCACATGGTTGATGATAAAATGCACTCAAGATCTATTGGGCCTTACAGTTTAATAACTCAACAACCACTTGGTGGTAAAGCACAATTTGGTGGTCAAAGATTTGGTGAGATGGAAGTTTGGGCTCTGGAAGCATATGGTGCTTCAAGTGCGCTACAAGAAATCTTAACTATTAAGTCTGATGATGTAATCGGTAGGGCTAAAGCTTATGAGTCTATTGTTAAAGGTGAAAACCTCCCTGAAGCTGGTCTTCCGGAGTCATTCAATGTATTAATGCATGAATTAAAAGGTCTTGGTTTAGACATTCGATTAGAAGAAAAATAAATTACAAATAAAAAATGGCAAAAAATAACGATTTATTGACGCAAAAGAGATTTAATACCATTTCAATTGGTCTTTCATCTCCTGAAGTAATTCTTGGTAACTCAAGAGGAGAAGTTCTCAAGCCAGAAACTATAAATTATAGAACTCACAAACCTGAAAGAGATGGACTCTTTTGTGAAAGAATTTTTGGTCCTGTTAAGGATTATGAATGTGCATGTGGAAAATATAAGAGAATCAGATATAAAGGAATTGTTTGTGATCGATGTGGAGTTGAAGTAACTGAAAAAAAAGTTAGAAGAGATAGAGTTGGTCATATTAACTTAGTTGTTCCAGTTGCACACATATGGTATTTTAAGTCTCTGCCTAATAAAATTGGATACCTTTTAGGATTACCTTCTAAAAAGCTTGATATGATAATATATTATGAAAGATATGTTGTTATTCAGCCGGGAGAAGCTAAAAATACTGAAGGAGAACCTGTTAATAAAATGGACTTTCTTACTGAGGAAGAATACATCTCTATAATGGAAACTCTTCCTGCTGATAATCAATTTTTAGATGATTCTGATGACAGAAAATTTATTGCTAAAATGGGTGCTGAATGTTTGATAGAGCTTCTTTCAAGAATTGATCTTGAAGAGCTNTCTTATGAATTAAGACATAAAGCAAATACTGAAACTTCTAAACAAAGAAAAACAGAAGCTCTTAAAAGACTTCAAGTTGTAGAATCTTTTAAAGAGGGAAATGAAAGAAAAGAAAACCTTCCAGAATGGATGGTGGTTAAGGTTATTCCTGTTATACCTCCAGAGTTAAGACCTCTTGTGCCTCTTGATGGAGGTAGATTTGCTACCTCTGATCTTAATGACTTATATAGAAGGGTAATTATAAGAAATAATCGACTAAAAAGACTTGTCGAGATCAAAGCACCTGAAGTTATTTTAAGAAATGAAAAAAGAATGCTTCAGGAATCTGTTGACTCATTATTTGATAATACAAGAAAATCATCAGCTGTTAAAACAGAATCTAATAGACCTCTGAAATCATTATCAGACTCTCTTAAAGGGAAGCAAGGACGTTTTAGACAGAATCTTCTTGGAAAAAGAGTAGATTATTCAGCAAGATCTGTTATTGTAGTTGGTCCTGAATTAAAGTTGTATGAGTGTGGTTTACCTAAAGATATGGCTGCAGAGTTATATAAACCTTTTATAATTAGAAAACTTATTGAAAGAGGTATTGTAAAAACTGTTAAATCTGCTAAAAAAATTATAGACAGAAGAGAACCTGTCGTTTGGGATATTTTAGAGAATGTTTTGAAAGGTCACCCTGTTATGTTAAACAGAGCTCCAACTCTTCACAGACTTGGTATTCAGGCATTTCAGCCAAAACTTATTGAAGGAAAAGCTATTCAGCTTCACCCATTAACATGTACTGCTTTTAATGCTGACTTTGATGGTGATCAAATGGCAGTTCACCTTCCATTAGGACCAGAGGCAATTCTTGAAGCTCAATTATTAATGTTAGGATCTCATAATATTTTGAATCCAGCAAATGGATCACCTATCACCGTTCCATCTCAAGATATGGTTCTAGGTCTCTATTATATGACTAAATCAAGAAAATCTTCTGAATCTATTAAATTAAAAGGTGAAGGATTGACTTTCTATTCTCCAGAAGAGGTTAATATGGCCTATAATGAGAAAATAGTTGATCTAAATGCTATAATTAAGTGTAGAATAAAAACACCTGAATCTGATGATTCCTATGAGTTAATTGAAACTACTCCAGGTAGAGTCTTTTTTAATGAAGTTGTTCCAGAAAAGGCAGGCTTTTTTAATGAAGTTCTTACTAAGAAAAACTTAAGAGAAATTATAGGTCAAATACTTCATGTAACTAGCGTACCTGAAACTGCAGAATTCCTTGATGAAATTAAAGATCTTGGTTACTCTTTTGCGTTTAGAGGCGGTCTTTCTTTTAGTTTAGGTGATATTATCATTCCTGAACAGAAGCAACATCTTATAAATGATGCTAACAATCAAGTTGACGGTATCATAGGTAACTATAATATGGGTCTAATCACGAATAACGAAAGATATAATCAGGTAATTGATGTTTGGACTTCAGCCAATGCTACTTTAACTGAGCTAGCTATGAAGCAAATTAGCGAAGATCAACAAGGATTTAACTCTGTGTATATGATGCTTGATTCTGGAGCTAGAGGTTCTAAAGAACAGATAAGACAGTTAACCGGAATGAGAGGACTTATGGCTAAACCTAAAAAGTCAAATATTGGTGGAGGAGAAATTATTGAAAATCCTATTTTATCAAACTTTAAAGAAGGATTATCAATTTTAGAATACTTTATTTCAACTCACGGTGCAAGAAAAGGATTAGCTGATACAGCTTTAAAAACAGCCGATGCAGGTTATTTAACTAGAAGGCTTGTTGATGTTTCACAAGATGTAATTGTTAATGAATTTGATTGTGGTACACTTAGAGGAATAGAGGTTAATCCACTCAAAAAGAATGAAGAAATTGTTGAAACCTTAGGTGAAAGAATTCTAGGTAGAGTTTCTCTTAATGATATTGTTAATCCTTCCTCTAATGAGATTATTATTGAGGGTGGTAAACTAATTGATGAAAATACTGTTTCAAAAATACAGGATACTCTAATCACTTCAGTTGATGTAAGATCTGCTTTAACATGTGAAACAAAAAGAGGAATTTGTGCTAGTTGTTATGGTAGAAATCTAGCAACTGGAAAACCAGTCCAAATTGGTGAAGCAGTTGGTGTTGTAGCCGCTCAATCAATAGGTGAGCCTGGAACTCAGTTAACACTTAGAACATTCCATGTTGGGGGTGTTGCAGGTAATATTTCAGAAGAAAATTCATTAATAAGTAGATTTGATGGAATTGCTGAAATTGATGACCTAAAAATTGTTAAAGCTAAAGATAACGAGGGTAATTCTTCAAACATAGTTATTTCAAGAACTTCTGAGATTAAGATTTTAGATTCCAAAACTAAGAATGTTTTAAGTACTAAAAACATTCCTTACGGGTCATATCTAAATATTAAAAATGGTCAGAAACTATCTAAAGGTGATACAATTTGTCAATGGGATCCGTTTAATGGTGTAATTGTTTCAGAATTTTCAGGTAAAATTGTTTATGAAAATATTGAAGTTGGTAAAACATTTCAGGTTGAAATTGATGAGCAAACTGGATTTAAAGAAAAGGTTATTACGGATTCAAGAGATAAAAAACTTATACCGACACTTCTTATTCAAGACAAAAAAGGTGTTACTCTCAGATCTTACAATTTACCGGTAGGTGCACACATCATGGTTGATGAAGATGAATCGATTGATAAAGGTAAAATTTTAGTTAAGATTCCAAGAAAGTCTGCTAAATCTGGGGATATCACTGGTGGTTTACCACGTGTTACAGAATTATTTGAAGCTAGAAATCCATCTAATCCAGCTGTTGTTTCGGAAATTGATGGTGTTGTATCATTTGGTAAAATTAAAAGAGGTAATAGAGAAATTATTGTTGAATCAAAGTTTGGTGATATTAAAAAGTATCTAGTTAAGCTTTCAAATCAAATTCTTGTTCAAGAAAATGATTTTATTAAAGCAGGTATGCCACTTTCTGATGGTTCAATTACTCCTAACGATATTTTAAACATCAAAGGTCCTTCTGCTGTTCAACAGTATCTAGTTAATGAGGTTCAAGAAGTATATAGGCTTCAGGGTGTAAAAATTAATGATAAACACTTCGAAGTTGTTGTTAGACAAATGATGAGAAAGGTAAAAATAATTGATCCAGGAGATACTTTATTCCTTGAAGACCAATTGACTTACAAAGATGAGTTTATATCTCAGAATGATAAGTTGTATGGTATGAAGGTAATAGAAGATGCTGGTGATAGTGAAAACCTTAAAGTAGGGCAGCTAGTGTCAGCTAGAAATCTTAGAGATGAGAATTCTATTCTTAGAAGAGATGACAATAAGCTTGTTGATGCTAGAGATGCAAAACCAGCTACTGCTTCAACTCAATTACAAGGTATTACTAGAGCGTCTCTTCAAACTAAATCTTTTATCTCAGCTGCATCATTCCAAGAAACTACTAAAGTTTTAAATGAAGCTGCTGTTAATGGTAAAAATGATATGCTTGAAGGTCTAAAAGAAAATGTTATTGTAGGTCACAAAATTCCAGCAGGTACTGGTATGAGAAAATATGATGACATAATAGTTGGACCAAAAGATGAATACAATAGCTTGTTAATCAACAAAGAGGAAGAAGAGCTAAATTATTAATTTAACTCAATGTCTGAAGAAAAAGTAATTCTTGTTGATGAAAATGATAATCAAGTTGGGCTAATGCCTAAACTTGAAGCTCATCAAAAAGGTCTTCTTCATAGGGCGTTTTCCGTATTTATCTTTAATAGTAAATATCAACTGCTACTTCAAAAAAGAGCTATTTCTAAATATCATTCAGGTGGCTTATGGACAAACACATGCTGTAGTCACCCTAGGGAAGCTGAAGACATTTTAGATGCGGCTAATCGAAGATTATTTGAGGAAATGGGAATTAAAACTAATCTTAGAAAAGTCTTTGATTTTATCTACAAAGCTGAGCTTGATAATGAATTAACAGAAAATGAATTTGATCATGTCTTTTATGGGGTTTTTGATGAAAATCCAACCTTAAACAAAGAAGAGGCAGAAGATTATAAATGGGTAGATATGGAAACTATTAGTAATGATATTATTAGAAATAGTGATGACTACACTGTATGGTTTAAAATTGCTTTTGATTACTTTTATAAATATTTAAATAATGATAACAATAAGTAGAAAAGCACATTTTAATGCTGCACATAAGTTATATAGGCCTGATTGGACTGATGAAAAGAATAAACAAATCTTTGGTAAGTGTTCCAATCAAAATTTTCATGGTCATAATTATGAATTAATTGTTAGTCTTACTGGACAAGTTGACCCTGAGACTGGTTATGTATTTGATATGGGTGAACTAAAAAAAATAATAAAGTCTGAAATTGAGGATTATCTAGATCATAAAAACTTAAATTTAGACATTAAAGAATTCTCATCTATAAATCCTTCAGCAGAAAACATTGCTATTTTAATTTATAATAGATTAATAAAGTATTTTGAGAAAAGTTATAAACTTAAAATCACTTTATATGAAACTCCAAGAAATTTTGTAGAGTATAGTGGTTAATCTTTAGTCAAATTATTAAGTATTTTACCATACTTAGACTCCTTGATATTAATAGGTAAAGTGTCATAAAGCTTAATAAGTAAATCCTTATTAGCATCAGGTATTTGACTGACTGCAATGTAAGGGGAAACTTCATTAGCTGAATTAGTAATTGCAAAATTTAAGCTATATAAATATTTTCTTTTAATCAAATTTTCTATTTGACTATTAACTGAGTCTATTCTATTTTGATTGTTTTCAATTTGAGCTTTATAAAAAATTTCAAGCAAATCAAGGTTTTGAAGATTATACTTTCTTATTATAGAAAAATATTCACGCAATAAATCAGTGTTTTTTGACCCAGTGATTTCATAGCTAGAATCAAATGTTGACAACCTTGTATTTATATCAATCTCTCCCTTATTTCCAAAAAAAGTGATTATATCATTTAAAGTATCATTATCTACCTTGTCTAAGTATAAATAATATATGTCAGGCTGATTAATTATTGTACTTAGTTTAAACTTACTTTCTCCTTTTAGATTAACGGAGTCTAAATTAACAATGGTAGAATCAGTATTAGTTTGAAGATAAAGAGTCCCCTTTTTAAGCCCATCAATATTTCCAGATACAATCATTTTATTTTGATCTGAGGTACAGCATAGAATAGATAAGCTTAAACTAATTAGAAGTATTTTTTTCATATTACATGTTTATCCAGTAAGTAAATTTAAGGTTTATTGATCTATATTGAGGCTCTAGAGAGTCTGAATTAATATAATTATCATTATAAACTATGTATAGGTCAGATAGTGGAGCAAATCTCCATTTAAACCTTGAATTTATACCTAGGTTTTTGGATTGATTAGTATATTGAATATAAGTAGCCCAAGAAGATTTTTTATTAAATGTATATTGAAATTTAGGACTTATTAACCAAATATTTCTAGACGGATATGGATTAGGTAATTTAATTGAGTCATAATCAAACCTTAAACTCATATTAAAATAGGGCTGAATTCTATATTTAAATCCAGTTTTAAATGAGAATTTTGTTCCATTAAAAAAATCTCCATACTCTATTCCGGCTGCAAATTTAAATAGATTTTTATCTGGAGAAGAAAATGCTATTTCATAGTCCGTATAAGAATAAAAGTTATTTGCAGGAAGAGGTGTGGAGCCTTCAGTTCTTGTTGGATCAAAATCATAATATAGATAATCTCTCTTTATATTTTGTTTAATTTCAAATGTACTTTGATTTCTATATTTTATTTCAAAGGAAGAAATATTCCACCTACCCTCAAATTTTTCATCTTTATTTGGTCTAAACACATAAGCTGCATAATGTTGTAATTCATAGTTTAGAATCTTATCATTATTTTTTGGGTATATCCTATACTGATAGAATGGAGTAAATTTTACAAAACCGTATCTTCTATAATACCCTAGATCTGATCTAAAATCATCCCCGACATAAGAACCGCCCATGCTAACATAGTGTTTACGTGTATTTTTTGACAGTTTTATTCCAAAGGATGTGTTTTTATCATTTTTTTCAGGTGTCAAAGATTTATGAACAAATGTCCTACCTTTCCATTCACCATTCTTGGATGCTAAGTTATATTCAAATCCGAAAACTCTATTATATGTATTTTGATTATCAACAAAATCATAATTTTTTGTGTTTTCTCTATTTATAAAAAAAAACGAATAATTTGATCTTGCAAATACTTTATTTCTAAGTGTAAATAAAGTACTGTTGTTTTGAGGAATGCCCTTAGCTTTGTCTTCTTCTGTTAGAACATTTAATAAACCTATTCTCAGTTTATCATTAATTTTACCACTTAATCTAACACCACTAATAATTTTATTCTCAACAGTATTTCCTTCGCTATCTTTTGAAATTCCAATTCTTCTAGAAAAAAATGGTTCAGCATCTCTTTCTTGCCCAAAATCAGTAAAAAGATCAGAATTTTGAGTAAAGAATTGCCTTCTTTCAGGAAGTCTTAATTCAAATTGAGTTAAATTAACAAGTTGATCATCAACTTCAACTTGAGAAAAATCAGGATTAACAGTTAGATCAATGTTAATAGAATTTCCAATTGGTATTTTCACATCAAGGCCATAGTCAAAATTATTTATACTTTTTTCTTTAATAAAATTCTTGCCAATCGATGAATTTATGTAAGGAATAAAGGAAATAGGTTTTCTCGATTCACCTAGAGGTTTTTCAAAATTTATTTTACCCATAAAAGCAAGATCACCTATTCTTTGTTGTTGAGGAGTTTTAGCCCAACTAGAGTGTTCTAAAGATTGAGTGTCACTTCTGTATATATTAAATCTCCAGCTTTTAGCACCATTAATAAAATATAATTGATCAAAAGGAATTTTAATTTCAGCTATATAGGAGTCTTCGTATAGTTTTGATTCCACTTCCCAAATTGCATCCCACGAAGAATTCATTCCTCTTCCTCCAAATGATACTATTGAAGATAACAACATATCACCCTTCAGACCAAGATGATTAGTTTGGAATTTAAATGCATTTGAAGCATCATTGAAGGTGTCAAAAATCAATTGTACATAATCAGCACTTTTTGTTTCAAAATCTCTTTCTAGATTATATACAGTAAACTTTTTTTCTTTTGTGTAAGCTTTAACCAAAAAATATAAATTTTCATTATCAAATAATGCTTTGAATTCAGTTTGTTTAATAGCTCTTACAGAGTCGGTAGGCCTCCACTGCCAAAAATCAGATGATGATTCAGCATTTTCCCAGGCTTTATCATTAGGAGATCCATCAATTTTAATTTTCTCTTCTGTATATTTTATGGTTAACTCTTGTGAATATGAAAAGCTAGAAATAGCTAATATCAACGTTAAAATGAGGGGAAATTTTTTCAAATGATATTTTTCGTTCTAAAATTAATAAAATTTTAATCAATCATTATATAATAATATCTTTGACCCAATATATAACTAAAAGTTTATGAGAATTATTTTATCTATCACCATTTTAAGTTTTTTTAGTCTTGTAAATTGGGGTTCAACAGGTCACAGAGTTGTTGCTGAGGTTGCAAGTAATTATTTAACAAATAACTCCAAGGATAAAATAGAAAAAATTCTTGATGGAGAGACGATAGTTCACGCTTCAATGTATGCTGATGATATAAAATCAGACAAAAGATATTCAGAATACTATGATTGGCATTTTATAAATATGGAATTAGAAGAAAATTATGGGGATACTGTTCCTTCTAAAAAAGGCGATGTTTATATAGCTATAAATAGATGCTTAGATATATTAGAGAGTGATTCTGTTTCTGATTCTGAAAAAACTTTTTATTTAAAACTTCTTATTCATTTTGTTGGAGATTTACACCAACCACTTCACATTGGAAGATATGATGATAGAGGTGCAAATAGAATATATGTAAAGTGGTTTGGAAGAAATTCAAACCTTCATAGAGTATGGGATTCTGAAATGATTAATAGTCATAATATGAGTTACACTGAACTAGCAAAAAATCTCCCAAATTGGGATTTCTTAGTTAACACAAAGGAATCTAAAGCTTTTGAAAGGAGTGATATACTTGACTGGATTAATGAAATTCATGAGTACACTAATGATATATATAATGATGTTTCAATTGATGATAAATTAGGTTATGAATATCAATATAAAAACTTTGACACTGTAAGAGAACTCTTGTTATTAGGAGGCCTTAGACTTGCTAAAATATTAAATTATTTATTTGATTAAATCTATACTTCTATTAATAAATTCTGTAAGTTCTTTTCCAGTTAAAGTGTTTTGAGAAAGTTTTGCTAAATCTATAGATTGTTTTATGAGGCTATTTCTCTTTTTCTCAGTTCTAGTATTTAATATTTTACTTACCAACTCATGATTAGTATTTACAATTAAGGAATACATGTCAGGCATATTACCCATCATGCCTCCACCTGTCTGCTGCATTTCCTTCATTCTTCTCATAAATTCAGGTTGAGCAAGCATAAACGGTAATGATTTACTGTCTAATGGCTCTAGTTGGACTGTGTATTTATCATCGGAGACCGCACTCTCAATCATTGGCTTTAATTTCTCTTTTTCCTCGTCAGATAGTTTTGAAACTACTTGATCATCTTTGTTTATTAAATTTTCTAATGTATCCGAATCAACTCTAGAAAACTTAATTTTCTCTTTTTTGGATTCAAGTTTCTGAATTAGATGAGGCATTATAGGTGAATCTAGTAGAAGAACTTCATATCCCTTTTCTTTTGCAGATTCAATATAAGTATACTGTTCGTCTTTGTTTTGAGCATATAGTATAATTAAATTCCCATCCTTGTCAGTTTGTAAATCTTTAATTTTTTCTTCTAGTTCTTGAAAAGTATAATACTTGTTATCAACTGAAGGATATAAATTAAATGATTCAGCTTTATCATAGAATTTATCTTCTGTTAACATACCATACTCAATAACTACTTTTATATCATTCCATTTACCTTCAAGATTTTCTCTCTCATTTTTAAAAATTGAGCTTAATTTATCAGCTACTTTTCGTGTGATATAATTAGTAATTTTTTTTACTGATGTATCTGATTGAAGATAACTTCTAGATACATTTAATGGGATGTCTGGAGAATCAATAACACCTTTTAATAATCCTAAAAATTCAGGAACTATTCCTTCTACATTATCTGTTACAAAAACTTGATTTTGATACAGTTGAATTCTATCCTTTTGAAGATTAAGATCATTAGATATCTTAGGAAAATAAAGAATACCGGTTAAATTGAATGGATAATCAACATTTAAATGAATATGAAATAAAGGTTCTTCAAATTGTAATGGATATAATTCTCTGTAGAATTGATTGTAATCTTCATTTTTTAAATCTGCAGGTAGTCTTGTCCAAGCTGGACTTGGATTATTTATAATATTATCAACAGTTATCTTCTCTTCCTTTTCTTCATCTTTACCTTTAACACTTTCTTCCTTAGTTCCAAATTTTATTGGATGAGGCATGAATTTGTTATACTTGTTTAGAAGCTCTGTAATTTTATTTTCTTCAAGATAATCTTTAGAGTCTTTAGAAATGTGAAGAATTATTTCAGTCCCTCTATTTTTTTTGTCTGCCTTTTTTAAACTGTATTCAGGAGATCCATCGCACATCCAATGAGCAGCAGGTTCATCTTTAAAAGATTTTGTAATTATTTCAACTTTATCAGCTACCATAAACGAGGAATAAAAACCAAGTCCAAAGTGTCCAATTATACCTGTGTCTTTTGTGCTTTCTTTATATTTATCAAGAAACTCCTCTGCACCTGAAAATGCGACATCATTAATATACTTCTTTACTTCATTTGAAGTCATTCCTACTCCGTTATCTGAAATTGTAAAAGTTTTATTTTTCTTGTCAACTTTAATTTCAACTCCCAATTCACCAATCTCACCTTTTACTTCTCCTATACTAGATAAATGTTGAATTTTAGTAAGTGCATCTGTAGCATTAGATACAAGTTCTCTTAAGAAAATTTCTTGATCACTATATAAGAATTTTTTTATAAGTGGAAATATATTCTCAACTGAAACATTAATTTTTCCTTTTGACATAATTTCTTTTTATTAGATGATTGCAAAAAAAATACCAATTAATAAATATGACAAATTGACACTATTTTTTGATCATATAGAGCCCTATAAAATTAATTAGACCATTAAATGGCAGAAGTTCATATCCAATTTGATAACCCCCTATTAGATTTGCGGGTAAATTTCCTATTATAACAATTATTATAATATTAATTATGACGACAAAATAAACCTTACTGTCATCTATTTTAAATTTTGTAAAAATTCCAAATGCAAATAAACCTAATAATGGCCCGTAGGTGTATTGTGCAACAGTTAAAAGGCTGTCAATTACATTTTTGTCTTGAACATATCTAAAAACTATTACAACTATTATCAGTACAATGCTCATTAAAACATGAGTATTTTTTCTTATTCTAATTGATTTTGAATTAGTATTATCTATTTTGAGTATATCAACACAGAAAGATGTTGTTAGAGAAGTTAAAGCACTGTCTGCACTACTGTAAGCTGCAGCGATCAAGCCTAATATGAATGTAATTCCCAAAAACTCTCCAAGCCCAGATCTTAAAGCAATTTCTGGAAACAAAAGATCTGTTCTGGGGGAATTGTCAACCAAAGGTATAGTTATATTGTTCTCAGCTGCATATATGTATAGAAGAGCTCCTAAAACAATAAATAAGAATGTAACAATAGTAAGTATGAAACTGAAAACAATCATGTTTTTTCTGGCTTCCTGAATATTTCTACATGTTAAATTTTTTTGCATCATATCTTGATCTAGTCCAGTCATACAAATTGTTATAAAGGCACCCCCAACAATTGATTTTAAAAAATAATTTCTTTCAGTGAAACTTTCAGTAACAAATATTTTATTAAACTCATTAAAATCAGATGAAGAGACAAATTCAGAAAAGGTCCAACCTAGATCTTTATTAATGTAATAAATTGATAAAATAACAGCCAAGATCATTAATGTAGTTTGTATAGTATCTGTCCAAACAATTGTTTTAATTCCACCTCTTCTTGTGTATAGCCAGATAAGTAAAATTGATATGATAACTGTAATTTCAAAGGGGATTCCTAAATCATCAAAAACGAACTCTTGCAAAACAATAGCTACTAGAAATAATCTAAATGATGCTCCTAGGATTCTAGAAATTAAAAAAGATATAGATCCTACATAATGAGAGTTTTTTCCAAATCTTGTAAGTAAGTATTCATAAATTGATGTTAATCCTAATCTGTAGTATAGTGGAAGCAATATATTGGCAACAACAAGATATCCTATTAAATATCCTATGACAACTTGAAAATATGTAAACTGAGATTCACCAACCCAACCAGGAACGGAAATAAAAGTCACACCAGAAAGAGATGCTCCAACCATACCAAAGGCGACAATAGCCCAATTGGAGTTTCTTTTAGCATTAAAAAAAACTTCATTATTGTCTTCTTTACCTGTTAAATATGATATAGCAGTTAAAACTACAAAATATGCAACTACAGCAAATAAAATAATTTGTGGAGATAACATTTTTATAAATATACAAAAGAACTTACAACGAATATTTCTAAATTTGCCTAATGGAATTTCCATCTAAACTTCTTGAAAATTTAGTATATAATATTTCTCAGTTATCGGGTATTGGTAAAAGATCTGCATTAAGGATTGCTTTAGAAATTTTGAGAAAACCTAAAGAATTCTCAAGAGACTTATCTGAAAGTATTTTTGATTTTAAAACTCAAATCAAACATTGTGATCAATGTCATAATATCTCGGATAAAGATATATGTGACATATGTTCAAATTCATCAAGAGATCAATCTATAGTTTGTATTGTTGAAGATATTCGAGATGTTATTGCAATTGAAAATACAAATCTTTATAATGGACTTTATCATGTTTTGGGTGGGGTAATCTCACCTATAGAAGGGATTGGTCCTGAGGATCTAAATGTATTGAGTCTTGAAAAAAAAATTATTGAAAAAAAAATAGATGAAGTAATCTTTGCCTTAAGTGCAACTATTGAGGCTGATACTACTAGCTTTTATCTGTTTAAAATTTTAAAAGATTTTAATATAAAAGTCTCAGTATTAGCAAGGGGAATACCTGTTGGTGATCAGTTAGAATACACAGATGAAGTAACGTTAGCAAGAAGTATTCAAAATAGACGACCTTATGAAACTGACCTATCAAATTAATAATGATTTAATATTGTAAATTTGCAACTACTATTATAATGGGAAAATATCTATTGAAACTTCCAAAAATGGGAGAAAGTATTGCGGAGGCTACTATAACCAATTGGTTAAAAGAAGTTGGAGATACTGTAGAAATAGATGAATCAATAGTTGAGATAGCTACAGATAAGGTTGATTCTGATGTTCCCTCTGAATTTCAAGGTAAACTTGTCAAAAAAAAATTTGAAGTAAATGATGTTGTTAAAGTTGGAGAAGTAATTGCAGAAATTGAAACAGATCTAATAGATAATGAAGAGACCAAAATAATGTCTCAAGAAACAGATAAGGAATTAATTATTGATGATAAAAAGAAAATTGCCTCTGAAGAAATTAAAACGGTAAGTATCCCGTCAATGGATTTATTAAAAAATGATAAAGATAATTCAGAGATTAATAAAAGTGATAAATTTTTCTCACCGTTAGTTAAAAATATTGCGAAAAAAGAAAATATTAATCAAGAAGAGCTTAATTCAATTATTGGTTCAGGAAAGGAAGGTAGAGTTACTAAGCAAGATATTTTAAATTATGTGGATTCAAAATCAACAAAATCAGATCACAGTCATGTCAATGAGTCTAAACCTTTAGTTGGAGACCAGATTATTGAACTAGACAGAATGGGTAAAATAATATTTGATCATATGTCAAATAGTAAAAAAATCTCTGCTCATGTTCAATCTTTTGTTGAAGTTGATGTAACTAATCTTTGGGAATGGAGAGATCGATTCAAAGATTCATTCTTAGAGAAGGAAGGACAAAAACTGACTTTTACTCCTCTTTTTCTAGATGCAGTGATTAAATCTCTTAAAGACTACCCTATTCTAAATAGTTCTATTATTGATGAAAAAATTATCATCAAAAGATCTATTAACATTGGAATGGCTACAGCTATTGGAAATGGAAATTTGATAGTGCCTGTTATAAAAAATGCAGATCATCTAAATCTTAAAGGTCTTACACTTGCTGTGAATGACTTATCGAATAGAGCTAGATCAAATTCTTTGAAACCAGAGGAAATATCAGATGGAACATATACAGTTACTAATGTCGGTAATTTTGGTTCTATCATGGGCACTCCGATTATCAATCAACCTCAAGTTGGAATAATTGCTATAGGTGTTATTCGTAAAACCCCATCTGTTATTGAAACTAATAATGGAGACTTTATTGGGATTAGAAAAAAACTAATTTTATCACATACCTATGATCATAGAATCATAAATGGTTCAATAGGAGGGAGCTTTGTCAAAAGAGTTGCTGAATATCTTGAAGACTGGGATATGAATCAAATCATTTAAAATGAAAGTTAATCTTAGTAGACCAATTTGTTTTTTTGATATAGAAACTACTGGAGCAAAGGTTGGTAAAGATAGAATTGTTGAAATAGCCATATTAAGAGTTGATTTAAATAAAGCAGAATCTCATAAAGTCTGGAGAATTAATCCAGAAATGGAAATTTCACTTCAAGCAACTCAAGTTCACGGTATAACAAATAAGATGATCGAAAGTGAGCCAAATTTTGCTTATTATTCAAATGAAATTCATCAATTTATTAAGGGTTGTGATTTATCAGGGTTTAATGCAATTAAATTTGATATACCTATACTTGTCGAGGAGTTTATTAGAGCAGGTACTGAGTTTGATTTTACTCAAATAAGAATGATTGACAGCCAAGTAATTTATCATAAAAAAGAACCTAGAAACCTTTCAGCTGCGCTCAAATATTATTGTAATAAGGATCTAGAAAATGCTCATTCTGCATTGGATGATACTATTGCAGCTTATGAAGTGTTTAAGGGGCAACTGGAAAAATATGATGATTTAGAACCTGACATGGATTTTCTAAATGAATTTTCAAAAAGAAATAATAATTTAGACTTTGCTGGAAAAATTAGAGTTGACTCAGATAATAATGCAATTTTTGCTTTTGGAAAATACACTGGTCAAAAAGTAGTTGAAGTGTTTAAAAATGATGTTGGTTACTACTCATGGATAATGAAAGGCGATTTTCCTGAGTATACAAAGAAAATATTTACACAATTAAAGTTAAGCATAATAAACTCTAAATAATATGAAAATAATCTGCATAGGAAGAAATTATTCTGATCATATTAATGAGCTGTCTAACACTAGACCCTCTAATCCTGTTGTGTTTTTGAAACCGGATTCTTCTATTATCGCAAAAAATCAAAATTTTATTATACCCGCTTTTTCAAATGAAATTCACCATGAGGTTGAATTAGTAGTTAAGATTAATAAAGTAGGGAAGCATATAGATCAAACTTTTGCTAATAAATACTTCAGTGAAATAGGTCTTGGAATAGATTTTACTGCTCGAGATATTCAAAACAATTTAAAAGAAAAAGGACATCCCTGGGAGAAATCAAAAGCGTTTGACAATTCTTGTTTAGTAGGTGACTTTATTAACAAAGATAAATTTGAAGATTTATCAAAAATTGATTTTAGTTTAAAAAAAAATAATCAATTAGTCCAATCAGGCAATTCCTCTAATATGTTATGGAAAATTGATGAACTGATTTCATACGTTTCACAATATTTTACCCTTAAAATAGGTGATTTAATTTTCACTGGAACTCCTGCTGGTGTTTCAAAAGTTGAAAGTGAAGATTTATTGGAAGGCTATATAAATTCAAGTAAAATGTTTTCACTTAAAGTAAAATAGATATGATTAAAAAAATCTTTGATTATCTAGTTTTAAAAGATAAAACAATTTCCTTTGCTGAGAGTTGTTCAGGGGGTAATCTATCTCTGTCTATTACCAAAATTGTTGGTGCTTCAAAAGTCTTTAAAGGTTCAATTGTTTCTTACAGTTTACATTCAAAAGAAAAGGTAATTGGTATTGAAAGAAATGAAATTGATTCATTTTCTCCTGTAAGTCAGGAAATAGCAATAAAAATGGCAGAAAAAGTAAAAGAAAAGTTTAATTCTGATTATTCAATTTCTGTTACTGGTAATGCCGGACCATCCTCAGATGGCAACAAGTCCTCAGTTGGTGATTGTTTTATAGCTATATCATCTGAAAATGAAATATTTTGCGAAAAATATGAAGTCATTACTTCTAGAGAAGACTTCATTAAAACAGTGACTGAAAAATCATTTAATCTCTTTATAGATAAAATTATTAACCAATAAAATTATTTTTTTATTAAAGTTAAATACATTAGTTTTGCACGTTACAAAAAATTAGTACGTTATGTCTAA
>PANN01000017.1 GCA_002707645.1 Fidelibacterota bacterium | reverse complement strand
CAAAAGAGCGGGTGAAGATGATATCGTAAAAATAGACAAAGTTATTGCAGAAATTAATAAGCTGGATGGATACACACCTGAATTAGAACAAAAACTAAAGGATTTATTATAGTGTCATTCCCAATTCCAAATTTAGGAGATATTCTTTTTTATACTATTGTATTATTAGTAATCGCTTCTGCTTTTTGGGTGGTAGTATCTCCCAATTTAGTGCACTCAGCTGTTTCTTTACTATTTACTTTTTTTGGAGTGGCTGGTTTATATGTTTTTTTATACGCCGATTTTATTGCTGCATCTCAGGTTATTATATATGTTGGAGGTATTTTAGTTTTAATAATATTTGGCGTTATGTTAACAAATAAAATAGATGATCCAAAATTATCTAATCAAAGTAGAAATCAAATTCTTACTGCTATTTTTTGTTTAATTATGCTTGTATTTCAATTGCAAATAATCTTTAGTACAGAATGGTTCAAAGGAATTCTTATAACAAAAGAATCAACGGTAAATGATATCGGTATGTTATTATTAACAACCTATTTATTGCCTTTCGAAGTTGTTTCTGTTTTACTGCTTGCTGCGCTAATAGGTTCAGCCATGTTATCAAGAAAGAAAATACAATAGTGAATAATCTTGAATCATATTTATTTGTATCATCTGTTCTTTTTACTTTTGGTATTTTTGGTGTTATAACTCGTAAGAATGCTGTTGCTATATTGATGGGAATTGAACTTATCCTAAACTCTGCCAATATAAATTTTATAGCATTTAATAGATTTGGTAATTTTGAAGTTCTGGATGGTCATATATTTAGTATCTTTGTTGTTGTTTTAGCTGCTGCTGAAGCAGCTATTGCTCTTGCTATAATAATCAATTTATTTAAAAATGTTGGAACTGTTGATGTTGATGAGGCTAAGGAGTTAAGGGGCTGATGGATTTTAGTGATATAAGAATTATTTCATATTTGTTTCTACCTTTATTATCTTTTTTAATATTGATATTTTTTGGTTCACGAATAAATAATAAATCTCATTTAATTGGTTTGCCTGTAATTGGTATAACACTTTTTAATTCATTCTTTCTATTAATAAATACTGATAATACTATTTTAAATAATTCATTTGAGTGGTTTAATACTGGAAGTTTTGTTGTTTCACTAGGGTACTTCATTGATAATGTGTCTATTATTATGTTATGTGTGGTTTCATTAATTTCTTTTCTAGTTCATCTATATTCAGTGGAGTATATGAAGGGTGACCCTAGATATTCCAGGTACTATGCATTTCTTGGTATTTTTACTTTTTCAATGAATGGTATTATATTATCTGATTCCCTTATAATGATGTATATATTTTGGGAATTAGTTGGCCTAAGCTCATTTTTGTTAATTGGTTTCTGGTTTGAAAAAAATAAACCACCTCTTGCAGCTAATAAAGCTTTTTTAACAAACAGAGTTGGTGACATTGGTATGTTTATAGGTATTATGATATTATTTTTTAATATTGGTACTTTTAATATAATGGATTTGATAAATGGTATTGATTCAAATTCTATTAATATGAATCTTTTGTCTGCAGCTGGAGTTTTAGTATTTATGGGTGCTGTTGGTAAATCTGCTCAGTTTCCTCTACATATTTGGCTTCCGAATGCTATGGAAGGTCCAACTCCAGTAAGTGCTCTTATTCATGCGGCAACTATGGTAGCAGCGGGCGTATATATGACCTATAGGATATTCCCTTTTTTAACGCCTGATGCCTTAATGGTAGTTGCTTTAATTGGTGCCGTTACAGCACTTGCTGCTGCTATTAGTGCAATTACACGGAATGATATAAAAGCTGTGCTTGCTTATTCTACAATAAGTCAGTTAGGTTATATGGTTATGGCTATTGGTGTTGGTGCCCATATTTATGCTTTTTTTCATTTGGTTACTCATGCAATGTTTAAAGCTTGTTTATTTTTATGTAGCGGATCTGTTATTCATGCAATGCACCATTCATTACATCATTTAGATGATCATAAAACTGATCCTCAAAATATGGATAATATGGGCGGATTAAAGAATAAAATGCCTATTACGCATGCTGCTATGGTTATATCAACACTTGCAATAGCTGGTGTTCCATTATTCTCTGGTTTTTTATCTAAAGATGGTATTTTGGCAGGAACTTTATCTTACTATCATATGAATCATGGTTGGACAATTTTTTTACCAATTGCTGGTTTTGGTGCAGCAATGGTTACTGCTTTTTATATGTTTAGATTGATATTTAAAACATTTTATGGAAAACCAAAAAAATTAAAAATATATAATCATATACATGAATCACCTTTAGCTATGACAATTCCATTAATCGTTTTATCAGTTTTAAGCCTTGCTTTTGTATTTACTTTTGATTTTAACCCATTGCATTCTGATGGCTGGTTTAAAAAAATGGTAGGATATGGTTACCATAACTTCATGGATATGAAAGAAATTAAATATGGAATTCATCATGCTCATAGNCAGGCAATGATGCTATCTTTACTTGTTGCATTTATTGGTATTTTATGTTCTGCTATTGTTTATTATTTTAATAAAGTTAATATTAATAAAATTTCTAAATTTTTAGATTTTTTTGGTTTATATCGTTTATCAAAAAATAAATTTTATATTGATGAAATATATAATCTTATCTTATATAAACCTTTTATGAAATTTTCAAAATTAGCATCTGTTATTGATTGGGATTACTACGATCAAAAATTTATTGATTCCTGGGGTTGGATTACATTAGGTATCTCTAAAATATCAGCTAATGCTGATTATAGTATCTTAGATCAAAAAATAATTGATGGCTCATCAAATATGACTAATTTTGTATCGAGAAAATTAAAAAAAATTCAATCTGGTATAATACAAAATTATCTACTAGGTGGTTTTATGTGCCTAGTTATTATTTTTTTATTAATACAACAATTTAATTAGGGAGATTATGGAAAATTATATTTTAACATTATTAATATTTGTTCCTGTTTTGGGTGCTATTTTAATGCTACCTATTTCAAAATTTTATGGGTCATCAAATTCAAAATATGTTGCTCTAGTTACAACAGGCATTCAATTGTTATTGTCTATTTGGCTTTATTTCAATTTTGATTCATCTTTAAGTGTTTTAAACTCTCCCTTTACTGTTAATGTATCTTGGATAGAACATTTCAATATTTTTTATTATATTGGTGTAGATGGACTAAGCATGCCAATGGTTCTTTTAACAGCTTTATTATCCTTTCTATGTATTTTAGTTAGTTGGAATATTGATAAGCGGCCTATGGGTTACTTTTCTTTATTTCTTCTTCTTGATGCTGGAATGATGGGGGTTTTCCTATCTCTTGATTTCTTTTTATTCTATATATTTTGGGAGGTTATGTTATTACCAATGTATTTTTTAATTGGCATGTGGGGAGGACCACAAAGACATTATGCTGCCATTAAATTCTTTTTATATACATTATTTGGTTCCTTGTTTATGCTGTTATCAATGCTAGCTTTATATTACTATACAACACCAAATACATTTAGCTTAACTACTCTAATTACTGAGNCTCCAAAAATTGATGCCATGTTATGGGGTTTTGATATTAGATTTTTAATTTGGATTGGTTTGTTTATAGGATTTGCCATTAAAGTTCCGGTGTTTCCATTTCATACCTGGTTACCGCTAGCTCACGTTGAAGCTCCAACAGCTATTTCAGTTATTTTAGCTGGTGTTTTACTTAAAATGGGTACCTATGGATTGCTTAGAATTAGTTATCCTCTATTGCCATTTGAAGCAATAAACTTTGCATATACACTTGCTATTTTGGGTGTTATTAATATTTTGTGGGGTGCTGTTAATGCTATAGCTCAAATTGATATGAAAAAAATGGTTGCTTACTCATCTGTCAGTCACATGGGTTATGTTATACTTGGTATGGCATCTGTTGTTAGTCAGTCTGAAGCTGGTGCACAAGCAGGATTAAATGGAGCCGTAATGCAAATGTTTAATCATGGTACAATTACTGCTATGCTATTTATTTTGGTAGGAGTCTTATATGACCAGGCTCATCACAGATGGATAGTTTTCCCAAATAACTACAAGGATCAGGAGGTAGCAGGAAAGCTTGCATTTGGTGGCTTGGCATCTAAAATGCCTNTTTATAATGCATTGATAATAATTGCATTTTTTGCTGGACTCGGATTGCCAGCGCTATCAGGTTTTATAAGTGAGGCCCTATGTTTCATTGGTGGATTTAGTGCTTTTAGAACAATTACAATTATTGGAACTCTAGGTATTTTACTGAATGCTATATATTTCTTAAGAGCATACCAAAGAGTGTTTACAGGACCTTTTAATAAAAAGTATGATTATTTAAAAGATATATCTAAAAGAGAATTGATTACAGTTCTTCCTATTACCTTTTTTGTATTTTTATTTGGTGTATATCCCGCTCCATTAATTAATATGATTAAATACTCAGTCCAAGAAATAATCACAATTTTTAAGGCTGCTATCTAAATGCAGAATAATTTTCAAAGTTTATCNTATTTTATTCCTGAGATTACAATTGTAATTACTATCTTGCTTGCTATTGTATCAGACTTAGTTAATGATTTAAAAAAGTATACTTATTATTTAATTTTATTTGGCTTGTGTTTGACAGGAGTTTTACTTTTTCTTGACAATTCTACGAGCGTACCTAGATTATTATTTAATGATATGTTAATATTTGATTCAGTATCATATTATTTTAAGTGCATAATCCTTTTTTCTACCTTCTCTATCATACTAGTCTCAAGGTACTCTAAAGAATTAGATGATGAGTATCGTCTAGAATTTAATGTCCTTTTGTTAGTAGTTCTTCTTGGGATGTTCCTAATGACAAATTCTATTAATCTNATAATGATATATTTAGCTTTAGAATTAGTAAGTATTCCTTCATATGTTCTAGCTGGAATTTTAAAAAATGATAAAAAATCAAATGAAGCATCTTTAAAGTATGTGATTTTTGGTTCTTTTGCATCTGGCTTAATGTTGTTTGGCTTTAGTTTACTATATGGTCTATCGGGTACATTAAATATTTATGAGATTCACACTTATTTATTATCTGTAAATAATCCTACAGTTGTGTTATTCTCAATTTTATTAATTTTAGCAGGTTTTGGCTACAAGATATCTATGGTTCCATTTCATTATTGGACTCCTGATGTTTATGAGGGCTCTCCAACAACAATAACAGCTTTTTTATCTGTAGCTCCTAAGGCTGCTGGTTTTGCATTGATGATAAGAGTATTTTTGAATTTATTCACAGTTGGTGGTGAATTTTCTTCAACAGAACCTATACTTAATATAAATTGGCCTCTTTTACTTGCTATATTATCTGGATTTACCATGACAATTGGTAATGTTTTAGCTCTTAGGCAAGAAAATGTTAAGAGAATGCTTGCTTATTCTACTATATCACATGTTGGATTTATGTTAATGGCTATTTGTACATTAACTCCTGTTGCTCTAAGTGGTATCTCTTTTTACTTGCTTATGTACTCATTTATGAATCTTTCTTCATTTTACATGGTTATTTATATGTCAGATAACTACAATGCTGAAACTATAGATGATTGGAAGGGCATTGCCTTTAAAACACCTGTTTTATCCGCTTTTATGGTTTTAAATATGGTTTCTCTAGCAGGGCTACCCCCAACTTCTGGATTTATTGGTAAAGTATATTTATTTAGAGGACTTTTCTTTGACCAAGAATATTATTGGCTTGGCATTATAGCTATTTTGAATAGTGTTATATCACTTTATTATTATTTTAAGATTGTAAAATCAATGTATTTTTTTGAGGATGATAATAAAGAATACAAAAAACCACAACCTGTAATTTTTTGGTCTATTGTAGTTTTATCGTCACAAAATATTTTATTTTATTTTTATTGGTCAGGATTATATAAATATATAGAAGGTATATTTAATCTTTAATGGAAAAATCTATAAAAGAATCACAAGTTATTATGCATGAGTTAGTGCTTCCTAATGATACTAACGTTCTAGACAATGTTCACGGAGGCAGGGTTATGTGTTTAATGGATATTTGTGCTGCAATGTCAGCGTACAAGCATGCTAGGCAACCTGTTGTTACAGCTTCTGTTGATAGATTNGATTTTCTTGCTCCTGCAAAAAAAGGTGATATTTTAATTCTTAAATCTTCAGTCAACTATGCGCACAAAACTTCTATGGAAATAGGTGTTAGAATTGATGCAGAAAGCCCTCTGACTGGAGAGGTAAGCCATACGGCTACAGCGTACCTAACATTTGTTGCTATTGATAANAACAATAAACCTTCATCAATACCTAAAATTAATCCTGAAACGAACGATGAAAAAAGAAGATATGAAAGAGCCAAAGATAGACACCTTAAAAGAAGAACAAATAGAAATAAATGAAATCAATAAAAATCAGTAAGGGTCATAATTTAAAAATATCAGGTAATCCTGATTATAAAATAATTGATGCTGGTAATCCAGATTTCATATCTTTTCATCCATCAAGAATAAAATCTTTTAAAACAAAATTAATGGTTAAAATAAATGATAAAGTTCAGGTTGGAAGTCCTATTTTTTTTGATAAGAACAATAAAAAAGTTATGTTTGTATCATCTGTTTCTGGTACGGTTTNAGATATCATTTATGGAAATAGAAGGTCAGTTGAATCATTAATAATTAAAAATGATAATAAATATTCAGAATTAGATATTGATACAAAAGTTTGTACTGAAACATTATTAAAATCTGGTTTATGGTCTTTAATTAGACAAAAACCATTTTCTAAAATTCCTGATTCAGATAAATCCCCTAAATCATTTTTTATATCCTCAGTTCCAACAGAACCCTTTGCAGTGGATAATGAATTTCTGTTTAATAATGTAGATAATTTCCTACAAAAAGGAATCGATGTGCTGAAAGAAATATTTAATTGCGATATAAATATGGGTGTTTCTGATATCTCACAATTTTCAAAATTAAAAAATGTAAATTTTTATTCATTAAATAAATTGCATCCATCAGGTAATGTCGGTATNCAAATTCATCATATAGATCCAATTAAAAATGCAAACGATACNAGATGGTATCTTTCAATGCAAGATTTAAATAAAATAGGTTTTTATTTTANTAATAAAAAACATTTGAATTATAAGTTTTATTCTGCTGGTGGAAATGGTGTAGAGAATCCTGCATACTACAAAGCTATAATTGGAACGCCTATAGAAAAAATTATTAAGTTTTCTTCTGATCATGGAAGATGTATTTCTGGTGATGTCCTTAATGGCCATGAAATAGATAAAAGTAAGTCTGCAGATTATTACGATGAAGTTTTATCAGTAATTAAAATGTCCAAAAAAAGAGAGTTTTTAGGATGGCTTAGACCTGGTTTAGCTAAATACTCCCTTACTAGAACATTTTTATCAAGAATAATATCAAATAATAAATCAAAATTAAACACTCATTTGAATGGGAGCGTTAGAACAATAATTCCTATGGGTAATTGGGATTCTGTTTTACCTATGAATATATTTTCTGAATATTTAGTTAAAAGTATACTTTGTAAAGATATCGATATGATGGAAAAATTAGGTATTTATGAGGTATCACCTGAAGATTTTGCTCTTTGCTCATTTATATGTCAATCGAAAGTCGAAGTTTCTTCGATTATTGAAGATGGTTTAGAATTTATAATGGAAGAGATGTAATGCTTAGAAAATTTCTTGATAATATAGAATCAAAAATTCTTAGTAATAAAAATATTAAGAAATTCCATCCTTTGCACGATGCTTTGGATACCTTTTTATATTCAAAAAATACTCAGACATTAAATGCTCCTTATGTAAGAGATTCAATTGATTTAAAAAGAACAATGATTATTGTAGTATTAGCGTTATTACCTTCGTTCATCTTTGGTACCTATAATGTTGGTCTTCAATCTCCAGATAATCTTTCATCATCGTTTATTGATTGTTTTATCTTTGGTCTATATCGTGTGCTGCCTATGTATTTAGTTGTTTTTGCAGCAGGTGGTTTATTTGAAGCGTTATTTGCCGTTGTTAGAAAACACGAAATTAATGAAGGTTTTCTTGTTACAGGATTCCTTATTCCATTAACAATGCCTCCTACTGTTCCTTTATGGATGCTTGCTTTAGCTACAATCTTTGGTGTTGTTATCGGTAAAGAAATTTTTGGTGGAACAGGATATAATATNTTTAATCCAGCATTGACAGCTAGAGCATTTTTATTTTTTGCTTATCCATCAAAAATGTCAGGTAATGTACCTTGGATTTATCCAGCTGATGGATTATCAAAAGCTACTCCATTACTTGAAACATCATCGAGTTTACCTCTTTCATATTCTTGGTATGATATGTTTTTTGGTTTTATACCTGGGTCATTAGGCGAGACATCAACTCTTGCTGTTCTAATTGGTGCTTTTATTTTAATCCTAACTAAGATTGGAAGCTGGAGGGTAATGCTTGCAACTTGTATAGGTATGGTTTTAACATCATTGATGTTGAATCAAATTGGTAGAATAGATGGAACAAGTCCCATGTTAGATATAACACCTATGTTCCATTTTGTAATGGGTAGCTTTGCTTTTGGTATGGTGTTTATGGCGACTGATCCCGTTTCAAGTGCTCAAACAAACATGGGTAGATGGTATTATGGATTGCTTATAGGTTTTATGGTTGTTATTATTAGGTGTATTAACCCTGCTTATCCTGAAGGTATGATGCTTGCTATATTGTTTGCAAATGCTTTTGCTCCACTTTTTGACTATAATGTAATACAAAATCATATTAGAAAGCGTGAGATTTTACATGAGAAATAAATATGTATTTATATTATCAATAACTTTTATATCGAGCTTGTTGCTTTCTCTGTTTTCTGAAGGCTTGAAAGAAAAAACTTTATTTAATCAGCAGCTCGATAAAAAGAAAAATCTATTACAAGCAATTGGTATTGATACTGATATTTTATCTACTGAGCAAATTATAATTTCTTTTAACGATAATATTAAAGAAATAACAATAGATCTAGATGGTGANGTTTTATCAAATATAAACCATGAGGAGTTTGAAATTGTTGAAGATAATATATCGGGAGAATTGAAATATTTTATTAACAATAAAGAATACTTACCTGCTTTTTTATCAAACACAATGAGTGCTTTTATATTACCAGTATCTGGTAAGGGGTTATGGTCATCGCTATATGGCTATTTTGCTATTGATAGTAATAATTATTCTACTGTAAAAGGAATTACTTTTTATCAACATGGCGAAACTCCAGGTTTAGGTGCAGAGATAACAAAAGATTGGTTTAAATCCAGCTTTGTTGGAAAAGAAATTTATTCAAATGATAAAATAGAATCTATTAAAGTAGCTAAAGCAGGTCAGGCTAAAGAATCAGATCTTTATGAAGTTAATGGTATAAGTGGTGCTACAATTACTAGTAGAGGAGTAGAAATTTTATTAAAAAGAGATTTAATGAGGTATGAAAATTATTTTAAGGATAAAAGATGAGTAAAAAAATATTTTTAGATCCGCTCATTGATAATAATCCTGTTAGTAGGCAAGTACTTGGTATTTGTTCTGCTCTTGCAGTTACTGTAAAATTAGAGCAAGCACTTGTTATGACTTTTGCTTTAACATTTGTTGTTACAATGTCTAATGTTATTATATCCATGTTAAGAAATTATATACCTTCAAGTATAAGGATTATTGTTCAGCTAACTGTAATATCTACACTTGTTACTTTAATTGATAAAGCTTTAGCAGCCTATATGTATGATTTAAGCAAGTCTTTATCTGTATTTATTGCCTTAATTGTTACCAATTGTATTGTAATGGGAAGAGCAGATGCTTTTGCGATGCAAAATAATATAAAAGATTCTTTTTATGATGGTTTAGGTAATGGCTTGGGTTATGGTATAATGCTANTTTTAGTTGCTTTTTTTAGAGAATTGTTTGGGTTTGGAACAGTTTTTGATTTGCGAGTTTTTCCAGAATCTTTTAATAACGGTTTAATGATTTTAGCACCAGGTGCATTTATTATATTAGGTTTAATTATATGGGCACAACGCTCATTAACATCTGTTGTAGAGGAATAGTATGGAATTGTTAGTTCATTATCTAAGTTTAGCAACTAAATCTATTTTTATAGAAAATATACTTCTTGCATATTTTTTAGGAATGTGCTCTTTTTTAGCAATATCTAAAAATGTTGAAGCGTCTAAGGGTATGGGTAAAGCAGTTATTTTTGTTAATGGTTTAACTGTTCCTCTTAATTGGTTCATTAATACTTATTTATTAAAAGATGGAGCATTGTCTTGGACAGGAATTGAGGCATTATCACAAGTAAATTTAGATTTTCTTAGAATACTTTGTTTTATTGCAACAATCGCAGCCCTAGTTCAATTTGTTGAAATGTTTATTGATAAATTTAGTCCAACACTTTATAACTCACTNGGTATTTTTCTTCCACTTATTACAGTAAATTGCTCGATTCTTGGTGCTTCTATTTTTATGAATGAAAGAGGGTATACTTTTGGTGAATCCGTAGTGTTTGGCCTTAGTTCTGGCGTTGGTTTTTATTTAGCTATAGTTACAATGGCAGCTATACGCTTTAAGTTAAGATATTCTAATGTGCCAGATGGATTAAAAGGGCTGGGAATAACCATGATATTAACAGGACTTTTATCAATGGCATATCTTGCATTTTCAGGAATTCAGCTATGATATTGACAACCTCTATAGCTTCTATCTTAGTTTTTTCTTTAATTATACTTTTATTAGTATTAATGTTAAGTATTGCTGAAAAAAAGTTACTTCCTCAAGGTGACGCTAAAATATTAATAAACGGAGATAATGAGAAATCACCTACTGTTAAACCTGGAGGTTCACTATTGTCCTCTTTATCAAATCAAAGTATCTTTATACCATCAGCTTGTGGAGGTGGAGGTACATGCTCTCAATGTAAATGTCAAGTTNTAAGTGGTGGTGGTGATATATTACCAACCGAAGTTTCTCACTTTTCTAGGTCAGAGATTAAAGATAATTACAGACTTGCTTGTCAGGTAAAAGTAAAGGGTGATATGGAGGTAAAAATTCCTGATGAGATTTTTAATATTAAAAAATGGGAATGCACAGTTAAAAGTAATTATAATGTAGCCACCTTTATTAAAGAGTTAGTATTAGAACTTCCAGAAGGTGAAAACTTGGATTTTGAGTCTGGTGGTTATATNCAAATAGATATACCAGAATACGAATTAAAATTTTCAGAATTTGAAGTCGAAACAGAATATAGAGAAGACTGGGATAAATTTAAAATGTGGGATTTAAAGGCTCAGAACAATAATCCTGAAGAGTTTAGAGCTTATTCTATGGCTAATCATCCAGCTGAAGGGAATATTGTAATGTTGAATGTTAGAATAGCTCATCCTCCTCCAAATAAATGGGATGCTCCTCCAGGTATTGCTTCATCATACATTTTTAATTTAAAACCTGGTGATAAGGTTGTTATATCAGGACCTTATGGAGACTTTTTTATCAAAGATACTGATAGAGAAATGGTATACATTGGAGGTGGTGCAGGAATGGCTCCACTTAGGTCACATTTATTTCACTTGTTTCATACATTGAAAACAGGAAGAAAAGTTTCTTATTGGTACGGGGCAAGGTCAAAACGTGAAATGTTTTATGATAATCATTTTAAAAAAATTGCGGAAAAATTTCCGAATTTCAGTTATAATGTTGCATTATCTGATCCTACGCCAGAAGATAATTGGGATGGATACAAAGGCTTTATTCATCAAATTGTTCTTGATAATTATCTAAGTAAACATGATGATCCAACTGAAATTGAATACTACATGTGTGGTCCTCCAATGATGAACTCAGCAGTATCTAAAATGCTTGATGATTTAGGTGTTGATAAAGAGATGATTGATTTTGATGATTTTGGTGGCTAAAAATAAATTACTCTTATTATCTTATACTTTACTATTCTTCTTTCTATTATTAACTTCTTGTTCTAAATCTGATATTGCAATCTCAGGCTTTACTATGGGAACTACCTATAGTATTAAAATTAATAACAACCAATATATTCAAGATAATTACTTGAAGAAAAAAATTGAGGATAAATTATTTTATTTAAACTCAGTTTTTTCAACTTATGATATCAACTCTGAGCTAAGTAGTATAAATTTTTCAGACGAAAGTAAATTTATTGTTTCAAATGAATTAGGTCATATAATAAGCAAGTCACTTTATTATTCAAATTTATCAGGAGGATTATATGACCCTACGGTATATCCACTAGTTGATTTATGGGGTTTTGGGCCAACTATTCGAAATTCAATGCCTGACATTGTTGAAATCAATCAATTATTAAGAAGTGTATCATATAAAAATATTTCTATTAAAAATAATGAACTTTTTATCTACAATAATGATACTTTTATTGATTTAAGCTCAATTGCTAAAGGTTATGTTGTAGATCAAATTTCTGAACTTTTAATTAATGAAGGGTTTGAAAACTTTATGGTTGAAATAGGAGGTGAAGTTAGATGTAAAGGTAAAAATTACAATAATGACTGGGTAATAGGTATTATCAATCCTTTAAGTGAATTTGAATTGTTAAAAACTAAAGTTTCAGATCTATCTGTAGCTACTTCTGGTAACTATAACAACTATACAATTTATGATAGTGTTAAATACTCACATATTTTAAATCCAAAAACAGGCTTTCCGGTAGATAACAAAATCTTAAGCGCTAGTGTTATTACTGAAAGTTGTACTGATTCCGATGCCATTGCTACAATTTTAATGATAATGCCATACAATGATGGAATTAAGCTTGTTAATTCTTTAAACAATGTTGAATGTCTTCTATTTATAAATGAATATGGAAATGAGAGAATAATTAAAAGTAAAGGATTTGATGATTTTATTTACTGAGCTAACTATTTGAACACTTTAGCTTTTCTATTAATGAGCAAGTACAAGGATTGTCATTAGTGCCACAAGTTGTTTTTATCCCCTTGTTATTAAAAAGATGTCCAATGCTCATTAGTAAAAATATAAACAATAATAAAATAGTAGCAATAAATACTGTTAAAATCATGCTAAATATTACTAAATTTATGGTGTTAGTTTCTATTCAAATAAATGCAAGTTATTAAATATATATTATTCTTATGTTTTTTTGGTTTTTTAATCGCTACCGATTATAGTAATCCTCACTCGCATGAACATTTACATGAGAATTTACACATTGATGGCTCAAGTATTAGTTTACTGTGGATTATACCTTTTGTTGGGATTTTGTTTTCGATTGCTATTATACCGTTAATTAATTCCAGATTTTGGCATAAAAATTATGGTAAAATATCAGGTTTTTGGGGATTAGCTTTTATTCTATCGTTTCTTTTTTACTTTGGATTAAATCCCCTAAAGTTTTATTTGCTTGAGGTCTATTTGAAAGAGTTTCTGCCCTTTATCGTTATTTTAATTGCATTATTTACAGTGTCTGGTGGTGTTTTGATTTCCGGTAGCATGAAAGGCACACCATTTCTTAATACTTTTATTCTCCTTATTGGAACTGTTCTTGCATCATGGATGGGTACAACTGGAGCATCAATGCTATTAATAAGACCTTTAATTAAATCGAATAAAGGAAGAAAAAGTAAAACTCATATTTTCGTATTTTTTATTTTTCTAGTTTCTAATATAGGAGGGGCTTTAACTCCTTTAGGTGATCCACCATTATTTTTAGGTTTTTTAAAAGGCATTGATTTTTTCTGGACAACAACTAATTTATTTTTACCAATGATTTCTGTTTCAATTCCATTACTAATAATTTTCTATATTTTTGATATGTATTTGTATAAAAAAGAGAACTTGAATTTTAATAATAGTAATATAAACTTAAAAATTGATGGTAAATATAATTTAATTCTAATAGTCTTTATTATATTATCTGTAGTAGCAAGCGGTGTATGGAAATCTGATCCATCAAATAAATTAAACTGGTTTATTGAGTATGGTGGAGAATGCATGATGACTTATGGTGCATTTTTTCAAGTAAGTTCATTGCTTTTTATTTCATTAATTTCTCTAAAAATCACACCTGAATATATTAGGAGTGAAAATGACTTTACATGGGAACCTGTTAAAGAAGTTTTTAAATTATTTGCTACTATTTTTATAACAATGGTGCCTGCAATCTCAATGCTTAAAGCAGGAAGTGACGGTCCACTTGCTCCTATTATTTCTCTATTGACTGATTTAAATGGAAATAATATAAATATTATGTACTTTTGGGTTACAGGTGGATTGTCTAGTTTTCTTGACAATGCACCAACATATTTAGTCTTTTTCAATACGGCAGGAGGCGACCCAGCTTTCCTTATGAATGAGGGTAGTAGAACTCTTCTTGCGATATCTGCTGGTGCTGTGTTTATGGGAGCTATGTCTTACATTGGTAATGCACCAAATTTTATGGTTAAATCTATTGCTGAAGAAAATAAAATTAATATGCCAAGTTTCTTTGGGTTCATGTTATGGTCGATTATTTTTCTTCTCCCTGTTTTATTATTCTTTTCAATTGTTTTTTTCTAGAGTTATATGCTTAATTGGAACTTATTAGATAAAATTATTAAAAGTAGTAAGAAAGTTTTTTTAACTACTCATGTTAATCCAGATGCAGATGGACTAGGATCTGAATTGGCAATGTATTATTATTTAAAAAGTCTGAACATAGATTGTAAAATATTAAACTCATCTGAAACTCCTGATTATTTGACTTTTTTAGATCCTGATAATGTGATTGAAGTATGGGATAAGAATAATCATTCTGAGTGGATCAAAGATGTAGATACTGCTATAGCTTTTGATATTGGAGATTATAGGAGAATGAACGAGCTTAGCACGCAAATTAAAGAAAATAATATATACTCTGTTATAATAGACCATCATCCGTATAGTTCAGATTTTTTTGATTTAGTTTTGGTAGATATTAATTTTGCTTCAACTGGTAATATGGTATGGTCATTTTTGGAACATTCCAATTATAAAAGTTATAATCAAATATCATTAGATGCGCTTTACTCCGCATTAATAACTGATACTGGTTCCTTTCGTTACAATTCTACAGATTCTGAAAGTCATAAAATGGCTGGATTTCTATTAGATAATGGAGTAAAACCCTATGATGTTTATGAGAAGATTTATGAAAGACGTAGTTTAAAACAAATCAATTTATTATCAGAGTCAATAAAAAATCTTAAGTTTAATTTTAGCAATTTAGTTTGTGGTGTAATAATTTCAAAAGAAATTCAAAATAAAGCTGGCGCAAATCACGAACATGTAGAGGGTTTTACTGATTTTTTCAGGTCAATAGATGGTGTTCAAATTTCTTATTGTATAATTGAACAAGACCATTCTTATAGAATTAATTTCAGATCAAGAGGTAAGTATATAATAAACGATATCGCCAAATCTTTTGGAGGTGGTGGACACAAACTTGCTGCTGGGGCAAGTGTTAATAATTTAAGTGCTATCGATATAGAAAATAAAATTTTAAAAAAAATAAAAGGAAAAATAAATGTCAATTAAATCTGATAAGTGGATAAAAAAAATGTCTAAGGATGAAAGTATGATTAAACCGTTTGTTGAAAGCAATATTAGACAAGATGTTGTATCCTACGGATTATCCTCATATGGATATGATATCAGAGTTTCAGATGAATATAAAATTTTTACAAATATAAATAATAGCATTATTGATCCTAAAAATTTTGATGATAAATCATTTGTTAATTTCAAAGGTGATGTATGTGTAGTGCCAGCAAATAGTTTTGCCCTAGCAAGGAGTATAGAGTATTTTAAAATACCAAGAAATGTTTTAACCATATGTTTGGGTAAATCTACCTATGCAAGATGCGGTATTATTGTTAATGTTACTCCTTTTGAGCCAGAATGGGAGGGATATGTTACATTGGAAATTTCTAATACTACACCTTTACCAGCAAAAATTTATTCAAATGAAGGTTTATGTCAAGTTATATTTTTTGAATCTGATGAAGATTGTGCGGTTTCTTATAAAGATAAATCTGGTAAATATCAATCTCAAACTGGTATAACCTTACCCAAGCTATAAATGAAAATTATTATTGCCAAAAATGCAGGTTATTGTTTCGGTGTTAGAGATGCTGTTGATTTAGCAAATAATATTGCAGAAAAAGAAGGTGAAGTATATATGCTTGGGGACATAGTTCATAATGAAAAAGTAGTAGATGATTTAAGTAAAGCTGGAGCTAAAGTAGTTAAATCTTTAAAAGATGTCCCGGAGAATGGTACAGTATTGTTTAGAGCTCATGGTACAAAAAATGATATTTGGGAAGAAGCTCAACGTTTATCTTTGGATATTAAGGATGCGACTTGTCCACTTGTTCATAAAATACATCAAGATGTAAGAAATTTATCTAATGAAGGTAGAAAAATTATAGTTATTGGTGATCATGGTCACGATGAAGTTGTTGCTATTGCTGACCAATCAAAAAAAACCATTGTAATATCTAATACTCAAGAAGCTGAAAAGTTAAAAAGAATTAGAAAAGCTGGTATTGTTTGTCAATCTACACAAGCAATAGAAAATGTCCAGGAAATTATATCAATATTAATGACTAAAATTTTTGATTTAAGGTTTGTAAATACAATATGTTATCCAACTAAAAGAAACCAAGAACAAATAAAAGATTTGGCTAAGATTGTAGATATTATGATTATAATAGGTTCATTTACAAGTGCAAACTCAATGAGGCTTACTTCATTATCTAAAGATTTAAATGATAATACATTTCAAGTTACAGATGAAAGTGAGTTAAATGAGAAATGGTTTGCTAATTGCAATAGCGTTGGAATCAGTGCTGGTGCATCTACGCCTGATTACTTAATAAATAATATAAAAAATAAAATCGAAAGAATAGGAAATAGAATATGAATAAAAATAAGTTTGAATTAAAAGTTGGTTTAGCAGAGATGCTTAAGGGTGGAGTAATAATGGATGTAACTAACTCAGCTCAAGCAAAAATTGCTGAAAATGCAGGAGCTTGCGCTGTAATGGCATTAGAGAGAATACCATCTGATATTAGAGCTGACGGAGGAGTTTCACGTATGTCAGATCCAAAAATGATTAAAGAAATTCAAGATTGTGTATCAATACCTGTTATGGCAAAGTGTAGAATAGGTCATTTTGCTGAAGCTCAGGTTTTAGAGACATTAGAGGTTGATTTTATTGATGAAAGTGAAGTTCTAACTCCAGCTGATAATGCTAGTCATATTTTCAAACATGATTTTAAAGTCCCTTTTGTTTGTGGTGCAAGAAATTTAGGAGAAGCTCTTAGAAGAATAGATGAGGGTGCTGCTATGATTAGAACAAAAGGAGAGGCAGGGTCAGGTAATATTGTTGAAGCAGTTACACATATGAAAACTATTGTAAGCGAGATTAAGCATATACTAACCTTGTCAGATAAAGAGCTTCAAATCTATGGTAAAGAAATAAACGCTTCTTATGAAATGCTTAAATTAACAAAAGATAAAAAATCTTTACCAGTTCCCAATTTTAGTGCTGGTGGAATAGCAACACCTGCAGATGCTTCATTAATGATGCAACTAGGAGCTCAATCTGTATTTGTTGGTTCGGGTATATTTAAGGCTAAAGATCCGGAAGGAATGGCAAATGCTGTTGTAGAAGCAACAACTTTCTATGATGACCCTACTGTTGTATGTAAAGTTTCTACAGGGCTTAAAAAAGCTATGGAAGGTTTAGATATTTCTGAAATACCTGAAGATCAACTTTTACAAAAAAGAGGCTGGTAATGACTATTGGTATTTTAGCACTCCAAGGAGATTTTTCATTACATGTAAAAATGCTAGCTAAGTTAAATATTAAAAATATCTTAGTTAAAAAATCTTCTGATTTTGATTTTATTAATGGTTTGATTATTCCTGGAGGAGAATCTACGGTGTTATCTTTACTGATGAATAAGTTCAATTTATATAAAAAAATTAAAAAATTTTCAAAAAATAATTGTATTTACGGCTCGTGTGCTGGAGCAATTCTTCTATCAGAAAAGTGTGATGATAAGAATATTAAACCCTTGAAATTAATTAATATTAAAAGTTTCAGAAATTTTTATGGTAGACAGATTAATTCTTTTACAAAAAAAAATTAATATTAACTTTTTAAATAAGCCAATAAAAGTGTCATTTATTAGAGCTCCAAAGTTAAAGTGTCTGTCGAAAAAAATTAATATTTTATCAATTTATAATGATAATCCAGTTCTTGTTAGACAAAATAATATCCTTGTATCTTCATTTCATCCAGAATTATTTTCAGATACCTCTATTCATAAATATTTTATTAATATGGTAAATGAAAATGTATAAAATTTTAGACAAAATAAATAAGCCTGATGATATTAAAAAACTTTCTGTTGAAGATTTAAATCTATTATCAGTTGATGTTTCAAATTATATTCATGAGGTTATATCTGAAAAAGGCGGCCATTATTCTTCTCCAATTGGAGCTGTTGATTTGACAATTGCATTACATTATGTATATAATACTCCTGTAGACAAATTAATTTGGGATGTCGGACATCAAGCTTATGCACATAAAATATTAACTGGAAGAAAAGAAGAATTCAAAAATATTAGACAGTATAATGGAATAAGTGGTTTTCTAAAAATTGATGAAAGTAAGTATGACAGTTTTGGCGCTGGCCATGCAAGCACCTCTATTTCTGCTGGTTTAGGTTATGCTCATTCTAGAGATAAGGATAATAGAAATCACCAAATTGTATCTATCATTGGCGATGGTGCAATGACAGGTGGTTTAGCATATGAGGGTTTGAATAATTTAGGCTTTCATAAAACTCAGTTGACCGTTGTGCTGAATGATAATTCATATTCAATATCGGAAAGTGTAGGGGCCCTTTCAAAATATTTAACTAGAATTGTTACAAACCCTACTTATAATAAACTTAGAAAAGATATTTGGAATCTTACTGGCAAAATTCCAACATTTTCTAATCCTATTAAAAAAATTATAAAAAAAACAGAAGGTAGTTTAAAAGCTTACTTAACACCAGGTATTTTATTTGAGGAATTAGGTTTGAGGTATATTGGCCCAATAGATGGTCATGATATTGATAATATGATTACTGTCTTTAATTCTATAAAAGAAATGAACACTCCTGTTTTGCTACATTTACATACTAATAAATCTAAAGGTATTAATATTGGAGATAAAGATGCTGTAAAATATTATAGCTTATCTGGTACCTCAAATATTTCAAAAATAGAAAAAAATAAAATTTCATACTCTAAGTTATTAGGAAAAACTTTAACAAGATTAGCCGAAACACATGATTTTGAATGTATTACTGCAGCTATGGGTATTGGTACAGGGCTTGAAGAATATTATTCAAAATATAAAAATCGATATATTGATGTTGGAATTGCTGAAGAACATGCAATTACATATGGCGCTGGTTTATCTGCTGATGGTAAAATGCCAGTAATTGCAATTTATTCAACATTCATGCAAAGAGCATATGATTGTTTGCTGCATGATTTTGCACTACAAAAATTACCAGGTTTAATATGCATGGATAGAGCAGGACTTGTAGGAAATGATGGACCGACTCATCACGGTGTTTTTGACATTAACTTCTTGTCATCAATACCTGGGCTTTCAATAACAGCTCCAAAAGATGGATCTGAATTTATGAATTTAATTTATACAGCAATAAAAAATAAATTATTATTAACGGTTAGATATCCAAAAGATAATACTATTTTTAATGAACAGCATGATTTTGAGGAAATAAAAATTGGAACATGGGAATATATAAAAAATAATGATTCAAAAATTTGTGTTCTAACTTTTGGTAGAATGATTGATAATACTATTTCTGCATCAAAAATTTTAGAAGATGAATTAAATGTTAAAATTACGGTTGTTAATTGTAGGTTTATTAAACCTTTGGATATTATTATGCTTAAGGAATTAGTCATTAAGCACGATTGTTTTGTTACTATTGAGGAGGGAATGATCAGAGGAGGTTTTGGCTCCTCAGTTCTTGAGTATTTTTCAAAGAATAATATTTTAAAACCTATTAAAATGATTGGTATCAATGATCATTTTTCGAATCATGGAAATAATTCTCAGTTATTTATAGAAGAAGGTATAGACACAGACTCAATTTTAGAAGTTTTAAGAGAAAATATATAATGTCAAAAAAAAATAATAGAAAATTTGAAACCTTATCAGGGAAAAAGAATAAAAATTTTTATTATCCTGAATCAAAGGATTCTAAGTATAAGAATAAGTTAAATGATCCTGGAAATTATCCATATACTAGAGGAATACATAATAATATGTATAGAGGAAAATTATGGACAATGCGTCAGTTTGCAGGTTTTGGTAAACCTCAAGAAACAAATAAAAGATTTAAATTTTTATTAAAACAAGGTCAAACAGGCTTGTCTGTTGCCTTTGATATGCCAACCTTAATGGGTTATGACCCTGATCATGATTTTTCATTAGGTGAGGTTGGACATTGTGGTGTATCTATTTCAAATTTAAAAGATATGGAGTGTTTATTTGATGGAATAGATTTAACTAAAGTTAGCGTATCTATGACAATAAATGGACCAGCTGTAGTAATATTTGCTTTTTATGTTGCTTTGGCAATCAAAAGAAAAAATGATTTATCTCTTTTAAATGGGACTTTGCAAAATGATATTCTTAAAGAATATATTGCTCAAAAAGAATGGATATATCCACCAAAAGAATCAATGAGAATTATCACAGATATGGTTTCATATTGTAAAGATAATTTACCTAACTATAATACAATTTCAATTAGCGGGTACCATATTAGAGAAGCAGGTTCTACTGCACAACAAGAGCTGGCTTTTACCCTAGCAAATGGTTTTACATATGTTGAACATTGTATTAAAGCAGGGTTAAATGTTGATGATTTTGCACCTCGATTATCTTTTTTCTTTAATGCACATTCAGATTTTTTTGAAGAAATTGCTAAATATAGAGCGGCTAGAAAAATTTGGTCAAATATCATGAAAAATAGATATAAAGCAAAAAATCCGAAATCGCTTAAGTTAAGGTTTCATACACAGACAGCTGGTTGCTCTTTAACAGCACAGCAACCAGAAAACAATATTACTAGAACATCTTTTCAGGCATTATCTGCTGTTTTGGGAGGAACCCAATCTTTACATACAAACTCTATGGATGAAACTTTGGCATTACCATCAGAAAAAGCTGCTGAAATAGCTCTTAGAACTCAGCAAGTTTTAGCTTATGAAACTGGTGTTTCTAATGTAGCAGATCCGCTTGGTGGTTCATGGTATGTTGAGGAACTTACTCAAAAAATGGAAAAGGATGTTTTGAATTATTTTGATAAAATTAGAGATTTAGGTGGTGTAATCAATTGTATTGAATCAGGTTTTTTACAAAAGGAAATAGCAGATTCGTCAGCTGATTTAAATCAAAAAATTGATAATAATGAAAGAGTAATTGTTGGTATGAATGATTATATTAATGAAGATGAAAAAATAACAATACCAATTTTGAAAATATCCAAAAAAGTAGAAAATATACAAGTAGATTTGTTAAAAAAATTACGTTTGAGCAGAAATAATGATTTAGTTAAATCCAAGCTTGATAATATTGAAAAAGCATCTAGATCAGATGAGAATTTACTAAATCCTATTATAGATGCTGTTTTAGAGTATGCAACTTTAGGTGAGATTGTTGAATCAATGAAGAATGTCTTTGGTGAATGGCAGGAGAAGTCAGTGATATGAGCAATAATTACTCAATTGGTGTTGAAGAAGAATATATGCTATGTGATAATGCAGGTGATTTATCAAATAAGGCTAATTTATTAATGGATGTTTTGCCTAAGAAACTGCTTGATAGGTACAGCTATGAATTAATCTTATCAGAATTCGAATCAAATACAAGTGTTCATACTGATGTTAATGAATGCATGTCTGAAGTTTCACTTTTAAGAAATACTATAAATGATATTGCACTTAAAAATAATTTTAGAATAGGAATTAGTGGAACTCATCCCACAGCTAAAACAAATAATCAGAAGTTTGTAGTAAATAATTCATATAATTGGGTCTCTGATCAATTAAAATATTATGCTACAAAAAATATAACTTTTTCAATTCATGTGCATATAGGTTTAGATGATAAAGATAAATTAATAAAGGTAACCAACACGCTTAGAAGATGGATTGCTCCTATGCTTGCTCTGTCAACAAATTCTCCTTTTTTTGAAGGTGAAAATACAGGTATGTTATCGTCAAGGACATTCCAGTTTGGATTATTTCCTAGATCTGAAATCCCTACTTTTATAAAATCCTATAATGATTATGAAGATTTAATAAATAAATATATTGAAACAAAAACCATATCAAAGCCTCGTCAAATATGGTGGAAAATCAGACCGCATTATGATTATAATACAATTGAATTTAGAGTTTGTGATGTACAAAGATCTTTCGAAAAAACAGAGATGATCATTGCATTAGTTCAAGCGCTTGTTAGAACAATAGTTGAAAACAGAGATTATGACCATGATTACTGCTATGAATATCTAACCGATGCCTTGTGGAAAGCATCATCTAAGGATTTTTCTTGTGCTATCATAGATCCTTATGATAACAAGTTAACCTCAATGAAAGATATGATATATAAAATGATTTCATATTCTGAAAATTCTTTAAATTATTTTGGAAATCAACATGTTTTAAAATCTGTAAAAGATATAGTTGATAATGGTACTGAAGCTAATGAACAAATAGCTTTATATAATGAAAGTGGTTTTAATAAACTAAAAAAATACTTAATGAATTCTGTTGACTATCAATATAAAAGGAGAAATAATGTCTAGGAAAATTGTTCATGTTGTTGGAACAGGAACTATTGGAGAGCCTCTCATTGGTTTACTGTGTGATTTTAAAGATGATCTTGGTATCGATGAAGTAACATTTCATAAAAATACTCCATTAACTACAGATAGATCAAAAGTTCTAAATTTAATAAAAAAAAGAGGTGCACGTTTAACTACTCACGAAGAAAAATTTGATGGTTTCAATGATATAGGTTTAAGTCCTGACTTTAATACTGAAGAAGCCATATCAAGGGCATCTGTTGTTATAGATTGTACACCTAAGGGATTTGGACATATGAATAAAAATAAATATTATCAAAAATATGAAAAAAATACTTTAGGTTTTGTTGCTCAAGGTTCAGAATCTGGATTTGGCAAGCGTTATGCAAGAGGAATTAATGATAGTTCATTGAAAGTTGGAGAAGATAAATATATTCAAATAGTTTCTTGCAATACTCATAATTTATCTACTATTGTGAAAACACTTGTTTTAGATGAAGGTGAAGATAATTTAGTTGAAGGTAAATTTACTTTAATTAGAAGATCTAATGATTTAAGTCAGACATCAAGTTTTGTTCCATCACCGCAAGTTGGATCTCATGGTAGCCCAAGATTTGGTACTCACCATGCAGAAGATGCTCATAAATTGTTTAATACGCTTGGCTTAGACCTGAATTTATATTCATCAGCTATGAAAGTGAATTCACAATACATGCATATTTCTCATTTTTCACTTAAGGTTAAAAATAAAACTTCTATAACTAAGGTAATTGATAAGTTAGAAAAAAATGATAGAGTTGCTTTAACTAATAAGATTAATGCTAATGAAGTTTTTTCTTTTGGGAGAGATCATGGGCATTTTGGAAGAATCTTAAATCAAGTTGTAATTCCCGTTCCATCGCTTGCAATGGTTAATGATAATGAAATCACAGGATTTAGCTTTACTCCACAAGATGGTAATTCAATACTTAGTTCGATTTCAATAGCTGAGTGGTTTCTATATCCAAATTCATACGAAGATAAAATTCAATGTCTTAAGCCTTTATTTTTTGATGAAGTCTAAAATTAATGAAATAAATAACTTTTTTGTTGTTAATAAAATAGATAAAATTTTGCTTTCTATATCTGGTGGTGTAGATAGTATCGTTTTATTAAGAATTTTATTAGAAATAAAAAAAATTAATAAAAAATTAAATGTTTCACTATTTCATACTAATTATAATTTTCATAATAAATCAGATGATGCACAATTGCTATGTAAAAAAATATCATTAAAATATGATTTAAAACTTCATCTGTTAAGCACAAAAATAAATAATGGTAATTTTGAACATAATGCCAGAAGAGTTAGATACAATGAAATAATAAATTTATTTAGTGCTCATAATTATGATATTGCATTAACTGCACATAATTACGATGATCAATTAGAGACTCTTATCATGAAAGATGTTGATAATGCAAATTGGATTTCAAGAATAGGAATTAGAACTATTATCAATCATATTTATAGGCCATTGCTAGATACAAATAAAACAGAAATCTATAAATATGCTAAATTATATAATCTAGAGTGGATTGAAGATCAATCTAATCACGATATAAAATTCAAGAGAAATAAAACTAGATTTTTAGTTAATAATAATCGATATAATGACTCTTATTTTAACAGGCTTAAAAAAATAAAGATGACGTCTGATATTAAATATTCAAATTATCTTGCAAAGTTTAGAAATATAAAGAATGATTTTCTTGTAAGAAAAAATAAGTATTTTATTGAATTAAACTTGAATTTTTTAGATACATTTTCATCATTAGAAACTAAGCTTTTTCTTAATTATGTAATATCTAAAACATTTGAAAAAATAACTTTAAAAATAACAGATTTACACTGGAAAAATATTTATCAGATTATTAAAAATGGAAGAAATGGCCTATCTATAAATATTTCAAAGAAAATTCTTTTGGAAAAAGAAAGGTCCTCTATTATAATATCTATTCCAAGAAAATTTCAATCTGATATGGTTATAAATAATAAAAATAAGAAATATATTTGGTATGATTCTGATATTTCATTTAAATCTTTAAATAATAATTTTACAAATATTATACCTATAAACTTACTTGATACCGGATCATATATATCACATTGGATTAAAGGTGATAAAATTCAACTAAAAAATTCAACTAAAAAATTAAGCGATTTATTTATGAATAATAAAATATCAAATTATGATAAGTTATATTATCCAATAATAAGAAATCGAAGTGGACGAGTGATTTGTGTACCTGGCTTAGCAACTGAGTATAATCAGTATTTTAATAAATCTGAATGTTTGTCTCTACACATTGAAAGAAACAAAGGATATTTTGAAAAATATTAAATATAAAAATCATAATTTTATAAAGTACTTAACTGAAGAAGATATAAATAAGAAAATTCATCATATATCAGATATTTTAAATACTACTTATAAAGATAAAAATCCAATTATCGTTGGTGTTTTAACAGGATGTGTTTTTTTTATGATGGACTTATTAAAAAAATGTAATTTCGATTACGAGATATCATTTATTTCAGCAAAATCTTATAAAGGTGCTAAAAGAGGTAAGCTGTCAGTTGAGGAAATTGATGAGAGTTTTCACAATAGAGATATTATTATTGTTGAGGATATAATAGATTCAGGAGAAACGATAAAAGAAATATATAACAGATTTAATGAAATGAATCCTATCAGCATTAAAGTTATAACTTTACTACATAAAAATATTGCTTCAAATATTGAAATGATAGATTGTATAACAGCATTTAACATTGAAAATAAATTTGTTATTGGATATGGGTTAGATTATAATAATTTATTTAGAAATTTAAAGGATATATATATAGATAATGAGTAAAGATAAAGATAAAATGAAAAATAAGTTGATAAAAAATTTAGGTGGTAATTTTTTATTATGGATTGTAATAATAATTGTTTCAGTATCAGTGCTTCAATATGCATCGATAGCACCTAAATCAATAGAAATAAGTTATGCAGAATTCACGGATGTATTTAAAGAGCAATCTGAGAATATTTCCAAGGTAACCATAGAGGATAAGTTTTTAACTGGAGAATGCAATCCTGGATGTTTTGGTACTTTATCAAACAATGAAATAAGCTCTTTTACAGTTGTTTTACCGGAGTTGACAAATGATTTAGTTAATGAGCTAGTTAACCTAGGTATTGACGTTAAAATCAAGCAAAAAACTCTAACCTTCTTAGATTATGTTTTTCAGTTTTCTCCTTGGATATTAATTCTAGTTTTTTGGTTTTTAATAATGAAAAGAATGCAAGGAGGAGTAGGCGGTCAAAATAATATTTTTTCATTTGCAAAGAGTAAAGCAAAAATTGTCGATTCAAAAAAAACAAAAAAATTATTTAAAGATGTTGCAGGTTGTGAGGAAGCTAAAACTGAACTTCAAGAGATAGTTGACTTTTTAAAAAAATCAGAAAAATATCATAAAATTGGTGCTAAAATTCCCAAGGGTGCACTTTTGTTAGGTCCTCCAGGTACTGGAAAAACATTACTTGCAAAAGCTGTTGCTGGTGAAGCCAATGTACCTTTTTTTACCATTAGTGGTGCTGAGTTTGTTGAAATGTTCGTTGGTGTTGGTGCTAGTAGAGTTAGAGATTTATTCAACCAAGCTAAAACTAATTCACCAAGTATAATATTTATTGATGAGATAGATGCTGTTGGTAGGCATAGAGGTTCAGGCATGGGTGGTGGACATGATGAAAGAGAACAGACATTAAACCAAATTTTAGTAGAAATGGATGGTTTTGATACAAATACTAATGTAATACTACTTGCTGCAACAAATAGGCCTGATGTCTTAGATAAGGCACTATTAAGACCAGGTAGGTTTGATAGGCAAATAGTAGTTGATTCTCCTGATGTTTTTGGCAGAGAAATGATTTTAAAAATTCACACAAAAAAAATACCTCTAAACAAAGATGTAAATTTAAAAGTTGTAGCGCAGGGTACTCCTGGTCTGGTAGGAGCTGATCTTGAAAATCTAGTTAATGAAGCTGCTCTTCTTGCAGCTAGAATGAATCAAACAAAAGTGAGCATGAAGTATTTCGAAGATGCTAAAGATAAGGTTATGATGGGTGTTGAAAGAAAAAGTATGGTTCTTACAGATGATGACAAAAAAATAACTGCATATCATGAAGCTGGCCATGCTTTGGTAGCATATTTTACTAAATTAGCTGACCCTGTTCATAAAATTACAATTGTTCCAAGAGGGAGAGCGATGGGTTTAACTGCTCAAATTCCAGAAGTAGAAAGATATAATTATTCAAATCAATACCTACTTGGTAAACTTGATATACTTATGGGTGGTAGATGTGCAGAGAAAATAATTTTTAATAACTTTACTACAGGGGCAGGTAATGATATATCAGTTGCTACTGATATAGCAAAGAAAATGGTATGTGAATGGGGAATGAGTGAAGCAGTTGGTCCTATGGCATTAGGTCAAAAAGAGGAAGAAGTATTTTTAGGAAAAGGGACGTCTAAATCAAATGAATATAGTGATGAAAAATCAAGATTGGTTGATAACGAAATAACTTCTTTAATTAAAAATGCAGAAAAAAATGCTACAAACCTTCTCAAAAAATATTTGAAGCATCTTCATAACGTTTCTAAAGTATTAATCGAAAGAGAAACTTTGGATAGAAAACAATTCGAAGATATAGTTAAAAATGGTATATCTACGAAAATAAAAGAGACTCCTACAAAAAGAGTAAGGCGTAAATCAACAAAGTCTTAGTTTGTCTTTAAATCTTAACAATAATTTAAAAATTATGGGGATTTTAAATATTACACCTGATTCTTTTTATGATGGTGGAAATTTTAATTCTCTAAACATCAAAAATAAGTTTAATAAAGTTATTTCTTCAGATATTATTGACATAGGAGCTGAGTCAACTCAACCTGGTGCTAAGCCGTTATCTGAAAAACAAGAACTTGAAAGAATTGAAAAGTTTTTAAATTTAAATTTAGATCATAATTGTCTTTCAATAGATTCATATAAACCTAAAGTTATTGAATTTTGTTTAAATAATGGTTTTAATATGATTAATGATATTTCTGGTGGAGGTGATAACTTTACTAATATAGATATTGCCTTTAAGTATAATGTTCCTATTGTATTAATGCATATGAAAGGAAACCCTACAAATATGCAAATAAAGCCGAAATATAATAATTTAATTGATGAAATATCTTATTTTTTTGAAACTCGTCTAAATTATATTAGTAAAATTGGTTTGTCTATTAAAAACATAATTTTAGACCCTGGTATTGGTTTTGGAAAAACTTTTAATGATAATTATGAAATTATTAAAAAAATTAATAATTTTAAAAAATTTAATTGTAGAATTTTAATTGGTTTATCTAGAAAGTCGATGTTGAATTTCAATGGTAATAGTCCTCATCAAAGACTTTATAAAAGTTTATCTATGCAAGCAGTAAGTGTCCTTAATGGAGCAGATATTATAAGAACACACGATCCTGTTGAAACTAGAGATTCCCTTGAACCAATATTAGAATTGAAAAAATATTAATGGAAATTCAAGATTATATAAATAAATCCAATATATGCATAAGTAAATATGAAGATTTAAGGAGTTATCTTTGACGAAAATAAAGTTTCCGATAAGATAATTTTTTATGAATCTAAAACTTCAGAACAAGACTTTTGGGATAATAAACATAAAGCACATGAAGTTTTAAAAAAAATCAAGTATCTTAACGACAAAAAAGATATAATAAGAAACTTAAATTCAAATTTAGATCTTCTAAAATTTCATATTGAAATTGTTAATGATGAAAATTCTGTAAGCGAAGAATCAATATCACACTTAAAAAAAATTGATATTGATTTAAAAAAATTTGAGATGTCTAGTATTATGTCTGAAAAAGATGATGCTAGAGACGCCATTTTAAATATTCATCCTGGAGCAGGGGGAAAAGAATCTGAGGATTGGGCTTTTATGTTATTTAGAATGTACAAAAGATGGGTTGATCAAAATAATTTTGAAATGACAATTTTGAATTATCAAGATGGTGATGAAAATGGTTTAAAAGATGTTTCTTTAGAAATTAAAGGAATTAATGTTTACGGAAATTTAAAGTCGGAAGGTGGAGTACATAGATTGGTTAGAATATCACCATTTGATACCAACTCGAGAAGACACACATCTTTTGCTTCGGTATTTGTCTTTCCAGTGATTGATGATGATATTGATATTGTAATTGAAGATAAAGATTTAAAAATTGATACATACAGAGCAAGTGGCGCTGGTGGTCAACACGTTAATAAAACAGACAGCGCTGTCAGAATAACTCATTTACCTTCTGGAATTGTTTGTCAGTGTCAAAATCAACGTAGCCAGCTTAAAAATAAAAATATTGCAATAAAAATACTTAAGTCTAAATTATATGAATTAAAGATAAAGGAAAATAAAGAAGAAAAAGATAAATTAAATGATCTTAAAAAAGATATTTCTTGGGGAAGTCAAATAAGATCTTATGTTTTTCATCCTTATCAGATGGTAAAAGACCATAGAACGAAGTATGAAACAAGTAATATTAATAATATTTTAGATGGAAATATTAATGAGTTTATAAGAAAATATTTATTATTTAACACGGAGAATAAATGAGTGATAATCAAAAAAATCTAAATGAAATCAAAAAATTTAGATTAGAAAAACTAAAATTTTTAAAAGATAATAATATTGATCCGTTTCCACATAATTTTGATAAAAATAATAATATTATTGAAATTAAAAATGATTCTAAAAAATATGAAAATCATGACATATCAATTGCAGGAAGAATTATATCTATAAGGAAAATGGGTAAATCTTCTTTTTTAAATGTTAAGGATATGTCTGGAAAAATACAAGTTTATACAAATAATCAAAACCTTAGTAATGATGAATATGATCTAGTTGTAAGAAAGTTAGATATAGGAGACATTGTTGGTATTAAAGGATCAGTTTTTTATACTAAAACACAAGAATTATCAATAAAAGCAAATAAAGTAGAGCTTCTATCTAAAAACTTACATCCTCTTCCTAATATGAAGGAAAAAGATGGAGAACTATTTTTTTCATTTGATGATAAGGAGCAGAGATATAGAAAAAGATATTTAGATTTGATAATTAATGATGATAGCAGAGATGTATTTATTAGTAGATTTAATATTATTAATAGTATTAGAAATTATTTAAATATAAATAGCTTTATTGAAGTTGAAACACCTGTTCTTCAACCTGTTTATGGAGGAGCAAATGCTAAACCTTTTACTACATATCATAATTCTTTAGATCAGAACCTTTTTTTAAGAATTGCTGATGAATTATATCTTAAAAGATTAATAGTTGGTGGTTTTGAAAAGGTATATGAAATTTCTAAGAATTTTAGAAATGAAGGTATGGATAAAAATCATAATCCGGAGTTTACTATGTTAGAGTTTTATTCTGCATACAGTGATGTCTATGATATGATGGAATTAACTGAAGGTATGATTAAAAACCTAGTAAAAGAAATGAAACTAGAGGTAAATGGTATAGATTTTAAAAAAAATTTTGATGTCTTCAGTTTCTTTGATGTCTTGGATAAATATAGTAATATTAAAATTAGCGAAATGAATACTAAGGAAATACATTCTGTTATGAAAAACAATAATATTCCCTTGGATAAAACCTATGGGTATGCAAAATCTCTAGATAAAGCTTTTTCTTTTTTTGTTGAACCTAAATTAATTAATCCAACTTTTATCATCAATTATCCAATTGAATTATCACCTTTAGCAAAAGTTGAAAGAAATTCAAATGGTAAAATTGTTGAAAGATTTGAATTATTTATGAATAAAATGGAAATTGCAAATTCTTTCAGTGAGTTAAATAATCCTATTGACCAAAAGGAAAGATTCCTTGCTCAACAAAAATTGAAAGATAGTGGCGATGAGGAAGCTCAAGTTCTAGATAATGATTTTATTGAAGCTCTTGAAGTTGGAATGCCTCCAACAGGAGGTGTGGGTATAGGTATTGATAGACTAGTTATGATTTTAACAAACAAAAAATCAATTAAAGATGTTATATTATTTCCAGCTATGAAAAATGAACATTCAAATACTTAAAAAGTTTTTATCTGCAAACGTTTTTAGTATCAATAATAAATCAAGAACAAATTTATATTTAAATAGTTTTTCATTTATTATAACCTCTTTATCAATAATTTTTGTTGTTTTAATATTATCTGTTAATGAAGGTTTTAAAAAAACAGTTAATAATGTAATAGTTGATTTAAATGGTCAATATAAAATATTAAATAAATTGAATGGATATTTAACGGATGATGATGAAAGTATACTTTTATCGATATTGCCTGAAAATTCAATCCTTTCCAAAGTATCGACAAAAGATTTAATAGCTAAGAATAAAAGTTTTTCAGAGCCAGTAAATGTGATAGCATTTAGTAATTCTAATGATTTCATACATGATCTTCAAGGTATTTTATTAGAAGGCTCAATATCAGATAGTGATATTATAATAGGAAAAATTCTATCTGAAAAGCTAAATGTAAGTGTTGGCTCAACATTGACTTTAATTAATATAGAATCTAATAATATTGAGAATATTGAATTAATAAAAGTTGGAGGAATATTTAAATCTAATATACCAGCATATGATACATATAGGATTTATGGAAATAGGGCATTGTTTAAAAATTTTATAAATGAGAATTATGATTATTTTTTAACTAATGAAGATTTCAAAAGTAGCTTGCTTAATAATAAATATTTGATAAAAAATATTTTTCAGATAAATGATGACCTCTTTAAGTGGCTTAATGCATATGACTTTCCAATAAAAATGCTTGTTTTTTTTATAATGCTGATATGCATTTTTAATATTCTTCAAAATAACCTCTTGTATATATCATATTATAAAAATGATTTCTTTATCTTGAAGACACTTGGGCTGAATAATATCTATATTTATTTTATAATACTACTAAGGTCTTTTTTTGTCTTATTTTTAAGCTCAATTGTCGGTTTTTCTTTTGCTTATATATTGCTTAATATCGAACAAAAAATTAATCTCATAAATCTTCCAGATTACGTGTATTTCACCAATTCTATCCCAATACATATAGATTATATGTTGCCAGTTTATATATTTCCATTATTATTAATAATTATGTCTATCATTTCTTTATATTTCTACAATTCTTTTATTAAAAAGTATGAGTTTTAAGCAATTATTTACATTCTTTGTTAAAGATAGTCATGGAAAGCCTAAACTATCATTAATTCCCTCAATTTTTGGATTGCTGATAGGTTCGTATTCAATTTTCATGATTATGTCAATTATGGATGGTATTGAAATAAATTTTTCAAATAAAATCAACTCTTATCATTATAAATATTTTGTAAATCATGATATTATTAAGAATAAATCATTTGATTATAGTAATTTTAATAGTGGTCATGAAAAAATTGCATGTATTAATGAATCTAATATATACACTCATATTTTAGGCTTTGATAAGTTAGATGTTTATTTTAAACAAAAATTATCTAAATATTCATCTTTCAATAACGAATCTCTCATTCAAAATAATCACGTAATAATAGGTCGTGATATCGCTAGTAAATTCGATCTTGAGATAGGGGATAGTCTATCAATTTTTTATCCATCAGATATTAATATAGCATCAAGCTTCACAACAATAAAACCGTATGTAGTTTATGCTATTTTTAATATCCCTTTTTTAGATTATAATAGTAATATTTTTACTCAATTAAATAATTTAGATATTGATGATAGCTACAATATTAAATATTATTATGATAATTTAGATTTTTCTAAAAACATTGAATATAACAAAAACAATGTGTATTCAAATCTTATTATCGATGGATTAAACCTGGAAAAGAAAGTATACTATTTTTTTGCTTTTTTTGCTATTATATTGTCATGTTTTATATTTTTTTCAACAATGGTCATACTGATTAACGATAAATCTAAGCAGTTTATAACACTTAATGTTCTAGGAATGAATATTAATAAAATAATTCTGAAGTTGTTTATTTTAAATTATATAATGTCATCATTAATTGTTTTGTCTACTATTCTTTTTGTAAATGGTTCATTATTTTTATATCATCAATATAATATATTATCTTTTATTTATAGTTCATTGCCATTTTTACCAAATTATATATCATTAATAAATTTTGAAGTATCAATTTTATTTTTTATTATAACAGTAATTATATCTTTTTTTTCAACATTACCAATATATTATTTAGATAGGAAAGAGAGTCATGTTAGATTTTAGTAACATAACAAAAAAATACACCAACAATAATATTGAAAATTTAGTTTTATCAAACGCTAGTATAAGAATATCAAATTCTGAAATTAATTTAATTACAGGCAATTCTGGAGTTGGTAAATCAACATTGCTTAATATTATGGGTTGTTTGATTAAGCCTGATAAAGGTAAGGTTTCCATGCATGGTGTAAGCCATGACTTAAGTAATGATAATCTATCAAAATTTAGGATTCAATTATTTTCATATTTATTCCAAGATTTTAACTTGCTTCCTGAGTTCAATGTCTACGAAAATCTTATGATACCAAGCTATATTAATAAATTAAATTTAAAAAAAACAAAACTAAACATAGATAAATATATGAAATATGTAGATTTAGATCATTTGAAACTTGCCTATCCTTCTACATTGTCACACGGTGAAAAACAGAGAGTTGCTATGTTGAGGTCATTATTGGGTGGTAAAAAGATTATTTTAGCAGATGAACCTACAGGTAATTTAGATGAAATTAATACTAAGCTTTTATTAGAATTAATTGTTAATATAAACAAAGAGCTGGGATATACATTTGTAATAACTAGCCACGATACAAGTTTTAAAAATATTTCAAACAATATTTTCAAAATCTATAATAAAAAAATTGATAAAATAAAATGAGTGAAAATTATACAAAAGGTATACAAAGGCTTTTAAAAATTGCAAAAGAGGAGTCTCTTAAAATAGGACATTCTTATGTTGGATCAGAACATCTTTTGCTAGCTATTATTAAAGATTCTAAAGGTAGTGCTTCAAATACTCTTATAGCTATAGGTTGTAATATTGAGAAAATGCAATCTTTATTAAAAGAATCATTAACCGCTTCAAACGTAACTTCAACTTTAGGGCATTTGCCTTTAACTAGAAGAGCTGAAAGAATTTTAAAGAACTCTTTTATTGAAGCTAAAAATGATAACAGAAAAAGCTCTGGTCAGAATGATTTATTACTATCAATGCTTCTTGAAAATGATTGCACTTTGTATAAAATCTTTAATCTATGTTCAGTTGACTACCAAATAATCAAATCATATGTTACTTCAAGTAACAATATTAAAATAATTCATAAAAAGAAATATTCTGAGCCAGACAAAGAATCTACATTGAAAATGTTTTCTAGAAATATTAGTGATCTTGCTTCAAGTGGTAAGCTTGATCCTGTTATTGGAAGAAATGAAGAAATTGAAAGATTATCTCAAATTCTTTCACGAAGAAAAAAAAATAATCCTGTTTTAATTGGTGAGCCTGGAGTTGGGAAAACGGCAATTGTAGAAGGTCTTGCTTTGAGAATACTTGATAAAAAAGTTCCAAGACTACTTTGGGATTATACGTTAATTTCACTTGATATTCCTGGTATGCTAGCAGGTACTAAGTACAGAGGGCAATTTGAAGAAAGAATGCGAAAAATGATGCAGGAAATAGAAAAATCTTCAAATATAATTTTATTCATTGACGAGCTTCATACAATAGTTGGAGCAGGAAGTGCAGCTGGTTCACTTGATGCTGCAAATATGTTAAAACCTGCACTTGCAAGAGGAGATATTCAGATAGTCGGTGCTACGACTTTGAGTGAGTATAGAAAATATATAGAGTCAGATGGTGCTTTAGATAGAAGGTTCCAAAAGATTATTGTCTACCAACCTTCAATTAAAAGTACAGTAGATATACTAAATGGTATTAAAGATAAGTATGAACTACATCATAAGGTTAAAATTTCTAAAGATGCAATAAGTGCTTGTGTTGAATTGAGTGATAGATATATTAATGATAGGTTTTTACCAGATAAGGCAATAGATATAATGGATGAGGTATGTTCTCGTATTAGTCTAAACAGTTCATCTGTACCTGATTCAGTTATCAAATTAGAAAAAAAACTTAAACTTATAACTGATACTAAAAATAAAGACATTATAAATCAGCATTTTGAAAACGCTGCGAAATTAAGAGATAAAGAAAAAAAAATTTTAAACAAAATTGATTTTATAAATAATCAACTTAAATTAACTTCCGTAAATGATGATATGGTAGAGATAACGGACAAAGATGTAGCAGATACAGTCTCACTAATATCTGGCATTCCAATCTCTAAAATTAATGAACGAGAATCTGTTAAAATTCTTAGTATAAAAGATAATATAACTAAATTTATCGTTGGACAAGATTACGCTGTTGATAAGTTGGTTTCTGCTATACAGAGATCTAGGTCAGGGTTTAAAAATCCAAATCACCCTATAGGTTCATTTATGTTTTTAGGTCCAACAGGTGTAGGGAAGACTGAACTTGCAAAGCAATTAGCTCACTCTTTATTTAATAAGAAAGAATCCTTAATTAAAATAGATATGTCTGAGTATATGGAACGATATAATGTTTCACGTTTAATAGGAGCTCCACCGGGATATGTTGGCTATGAAGAAGGAGGGTTTTTATCTGAAAAAGTAAGAAGAAATCCTTATTCAATTGTCTTATTTGATGAAATTGAAAAAGCTCATACAGATGTTTTCAATATTCTTCTTCAAATTCTTGATGAGGGTCGATTAACAGATAGTCTTGGCCATGTTATTGATTTTTCTAATACAATAATTATTCTTACTTCTAATATTGGTACACAAAGCATGAGCTCCAGTACAATTGGATTTAATAAATCTGATGAAAAAGATTTAAAAATTGATTTACAATTAGAAGTGAAAAAGTATTTCAAACCTGAATTATTAAACAGGCTAGATGAAACAATAATATTTAATTCATTAAATAAAGACAATTTGTTTGATATTATAGATTTACAATTAAATGATTTAAGAAAAAATTTAAAATCAAAAAATATGTCACTTAGAATTAGTAAGTCTGCAAAAAATATTTTATTAATAAATGGTATCCATAGAGAATGGGGCGCTAGACCCATAAGAAGAATAATTCAGAATGAGATTGAAAATGTAATATCTTTTAAATATTTGAATGGAGAGATTGAAGAAAATTCTATTATATATATAAACGGTAAAGGATCTCAGTTAATTTTTAAATCAAAAAATAAAAAGCTAGCACCCACCTCAAAAGCTTAATAAGCATGACAAAAATGCAGTATTTGTTTTATTTGGCATAATTCTTGAATGTACTTGCAATTAGTTATAAGAAAAAAAAATAATTTATGGAGTTATATATAATATGGGAAAAATAATAGGAATTGATTTAGGAACAACAAATTCATGTGTAGCTGTTATTGAAGGTGGTAAGCCTGAAGTTATAACTAACAACGATGGTTTAAGAACTACGCCATCAATTGTTGCATTTTCAAAAGATGGTGATACGCTAGTAGGCCAAGCAGCGAAAAGGCAGGCAGTGACTAATCCTAAAAAAACTATTTTTTCTGCTAAAAGATTTATTGGGAGATCTTATAACGAAGTTATCAGTGAAAATAAAAAATACCCCTATGAAATTTCTAAAGGTAAAAATGATTCAGTAAACATTAAGGTTGATAGCTCTGAATATGCTCCACCCCAAATTAGTGCTATGGTGTTGCAAAATATTAAAAAAACAGCAGAAGATTATTTAGGTGAAAAAGTTACTGATGCTGTAATAACTGTTCCAGCCTATTTTAATGATTCACAAAGACAAGCTACTAAAGATGCTGGTGTTATTGCTGGTTTAAACGTTAAGCGAATCATTAATGAGCCAACAGCTGCTGCCCTTGCATATGGTTTAGATAAGCAAGGAGATAGAAAAATTGCAGTTTTTGATTTAGGTGGTGGAACTTTTGATATTTCAATATTAGAGTTAGGCGATGGTGTTTTTGAAGTTAAATCAACCAATGGTGATACAATGCTAGGTGGTGATGATTTTGATGATATCTTAGTAGATTGGTTAATAGATGAATTTAAGAAATCAGAAAATTATGATTTATCAAAAGATTCAATGGCTATTCAAAGACTTAAAGAAGCCTCAGAAAAAGCTAAATGCGAACTATCCTCCTCTAAACAAACAGAAATTAATTTACCTTTTATAGCATCAGATGAAACTGGACCAAAAAATCTATTAATTACATTAACTAGGGCTAAGTTCGAATCTTTAATAAAATCAACAATAGATAAAATGATTAAGCCTTGTGAAGATGCTTTAAAGGATTCAAAATTAAGTAGTTCTGAGATTAACGAAGTAATTTTAGTTGGTGGGTCTAGTAGAATTCCAATTGTTCAAGAAACAGTGAAAAAAATATTTGGAAAGGATCCTAGCAAAGGAGTTAATCCAGATGAAGTAGTTGCATTAGGTGCAGCGATACAAGGAGGCGTGCTTGCTGGAGACGTTGAGGATGTATTGCTTTTAGATGTAACACCTTTATCGTTAGGTATCGAAACATTAGGTGGTGTTGCGACCAAACTCATAGAATCTAATTCAACAATTCCAGCTAAAAAAAGTCAAATTTTTTCAACAGCTGCTGATAATCAAACATCAGTTGAAATTCACATCCTGCAAGGTGAACGTGAAATGGCTTCAGGTAATAAGTCTTTAGGTAGATTCCACCTTGATGGAATCCCTTCTGCTCAACGAGGTACTCCTCAAATAGAGGTAACTTTCGATATCGATGCTAATGGTATTCTTAATGTTTCAGCAAACGATAAAGCGACCGGAAAAGAGCAATCAATTCGAATTGAAGCTTCAAGCGGTTTAAGCGATGAAGAAATTGAAAAGATGAAGAGAGACGCGGAAAAGCATAAAGAAGAAGATGCTAAGAATAAAGAAAAAGTTGATACTATAAACAATGCAGATCAAACAATTCATCAGCTTGAGACACAGTTAAAGGAGTTGAAAGATAAACTTTCAAAAGATGAGTACTCTTCAATTGATGAAAAGCTTAAAAAGCTAAAGAAAGATAAAGAAACTGGTGATATAGATTTAATTAAAAAATCTTTAGAAGATTTAAATCAAGAATTTCAAGCTTTATCTCAGAAAATGTATCAAAATGCACAACAAAATCAAGAACAACCAAATCAACAACAATCTTCAGATGCTTCAAATTCTAATTCGGATAAAGAAGTTAAAGATGCTGACTTTGAAGTTGTTGATGATGAAAAAAAATAATGCATAAAAAGATTTTAATTTATATAATTCTCACTATATCATTATCATGCAATAGTAGTGATGATTCCGATAATTGGGAGAAAGCCCAACAATTATATAATGATAAGGAGTTCAATAATTGTCTTGTTATATTAAATAATATCGCAAATACAAGTTCAAGTTCTGACTACGTTACAAAATCCTTATTTTTAATTTCTGAGATTTATCTTAACGAGTTTAAAAATTATGATATTACTATAGAGTTTTTAAATAAAATCATATGGGATTACCCTAGTTCCGATCTTGCTAAAAGATCCTTATTTACTAAAGCTTATATAAATAGTAACTACATACAGTCATATACTGAATCAAGAGAACTTTATAATCAGTTTTTATTAAAATACCCTTCAGATGATTTAGTTCCATCTGTTGAATATGAATTAAAAGAACTTGATAAGCACAATAGTACAATCCAAAGTCTGTTAAATAAATAGTAATAATAATTTAGATTTCTTTTAGTTTAATTCTCTATAATCATTTTATATTATTATATTGTTATTATAGATAATTAAACTTAAATATGAGAATATATGGCAAGCACATCAGATTTCAAAAATGGACTTATAATTCAACATAAAAATAACCTATGGAAAATCGTAGATTTTCAGCATGTAAAACCTGGAAAAGGCGGAGCATTTGTAAGAACCAAATTAAAGAATATTAAGACGGGCCAAGTAGTAGATGAGACTTTTAGAGCAGGTCATAAGATAGAAATTATTCGAATAGAGGCAAGAGATTATAATTTTATTTATTCCGATAATGACTTTTATTATTTTATGGATAAAGAAACATATGAACAAATATCTATTCAGTCAAATTTTATTGATAAGGATATATCAGACTTTTTAGCTGAAAATACTCCCGTTACAATTACTTTTGACCCAAACTCAAATCCTGTTGAAATACGAATTCCATCACATATGAATATGGAAATTATAGAAACAGATCCTGGAGAAAAGGGAAATACAGCTCAAGGGGGAACAAAACCAGCTAAGTTAGTAACGGGCGCAGTAATTAATGTTCCATTGTTTGTTCAAGAAGGTGAAGTTGTAAGAGTAGATACTCGAGAACGAAAATATATAGAAAGAGTTAAATGAGATTAAAGAATAAAATTTCAAAACTTATTGAAGTTATAAAAGACACGGAAATTAATGAAATTGAAATATCCTCATTTTGGGGCGCTCAGAGAATTAAGCTTAAGAAAAATTTTAGTAATAATGTATCTAATCCTTTAAATAAACATGAAGAAGCCAATGATAGTCAAACTATAACAATCGATGATAATCAGCCATTGGTTCAGGATATTGAAAAAAATCAAGAAAATACTCAGAGCTTAGCAACAGACTCACTTGATGTGATAACTGCTCCATTAGTTGGAACTTTTTATGAATCTCAAAAACCTGGTGAGCCTCCATTTATTAATGTTGGTGATAAAATTGATTTAGGACAATCTCTGTGTATTATTGAAGCAATGAAAATTTTTAATACTATAGAATCGGATTTTTCTGGTGAAATTGTTGAAATTTTAGTTAAAGATGGTGAACCTGTAGAATTTGGCCAACCCTTATTTAAATTTATAAAAAAATAATGTTTAAAAAAGTATTAGTAGCAAATAGAGGTGAAATTGCATTAAGAATCATTCGTGCTTGTAAAGAATTAGGCATTGATACTGTTGCTGTATATTCTGATGTTGATAAATTATCTTTACATACAAAATTTGCTGATGAAGCTATTTGTATAGGTCCAGCTGATTCATCAAGAAGTTATTTGAGTATTCCTGCTATTATATCTGCTGCTGAATTGACTAATGCTGATGCTATACATCCTGGTTATGGTTTTTTATCTGAAAATGCTGATTTCTCTACGGTTTGCAAAGATAATAGTTTAACATTTATCGGGCCCGATTCTGAGATAATATCAACAATGGGCGATAAAGCTACCGCAAGAGATACTATGAGAAAACTTAATGTCCCTATAATTCCTGGATCATTAGGAATTGTAAATTCTGCTAGTGAAGGACTAGATATTGCACATGAACTAGGATTTCCTGTCATTATCAAAGCTTCATCTGGTGGAGGTGGTAGAGGTATGAGAATAGTAAATAATCCAGATGATTTTAAAAATGCTTTTGAAACAGCGCAGTCTGAAGCAAAAATATCTTTTAATGATACAAACGTTTACGTTGAAAAATACTTTACTTCTCCTAAGCACATTGAGATTCAGATAGTCTCAGATACTCACGGTAATGTTTATTCTTTGTTAGATAGAGAATGTTCTGTTCAGAGACGTCACCAAAAAGTACTTGAAGAAGCTCCATCGTCATCCATAGATAATGAAACTAGAAAAAAAATGTCTGATATCTCAGTTATGATAGCAAAAGAAGTAGGATACATAGGTGTAGGTACAATTGAATACTTATTTGATTCTGAAAGTAATAAATTTTATTTTATGGAAATGAACACAAGAGTTCAAGTAGAACATCCAGTAACAGAAATGATTACAAATTTTGATATCGTTAAAAATCAAATTTTATGTCATGCAGGTTTAGTTTTACCACAATGGCTGTCAAATTTAAAACCTAGGGGACATTCTATCGAATGTAGGATTAATGCAGAAAATCCAGCTAAAAACTTCATGCCATCTCCAGGTGAAATCACAAGCTTGCACATGCCTGGTGGAAACGGTGTAAGGGTTGACACACATATATATGCTGGGTACAAAATACCTTCAAATTACGACTCAATGATTGCTAAAATTATAGTTCATGCTTCCTCAAGATCTGAAGCTATACATAAAATGCTTGGTGTGCTTGATGAATCAGTTATCGAAGGGATAAATACGACTATACCGTTTCAAAAACAAATACTTGCCGATAGTACTTTTATTTCTGGAGATTATAGTACTAATTTTTTAAATACATTTAAGTATAAGGAGATTGAAAATGAGTGATAAATCTAATTTATTATTTACAAAAGAACATGAATGGTTAGATATTGATGGTGACGAAGCTCAGGTAGGGATAACTGACTTTGCGCAAGGAGAACTTGGTGATATTATATTTGTAGAATTACCTGAAATTGGTGATTCTTTCAATAAAGATGATGTTTTTGGAACAATAGAAGCTGTTAAAACAGTTGCTGATTTATTTATGCCTGTTTCTGGTGAAATAATATCAATTAATAATATAATTGAAGATAACCCTGAGATGATTAATTCAAACCCTCTAGATGATGGATGGATTATTAAAATTAAAATAACTGACAAATCTGAAATTGATACTTTACTTGATCACAACAAATACAATGTTTTAATTAATGTCTAATATATCTATAACCAAAAACCAGCTTGATGAAGTTCTTAAAAAACTATCTCTAGATAGCATTGAAGATCTTTTTAAAATTATACCAGAATCTTTTAAGTTTGATATCAATTCGCTGTCTATTAAAGATGCTCTTTCAGAACAGGAATTAACTAATTATTTCAATATTCTTGGTGATAAAAATTTGAACTCTTCTAATTCTCTTTTTTTTATGGGTGGAGGAAGTTACGACCATTATGTACCAAAAGTAGTTGATACTTTATCAAGTAGATCGGAATTTTATACTGCTTATACGCCATACCAAGCTGAAGTCGCACAAGGAACATTGCAGTATTTGTATGAATTTCAAACAATGGTATGTCAATTGTCTGGCATGGAAGTATCAAATGCTTCGTTATACGATGGCGCATCATCGCTAGCTGAAGCATGTTCAATGTCTATATCAATTACTAAAAATAAAAAAATTCTATTGTCAAAGTCAGTTCATCCTTCATACGTAAAAGTTCTGAAAACATATTTAGACCCAATTGGTATTNAAATTGAATATTTTGACTTATCAGAAAATGGAACNACTANTTGTAGTGATGAAATAGAGAATGATTTTGCATGTATTGTCNTTCAGTCACCTAACTATTATGGTTTAGTTGAAGATTTAGAGGCTTTTAATCGTGCAAAAGGTAAGTCTATGTTTATTGTTATTTCTGATCCAGTTTCTGCTTCTTTATTAAAATCACCAGGAGATTGTGGTTGTGATATTTATGTTGGTGAAGCGCAGTCATTAGGAAATTATATGTCTTTTGGAGGTCCTAATATTGGTCTTTTAGCATCTAAGAAAAAGCATATCAGGAAAATGCCTGGTAGAATTATAGGGAGGACGGAGGATGTTGATGGTAAAGAAGCCTATAGTATGGTTCTTCAAACAAGAGAGCAACATATTAGAAGAGATAAAGCAACTTCAAATATTTGTACAAATCAAGGTTTGTTAGCATTACGATCTACGATATATTTAGCTTTGTTAGGCAATTCTCTGGCTGAAGTAGCTAAAATATGTTATAATAATTCTCAGTATGCAGCCGATAAAATTGAAGAATTAAAAGGATTTTCTATTTATAAAAATAATAGGTCTTTTATAAAAGAATTTGTTGTAAAAACTACTGGTTCTGCTTCATTGATTCAAAGAGAAGCAGCTGAAAATAAAATTTTAATTGACAAGCCTAAAACTGATAAAAATGATAATAAGCTTTTGTTTGCATTTACAGAAAAAAGAACAAAAGAAGAAATTGATTCGTTAATAGATTTTCTTAAAAATTATGAGTGATGATGTAATTTTTAAAGATTTAGAAGAAAAATGGCAAAAGAAATGGTCAGACGATCTTTCTCTAAAAGTAGATTTAAAAAAATCAGATAATAAAAAATATGTGTTAACTATGTTTAGCTATCCATCAGGTGACAAGCTTCATATTGGTCATTGGTATAATTATGGTCCTGTTGATACCTTTGCTCGATTTTTAAAAATGAATGGATATAATATATTTCAACCACAGGGATTCGATGCATTTGGTCTTCCTGCAGAAAATTTTGCAATTAAGCATGGAGTGCATCCTAAAAAAAGTACTAATAAAAATATATCTGTAATGAAAAAACAGCTTCAAAAAATAGGAGCTATGTTTGATTGGGAGTCGGAAGTTATTACATGTAATGAAGATTATTACAAATGGACGCAATGGCTCTTTCTTCAACTTTATAATAATGGTCTAGCTTATCAAAAAGAAGCAATGGTTAACTGGGACCCAATTGATCAGACAGTTTTAGCAAATGAACAAGTATTGTCAAATGGCACATCTGAAAGATCAGGCGCCTCAGTAATTCAAAAACCCTTAAAACAATGGTTTTTTAAAATCACTAAATATGCAGAAGAACTTTTAAACTTCGATTCATTAAGCTGGCCAAATAAAACAAAATTAATGCAAAAAAATTGGATAGGGAGAAGTGAAGGTGCGTTAATAGATTTTAATTTATGTGGTTATGATAAGAAAATTAAAGTTTTCACTACAAGAGCTGATACTATTTATGGTGTTACATTCTTAGTGTTATGTCCTGAACATGAATATGTCAAAAATCTTGTTCCAAGCAGTTATAAAGAATCAGTTAATGATTATTGCAAGTCTGCTGAACTTAAAAGCGAAATCGAGAGAATGGATACTAAAAAAACTAAAAGTGGTATTTTTAGTGGTATTTTCGCTTTAAATCCTATTAACAACACCAAAATACCTGTTTGGATTGCTGATTATGTATTAACAGGTTATGGAACTGGAGCTATTATGGCTGTTCCAGGTCATGATAAAAGAGACTATGATTTTGCTAAAAAATATGAAATTGATATATTAACAGTTGTCAAACCTGTAGATGATAAGAGTTGTAATGATGATGAATTATTTTCAGGAACTGGACAATCAATAAATTCTGATNTAATTAACGGTTTGTCTACAAAGGATTCAAAATTAAAAATTATTAGATTTTTGGAAAATAGTAATTCTGGTTTCAAATCTATCAATTATAAATTAAAAGACTGGCTTATTTCTAGACAAAGATACTGGGGTGCTCCTATTCCTATAGTTTACGATCCTGATGGTAATGCCCATCCAATTCCAGAGAAATATTTGCCATGGACTTTACCTGATGATGTCGAATATAAACCAAAAGGAACATCACCTCTTGGTTCTTCTAAAGAATTAATTGAAAGAACTGAAAAAATATTTGGAAAAGGGTGGAGGCCTGAGATTGACACGATGGATACATTCGTTTGCTCTTCTTGGTATTATTTAAGATATCCTGATTCAAAAAATATTGATGAACCCTTTTCTAAAAACTCCAGTAATTGGCTTCCTGTTGATTACTATATTGGAGGTTCTGAACATGCAACTATGCATCTTTTATATGCACGATTTATAACTAAGTGCTTAAGAGATTTGGGTTATGTTTCATTTGATGAACCCTTTATAAATTTATTCCATCAGGGAACTATTACAAAAGATGGTAATAAAATGTCAAAATCCAAGGGTAACACTGTATCACCAGATTCATTTATAGAAGATTATGGTTCTGATACATTTAGATGCTATTTAATGTTTATGGGACCTTTTGAAGAAGGTGGTGATTGGAATGACAAAGGTATAAAAGGAATTAATAGATTTTTAAATAGATCGTATAGATTAATACAAAAATCAAATAGTAGTATGTCTCCAGAAGATGAGTATGTTTGTAATCATACTGTTGATTATATTACAAAGAATATGTATGACATGAAGTTTAATACATGTATTAGTAAATTAATGGAGTTTGTTAATCACTTTTACGATAAGGGTATAACTGAAGAATATAAAAATGTTTTTGTACAAATTCTTTCTCCTTTTGCACCCCATTTAGGTGAGGAAATGTGGTCCGTAATTTTAAAGAAAAACAAAAGTGTTTTTAATGAAAAGTGGCCTCAAGTTGTTCAATCAAAATTAAAGAAATCTATATTTAAAATTGCTGTTCAAATTAATGGGAAGGTTAGAACAGTTTTAGAATTAAATGACACAATAAGTAAAGAAGATGCATTATTAGAAGCTAAAAAAAATCAAAATATTGAGAAGTATTTGAAAGACAAAGAAATTAAAAAAGAAATATATATACCAGGAAAAATAATAAATTTTGTAGTATATTAATTATATGGACAATCCTTTAATAAAAGATAATTTAGATAAGTACAATTCGGTTCCTTTTTCTAAAATTAAAGCAAAACATTTTATGCCTGCTTTAGAGTTTGCNATTGAAGAATCTAAAACCAATATTGATTCCATTTGCAATAATAACGATTCACCATCTTTTGATAACACTATATTAGCATTTGAAAACTCATCAAATTTATTGGATTATGTTACTACCGTTTACTATCATTATTTTGCATCAATTGCTGATGATGAAATCAGGTCACTGGTTTCGAATATTAGTCAATTAACTTCAAAGTTTAGTAATGATATATATCTAAATGATGTGTTATTTGAGAAAATAAAGAAGGTTTATACAAAAAGATTTGATTATAATTTAGATAAGCATGATCTTCGTTTAGTTGAAGAGACTTTCAATGGTTTCGTTAGAAGTGGTGCTGATTTATCTAATGATGATAAAAATATTTATAGAAAAATTAGTGAGGAACTCAGCAAGCTAAGTCCTAAATATTCAAATAACGTTCTTAGTGCAACCAATAAAATCAATAACTATTGGATTGACTCTTCTAGTGATTTGGTTGGTATACCCCAAAATGCAATTGACCTGGCTAAATCAAATGCAGTAAAAAATAACGAGCCTGACAAGTGGTGTTTTACTTTGGATACTAATGTCGGAATATTGTTAAACAATTGCAGCAGTAGAAAAATAAGAGAAGATGTATATAGAAAATTTGGCTCAAAGTGCAATGGTGGTGAGTTTGATAATTCAGAAAATTTAAAAATGATTTCAAAGTTTAGAGATAAAAAAGCTAAGCTTTTAGGCTATGAAACTCATGCTGATTTTGTATTAGATAGAAGAATGGCTAAGTCTAAAGAAAATGTATATAAATTAATTGATGACTTAATTAAGCCATCTCATAAAACTGCTCAGGATGAATATAATACTCTGGTTGATTTTGCAAAAAAAACAGATGAATTAGATTCTTTGACTCCATGGGATTTACCATATTATAGTAATAAATATAAGAAGGAGTTTTATAAGTTTGATGATGAATCTTTAAGACCTTATTTTAAATCTGAAAACGTAATAAATGGCGTCTTTGACGTTGCTAATAAACTATATGGTTTAAATTTTAAATTACTAGATAATGTTGATAAGTTTCACGAAGAAGTATGTGTATACGAAGTTACTGATATGGACAATAAATATATTGGCTTGCTTTATCAGGATATACACCCTCGTTCTACAAAAAGAGGTGGCGCATGGATGAATCAATTAAAAGCTCAAGGTATGCATGGTGATTCAATACAGCAACCTCATGTTACATTTAATTGTAATTTAACAAAATCAACCGCTGATAAACCTGCTTTACTTAGCTTTAGTGAAGTTAGAACAATTTTCCACGAATTTGGACATTGCTTGCATGGATTATTAACTAACGTTAAATATAAATCACTTGGAGGTATGAGTGTATATTGGGATTTTGTAGAATTACCATCTCAAATATTTGAAAATTGGTTACTTGAACCTGAAGTTTTGAATATGTTTGCGTTCCATTATGAAACTGGTGAGGTTATTCCCTCTGAATATATATCAAAAATCAATGAATTGAGAACTTACATGTCCGGTTCAATGTCTTTAAGACAATTGCAGTTATGTAAAATTGACATGGCTTGGCACGATGGGTATACGGAAGTAGAAAATGTAGAAGGTTTTGAAAATAAAATACTTTCTGATTATAAAATTTTACCGCAAGTAAAGGGTAATTCCATTTCTCACTCATTTTCTCATATTTTTAGTGGAGGCTATTCAGCTGGTTATTATTCATACAAATGGGCGGAACTACTGGAAGCTGATGCATTTGATAAGTTTAAAGAAACAGGTATTTTCAATAAACAGACTGCTGATGAGTTTAAGAATAATATTTTATCAAAAGGAAATACTGAACATCCAATGAATCTTTATGTAGGATTCAGAGGTAGGGAACCTAAGGTAGATGCTCTTCTTAAAAAAACAGGTCTTAACGACGCTCAATGAAATATATATTAAGTTTATTAATATTTTTTTCAATCTCACAAACATCAGATAACTCAGAACTCATAGAAATATCATTTGGTACAAACAGACCTACAGGTGAATTTGGAGACAGATATGCTAGTAACGGATTTTCATTTAAGGTTTCTTACTCAAATTCATTTAAAAAAAATAGTACCTTAAAATATCAACTAAGCGGTCAGTACATTCATTTTGGAACAAGGTATTCACAAGATCAATTATTGCTCCAAAGCGGTAATTACGGTCCAACTTTAGATGTTAGAAACAGAGAGCAAGCATTTCTCTTTAGTGCTGGTATTCGATTAACTTCAGATCAAAGAATTCTAACAAATGGTTTATTAAAACCGTATATAGGAGCTTCAGTCGGTTTTGCCTTTTTTAGCGAGAAAACCCGCTGGGATTATGGAAATAGTTCCTGGTCAAATTATAGCGATTGTTCTGGTGGAGATATTCTTTTGTCAATATTATTTCAAGACAATTGGTGCGATGATAATGACAATTATTTTCAGGATACAATACATTCTAATATTGAGCCCGTTTTTACTTTAGATATTGGTTCAAATTTATTTTTTAAAGAGGATCAAAAAATTGGTGTTGATTTCGGTGTTCGGTATAACATGGTAACTGGTTTAAAAAAACCTGATATCGTTTATAATCAAACTAATCCTAGCGATGGACCAATACAGTATACTAATAATTATATTATAGATAAGCTAAACGTTGATTATTATACCGTTTATCTAGGTTTTTCTTTTAAGTTAAATTCCGAGCGTAAGAGTAAAAGGAAGAGTAAAAAGTCAAATGGTCGTCATATCTAGATATTGTAATTATGAGACATAATATATATTATCAGTAATTGTTCTCACCGTTTTAACGGTAATTAATCGGAAGTATCTTAATCTGAAGTCCTGTAAAAGAAAAATTACTTGAACCTGTTATAACAGAACCTTTTTGAATGCTTGATATATGGTCTTTATATCTAGTAACATACACTTTCGCATGAATATTTTTAGAAGGATATACTCTAAACTCTAATTTTTTACCATTTCCACCACTAGATATATCATCTTCTTTATTATTACAATCAGTAGTTAAAAACTCTTTGAATTTTAATCCACTTACTTCTGTATTATATGAATCCTCTGAAGTGTTCAGCTCTTCAATAACTGCTTGAGTGGTTATTTCAGTAGCTTTCTTGTTTGATTCAAAATCTAATCCTTGTTGCCTGGTTTCATCTATTAAATAAAGATTTTTTATCTACATCCAATCCGACAAGAATACGAATTTTATCTACACCTTCAAGTTCTTTATATAACTGATGAAAGCCACTAATTCTAAAATAACCAACTAGTGCATCGAAGAATTTAGCCTGGGAGATAGTTTGTTTGAATCTATCTACAAGCTGATAACCTTCTTCATTTGTAAAAAATGTAGTATCTGTGTTCATGAAATACCTATTTTTTTTAATAAATTTAGATCAATTTTCTTTATATGTAATGTAGTGCTTATAATTTGCCTCGGTACTATTTTTTCTTTAAATAATTTATAGGGATCTGAATAAAAATTAAATCGCGGTGATGCTTCAATATTTGAAACTACACATAAAAGATAATTAGATTTTTTTATTTTTGAAACTTCCCATTCTTTTTCTGTCATCCTAATATTTTCAATATCATTCCTACATCCTTTAATCTCTACAAAAAAACGATTATTTTTATTATCTATACAATCAAAATCATATCCTAAACCATGATCATCAGTTTTATTTTTAATTTTCCAACCCTTTTTTAAAAACTCTACTTCAAATATTTTTTCAGCTTTATCACCTGTAATGGTAGCATTTTTTCTTATAGAAATTTCCTTTTTATCTTCATTTTCTAAATCATATTTACTTAAGTACCACAAGCTTTTTTTTGAAATGTCCCAAATGATTTTTACTGGATTATTTCCTTTTACATTAGATACTATACCATTACCCATAAAAAGCCAGTAACCTTTATTTGTAGATTTAGTATTAATAAAAATATATGGACTTGAAGATAATAAGCTTTTCATAATAATATTTTTTTGTTTTCTATCTTTTTGAGTTACCCAAACTAATTGTCCATTTTCATTAATATAATTATTATAATCGTAAATCTTTTGATTAAGACCATATCCAACTGTTCCTATATTAGCGAAAATAAAATGAAGATGTTTTTTCCCAATAATATAGTTATGATGACCTTTTAACCATGCTCCACCTTGCCTCTTGATTGGTACATTTAAAATTTTATATATATCTGATTTCTTATATTCTTTATTTATCTGAAAATAGCCCATTGTAACTTTTTTACTTATTTTTTAAATATTATTGTCGTGAGAATTATAAAATATATAATACTTTAAATAGTTATAAAAGTTTTTAATTCATTTTTAACTAAATGAAGTAACTAAACCCTTTAAGTTACTGAAATCTGCCTCAGATGCTTCTTTTGTAAGAAATCTTAAAACATACTGATTTAAATTATCTCCTGGTGTGATATCACTGTTATCAATCATGGTCTTGGGATATCCAGTTGACGATATGTAATTATCAATAGAATCTTTAACTGTATTATGTAGGTCTGTATCTACCTGAAGAAAATTTCTATCTATTTTTCTAAATCTTAGGCTAAATAAAATTGCACAAAGAATAAACTTTGCATCATTTAATCGAGGTCTAAAAATACTAGAATAGGTGCAAATTGATTCTAATATTTTTTCTGCTTTTTCAATAGGTATTAATACAGAATCCTCATACCAACAAAGTGATCTAAAGAACGACCAGAAATATTTTGGTGCATATTGATCATCTGGATAATCTGGATAACCAGAATTTTGTGATTTTCTAATAATGAAATCTACAAATAATTCAAAATCATTTTTTTTATAAAAAACTCTTCCTGGACCAAAAGATGCTGCCCAGCTAAGCATAGGGTTTTCTTGATTAAATAAATTGCGCAACTCTTCTCTATAATCTTCGGGAGCATAAAAATGCATTTTATTTATTACATTGTGTCTTTTAGCATTTGGGCAACTTCTACATGTATCTGTTTGACAGGTACATTGATCTGCGTTATTAAACTCGTCGTTATATAATCTACTACCAATTATTTTAGATTTATTATTTATATCTTTACTATTTTCGTCCTTAGCACCAAACATTGCCATTGGTTGTTCATTATCATCAAAACCTGCAGTCCAATCAGGCATAAACACTTTATAAAATGTAGAATTCCTTCCTTTATAAATTACAGGAGAATTTAAAGATAGATTATTATCAATAAATTCTTTAGCAACTCTTAATGTTTCAGAGCAAAATCCAATCCTACCAATAATAGGATATACTTCAGGTCCATAGTATTTTTCTTCAGGCACATATGGTTCCATTTTCCTCCAGTCAAGCTTTAGTCTTCGTTGAGAGCCAAATAAATTTTCA
>PANN01000016.1 GCA_002707645.1 Fidelibacterota bacterium | reverse complement strand
CTTCAAAAAAAAATTTAGAAAAAGCAAAAAATGAATTAAGAGATACTGAGGGAAAAGAAGCGGGTATGTTAAATTTTACAAGAGAAGTTGAAAGTAGTAGAAAATTATATGAAACTTTTTTACAACGTCAAAAGGAAACAAATGAAGCACAGAATTTACAAATTTCTAAATTAAGTATAATTGAAAAGCCTATCTTGCCAGAAAATTCATTTTCACCAAAACCAAGAAAAAATTTTATTGGTGCTTTATTATCATCATTTGTAGCGTTTTATATATTGATATTTTATCGAGAAATGAATTCAACAGTGATAAAAACGCCTGAAGCTCTTGATCATTTAAGTATTCCACAAATTGGAATACTACCAAAGGTTCATGATATAAAGAAAGGCTACCATATTTTACAAAATTTTTTAGAAGACGGTGAGTCTAATTTTTCTGAGGCTATTAGGTCTTCAAGAGCTATAGTTGAAGCAAAATTTAAAAAAAATAAGAGTTATTTAGTTACATCTAGCAATCCTTCTGAAGGAAAAACAAGCTATGCTTTTAATTTGGCTTTATCTCTAGAAAAAAATAATAAAGTTTTATTTGTTGAAGCTGATATTAGAAGACCTTCAGTTTTAAATAGTTTTTATAAGTTTGATAAAGAAATATTTGGTTTAGGTGAAATTATTTCTTCAAATTCAACCTTAAAAGAAACAATCTTCACTGTACCGGGCACTAAATTAGAAATCATAACATCCGGTGCTAAAAGATTTGATATGTCTGACATTGTAAGCAGAGATCAAATTAAAAAGTTTTTTGATGTACTGAAACAAGAATACGATTATTTGATTATTGACTCACCACCAGTTCAACCAGTATCTGATACATTAATTTTAACTCAAGCATCTGATTATAATCTTTTTATAATTAGATCAGACTCATCTAAAACATTAGCTTTCATGTCTTCGATTAAAAAAATTCAAAACGTTGGAGCTAAAATTGATGGTATTATTATAAATGACTTAGATACGTCAAAAGATAGTTATTATAATTATAACTATAATTACAATTATTCATCTAGCTATTATAACAAAACATAATTAATGCTAAGACTGGAAAAAATTTTTCAACAAGATGATAGTTTTTTCATTGATATTTCAATCATTTTAAGAAGTTTTTTGGTTTTTTCAACTATATATGTATTTTCAATATTAGAGTTTTTTTCCATTTATGATTTATTAAATTATAGTATTTATACGAACTCTAATTATTTCTATTTCTCTTTATTTTTTTTATTTTTTTACTTTATATTTTCATTTATTTTTAGAGTAACAAAAAAAAGATATGCTGTTCATTACTTAAGTTTTTTAGTGAACGACATTTTCCCTTTACTTATTTCAATTCCATTTACTTTATATTTAATATTCATTTTTAAAATGAATATTAATATTAATGTTAATATTTTGTATCTACTGTTTTTTCTTATTTTTAATTTATTTTTATTAAGAAAAATTTTAGATAAATTTTATAATAACTTATTAGATAATAATAATATCCAAAGAAATATTATGTTAGTTGGGTCTATAGATGCAATTTTAAAAATTTTAAATGAAAAAAAAGATAAAATAAATATATATAAATGCTGCTTTATAAAAGATAACTTCAAAGGAAATTTAAAAGAAGCAAAATTTAATCTTAAAATTCCAGTTTTTACAAATGAGTCAGAGATAAGAATGATTTTAGAATATCATGAACTTGGACAAATTTGGATATTAGATGATAATAACAGAAGTCTTGTTAACTACTTTCTAGATACTGTAGTTAAATTTTCAGTTGATATAATAATAGTAGATGTAAAAAATTATTTAAAAAATAATTTAAATAATAATTTTAAATTACTTTCTGATAATTTAATAAACAATAAGTATACTTATAGTAACTATCAAACATCAAGATTTTATGGCTTAAGTTTACTTATTAAATTATTGATTGATAAAGTATTTAGTATTTTATTTCTCTTACTAGTATCTCCTTTACTTATCATTATTATATTTTTTGCTTATATAGAAGATGGACTCCCGATATTTTATTCAGAAGAAAGTGCAGGATGGGATGGTAGAAGATTTAATGTTTATAAAATGAGAATTTTTAAAAAGGATCAACAAAATAAAAAGACTAAAATTGATAAAAAAAAATATTTAAAAATTGGAAAAATAATCAATAAATATCGTATTGATGAATTTCCTCAATTTTTAAATATATTAAAAGGTGACATGTCTATAGTTGGGCCCAGACCACACATTCTTAAAGATGATTTAATTTATGCAAAAGTATTTAAAATGTTTTTAAAAAGAAACAAGGCAGCTCCTGGGTTGACTGGATGGGCACAAGTAAAGGGTTTTAGAGGAAAAGATGTAACTAGTGAAAATATAAAAAAGAGAATGGAGCATGATATTTGGTATATGAATAATTGGAGTATTTGGTTAGATTTATATATAATTTTTAAAACATTTTATGTAATTTTTACTAAACCCAAGAGATAGAAAAATTTATGATAACAACTAATATGTGAGAAATTTTGATGATTAAATTAGTTGTTTTTAGATTGTTTAAGTAAGGTGCTTATATGCTTAATGAAAAAAATATATTTACAAATGAATTTAAAAAAGTTGAAATTGAAAATGTAGTAAAAGAAATAAATAAAAATGGATACTTTGAATTTGAAAATGCTTTAACAAATGATGCCGTAAGTAAAATTGAAAATGATGGAAAAACAAAGTTAGACATTAATCAAAATAAAATAAATGGTGTTTATTGGGAAAAACAATATTTTTTTACAAATCTACTTGCAACATCTAAAACATTTTATGATTTTGTTACTTCTGAATTTGTACTTAATACATGTGAAAAATATTTGGGAAATTCTTTTCGTCTTAAAGCATTAAGATATTATGAAACATACGGTGGTAAACATATGCAGTGGCACACTGATAACAAGACAGACAAGAATATTGCTAATATACCTGGTTTAATTTTTATTTTTTACGTTTCGGATGTTGAAAATGGACAATTTCAATACATTAAAGGTTCACATAATTGGTCAGGAAAAAAAGGTTATTCTGATTATAGCGATGATTTTATCAATAAAAATTATAACGATAAGATTAAAAACTTTAAATTACCCAAGGGTTCACTAATAATTTATAACACATATGGCATACATAGAGCAGAGCCAGTTTATAAAAAAAATTTTATAAGAAAGAGTGTTTTTTTTCAGGTTGATNCTGGAATTGATAATTCTGAACGTATTATTTTAAATACAAAGTTTGTAAATAAAATGAATGATAAAATTCAAATGTTCTTTGGTTTTGGTAAAACTTCTGATTATCCAATATATCCAAATTCCTCACTAAACACATTACCTCTCAATAAAAGTTTATTTTATGACTTAATAAAATATGTAATTTATAGATTTTGTAAATCTATATTTAATTACCTTCCTAAATTTATACAGAGAGTTATTAAAAAATATGTATGAAAAATTATTAGTANTCTAAACAACAAAATAATTACTAATGTTTGATAGTCAATGAGATAACTTTAAATAAGTAAACAAATTATTTAAAGTCTGTATATAAAAATTGTTCTAAGGTTTTGGTTTAGTTGAATTTTTGGTAAGTATTATCATTGGATATTTGAAATGATTGACAAAAAAACTAGGAAATTTTTCCTCAAGAATTAATAGTATTTCAAAAATTTTTTTCCCAATTTTGTTATTGGGTATTAACCATTTTTGCTCAGCTGACCCTAATGTACGCCATGGTATAATTTTTACATTTGAAACATCATTAAATCTTTTCCACCATTTAATAGGATGTGGTTCAAAATATAAGCCAATATCTTCTCCTGGTTTCATTTTTCCAAAAAGCTTCTTTAAAATAATCTTTATACGTCTCAGTAAACGAAAAGGGAAAGTGATAAATGTTATAATAGGAGTGCTTGGATTTGAGTAAACAATAATTATTGGTTTTCCTGGTTTAGTCACATAGATTAATTTACGGACAGCATCTTCTTGCTTGTCTTTGTTGATATGGTAAATGGTATGAAGACTAACCGAACAATCAAAAAAATTTTCTTCAATAGGGATATCTAAAAAACTACCATGCAAGAAAACACCATGATTATTAATTTTTTCTTTCGCAATATCTAAAGCTAGCTTAGATAGGTCCACACAATATCTTTTATTGAAATTTTTTGAATATTCTAAATATTCTTTATACTGAATAGGGCCAGAAGCCATATCAAGTATAGAGCCACCACTATCTGGAATATATTTTAATAATTTCAATCTACATTTGCTAACATAGTCTTTTGCACAATCTCTTAAATCTTCTTGTTTTAAAGCATCTTCAGTTATGCCATCTTTTACTTCCCAGCCAAATGTATTGTAATACTTTGAAACTATTTTTTCTGCATCATCGTCCATTTTTTTATATTGTTCTTAAAGTATTAAAAAATCAAGTGTAATGATATTTAAAAATAATAGGTATAGTTTGTTTTAAAACTTGAAAAAGGTATTCACTCTTCAGTAGGTGAAAGGGGAGTCCAACTTTCAGGTGGACAAAGGCAACGAATAGGCATTGCTCGAACTCTATATTATGAGGCTGAAGTTTTAGTTTTTGACGAAGCAACTAATGCATTAGATGGTATAACAGAAAAAAATATCATGGATGCTATTAATAATTTTATAGGTAAAAAAACAATAATTATTATTGCTCATAGATTGAAAACATTACAAAAGTGTGATCAAATATTTATGATGGATGAAGGTTGTATTATCGATTCTGGTACTTTTGAATACCTTTTAGATAACAATAATGAGTTTAAAAAAATGTCAGATCATGGATAAATATGTTATGGTTTAATTTTTAGTATTTAATTAAAATTATAGAATAAATTAACCACTAAATATGTTATGATAGAAAAAGTATCACATAATAAAAAATTATTATCTATAATAATAAGATCAAAATATAAATCAGATGGTATTGAGTTTTTTACACCAGGTGATTTCTCTCAGCAATTAGGTTATATGAATAGAAAAAAAAACCACATGATACTTCCACATACACATAATATAGTTAAAAGAGAAATTAGTCTAACTCAAGAGGTGATTATAATAAAAAGTGGAAAAGTTAGAGTTGACTATTACGATAATGATAAGAATTATCTTGAGAGTAAAATTTTATATAAAGGAGATGTAGTTCTATTAGCTGGAGGGGGACATGGTTTTCAAATGTTAGAAGATAGCGAAATGATTGAAGTAAAACAAGGCCCTTACGCTGGTGACATGGATAAAAAAATTTTTAATCCTGTTGAAAAAAATGATTTAAAGATAAATAAATGATACCTGTAAATACACCATTTTTAAATGGTAATGAAAAAAAATATCTAAACGATTGTATAGATACAGGGTGGATAAGTAGTGAAGGGCCATATGTTCAAAAATTTGAAAAAAATATAGCTAATTATATCGGTCAAAAATATTCAACTGCATGCTCAAGTGGAAGTGCTGCTTTAGATATAGCTGTAAAAGCCTTAGGATTAAAAAAAGATGATGAAGTGATCATTCCATCATTCACCATAATTTCTTGTGCCCAGTCACTTGTAAAACTTGGAGTAAAGCCTGTGCTTGTAGACAGTGATTATGAAACTTTCAATATGAAAGTTGAAGATATCGAAAAAAAAATTAGACCTCAAACAAAAGCAATTATGATAGTTCATGTTTTTGGACTTAGTGCAGATATAGACCCAATACTTAAAATTGCTAAAAAATATAATTTAAAGATAATAGAAGATGCTGCTGAAGTAATTGGACAAGAATATAAAGGAAAAAAATGTGGAAGTTTTGGTGACATTAGCACACTAAGTTTTTATCCAAATAAGCATGTGACCACTGGAGAGGGAGGTATGATACTCACAAATAGTGAAGAATTAAATAAAAGAGCAAAAAGTCTAAGAAATCTTTGCTTTTCTCAAGATCCAGAAAAACGATTTATTCATGAAGATTTAGGATGGAATTATCGTATGACAAATATTCAAGCTGCTCTAGGAGTAGCACAATTTGAACAAATAGATAAAATGATAGAAAAAAAAAGACACATAGGAAATAGTTATAATAAACTTTTAAAAGATATTAATGTTATAAATTTACCTATATATAAAACTGATTATTGTGAAAACATTTATTGGGTTTATGCTATTACCCTGAAAGATGATTATAATAAAACTGCAAAAGAAGTTATACTTGAGTTAAAAGATTATAAAATAGGTTCTAGACCATTTTTTTACCCCATGCATAAACAGCCTGTTTTTAACAATATGGGGTTATTTCTAAAAGTAAATTTACCACAAAGTGAAAAACTTTATGAAAAAGGTTTTTATATACCAAGTGGGTTAGCACTTAAAAATGAAGAGATATTCAAGGTATCTGAAGTTTTACATAAAGTTTTGGTATAATAAAAAAATTAATTTATGAAACAGTTTGGAAATTTATATTCGCAATACTATGACCTTCTTTACAGAGATAAAAATTATATAGCAGAAGTTAATTATATAATGGAATTAATTAAAGAAAATATGGATCAACCTAAAACACTACTTGATATGGGCTGTGGAACAGGGAAGCATGCAGAATTACTTAGTGACAATGGTTATATAGTTCATGGAATAGATATAAGTGAAGATATGTTAAAAATTGCAAAAAATAGAAGTAAGCATAAAAATGACAAACTTTTATTTAGTAATTCCAATATACAAAATTTAAATCTTAATAAAAAATTTGACGTAGTGGTTTCACTCTTTCACGTTATGAATTATCAGAATAGTGATAATGAATTACTCAAAGCTTTTAAGGTAGCTAAAGAGCATTTAAAAAATGATGGTATTTTTATATTTGATTTTTGGTATGGTCCAGCTGTTTTAAAGGATCTTCCAACTATAAGAATTAAAAGACTTACAAATGAAAAAATTAAAGTTACCAGAATAGCTGAGCCTGTTATGTATTTAGATGAAAACACAGTAGATGTTAATTATGATGTATTTATTGAAGATATTAACTCGAAAATGATTATAGAAAAAAAAGAGGTGCATAAAATGAGATATTTTTTTGATGATGAGTTAGATTTAATATCTAAAAAAGTAGGCTTTAAGTTTAAACATAAGTATGAATGGATGAGTAAAAAAAATCCTGACCTTAATAGTTGGAATGTTGTATGGGTATTAAAAAATTAAATATAGCTTTTTTTGTTGGCTCAGAACTACAAACTGGAGGTAGATTTCAATACGAATATAAAGTTTTAGATATATTAAAAAAATATCACAAAGATCAAAATATTAAATTTAATTTTTATGGATTGATAGAAAAAATTCAGAAAGATTATATTGATTTAGGTTTGGATATTAAGATTATAAAAGAAAATATATTTCAAAAATTGCATAGATATAGTCTATCAAATTTTTTTTTCTTAAAGATATTTTCTAAAATTAAAATGGACCTTTCCTCTATTGAAAAAAAACTTTCTAAGGACAAAATTGATTTAGTTTATTTTTTAGGGCCAAATATTGTTTCTCATAGCCTAAAAAATATACCATATATATTTACACTTTGGGATTTAGGGCATTTAGATATTTTAGAATTTCCAGAAATTAGTCATGATGGACAGTTTGAGACTAGAGAGTTTACCATTGTTAAAGGTCTAAGGAAGTCTTATAAAGTTATAGTGGACTCTAAATGGGGCAAGGCAAATGTTATAAACAAATATAACATAGATGAAAAAAGAATAGAAGTTCTCAAATTTCTTCCAAATATTAGAATAAATAAATCTGAAACGACCGTCATGATAAAAGAAAAATATAAATTAAAAAATGATTATATATTTTATCCTGCTAATTTTTGGGCTCATAAAAATCACATGTATATATTGAGAACTATTAAAATACTAAGAGATGAAAAGAACATAGATATAGATGTAATATTTTCTGGTTCTAGGGAGGGTAACTTAGAATATATTTTAGATAAAGCAAAAGAACTAAAAATAGATGACTTAATTCACTATATAGGTTTTGTCCCAAATGAAGAGATACCAAACCTTTATAAACAATCACTATCTTTAGTGATGCCAACATATTTAGGACCCACAAATATACCGCCACTTGAAGCTTTTGCTTACGAAACGCCTGTTTGTTATTCAGATTTGCCATACTTTAGAGAGCAAGTCGGAGACTCTGCTTTTTTTATGGACTTAAGTGATCCTTATTCATTAGTTAAAATCTTATTAACAATTCAAAACGATAAACAGATTGTAGATGAAAAAAAAAAGAAAGGAATTCAGGTACTTAAAAATTGGAACGAAGAAGATTTTTATAAGAAACTACTTGATATATTTAATGAATATAAATATGTGAGAGAATTATGGAAATAATAACTCTCAATGATAAATATATTGCTCTTTATAAATAAAAAAGTTTTAGTCACTTATCAAAATATATATATGTTAATAAAAATCATAAGACTAAACTTTAAAAAAGATTTAAATGATTAAAAAACCTCTTATTTCAATTATTACCGTTATATACAATGATGGAAAAAAACTTGAAGAAACAATCTTAAGTATCTTAAGTCAAACTTATGACAATTTAGAATTTATTATTATAGATGGTTCTTCTACAGATGGAACTATTGATATTATTAAAAAGTATGAAGATAAGATAGATTACTGGATTAGTGAAAAAGATAGCGGAATATTTGATGCTATGAACAAAGGAATACTTGCTGCAAAAGGGGATTATATTAATTTTATGAATGCTGGTGATTTTTTTATTAGAAAAAATTTAGTAATGGAAATTGTAGATATATTAAATAGTCAAGAAATTGATTTTTTATATGGTGATGTCAATGTGGGAAATAACAATATTGTTAAAAATAAGATAAGATATAATACTCAATTTATTTATAAAACTATTTGTCATCAAGCAATATTTGCACATAAAAAATGTTTTAATAAAAACATGTTTGATCTTAAGTATAGGTGGATGTGTGATTACAAATGGCTATTAGAGTGTTTTTTAAAAAAAAAATAAAAATAAAATATATTAATAACGAAATATGTTATTTTGAACCTATTGCAAATGCTTTTAATAAAAATGATAGATTAAAGAAATTATATGAAAGAGCTGATATTGGTCATCAATATTTCTATAATTTAAAAAAAATTTTATTTGATATTAATCAATTAAGATTAGTTATTAAATTTAAATATTTTTGGAAATATTAATAATGGCTAGTTAAATTAAGTATATATTTATTTTTCTGCTAGATTTGAGTGGCATCTCACACAATAATTAGATTATAATTAACTTAAAAATGATTACAGAGCTAAAAAACCTTCAAAATAATAAAGGTTTTATGAAATACTTCAAAAATACATCATGGCTTTTTACTGAACGGATATTCAGAATAGCAATTGGTCTTTTTGTTTCTATGTGGATGGCCAGGTATCTAGGCCCAGACAAGTTTGGATTTCTTTCTTATACATTGTGCTTTGTTGGACTATTAGGATTTATTGCTGCTGGCTTTGATGGAATAGTTCAAAAAGAGCTTTTAAACAATGAGAAAAGTAATGATGAGGTAATGGCAACTGCCTTTTGGCTCAAGATAATAGGTAATTTGTTAGGGATAATAGCAGTATTTTCTATATCTAAAAATTTTACTTCCAATGATGCTTATGAAAATACTTTAATTTTAATCGTAGCTTCTTCTACGATATTCCACAGCTTCAAAGTCATAGACTATTATTTTCAAGCCAAAGTGATGAGCAAATTTACTGTTTATGCAAATATTATAAGTTTATTTTTATCAACGGTGGTAAAAATAACACTTATATTGAACCAAGCTCCACTTATAGCTTTTGTTTGGGTTGTATTTTTTGATAATTTTATTTTAGCATCTGGATTTATATACTTTTACATTAAATATAATCTAACATTTAGAATTAAAAATTCTAAATTTAACGGTAAAATTGCAATTATTCTTATAAGACATTCTTGGCCACTTATGCTTACTAGTGCAGCCATTATGACTTACATGAGCATAGATCAAGTAATGATAAAAGAAATGATAAATTCTGAAGCTGTAGGTCAATATGCGGCTGCAGCTAGAATAAGTGGGGCATGGAATTTTATTCCTACAGCAATTGCAGTATCAGTTTTTTCTGCACTCATAAATGCTAAAAAAAAAAGTGAAAATTTATACCAAACAAGAATTCAAAAACTTAATGATATTATGGTTTGGATATCTCTAGCAATAGCTATTCCTGTAACATTTTTAAGTGATAAAATTATTGAATTACTTTATGGCAGTCAGTACAGTGAAGCTGGAAGTGTTTTAATGATACATATTTGGTCAGGTGTTTTTGTATTTTTGGCAGTAGCTAATGAAAGATGGATAATTTGTGAAAATTTACAAAAATTTTTAGCTATTAATACAATTATTGCTGCAATTGTAAACATAGGGTTGAATTATATATTAATTCCTAAATTTGGAATTGAAGGTGCTGCATGGGCTACTTTAATTTCATATTGTTTAGCAGGATATCTCTGTTTATTAATTTGGAAAAAAACAAGAATAAGTTTTATTAATTTAACTAAAAGTTTATTATTAATTACAGTATTAAAAAAAAATATAGATGGAACATAAAGCATATTTTAAAGAGTAAGCATCTTTTATAATTAATAGATTTTAATATTAAACTCCATATTGGACTTATGTTATTTGGTAACATTGACTCACAAATATTGCTTTATTTTTTTTTAAAAGATTTAGCAATAGCACCAGCTATCAATTGATTTGCTTCGAATGAGTAATGCACATCATCCACAAAAGCATGTTTATTCAAATGATTCAAAGAGTTAGTTACGTCCAATGCATTATGTAGCTCAAATACGGGTTTAATTTCACTGAATATTGATTTCATCTCTTTCCGTTGTGATTTGTTTAAATCTTGAAAAGAGAGGTGCTGTCCATGAACTCCAGCAAATGGCTGTAAAACGGTTAAACAATCTAGATTATTAGAGAGACAAAGGTCACTTCTCATCTTTAGATTACTGTTGACCACCTGGCTTAATTCAATTTTTTTATTATAAAATTTACAGTTAATTGAATGTAAATTTTTAGCTTGATTTTTTTTTGGTATTTCTAAAGCAAACCTATTTGCAACTTTTGTTAACAAAGATATAGTTGGTTCTACAATATTGAATAAATAATCTGAAAAATTATGAGGTTTTTGAGCTTTGAAAAAAATGGATCTCATTTCGTTTTGATAGATTTGGATTGAACATTTTTCGTTTATTCCATCTAAAAACACTACTTTAGAAGGGCGCACCCCCACTTTTAAGAGCTTCATTAACAATAAATTTTCTTGTTCAGAAAAGTAATTGCCTCTTCCGAGGTTTATAACTTTGGTATCTAGGTAGGACCCTAATATACTGGGAATAGTTTCTTGATCTGCTAAACCATACCCAAATGTACTGCTGCCACCAAAAAACCAAATAGAGCCGTTTAACTCATCTAAGAAATTTTCTAGATCTGTACTACTTCTAAAACTAAAAGAATTTACATTTACAAACTTACTACTTCTTTTTCTTTCCTTAAACCCTAGAACTTCTTCATACTCCCAACCCCCGCCCCATGTGGTATTAAGTATTGAATTAACTTCACTTTTAGATAAATGTGAATAATTTGCTTTAACTACATTAGGTAGTTTTGAATATCTATCAGATTTTCTAGAATTATGATTATAATTAAAAACGTAAACAGAAAGCAGATTTATAATTAACAGAAGAATAATCGTATTACTACTGATTACAAATATGTCTTTTAATTTTTTAATCAAACTTATAAAATTCATTATAATTTATTATTAATTACTCATCATTTATCACTTTGAAAAATTTAATAATTAGCAATAATGATCTCAAAACATGATTTATAAAAAAAACTATTATAAAATATTATTAAAAAAAGATATAGTAATGTATTAATAAAAGCATTTTGAATAAATTTAAAGTAATTCATATTATACATTCTCCATGTGGAGGTGGTGCAGAATTATTGGTGAGAGAGTT
>PANN01000015.1 GCA_002707645.1 Fidelibacterota bacterium | reverse complement strand
TCAATTTCTCTAACACATGTTGGTTCAAATGTTGTTCTTAATCTTCCGCTACAGTCATATGTACATGTTAAACTATTTGTTGCATCACAATCAGCTAAACACATAGGATCAAAATCATGATCTGAATCATTCACAGTTAATAATGGGTTACAATAGCCTGTAAACGCAGCAATATCGTCAGCATCGGGACCATCACCATCCCCATCCCAATCAGTATATCCAGCTCCACCAATAGGATGAGTTCCAGGGAAAGCAACAAGTTCTACAGTACCTGAAACAGTTGGGTCACATGGAATTGGACTACCAGCACCAGCTGAAGCAGCTAAAGGTCCAAAATTTACAGCATTATATGTTGCAAAAAATCCATATTGAGCAGGAACTGAACTTGGATTTAAAAGATACATTTCAGTTAAATTTTCTGAATTAGGATCTCCAGCAGTTTCTAAACAATCGTTAGTAAAATTATCACCATAAGCTGTACATGAAGTACCTATATTGCCTGTTGCAAATGTGTCAATAGCATCTTGAGTAAATGTAGCTACCCAATCAGTACAATTATCACCACCTTCAGAATTAGCAACAACACCACCAGCAACTGTATTACATGCACCTAAATAAAATGGCGTGTCATTTGTTCCATCACCGTCAGCGTCAATAAGAAAATCATCAGCTAAAAAACCACACTCAATATCATTTTGACTTTGACCTGTAGCAGTAGCAAGCTCAGCACATGTTGATACTTGTCCAGCTGGAAGTCCAGCTTGAAGAGCAGCACCTACACATACTTGATCAAACATTACTTGTGCTGCACCTAAATCAGATGAGCAATCAACTCCTAAACCACTGCAAACACCACCTACAATAGTTTGCCATCCAGCAGCTGAACAACTAGCTAAGTTAGATTGAATTTGTTGTCCACAAAAACCTGTTGCAAAAAGAGCAGGTGTACCCGCGCCAGTTGATGTATCAGAGCATGCATCAACTATACCATCAGAAGTTGCAACATTACAATTTCCAGTAATAAATCCAGCAACTGTAGCTTCACCACATGCATACACAGCTGAAACAGATGTTGAATTTGTTCCAGAAATTGAATAAAAAGGATGATCGCCACTAGAACAACAATAAGTTGAAGAATCAGTCATATCATAATCTTCACCGCAGCCTGCATCACCAAGAGTAGAGACAATATCACCAGCAAGGCCATAGTTAAAGCTATATCGTTCATCACCAGTCATGTCAGTACCTGGAGTTAAATACTTAGCAGTACCTCCAGTAATATCACATAATGGATTGCTTGTGTTTAGTGTTGTACCAGCAAGGTAAGGAACTCCGAATATTCTATCATAGTCAGTTCCATCTCCATCTTCATCAACATCAGGATCATCACCAAAACCAAGTCCAGTTTCATCACTATCTAAAGCATTCCAAACAAGTCTGAAATCAACATTAGGATTACAAGTACCATCACCTGGTATAGAGTTTCCATCGTTATCTGTACACATAGTTGAAGGACCAGTATTTGTATTAAATTTTGAGCTTGTACCAGTTCCATTTTCTAACCATCCAGGAACATTTCCTGATGAAGCTCCATATATAGCGGCTGTATCATAATCCCATTCAGCACAAGTTTCAGCACACAACGTAACATTGCCACCAAAACCTTGTGCACCACCATCAGAGCCATCCATTGAAGGTCCGGCACACCACGCTCCACAAGAAAGTCCTAAGACCTCCGTTGCACTTAGAGCGACAGCATTTAAAACAGGGGGCACTCTAACAGGAACTGGTGTTGCTGGTGTTGCATCAAATAAACCAGTTACAAGTCCAAATCCCCATGCGGCATCATCATTTAGACCATCACCATCACTATCATTAGTACATTCTGTTCCAATTGTATCAGGATCATCACCAACGCAAAGAAGGCCATTGTCCATACCAAGAACATTAGAGTTACTAAAGCTTAACTCTTCTGTGCCTATTTCCCATGTGAAATTTTCATCAACAGCAAAAATTTGAAGGTCAGTTACACAATCTTGACTTTCAGATAATTCAATGTCAGGATAAAAACTTCCTTGAGCAATTGTTCCGTATCCATTATCATAAATATTAACGTTTAAGTTAACACCTATTCCAGCCAAACCAGTGTTTGTAAATGGACCGTTAGTTAACCTATTGAACATAACACCTGAAGGAATATCTAGAAGATGAAAGCATATGCTTGTTGGATTTGGGTTTACAACTAAAGTTCCCGTATCATCTGTAGGGATACATGCTTCAGTTGCACCTTCTTCAGCACATCCAGGATTTGTTACTCTTATTGCACAATCGCTAGATGAACTAAATGCAGTTCCCGTTCCAGGGTAGTCAACAGTTAATAAAAAAGGTGTCGTTTCTCTTGCAATATGCAAGTAGTCAACAGAAAGACCAGATAGTTTCCAATTTCCTTTTGGATCTGGTGCTTGTCCGAAAAGAAAAGACATCGCGGTTATTGTTATTAGTAATCGTTTCATTATTATTCTCCTCCTTAATTAATTAAAGTCAATAATTAAACAAACTTTTAATATACCAACTAAATAGCTAAATCAAATGATTCAACTAAGGCTTGAAACTAAATATATTTTTTATATTATCCAAATAAATAATTGATACGCAGTTTTTAGAGGGGACAACTACTGCTTTGATGTGATATAAATCACTTTTTGTTTGTAATCTGACGGTTTATAGCTAAAACGATTAAAGTTATTCCAACTATAAACATCCCATTATATAATATAGATTTTGGTATATTATTTATATAATCTAACATCTACTGTAGATTTTCTGCAACAATATCTGCAACATCTTTTACTTTTATTGGGGCTTTATCTTCTGGTAGCAAGGGTCCAAGGCCTTGATTCATCATTCCAAAACAGAAGTTACAACCAGTAACAACAGTCTCAGCGCCTGAATCAACAACTTGTTGAGCTCTTGGGAGATGTGTTTTTCCACCAGTTTCTTTCTTCCACCACAATCCACCTCCAGCTCCACAGCAAAGTGTATTTTTACCATTTTCTTCTAATTCTGAAAAATTGCTACAACATGATTTAACAGCAGTTCTTGGAGCTTCAACTTCGCCCATCATTCTTGATAGATTGCATGGATCATGGAATGTAACTTTTTCAGCATTATTTTTATTGACCTTGATATTTCCATTATTAATAAATTGTTCAATTATTTGAGTATGGTGGTATACCTCGTAATCTATTTTAGCATATTTGGCATATTCAATACCAAGATTAACACTACAGTGAGGACACATCGTAATAATTTTTTGAACATCTTTTAATTCCTCAAGATTTGCTTGCATGAGCATATTATAAGTTAATTTATCACCCAGTCTATTTGCAGGCTCACCTGTACACTGTTCTTTTTTTAATATTCCATATGTTGCTTTTGCGCTGTCTAATATTTTAATTAAGCTATATACAGATGAGGTAAACTTTGGATCCATTTTATATTTAGCAAAACAACAAAGCCATAAAACATATTCCTGCGAACCATCAAAAGCTGGTAGTTCATTTGTTAAATCACTTGACATCGCGCCATCAGGATTTCCTGTATTTTGAAGATTATTAAATATTTTTTGGTATTCTTGTGGAACATTCCCCTCAACAAGTACTTGCATATTTCTAATTTCATCTGATTTTTCAACTTCATTGCCAACAGGACAAACCTCAGAGCATGCTTGGCATGTAGTGCATTCCCAACCTGCATCAACATCTATTTTATTTACAGCATCTAATTGATTTGATAATAAGTGATCTTTAAGGTTTAAAATGAAATGGTTTTTAGGGTCTAACGTTCCACCTCCACGATGAGCAGGACATACTTCAGTACATCTTCCACATTCAACACATGAAAAAATATCCAGTGTTTGATTCTTTGAAAGTTTATCCAGTGACCCGAGTAGATTTTCAAGTTCCTCTTCATCAGCTTCCATGTCAATAGGAACAGGCTTATGGCTTGGTGATAATATGGGTTTGAAAAAAATATTAATTGGAGATAAAACTAAATGAAGATGTTTCGATCTTGGAATTAATATTAAAAATCCAAGAATTAGTACTGCATGAATCCACCAGTTTATTTTCATTGCTAAACTAGTACTGTTGTGTCCCACATATGCAAAGTCAATAATGTAAGTAATCATTAATACAGATATAAATAAAGCTACAAAACCAGAGGTGTAAGATATTTTATCACCTAAATACTTTGGTCTGGTTATAAATCTTCTGTAAGCAAGAGATGTAATGCCTATTAAAACAAAAATTGCCCAAGGTACTCCAAATAAAATTCCATAGAAAAATTTAAAATTATCAGACAAAGGGTGAAAGTTAAAGCCAATTGAAAAATGATCCAGTGTAATGATTGAAAAGAACATGAATCCCCAAAAGACAAAAGCGTGCATAAGCCCAGGCCAAAACCGTTGTGAAATCACTTTTTTTTGCAGTACAAATTCTACGATTACTCTTTTTATTCGTATTCCTAAAGAATCAAATTCGAATGAACCTGTTCCCTTAGATACAATGACAAATCTTTTGAAGATTTCATACGAAAAAGATCCTATGGATAATAGAAGCATTGCAAATAATGCTATTTGTTCAATGGTATTAAATGTCATGTGGGTAATTTAGAGTTCTTCGATCAATTTTGGAAGTATTTCAAATATATCACCTAAAACAGCGTAATCTGAAATTTCAAAGATTGGGGCATTTGGATCTTTATTAATCGCAATAATATTTTTTGCGCCCTTCATTCCAACTAAATGCTGTATCGCACCAGAAATTCCTACAGCGAGGTATAGTTTTGGTGATACTGTTTGCCCGGAACTGCCAATTTGATATGAGTGATCAAGCCATCCAGCATCAACAACTGGTCTTGATGCGCCAATTTGTGCATTTAATTTTTCAGCTAAAGATTTAACAAGCTCAACATTTTCAATTTTACCTACGCCTCTTCCAATAGAAACAATCACTTCCGCATTAGATAAATCAACACCTTCAGCAGACTCTTTAAATCTTTCACCCGGTCTAACAGTTAAATCAATTTGTAAATCAAGAGACTTTTCTTCAATACTGCAAGAACCCTCAATAATGTTTTCATACGAATATGAGCCTGCTTGAAAAGATACAATGCCCTGATTGTTAAGTTTTATTTTCTCATTTAGCTTTGCTTGATAAATGGGTCTTATAAAATGCAGGTCAGATTCAAATTGAACATTAACACAATCTGAAACAAATGCTTTATCCAGCCTTGCGCTTAATCTAGGCACCCAGTCTCTTGTTTCATAGCTGTGTCCAAATATTAGTAAGTCAGGATTCAACTCATTATTTATTAATTCTAGTGATTTAAGATAGTATTCAGGGTTATAGGTTTCAAGCTCAGAATTGTTAATGTAGATAACGCTGTTAAGTTTGTAAGATGATAATTTGGTAGCTACATCTTTGTTAAAAACAACAGCATGAACTTCAGCATTATTATTTTTAGATATTTCTTGGGCAGCAAACAATGACTCCAATGAATTATTATTTGCTTTTCCATCTAAGGTTTGTATGAAACATAAAATTTTCATTAGGAAACAATTCTCAGTTTATTTTTTAAAACATCTACTAATTGATTGCTTATTTCATCGGCACTACCTTGAATTGTAGTTGTCTCTTTTGATTTTAATGGAGTAAATTTTTCAACTACTGAGTAACCGTTATCTTCAGATATTGCAAGGTCATTTTTAGTGTATTCCTTAACTTCTTTATTTTTAACCGACATGATTCCTTTTAATGTTGCATATCTAGGAGAATTAATCCCAGATTGTATTGTTAAACTTGATGGTAGTGATAATTCTGACCATTGAAACCATCCATTCTCGAGCTCTAATTTTACTTTAATATCTGACTTATCGTTTATTATCTCTGTGCCCATTACAAGAGAGGCATGAGAAGTATTTAAATATTCAGCAACAAGCAGTCCAACCTGTGAAAAACCAATGTCATTTGACTGAAGTCCGCTTAAAATAAGATCATAAGTATCATTGCTAAGTGCAGCTGAAATTGTTTTTGCAATACTAAGCGGAGAAGATGTATCAATACCATCATCTGAAATAAATATACCATTATCTGCACCTTTTGCAAGAGCATCTTTTAAAACTTGTCTTGATGATTCAGGACCAAGGGTGCAAACAGTTACGGTCGCATCATTTTTTTCTTTAAGTTGCAAGGCCTCCTCTAGAGCATATGTGTCAGGCTCATTGCTAACAAAATTTATACTATCCGTTTTTAACGTTAGTTTGTCTTCATTAAGTAATAATGGAGAGTCTTCGGATGCAACTTGTTTTATTAATACGCAAATTTTCATGTTTTATTTTATTAAACCGACTAGTCGGTATGTATAATATATATATATTTACTAATTAAAACAAAATTAATTATTCAAATAATGTATTACGAGACATATTATATTACGACATGAATATTAGTTTAAAATTTTTTTATTTAGGCGTTTTTATTTCAATCCTGATTTCAGAGCCATTCAGTGAGTATAAAGATAATAAGTCTTACATTTTAGAAAATCTTGATTCAGAAATTACATTAGATGGAAAATTAGATGATATGGCATGGAAAAATATTAAAGAGTTTTCAGATTTTATGTCAACTAATTATTCATTAAATCAAATTCCATCAAAAAAAAGTTCTGTTAAAATTGCATGCGATGAGAATAATATATATGTTGGAGTAGAGCTGTTTGATGATCCTGGAAAAATTACTTTTAAAAAGGGCGCATATGATGATTTTGTAGAAACTTTCGATTTAAATTCAGATTATTTTATAATTGAAATTGATTCAGACCATAATCATAAATCAAGCTATGGATTTGCAGTTAATAGCTCAAATGTAAAAGCAGATTATTTAATATATGATGATGAGTTTATAGATGATAATTGGAATTCTGATTGGGATTCTATGGTTTTTATTGGTGACAATAGTTGGTCAATTGAGTATAAAATTCCCACTAGTATTTTTAGATATCCAAATGAAAAGAATATGACTTGGGGTCTAAATTTAATTAGATACGTAAAAAGAAATAATGAATATATGGCTTGGATTGTTCTTCCTGAAGAAAAAAAAGGTATTGTTTCTCAATACGGACATATAGAAAATGTATCTTTTACTCAAAAAAGCACAGTTCAAATTAGGCCTTATCTTTCGTCTAGTAGATATAAATATGATGACGATTTTTATCCATACCTATATGACAATTTTGGAAATATTGAGGGGCTTGACTTTAGTCAAAATGCATTAGATAATTATAATGCAAACGGAAAAAATAATAATATTGGTTTGGATATTAATTTTAATCCAAACTCTTTTTCTAAAATAAACTTAACATTTAAACCTGATTTTGGGCAGATTAATCAAGATGCATCCGAGGTTAATAATACAGCTTATGAAACATACTTTGATGAAAAAAGAAGTTTTTTTATTGATAATGCATTATTGTTTTCAACGCCTATAAATGTTTTTTATTCAAGAAGGATTGGTGATTATATAAAGTATAATTATAATAATCAGCCGTTTCAATTTCAATCAGATTTAAATACAGCGTTCAAATACACATCCAAAATCAATAATTATAGCTATGGTTTTCTAATAGCCTACACAGAGCCGCAAAATCAAAATCTGATCGATAATGATATAAAGTCATCGGTTTTTAAAATCAATAAATCTTTTTTAAACAACGACCTCACAATAGGCTTAATTGGCACAGACTTTAATCATAAGCATATTAAATCGAATGTATATGGTCTAGACTATACTTTTAATCTAATTAATAGTAAGTTGAATATAAATGGTCAAACAATTCAATCTAATAATCATTCAAGTAAAGGTAATGGAGTAACTTTAAATTTAAATTACAGATCAGATGTTTTTTCAGTATTTAATAAAAATGAGCTCTTTCTAGATTTTTGGTTTAACATAAATCAATATGACAAGAATCTTGATATTGATGATCTTGGTTATTTATTTAGAAATAATTTAAAAGAAAACAGTACAGGTTTTTCAATAAATAATTATAAGTCATTAAATAAGTCTAAGTATATATTTCAATATTACAAAGCTGAAAATTATTCAAAAAATACCATATCAAATATTATTTCATTTAATTATAACCTTATTTTAAATGAATTAATTACTTTTGAAATCGGAGTATCTCAAGAAGGCGACCACTATAATGATAAGTTTTATGATGATTATTATAATTTAGATTTAAATAAAATAATAAAAACTCCTAATGATGCAGTGCTTAATTTTAAATATAATGATTATAGATCTGATATTTTTTCTTATTCNATTAATTTGAATAAATTNAAAAATAATATAGATGATAAAGGTAATAGTATTCTTATTGATTTAGAATTCAAGCCACTTGCTTGGATTGATGTTAATTTTACATATGATAGGTTGGACTACTATGAAACATANCATTTTCTTAAGATCAGACAATTGCCTANTGGAATTAATGTTTTGAATAATTATTATCAAAACAGTCATAGAGATAGTTATAGTTATTTGTTTATTAATTCAAATAATTTAGAGCTTTATTATACAACGCAGGTATCTGCTTACTTTAGTGATAATCTAAGTTTCCAATTGTATGGTGAGTATTTTGTTCACGAGGATAAATGGGGGCAAAACAGTAGTTTATATGAAATACAGCAAACTGATGATGACTTTGTTTATCCAAACCTTATATCTGGATTAAGTTCTGAGCTAATCAATTTTGATACTGATAAAATAAAATATAGCTCTTTATATAATTCTGTAATGTTTAATTTTGTCACTAAATGGAATTTTAATAAATCATCCAGTATTTATTTTGTCTACAGTCTAAGTAAAGGAGTTAATGGTAAAATATTTAATAATTTTATGGATTTAATAAAATTTAATAATTCAAGTAATTTGTATGGTTCATACCCGGAAGTTTTTTATCATCATTCAGGATCAATTAAAGTCGAGCTTTATTTTTAACTGTTGAGATAATGTTCTCAGCAGCGACTAAAATTTCGCTCTTAGTGTTAAATCGACCAATACCAATCCTTATAGATGATTGAATTAATTGTTTGTTCAAACCAATGCCCAGTAGCACATGAGAGACTTTAGAAGTTGAAGTACATGCAGAACCAGAAGATACTGCTATTTTACTTAATGAATTAACAATTGATTGACCTTTAAGACTTGGAAAGCTAATATTTAAATTTCCAGCTATCCCTTGTTCTATGTCACCATTTACAATAACATCAGGAATTTTATCTTTTATTTTATCGATTAATATTTTTTTTAATTTTAAAATATTTTCACATTCTTGCTTCATTTTTTCTTTAGCAATTTTACTAGCAGTCCCAAATCCTACAATTAGTGGAACAGGAAGTGTTCCAGGTCGAGTGGATTTTTCTTGGCTACCACCAAAAAAAATTGGATTTATTTTAACGTTTTCATTTATAAAGAGTGCCCCGATTCCCTTAGGACCGTATATTTTATGACCAGATATAGATAATAAATCAATATTCATTTTTTTTACATCGATATTAACCTTACCATATGATTGTGCAGCGTCGACGTGAAATAAAATATTATTTTTTCTGCATATTTGACCTATCTGTTCAATAGGTTGTATTACACCAACTTCATTGTTAACATGCATAATACTTATTAATTTAGTTTCTGGTTTAATACTATCGATTAATTTCTCTAAACTAATTAATCCATTTGTATCAGGTTTGATATATGTTGTTTTTATATCCTTAGATTCTAAATAATTGCATACATCTAAAATTGCTTTGTGCTCAATAGACATCGTAATAAGGTGATTTTTTTTAGAATAAATTAAATTTTGTAAAGAAATATTATTTGATTCTGTTGCTCCGGAAGTAAAAATAATTTCTTTTTCATTACAATTTATTAAATCTGATATTTGCTCCCTAGCTATATCAACAGCCGCTTCAGCTTCCCATCCATAATAGTGTGTTGTACTTGATGAATTTCCAAATTTCTCTAAAAAGTAGGGTACCATAGAATCAAAAACTTCAGGATCTATTTGTGTTGTAGAATTATTATCAAGAAAAATTTTACTCATTATTTATAATAATATTTCTTTCTTTTTTATCTGAAAAATAACCAATCTTTACCGTTTCGTATTTTGAGTTTTTATTCAAAATTTTAATTAAATTATTAGCATCACTCTTTGAAACTGACATAAGCAATCCACCCGATGTTTGTGCATCAGCAATCATTAATTGTTTATGTATTTCTATGGAAGAATCAAATAAAACATTTTTACTGTAAAAGTCTAAATTTTTCTTCGATCCTCCAGGTATAATACCATCTTTTGCAAATTTTATGACCTCATCTATAAAGGGGACTTTATTAAAATAAATATTTGCAGATAAATTAGAATTTTGTGTCATTTCACTTAAATGTCCAAGAAGTCCGTATCCAGTTATATCAGTGCATGCATTTATATTGATATTGGTTTCTGATAAATCATGATTAAGTGTTGACATAAGTTCTATCACATTTTGAACCGTTATTTTGCTTGCTAACTCTTGTTTTATTGCTGTGGTTAAAATACCTGAGCCAAGAGGTTTTGTAAGAAGGATAACATCTGATTCTTTCGGTGTATTGTTTCTTATAATTGAACTAGTATCTATTAAACCTGTTACAGCAAGTCCATATTTTGGTGTTTTGTCTTTAATAGAATGACCTCCAAGAATATTAATGTTTGCTTCTTTACATTTATCTAAACCACCACGAAGTATTTCTGTTAAAACGTCTAAAGGGAGTTCATCAGAAGGAAAAGCTACAATATTAAGAGCAAACAATGGTTTTCCACCCATAGCATATATATCAGATATTGAATTTGCAGCCGAAATTGATCCAAAAGTGTATGGATCATCGACTATTGGTGTAAAAAAATCTACGCTTTGAATAATTGATTGATTTTCATTTATTTTATATATAGAACAATCATCAAAGTTTTCATAACCTGAATTGTCTTTAGAATTTTCAGATGGATTTAATTTACTCAAAACTTGAGTAAGATCTTTAGCAGATAATTTGCAGGCTCAACCTGCTCCACTTGAAAAGCGTGTAAGCTTTATTTTATTATCATTATTCACAGTTTGAATTTATAAAATAATTTTTTACTCTATTAATAATTTCTTTTTGTTGAAATATTAATATCAAAGTAAATTACAGAGTTAATTAATAACTAGAAAACGATATTGGCAAACAAAGTATCAAATAATACAGATGTAGTTACAATAAGATTCTCAGGAGACTCTGGTGATGGAATGCAGTTAACTGGAAATCAATTTAGTAATACTTCTGCAATTTTTGGCAATGATTTATCTACTTTACCAGATTTCCCAGCTGAAATAAGAGCCCCTCAAGGTACTTTGTATGGTGTCAGTTCATTCCAAATGCAATTTGGCGATCGTGAAATATACACACCTGGTGACGACTTAGATGCTTTAGTTGCAATGAATCCAGCAGGGTTAAAAGTTCACTTAGAAGAGCTTAAAGAAAATGGCATATTAATTATTAATACTGATAATTTTACTCCAAAAAATCTCAAACTTGCAAAATGGGAAACCAATCCACTTGATGATAAGCAGTTATTAGAAAAATACAGGTCCATTCCAGTTGGAATGACCACTCTTGTTAAAACTGCTTTAGAAGATTTTGATTTAACCCCTAGAGAAAAAATGAGAAGTTCTAATATGTTTGCTTTAGGTCTTGTATATTGGTTATATGAAAGAAAATTAGAACCAACTATTAATTTTTTAAACAAAAAATTTAAGAAAAAACCTATAATAGCTGAATCAAATATTAAAGCATTAAAAGCAGGTTTTTATTATGGTGAGACAATCGAAGTTATTAAAACTTCATATAGAGTAAAAAAAGCAAAGTTTAATAAGGGTGTTTATAGAAATATAATGGGGAATCATGCTCTATCTTTAGGTTTGGTGGCTGCTTCACAAAAATCTAATTTAGAATTATTTTTTGGTGGCTATCCTATTACACCAGCAAGTGATATCCTGAAATATTTAGCCAATTATAAAAACTTTGGGATCAAAACATTTCAAGCAGAAGATGAAATTTCTGCTATGACAAGTATCTTAGGATCTGCTTTTACTGGGAATTTAGCTGTTACGGCTAGTTCTGGACCAGGTATTGCTTTAAAAGGTGAAGCTATAGGTTTGGCTGTTATAACAGAGTTGCCTTTAATTATAATTAATATTCAAAGAGGAGGCCCATCAACAGGTTTGCCCACAAAAACAGAGCAATCTGATTTATTCCAAGCTATGTATGGTAGGAATGGGGAATGTCCTTGCGTTGTAATTGCTGCAAGTAGTCCTTCTGATTGTTTTGAAACAGCTTTCGAAGCAGCAAGAATTGCTATTGAGCATATGATGCCTGTTATGTTATTGTCCGATGGTTATATTGCGAATGGATCTGAACCTTGGAGAATTCCAAATGTTAATAAATTACCAGAAATAAAAAATAATTTAGTAAAATCTGAAGATAAAGAAGGTTTTATGCCATACAAGAGAGATGAAAAAACCTTAGCAAGGCCTTGGGCTATTCCGGGAAAAGAAGGTTTTGAGCATAGAATTGGTGGTTTAGAAAAAGAAAGTTCATCTGGCAATGTAAGTTATGACCCTGACAACCATCATGAAATGACTTTGCAGCGGCAAAAAAAAGTTGATATTGTAGCTGATTTCATACCTGATCTTGAAGTATATGGAGAAAATTCAGGAGATCTTTTAGTTTTGAGTTGGGGAGGAGTGTTTGGTTCTGTTAAATCAGCTGTTAAAAAATCTCAGGAGCATGGTAGTTCTGTTTCTCACGTTCACATAAGACATATAAATCCGTTCCCTAAAAACCTTGGAAAAATTTTAAAGAATTTTAAAAAAGTATTAATTCCTGAATTAAATATGGGTCAGTTGTTAACAATTATAAGAGCTAAATATTTAGTTGACGCAGTTGGATTTAATCAAGTAGCTGGAAAACCTTTTAGTTCTAATACAGTTTTTAATACAATTGAATCATTACTTAAGGAAGATAAATGAGCGAAGTTCAAAAATTAAAGAAAAAAGATTTTGTTTCTGATCAGGATATAAGATGGTGTCCTGGATGTGGAGATTATACTATATTAAATACTGTTCAAAAAGTATTTCCAGAATTAGGAATTCCAAAACATGAGTTTCTGATTATTTCAGGAATTGGTTGTTCAAGTAGATTCCCCTATTATATGAATTGTTTTGGATTCCATACAATACACGGCAGAGCGCCTGCAGTTGCAACAGGAGCTAAGTTATCTAATCCTGATTTATCAGTTTGGGTAATTACTGGTGATGGTGATGCTATGAGTATAGGTGGAAATCATTTTATTCATGTTCTAAGAAGAAACCTTGATATGAACATCTTATTATTTAATAATAGAATATATGGATTAACAAAAGGTCAATATTCACCCACTTCAGAAGTAGGAAAGAAAACTGTCTCTACTCCAATGGGTTCTCTTGATCATCCTTTTAATCCTCCAGCACTTGCTTTAGGTTCTGAGGGAACTTTTGTTGCAAGAGCAATTGATAAAGAATTAAAGCATATGGGTCAAATAATAACTGAAGCAAATAGTCATAAAGGTACCTCATTTGTTGAAATTTATCAAAATTGTAATATTTTTAATGATGGTGCATTTGCTAATTTAACAGATAAGGAGCAAAGAGGCTTATCAAGAATATTATTAGAAGATGGCGAGCCAATGATTTTTGGTCCTGAAAATAATTTAGGTATCATTTTGGATGGTTTTAGACTTAAAGTTGTAGAAATTGGAAAGGATTATTCAGTGGATGATATATTAGTTCATAATGTAAAAGATAAAAACTTAGCTAATTTAATTAGTGAAATGACCTATGATGAAGAACTTCCTGTCCCATTTGGCATTTTTTATAAAAAAGAAAAATTGACCTATGAAGATATGATGATTGATCAGATTAAAGATAGTATAAAGTTAAAGGGCGAACCTGACCTTCAAGCATTAATTAATGGTCAAGAAACATGGGAAGTCAAATAATTTCTTGAAACTTCTGTTGCTTTAAAAACTATAATTAGTAGATAGTTAAATTTATGAGTAAAGAAAAAAAATCAAATAAATATCGTATTACTTCTGATTCTATGGGTGAGATGAAAGTACCATCATCTGCAATGTATGGAGCACAAACTCAAAGAGCTGTAAATAATTTTCCAATTAGTGGTATTAAATTTGATTACGATTTTATAACTTCAATTGTTATAATTAAAAGATCAGCCGCTACAGTGAATTTAAAACTTAAATTGATTAGCGAAATTAGAGCTAATGCAATTATAAAAGCGTGTGATAAGTTATTATTAGATAAACCTCAAAATCAATTTCCTATCGATATTTTTCAAACAGGCTCTGGAACATCAACAAATATGAATGTCAATGAAGTTCTTGCAACGTTAGCAAATACTTTCATTACAGATAAAAATAATATGATTCATCCAAATGATCATATCAATATGGGTCAATCAAGTAATGACGTTATTCCGACAGCTATCCATATTTCAAGTTTAATTGCTGTAGAACAAAAATTAATTCCTGCGTTAGTTAAAATAGAATCTGAGTTGTCTTTAAAAGTCAAAGAATTTGATAAAGTTTTAAAAATTGGCAGAACACATTTACAAGATGCTACACCTATGACTCTTGGGCAAGAATTTTCAGGATATCAGTCAATAGTAAAAAATAGTTTAACTCAAATTAATCAAAGTAAGAAATTATTATCCAATTTGGCTCAAGGTGGAACAGCTGTTGGAACTGGAATTAATACACATAAAAATTTTGGATTATTAATTGCAGATGAAATTTCAAAATACACAAATATTAAATTCTTAAAAACAAAAAATCATTTTGAAGCACAATCTACTCAAAATAGTGTGGTTGCATTTTCAGGTTCATTAAAAACTCTAGCAGTTGGATTAAACAAGATTGCTAATGATATTCGTTGGTTAGGTTCTGGTCCAAGATCAGGTATTGGAGAATTAACAATTCCTCCTGTTCAGCCAGGATCTTCAATAATGCCAGGTAAAGTTAATCCGGTTATATGTGAGTCGATGATACAAGTATGTTCACAAGTTATTGCAAATGATATGGCTATAAGTTTAGGTGGTATAGGAAGTGTTTTTGAATTAAACCTCATGCTACCATTAATAGCACATAATATATTATTTTCAATTAATATCTTATCAAATTCAGTTAATGTTTTTGTTGAAAAGCTTTTAGTTGATATCAAAGCTAACTCCGAAAAGTGTGAAGGTTATATAGAAGGTAGTCTAGCAATGTGCACTTCATTAGTTCCTGAGATAGGTTATGATAAGTCTGCCCAAATTGCATATGAAGCATTTAAAAAGAATAAAACAATCAAGCAGGTTTTAAAAGATAATAAGGTATTATCGGATAAAAAAATTGAGAAATTATTAGATCCCAAATTGATGATTAAACCAAAATAATTTCTTTTGGATAATTTGGAACAGAATAAGGTTTCTTGGAAGAGAGTTTTTTTAAATACATTCCTTGTTTGTTTTGGGTCTCTAATTTGTCTTATAATATATCTTTTATTTATTTCTAGAGATCTTCCTTCGTTAGATGAGCTACAAAAATTTAATCCAGATCAAGTTTCAAAAATAATATCTTCTGATGGCAAAGTTCTGAAAAAACTATATGTTGCTAAAAGAGATATGATTAGTATAAATGTAATACCAGAAAATCTAAGAAATGCCTTGCTTTCAATGGAAGATAGGGATTTTTATAACCATAATGGAATAAATATAAAAGGCATTATAAGAGCTGTTATAGTTGACATTGTTAATTTAAGTGCAAAGCAAGGAGCAAGTACATTAACACAGCAATTAGCAAGAACAATGTATGAATCTATTGGAATGGAAAGGTCTATTTTAAGAAAAATAAAAGAATTTATAACAGCAATTAAAATTGAACAAACTTATACAAAATCAGAAATATTAGAGCTTTATTTAAATTCTGTTTATTTTGGTCATGGAACTTATGGTGTACAATCTGCGTCTATATATTATTTTAGTAAAGATGCTTCAGAATTATCATTAATAGAATCTTCTCTTCTTGTAGGATTGTTACCTGCACCTGCTATATATAGTCCTATCAAATATCCTGAAAGAGCTGAAAGACGTAAAAACCTTGTTGTTAAAGTAATGAACGATTTAAAATTTATTAGTGACGCTGAATATCAGGAGGCTAAAAATGAATTAATTGAAATAAGTAAATATGATTATGATAGTAGTCCTGCACCTCATTTTTCAGAATATGTTAGAAGAGAATTGGAAAAAGTTGACTCAGATTTAGGTGTAAATTTGTATAAAGATGGATTAAATATTCATACTACACTTGATAGCAGAATTCAATCAATATTAACAACCGCATTTAATGAAACTATGGTTAAAAATCAAAAGATTTTTAATAGAGATTTATTAAATAATAAGGAGAGACTGGATTACGTTTCTAGAAAAAGTAATATTTCGGTTGACTCATTAAAAAATATTTTAAAAAACAATCTTGAAATTCCACCCAAACTAAGAAAACAATTATTGGTTCAAGGTTCTGCTGTTGTTATCGATCCTATGCATGGAAGTATTCTTGGAATGATTGGTGGTAGAACTGAAAAAGAATATTTAGACCATTTTAATAGAGCGAATCAAGCTAAGCGTCAACCTGGGTCAGTATTTAAACCATTTATATATTTATCAGCAATTGAAAATGGTTATACTCCATGTACACAATTATTAAATCAACCTCTTGTTTTTTTTATAGATGACACTACTAGATGGAATCCTCAAAATCACGATGGTTCAACAGGCTTATTAACAACTTTGAGAGATGGGATGAAGAAATCATTGAATTTAATTTCTGTTAGAGTGGTGCAAGAGCTAATTAATCCTTACGATGTTAAAAAGACATCAGAAAGATTAGGTATTTCAACAAATATTAGACCAGTTGATGCAATCGCACTTGGTGTATCAGAGGTATATCCTTTAAATATAACTATGTCATATTCAGCAATTGCAAATAATGGAATACTAAATCAACCACTTGCAGTTAACTTAATTAAAGATAATAATGATTTAACGATTAAAGAATTTTCTTCAGAATCTATTGAAGTTGCAGATCAAAAAGAAATTTTTTTATTAAGGGATATGATGAAGTCAGTTATCGATAATGGAACAGGTGGATCTTTAAGGTGGAAATATAAATTTTATTCACCTATGGCAGGAAAAACTGGAACAACTAATAGCAAAACAGATGCTTGGTTTATAGGTTTTACCCCATATATAGCAATAGGAATATGGGTTGGTATGGATGATCCCCAGATGAAATTAGGTGAAAAACAATATGGATCAACAGCAGCAATGCCTATTTTTGCTAATGCTATCAAAGAAATATATAATTTGGGCAACTACTATCATTTAGGTAAGATTATTAAAATTAATACAAGAGAAGATTGGGATATCCCAAATGGAATTATTGAGAAAAATATATGTGAAGGTACATGTTGTTTAGGAACTGATTGGTGTGATTCCTATAAAGAATATTTTATTGAAAACAATGTCCCAATAGAAGCTTGCCAAGAATATTCTAATCCATTATTTAGATTTAAATAATTTAAAAAGTTTAAGTTTAAAGTTAAATTTAAAATTTTCACTCGAAATTAATGAATATAAATAAAAGGCTATTATACCTAAAAATATATTAGGTGCCCACATCGATAAAGCGGGATTAAATCTTCCTCTATCAGCAAAATCTTCACCAGCAATTAAAAATGACCAATAGATTATAAAAAATAAAATGCTGATAGCTATACTAACACTCATGTTACTATTTTTTGCCATAATTCCTAAGGGTGTCCCAAGAAGAATAAATATAAAGCAGGCAATAGGAATAGAGAATTTTTTGTGAACCTCAACACTGTATTTATTTACTTGCTGTTTATAGTTTTTTATAAGTCTTAAGTTTTTATCTTTTCTTGATATTTTATTGTCAATTTGATTTTTAATCATATTAATCATTAAGATATTTTTTTTATTTTTATTCTCATGTTCTACTAATAGTTTACTTAATGAATCAATTTTATTATCATTTTTAGAAATAATAATATTTGAATTATTTATATTATTTTTAAAAGATTTTATTTTTTTAGAAAGAGCATTAATGTTTAATTCTCTTTCTTGTCTAATGAGATTATTTGATAAATTATATTCAAGCTGATCAAAAGGGATTGCAATTTTATAGATATCAAAATAAGTTTTTCTATATTCATTATTTGCAAGTTCTTCATGTATAGACCCATTTTCTAAGTTTATAACAATTCCATCTTGGAAGGATTTGAAATTTCCTTTTTCTGCCATGATTGTAGTATGATCTTTTTGAGCTTTATCAAAAATTACTATATTATCAAAAGAGTGAGTATTTAATCTTTTTCCAACATATATAATTTTATCTGAAAAGGAATTTAATAGCTGTTCATTAAATTCTATATCAGGCCTATTCCTACTAATTTCATGGCTTATTTTTCTAACATTATGGTTCATTTCAGGTAAAATCCATAAGTTAAAAGGAGTAATAAGTGAAAATACTATTAGACCAAATGTCATCGCTGGAATTAATAGTTTATTCATGCTTATTCCAGAAGCTTTAAATGCTGTTATTTCATTATCTGATGATAATCTGCCAAATGCCATTAAAGTCGCAATTAAAATTGACATTGGAATTGCAAGTGATATAATCCATGCTGAATTATAAATTAAAAATTTTAATACAGTTCCTAAAGAAAGTCCTTTACCTAAAAATTTATCCATATTTTTTAAAATGAAATTTGATAGCAAAACAAATATTAATATGAATAAAGAACTAGCAAATGGTATTGCTAATTCTTTGATGATATATCTATTTATTATTTTGTTCATAGGTCTATGTATTAAATATAATACTGAAATAATATTAATTATTATTTATAATTAAATTAAAAATGTTATATATTTTACGTCTGTATTTTTTGACAATTTTTCGAGGTGTAGCGTAGCCCGGTTAGCGCACCTGCTTTGGGAGCAGGGGGTCGCAGGTTCGAATCCTGCCACCTCGACAACAAATTAGAAAGCCTCTTTTATAGAGGCTTTTTTGTTATTAGATTAGCAATGTGAAAATTACAATCTTATTATCTTTTTTTATAACAGCTCTTTTTGCAGAAACAGTTGTTAATCCTATTACTGGTAGAACTTGGATGGATAAAAATCTTGGAGCAAGTCGAGTTGCTCTATCAATAACTGATTCAGAGGCTTTTGGTGATTTATACCAGTGGGGAAGGTTGTCTGATGGTCATGAATCTAGAAATTCATCAACAACTAATATTACATCAAATTCTGATATACCTGGACATGCCCTATTTATTCTATCTGACCCTGATTGGCGCTCTCCAGAAAATGATAATCTATGGCAAGGAGTAGATGGAATTAATAACCCTTGTCCTGCAGGCTTTAGGCTTCCTACTGAAGAAGAATTTGAAGAAGAACGATTGAGCTGGACAACAAATGATGGTTTTGGTGCATTTAATTCTCTTTTGAAGTTTACATTAACTGGCGCAAGAAGTAGAATGAATGGTCAAATTGGTAACATTGGAACTTTTTCTGGATATAGAACAAGCTCTTTAAGTGAAAATGGTTCTTCAAGAGTAATGGGTATGAGTGAAAATAATGCTTTCATGGGTACTAGAGAGCGTGCTGATGGAAATTGTATTAGATGTATTCTGAATGAACAAATAAGTTTAGGTGATATGAATGGCGATGGTATTATTAATATATTAGATATAGTACAAATAGTAAATATAGTTTTATTATCTGAGTATAATGAAAATGCAGATTTAAATTTAGATGGANNAGTAAANGTNNTNGATATAGTACAANTNNTNAATATTATTTTNAACTAATCCATCCTGCTTTGGNAGCAGGGGGTCGCAGGTTNNAATCCTGCCACCTCGACANNNAATTAAGAAAGCCTCTTTTATAGAGGCTTTTTTGTTATTANGTAANGTCTATNTTTTTATAGCAGTNGTAATNCTCTCAGCTGTATCAAGAACTGTTTTTTTTATATCAATNGGTTTCCAATTGAATGTAGTCATTGTAGATTTAACATCAGCATTATAAGTTTTNCCAATAACTCCTAGCATACTTNTGGCTTCTCTATCNAAGTTACTTAAAAAATTTAATAAAAAGTTTGGAGCTTGNATTGTGCTAACTTTATTATAACCATTAGACTTTAATATTTGAGCTANTTCTTGAAATTTATATGGNTTTTCAGTTGTAACAATAAATCTTTTTCCATTTGCTTTTTTATTTTCTAGTGCCAAAACGTGAATTTTGGCAATATCTCTAACATCTGACATATTAAGAGCAGCTTTAGGGACCATTGGCATTTTNCCCTCCATCATTTTTTTAAATAAAATCATTGAAGCTCCATCTAAATTNCCAGAAAGTGTTGGNCCAAAAACTGGACCTGGGTTAATTACAACTAGTTCCATTTTTGAATCATTTTTTTGATTTCCAATAAATTNCCACGCANTTTTTTCAGCTAGAGTTTTACTTTTCATATATGCACTTACATTTTTAGCTTTAACATTTGTCCATGATTNATGATTTATATNGATAGATTTATTAGCATCTCCCATCATTGAAACNAGTGATGATGTAATAACGATACGTTTGANTCCTGCTTTTTTAGCTGATTTNAAGGCTCTATTAGTTCCNTCAATTGCTGGNTTTATATATAGGTTTTCNTCTTTAGGTTCATAATTAATGTATGGAGATGCTACNTGAAGAACATATTGGCATCCTTCCATTGCNTTGTCCCATCCCTCATCCTNAAGNAGATCAAGTTCACAAAACTCTAAATTATCTTTTGGATTAGTTTCTTTTTTAATAGCTTCAGNTGTTATTTTAGATTTAGATAAATCTCTTAAAGAACCTCTNACTGAATATCCACTTTTTAATAATTCTNCTGCGCAATGATTACCTATATAACCAGAAATCCCAGTAACTAATACTTTTTTCATAAANACCTTTTTTNAATTNAAAANANTTNNAAATTTAATTAATAAAANNATATTGCAAATGTAANAAATTGTAATTATTTATTTTTGTAAATNTAAAATATCCTGNTTTGGGAGCAGGGGGTCNCAGGTTCGAATCCTGCCACCTCGANANTNAATTAGANAGCCTCTTTTATAGAGGCTTTTTTATTNTGTAAATTTAATTAATGAAATTTGGACTTATAATTCTATTATCTATGAGTTTTACTCAAAACATTAACTTTTATGATAAAAACAATGAATCTTTTGCCGATGTAAAAACTAATGATTTTACATTTACTTGTAGAGTTGGAGGAATGGATAATGATAAAGGAACTATATTTTTATTACATGGATTTCCTGAGACATCAAGAATGTGGAGTGATTTTATAAAAATTCTTGAAAATGAGGGGTATAGAATTATTGCTCCTGATCAAAGAGGATATAGTAAGGGGGCAAGGCCATCAAAAATATCTGATTATAAAATTGATAAATTATCTCAAGATATTATAGATATTGCTAATGAATTTAATATTAATAAGTTTCACTTAGTTGGACATGATTGGGGATCAGCTGTAGGATGGTATATAACTTCGAATTTTTCTGATAGAATAATTACTTGGTCTGCTTTATCAGTTCCTCATTTAGATGCCTTTGTTTATTCAATGAGGAATGATTCAGTCCAAATAAAAAAAAGTGAATATATTAATTATTTTAATAAACCAATTTTACCTGAAATATATTTTAAAATATTTTCGTATAAAAATTTAAAGAATATATGGAGCAAAAGTTCAGAATCTGAAATTATATCTTATTTAGAAATTTTTAAACAAAGAAGAGCTCTAAAATCAGCACTTAATTGGTATAGAGCAAATTTCAAAGATGATGAAAGTATAATTGGTGATATTTTTACACCAACTTTAATTATCTATGGTATGAATGATATGGCAATTGATGTAAAAAGCGTAGATGAATCTAAAAAATATTTAAAAGGAAGATATAAAATAGAAAAGTTAGATTCTGGACATTGGTTAATTCAGGAATCATTTGAAGAAGTCTCAAAGAGTATTATAGAACATATCAACTAATCTATCCTGCTTTGCGAGCAGGGGGTCTCAGGTTCGAATCCTGCTACATCGACAACAAATTAAAAAGCCTCTTTTATAGAGGATTTTTTGTTTTATATTTTATATATGAAAAAAATATTTATATTAAATTTTCTATTAATCAATATCATTTATGCAGAATGTTCAGATCTTGATTTTGATTTGTGTAATCAATACTCACAGTTTTGTGAGTGGGATGAGGAAACTAATCAATGTCAAGATATAGGTGGAGGAAGTGGTGGAGGAAATAATAGTTATATTGAACCAAGTTGTATTCCCTTTAATCAAACTGATCCAATCCCA
>PANN01000014.1 GCA_002707645.1 Fidelibacterota bacterium | reverse complement strand
TTTGATGGCGATGCTGATAGAATTGTAGCCGTAGCAAATAACGGTGAAATAATTAGAGCTGATATATTATTAACATTCTTTTTAAAATTTGTTGTTAAAAAAGGTGATTCAGTTGTTTATGATGTAAAATGTTCAAAATCTTTAGAAGATGTAATAAATGAAATTGAAGCAGAGCCTATTATGTGGAAAACAGGACATTCACTAATTAAAGATAAAATGATTAATTCAAAATCAAAAATTGGAGGAGAAATGAGTGGGCATTTATTTTTTTCAGATAAGTATTTTGGTTTTGATGATGGTATCTATGTTGGTTTAAGGCTATTAGAAATTTTATCTAAAACTAATTATTGTTTATCAGATATCATTTCAAGTATTCCTAAGTATTGCTCAACACCTGAAATTAGAATAGATTGTAAAGATGACGATGAAAAAATGTTAGTTTCATTAAAAATGATAAATTATTTTAGAAACAAGTATGATTGTTGTGAAATTGATGGTGTAAGAATTAATTATTCTAATGGTTGGGCATTAATCAGATCTTCAAATACTCAACCAGTAATTGTTTTTAGATTTGAAGCAGATAATGAAACCAACTTAAAAAAGATTAAAAATGAAGTATTAGATAAAGCAAAAGAGTATAATCTTAAAATAGGTTCAATTGAATAATTTAATAAAAGAATATAAAACTGCAATTAATAATAGGTTAAATATAGTTTATCCTAATGGTCCAAAATTACTTAAAGAACCCATTAATCATATTTTAAAAGGTGGAAAGAGGATAAGACCTATTTTATGTATGCTTGTAAATAATGCATGTGGAGGAAGAAAAGAAGATTCAATTGATGTTGCAGTATCAATAGAATTACTTCATATTTTTTCTTTAGTGCATGATGATATAATGGACGCAGATGTTTTAAGACATGGTATTCAAACTATCCATAAAAAATGGAATAACTCTATTGCGATTTTATCAGGAGATGCAATTTTAGCCTTAGCATTTAAAGGATTAAATACAAGTCCAAATTTAATAAAACAAAAATTTAATAGCGCCTTAATAGCTGTTTGTGAAGGTCAAGCACTGGATATTGAATTTCAAGATTTAGAAAATATTTCATTAGAACAATATTTTAATATGATTAACTTAAAAACAGCTTATATGTTAGGACTATCTGCAGAAATAGGTGCTTTAATATCTACGCAAGATAGTTTGATTACTAATAATTTTAAAAAGATAGGTTTATTATTAGGAAAGGTATTCCAAATTCAAGATGATTTATTAGAGGTAACCTCAGATTCAAAAATAATGGGGAAATCATTATCAAGTGATATCTTATTAAATAAAAAAACATATTTAATGATTAAAGCTGAATCTAAATATCCTGGTGAATTAGATCGTATTTATAAAGAAAATTATAAAGATTTAGATATTTTAAAAGTTAAGATGGTAGATTTTTTAGATACAAATAATATTTTTGAAGAAACTAAAGATTATATTAATTCAATTTTTAATGAAATTGATAGATTATTAGAATCTTGTAATATTAGAAATAGTAATATTTTAGATTTAATAAATTTTATAAGGATTAGAAAATCATGAAACAGATAGAAATAGATAAGTATGATAAAGATAATATGATTGATGTTATTAAGAATCTTTATTCACACATAGAACATTCATTTGAAATAATTCTAAATTCTAATTTGGAAAAAAGAAATAATATTAAAGATATATTGATTTGTGGAATGGGTGGATCAGCAATAGGTGGTGATTTTGTTAAAACAGTTTTGAAAGATGAATTGAAAGTCCCTATAACTATAAATAGAGATTATGATTTACCCATTTGGATAACAAAAAAAACTTTGGTTCTAATATGCTCTTATTCAGGAAATACTGAGGAAACTATTTCATGTTATAATTCCATAATTAGTAATGAAATTAAACCAATTATAATATCAAGTGGTGGATATATTTTAAATGATGCTAAAAATAATAATTTCGATTTTGTGCAGCTCCCTACTGGTATTCAACCACGAGCAGCATTTGGATATTCAGCATCATTATTATTATTAACTTTTGTAAAAATTGGTTTAATTAATAAAATATACAGTAAGCAATTATTTGATTCAATTGACTCTATTAAATCAAAAAGTTTGAAATATGCTAGCTTGTCAAAAGATAATGTCTCTTTGAATTTAGCTAAAACAATTTATAATAGATTTCCTATTATTTACTGTACACTTAATACAGAAGTTGTAGGTTTTAGATTTAGATGTCAATTGGCTGAAAATTCTAAGATTCTTTCATCACATTTTGTTTTACCTGAGCAAAATCATAATGAAATAGAGGGCTTTTCAAACAATGATATATCTAAGTATGTCATTATATGGATTAAGGATAAAAATGATAATAAGCGTACTTTGAAACGAGTCGACATTACATCCAGATTATTAGATAAAGTAGAAAATCAGTATGTTTTTACTGATAAATCTAGTTCATTAGTTGAAAGATTATTTAATCTAATATATTTATTTGATTGGGTAAGTTTCTATTGTGCTATATATCATCAAACAAATCCAACTCCAGTTAATGATATTCTTAAATTAAAATCGTTAATGTCAAAATAACTACTTAACAAATTTAGATATTAATATGGAAGCATTGTGTCCACCAAATCCAAAATTATTCGAAATAGCATGTTGAATATTTTTTTCTTTACCTTTATTAGGTGTATAATCTAAATCACATTGTGGATCTTTAGTTTTATAGTTAATTGTAGGTGTTATAAAAGAATTATTTATTGATTTTATTGTTGCGATTGCCTCAACAGCTCCAGAAGCTCCTAATAGATGTCCAATATTTGATTTGGTAGAACTAATTGAAAGATTATATGCATGTTTTTTAAACAAACTTTTTATAGCCTGAGTCTCGTGAAGATCATTGTAATAAGTTGATGTTCCATGAGCATTAATATAGTCAATATCATCTGGTTTGATATTTGCTTCATTTAATGCCATGCTCATTGCTCTTTTTGCACCTTCACCATTTGGTGCAGGAGAAGTTAGGTGGTAAGCATCAGCAGATGATCCATATCCTGTTATTTCCGCATAGATTTTAGCATTTCTTTTTAAAGCCGATTCTAAACTTTCTAGTATTAAAATTCCTGATCCCTCACCCATAACGAACCCATTTCTATTTAAATCAAAAGGTATGCTTGCATTGTTTATATCAGACTCTGTTGATAACGCTTTCATGTTCATGAATCCAGCAATAGATAGGGGAGTTATACCAGCTTCAGAACCACCAGTGACGATAATGTCTGATTCATTATATTTTATGGATTTAAAAGCCATACCAATTGCATGATTACTAGATGCGCACGCTGATACAACAGAAAAATTAGTCCCTTTGAAACCATATTTAATTGAAATGTGACCTGGCGCAATATCAGATATCATGCTAGGAACAAAATATGGGCTAACTCTTTTAGGACTTTTTAATAATCTTAGGTGTTGCCTTTCAAGAGTATTAATTCCTCCAATACCTGAACCAAGAATTACTCCAATTCTATTTTTATCTAATTTATCATTAATATTTGCATCATTTATAGCTTGATCGGCAGCAATGAGAGCAAATGAAGTAAATCTGTCAATCTTATTGAGTTCTTTTTTATTAAAAAAAGTACTTAGATCTAAATTAACTTCTGCAGCTATTTTGGTTTTATAGTGAGTCGTATCAAAATGTGATATTGTATTAATACCATTTTTGTATGAAATTAGGTTTTCCCAAAAGCCTTCAACGTCTTCAGATATAGGATTTACTGTTCCTAAACCTGTAACAACTACTCTTTGAAACATTACTTAAATATTTTTAGAAATATAGGAATAGGCGTCTTGAACTGTAAGAATCTTTTCTGCATCTTCATCAGGGATTTCTATTCCAAAATCTTCTTCAAATTGCATTATTAATTCTACAGTATCTAGAGAATCAGCTCCTAAATCTTCAATGAAATGAGCGGATGCTGTAATTTTATTCTCATCTACACCTAATTTATCAATAATTATACTATTTATTTTATCTTTATGATCTGACATCAACTATCTCCTTTTTAGTTAAACAACCATTCCACCATCAATATTTATAGTTTGACCAGTAATATAGTTTGAGTTATCAGAAGCTAAAAAATAAGCTAATTTGCTAACTTCATCTGTTGTCCCAAATCTATTTAGAGGTATTTTACTTAAAAATTCTAAATTTTTATCATTACTTAATTCTTCTGTCATTTTAGTTTCAATAAAGCCGGGATTAATTGCATTAACATTTATATTACGAGAACCTAACTCTTTTGATAATGACTTTGTTAGTCCAACAATTCCAGCTTTTGAAGCCGAATAGTTAACTTGACCTTTATTTCCTATCTGTCCAATAATAGAACTAATATTAATAATTTTCCCATATCTTTGTTTTATCATATATTTTGAAACAGCTTTACAACAATTGAATGTACCTTTTAAATTAGTATTAATTACTTTATCCCATTGCTCTTCTTTCATTTTAATAATTAAATTATCGCTGGTAACACCAGCATTATTTATTAAAACATTTATATTTTTATATTTTTCAATGATTTCTTTAACAATATTATTGATATCATTGTAATTGTCCACACTAGCAGCGAAATATTTAACTACTTGATTATTAGTTCTTTTGACAGATAATTTTTTTTTTTAAATCTTTAAGTTTATTTATATTTCTACTAATTAAAAAAATATTTGCACCATTATTAAAAAAATATTCAGAAATATTTTTTCCAATTCCTTGAGATGCTCCAGTTATAATTATATTTTTGTTATTCATTTAAATTAATTTAGTATAATCTATATTATAAATATCTTTATTTATATTTTTATTTAAATTTTTAAGAACATTACCAGGTCCAACTTCAACATGGTTTGTAATGCTATCATTTACAATATTATTTACTGTATCTAGCCATAGAACAGGAGAAGTAATTTGATTTATTAAATTCTTTTTTATTACATTTCCCAAAGTGTTGCTCTTAGCCGTATAATTTTGATAAATCGGTATTTTAACATCATTAAATTTCGTTTTTTTTATGATTTTTTCCAATGAAATTTTAGCTTTTTTCATTAGGGGTGAATGAAAAGCTCCAGAAACATTCAACGGTATTACACCTCTAAGCTTATTCTTTTTACAAAACTCGATAATACTATCAATAGTTATAGAATCGCCTGAAATTATAGTTTGTTTATTTGAATTAATATTAGCGATTACTGCAGTTCCCTTTATGTTTGAGAATATTTCATTAATTTTCTCATAAGAAAAATTTATTAGAGCTACCATTTTACCAGGTCTATTAATACCGCATTTTTCCATTTCTTCTGCTCTGATTTTAATAATTGTTAGTGCATCCTTAAAATCAATACAGTTTATTGATACTAGAGCACTAAATTCACCTAGGCTATGTCCAGCAACACAATTTGGAGAGTAATTTAATTTTTGTAATATTTTAAAAATAGCAATATTATAAGTAAGTATAGCTGGCTGGGTATATTTTGTTCTATTTATATCACTATTTTGCGGATCAAATGATATTTTCTTTAAATCGTAATCAAGTATATCAGAAGTTTTGTCATAAATTTCTCTTACTATTTTATATTTATTATAAATATTCTTTCCCATCCCTCTATATTGTGATCCTTGACCTGGAAATAAGAAAGCTAGTTTTTTATTCTTCATTTAAATTCTTATCTAAAGCTATTTTAATATTATCAATTAAATTGTTTTCATATGAAATTTGAGCATTAAGTAATGCATTTTCAATTGCTTTTGCATTAGATGACCCATGACATTTAGTAACAATACCATTAACTCCTAATAAAGGAGTTCCTCCGTGTTCTTCATAATCAAAAGATTTTTTTAAATCATTGAAAACAGGGAAAAGAACAGGTTTAACCATCTTGCTTAGTGAATGTTTATTAATACTTTTCATTGTATTATTAACTACGTTTTTAATTGTTCCCTCTATAAGCTTTAAAACAATATTTCCTGTAAAGCCATCACAAATTACAATATCAACTTTATTATCAAATAAAGTTCTAGATTCTATATTCCCAATGAAATTAGGAAACATATGTTTAAGTAGTTTGAAACTATCTTTTGTTAGTTGGTTTCCTTTGTTTTCCTCAATACCAATATTTAGCAGGCCAATTTTAGGATTATTAATGTTACCTAAGTGTTCAAGGTAAGCAGAAGACATAAATGCAAATTGTACTAAATGTTCAGGCTTAACATTGCTATTTGCTCCAGCATCACACAATATAAAGCCTTTTTTCCCGACTGGTATATATGGTGCAAGAGCTGGTCTTTTAATTCCCTCAATTTTACCTAAAATTAATAAAGAAGAAGCAAGTAAAGCACCAGTATTTCCAGATGATACCGACGCGTTAATTTTTTTTAATTTTAAATCATCAATTATTTTAATTAATGATGAATTCCTTTTATTCTTAAATGCAATAGATGGAGAATCATCCATATTTACAATTTTAGTTGTATAAATAAAGGAAATTCTGTCTTTGTGCTTCTTGATTAAGCTTAGATTGTTTTTGATAATGTTTTCATTACCATATAGAATTATTTCATTATCTTTAGAAAGAGGATTATTAGCATATTTGATAGCACCATTTATATTTGACAATGGAGCATTATCACCACTCATTATATCTAATCCAATTTTCATAGAGAAAATTAATTATTTTTAACTAGAATTTTCCCTTTGTGGTATAGAACACCATCAACTTTATAAGCATGATGTCTTAGGTGTGTAGTTCCTGATTGATTGCAAGTAGATAGATTAAAGTTATCTTTCATCTTCCATTGAGCTTTTCTTTTTCTACTTCTAGATTTTGACTGTTTTCTTTTTGGTACGGCCATTTTTTCTCTTTAATAATTGATTATTAAGCTTGTTAATTTATATAAATGATTACTAAAATACCAAGAATTAGTTTTATTATTGCTTTATATTAGTGAACCATGTATCATAATTCATATCAATTAAAAGTTTTTCGATATCTTTTGCTTTGATATAATCAGTGAAATTTCCGACCCTAACTCTCCAAAATTGCTTGTTATTTAGAGTTAAAGATTCTGTATATGCATCAAAACCATTATTTTTTAATTTTTTTTGATATTCTTTTGCTTCATCAATAGTTGGTACAGATGCAATTTGTATAGTATATCTTGTAATTTCTAACTGTTTTGATTTCGGTAAAGATGAATTTTTATTTTTTATATCTTTATCTATTGCTTGGAATGAAAAAAATTCTTGATAAAGATCAGTATTATTTAAGCTTTCAACTGTTAAGCTAATATCAAAATTGCCTTCTAATAAAGGTGTAAATAACATTTTATTATTTTCAATTTTAAATTCCATTGACTGAATATCTTTTTCACCAGAAAATATTGGCTTTGACCATAAGAAATTATAATTATTATTGATTTTAGTATCAAAGTTTGACGGCTCAATTTTAATAGTTTTACCTACTGTTATTTCTTTCCTGATTGGTTCGGTATTGCAGCAAAATAAAAGTATAAAAATTAATAAAAATTTAAAGGAATTCATATTTTCTCCAAGTTAGATTAATTCTGAATAACTAAAGAAAAATGAGATTTCTTTAAGTGCATTTTCATTTGAATCAGATCCGTGTACAGCATTTTCACCAAGACTACTTGCATATAATTTTCTAATGGTTCCATCATTTGCATCATCTGGATTTGTAGCACCAATAACAGTTCTCCAATTTTCAACAGCGTTATCTTTTTCAAGAGCTAAAACCATACATCTACCAGAAGACATGAATGATGTAAGTTCATCATAAAAAGGTCTATCTTTATGTATGAGATAAAATTGTTCAGCTTGATATTTACTCATTTTAATAAGTTTGGCTGATAAAATAGTAAATCCTTCTTCAAGTATATGGTTATAAATATTACCTACATAGTTATTTTTTACAGCATCAGGTTTAATAATTGCAAAGGTTCGATTTGTCATTTTTGTTCCTTTAAATAATTTCTTTCATTTTTATACCAATATCAGATGGAGATTCACATACATGTATTCCGCATTCGCTCATTATTTTCATTTTAGCAAGAGCTGTTTCATCACCACCAGAGATTATAGCACCAGCGTGTCCCATTCTTCTACCTGGAGGAGCAGTTTGACCTGCAATAAAACCAACAATAGGTTTTGTAGAATTATCTTTTGCCCATAAAGCAGCTTCTATTTCCATTGTTCCACCAATTTCACCTATCAGAACTATTCCTTTTGTCTCTTTATCATCTTCGAAAAGTTTTAAAGCTTTTTTCATGTCCGTTCCAATAATTGGATCACCGCCAATTCCTAGAGCAGTTGTTTGTCCTAAATTATTTTTTACTAGCTGATCTATCGCTTCATATGTTAAGGTTCCAGATTTCGAAATTACACCTACAGAACCTTTCTTGGCTATAAAACCTGGCATTATTCCAAGTTTGCATTCATCTACAGTTATAATGCCTGGACAATTGGGTCCAACTAAATTTAATTTATTTTTATCAATTATTTCTTTAGCTTTGATCATATCTCTAACCGGTATACCTTCAGAAATACATACAATAGTATTAATTTTCTCATTTGCTGATTCAATAATTGCATTTGCAGCAAATCTAGGAGGAACAAAAATTATAGATGCATTAGCATCAGTTGCATTTTTTGCTTCTTTAACTGTATCAAAAACTGGGATATTATCAAATACTATTTGACCACCTTTGCCTGGAGTTACTCCTGCAACTATATTTGTACCATAATCTATCATTTGTTCTGTATGAAAAGAACCTTCTGAACCGGTTATTCCTTGCACTATAATTTTACTATTTTTATTAATTAAAATTGACATTATTTAATTACCTCTTTTACTACTTTCTTTGCTGCATCTTTTAAATCATTTGCAGGTATAATCTTAACATTAGATTTTGAAAGAATATCTTTTGCTTTGATTGCATTAGTACCCTCTAATCTTACAACAACTGGTACTTTTAAACCAAGTTCATTAACAGCTTCAACTACACCATTTGCTACTCTATCACACCTTACAATACCACCAAAAATATTTATTAAAACAGCTTTTACATTTTTATCTTTTAATATTATTTTAAACCCATTTTTAATGGTATCTGCGTTTGCAGCACCACCAACATCTAAAAAATTTGCGGGTTCACCTCCAGTTAATTTTATAATATCCATAGTTGCCATGGCAAGCCCAGCACCATTGACCATGCATCCAACATTTCCATCAAGCTTTATATAGTTTAAATTAAATTTATTTGCTTCAATTTCCATTGAATCTTCTTCTGATAAATCTCTCATAGATAGAATGTCTTCGTGTCTAAATAATGCATTTGAATCAAAGTTTAATTTTGCATCAAGTGCAATGATTTTATCATTATCGCTTTTTATTAATGGATTAACTTCAAGAATTGTACAATCCATTTCTTTGTAGCATTTATATAAATTAATAAAAATTTCTTTAGATTGATTTTTTAACTCTTTATCAAATTTTAGACTATCAGCTAATTTTTCGGCATCTTCATTACTAAGATTTTCAAGTGGTTCTATCCAAATTTTAGTTATTTTTTCAGGGGTATTTTTAGCTACTTCTTCAATATTTACTCCACCTTCAGTTGAAACCATAAAAACATCTTTTTTACGCTCTCTATCTAAAGTGATAGCAACATAATATTCTTTTTTAATATTAAATGCTTCTGTAATATAAATTGTATTGACTAATTTTCCTCTTTCACCTGTTTGGGGGGTTACAAGATTCATTCCTAAAATATTTTTTGCATTTTCGTAAGCAGTATCAAAATCGGGTGAATATTTAACGCCTCCACCTTTTCCTCTACCACCTGCATGGATTTGTGCTTTTACAACAAAGTCATCTGTGCTAAAGTCGTTTTTAACTTTTAGAATTGTTTCTTTTGCATCTTGGATATTATTTAAAGTATAACCATCTTGTATAGGAATATTATATTTTTTTAAAATGCTTTTTGCTTGATATTCGTGTATTTTCATAATTAATTTGTTATGTGTGTTCCTGCATTATTGTTTAAAGCTTCTTCGATTTTATCAATAGAAGTAATAACAACTTTTTTACCATGATATTTTAAAAAATAAAGAGCTGATTTTATTTTTGGCTCCATGCTTCCAATTCCAAAATGTCCCTCTTTTAACCATTTTTTAATTTCATCTGCAGTTGTGTTAGTAATCTTCTGCTGATTATCTTTATTGTAATTTAAATATATATTATCAACATCTGTAATAATAAAATATTCATTTGCTTTAATAATTCTTCCAAGCAGTGCAGAACTTTTATCTTTATCGACGACACCATCAATACCTTTTAAATTTCCATTTTTTTTATTATACGCAGGAATTCCACCTCCACCTCCAGCAATGACTATAGTCCCAAAGTCTACCAGATGCTTAATTGATTTACCATTAAATATATACAGGGGATTTGGAGATGGAACAACTCTTCTCCATTGATTATCCTCCTGCTTGGCAATATCCCATCCATATTTTTTACCTAATTTAAAAGCCTCTTTTTCAGAAAATATTTTACCAATAAATTTTGAAGGATTTTTCAATGATTCATCATTACTATCAACTTTCATTTGTGATATGAAAGTTGCAACTTCTCTTTTTGAATCTTCACTGTAAAGAGAGTTTTGTAAAGATTGTTGAATCATATACCCGATAGCACCTTGAGTATTTGCAACTAAAACATTCAATGGTAAAGGGGGAATAATATTCATAGAAATTTCATTTCTTGATAATTCTGCGCCTACTTGTGGACCATTTCCATGAGTAATACAAATATTATAGTTCTTTTTAACAAAATGCATGACAGATTTTAAACTGTTCCTAGTATGTCTGAATTGTTGTTCAATCGTACCTGCTTCGCTTTTAGGAGATAAAGCATTTCCTCCTAAAGCTATTATTACAGTTTTTTTATTCATTTATATCCTTAATAAAGGTAAAGTTAAGCATCTTGGACCACCTCTACCTCTTACTAGTTCTGTGCTATCTAACGTTATAACTAATTTATCTTTAGAGTTATTATAATATTCGTAATTTTCCAAATATTCTTGATCAGAAATAATTTTATAATCATTTTTTCTAAGTTCTTTTATTGTATACTCATTGCATTTGTAGCATATGATTTTTCCAGGTTCTAAAGCAAATGAATTAGCTCCATCTGTCCATTGCTCTCTTTGTTGCATAATATTAGAATTTCCACCACAATAAATAGGTTTTAAATCTAATCCATCTGTTTTTAAAGTTTCTATTAAATTTTTATTTGAAATAAATTTATCTCCATCATTTTTATAAATATGAATTTTATGATTATTATTATTGCTTAAGAATGGTGGATATATAAGAGCTTCATTCTTACTTGTTAATGTAAAAACTGTATCGAGGTGCATGTAGGCTCTTTTTTTCGGTAAATTAACAGCAAAAACTGTTTTAAAACCTTCATCAAAGATTAATTTATTAATTTTACTTATAGATTTAAGTGGTGTTCTTTCGCTAACACCAATACAAACTCGTTCTTGGTCTAAAATTAATATATCCCCACCTTCTATGCTTAATTCTGGATAGTATTTATTGAAATCATATAATTTCAAATTATTAAATTTTATAAAATTAGAAAAAACGTATTTTGATAAAATATTCTCTCGATTCCTTACGTTTTTTTTATTCCATGTAATTAATAATGTTTTTCCAATTAAAACAGCAATATCTCGTGTAAATATTAAATTTGGAACAGGGTGTGAAAATATTTTATTATTATTTAAATAACCTGTAATTAATGTTTCTGTAAGTTGTTGAGAGCTAATATTTTCAAAATCTTTAATATTAATTGGATTATTATAAGTTTTCAATTCATTCTCGATGCATTCTTCAAGCAGTTTTTTTTTAATTGACTTATCTTTTATAATATCATTTAATAAGTCAGAAAAATCATAGGTGTTTCCATCCGTGAAATGATTAAGAATTTTGACAAATTGAATGTGTTCATTTTGAGCTTTTTTTATTTGAATTATATCATCAAATAATAGAAAGTTAGGATTATTCTTTAATTTTCCATTTATTTCTATTTTTTCTGATATATTTTTTGGTGTTATAAAAGTATGTTCTATACCAGGTTTGTGAACGACAATAAATTTAACAGGATTAACTTCAGAATATATTTTATTATTCATTTATTCTTCGCTCATAAATGGATATTTATAATCTTCAGGTGCATTAAATGTTTGTTTTACAGTTCTTTGGGATGTCCATCTGAGTAAATTTGCAGGTGCACCAGCTTTATCATTTGTCCCCGAAGCTCTTGAGCCTCCGAATGGTTGCTGACCAACAACTGCTCCAGTAGGTTTGTCATTGATATAGAAATTACCAGCAGAGTGCATTAGGTGAAATTTACCTGATTTTATTTTTTCTTCATCTTGCGCAAATATTGCTCCTGTAAGTGCATAAGGAGAAGTAGTATCAACAAGTTTACATGCATCTTCCCACGAGCAATCATATAAATAAATAGTAAGAACAGGTCCAAAAATCTCTTCTTCCATTGTTTTAAAATTTGGATCAGATGTAATAATTGTTGTTGGTTCTATGAAAAAGCCTTTACTTTTATCATAATTGCCACCTGTAATTATATTTGCATCTTTTGATTTCTTTGCATATTCGATATAAGATACAATGTTATCAAAGGAGTTTTCGTCAATTACTGCGTTCATAAAATTTTGAAAATTTTCAACGTCTCCAATCTTAATAGAAAATACATTTTTTTGATAATCTTGTTTTATGTCTTCCCAAACCTCCAGAGGCAAATAACATCTAGATGCTGCCGAACATTTTTGACCTTGATATTCAAACGCACCTCTGATCATAGCTGTAGAAAGAGCTTCTCTATTTGCACTTTTATGTGCTAAAATAAAATCTTTTCCGCCAGTTTCACCTACTATTCTAGGGTATGTTTTATAGTTTTTGATATTTTTACCAACTGTTGTCCACATTCCTTGAAATACACGTGTAGATCCTGTAAAGTGTATTCCAGCTAAATCAGAATGATTTAATACAATATTACCAATGTTTTTTCCTGAGCCAGGAATAAAATTTATAACTCCATCCGGCAATCCAGCTTCCTTAAATAGTTTCATAAGAAAATAACCTGAGTATACTGATGAAGAAGCAGGTTTAAATAAAGTAACGTTACCAAGCAAAGCAGGTGCACAAGATAAATTTGCTGCGATAGAAGTAAAGTTAAAGGGCGCTACTGCAAATACAAAACCCTCTAGAGCTCTATACTCAGTTGAATTTTTCATTCCTTCAGGAGAATATTTTGGTTGTTGTTTATGTATATTATAAAGGTATTCGCAGTTAAAATTAAAAAAATCTATTAACTCACATGCAGCATCGATTTCGGCTTGATAGACATTTTTGCTTTGTCCAAGCATTGTTGAAGCATTAATTAAATCTCTATATGGTCCAGCTAATAAATCTGCCATTTTATTGAAAATTTTAATTCTTTCTTCTAAGGGTGTTACTGACCATTTTTTCCAAGCTTTTAAATTACTCTCAATAGCCATTAATACTTCTTTTTCACCTGCTTTATGATAATGTGCAAGAACATGCTTGTGGTCATGTGGAATAACACACTTGCTTGTATTATTTGTGGTTATTTCTTTACCGTCAATTATAATTGGAATATCTATAACTTTAGATTTTAATTCTATTAGAGTTTTTTTTAATGACGCTTTTTCTTTACTACCAGCTTTGTAATCTTTAATTGGTTCATTTACAGCTTCTCTCATTTGGAAATTTAATTCGCTCATTATAATACCTTAGTTTTATATAAAAATTGATTCAATAATTTAATATTTATTAATTTATTTATTATTATTTTTTTGTTTAAATTTTTATTATAATTCTTAATAAATATAATATGAAATTAAAATCAATAAATCCTTTTACACGTAAATTAATAAATGAATATGAAACATTTTCAGAAGAAAAAACTAATTTAATATTAGAAGATGTATCTGTAGCTTTTTCCTTTTGGAAAAATTTATCATTTAATAAACGAAAAGATTTTTTATTATCTGTTGCAAATAAATTGAAATTAGAAATTAATATCCATTCAAAAATGATTTCACTTGAAATGGGTAAGCCTATAGCTGAATCAAAATTAGAAGTATTAAAAAGTGTATGGGTTTTAGAATATTATGCGTTAAATGCTGAAAACTTTTTAAAAAATGAGTATATCGAATCAGATTTTTCAGAAAGTTTTATTCAATACGATCCAATAGGAATTGTATTTGGTATTATGCCATGGAATTTTCCCTATTGGCAAGTATTTAGGTTTATTGCTCCATCTTTGATGGCTGGTAATGTTTGTATTTTAAAACATGCTTCAAATGTTAGCGGTTGTGCATTATTAATTGAAAAATTAATTAAAGAATGTTGTCCTTATCCAAATGTTTTTAAGACACTTCTAATTTCCTCATCACAGGTAGCAAGTGTTATTTCCAATAATGCAGTTAAAGCTGTAACATTAACAGGAAGTGAATATGCTGGTTCTCAAGTAGCAATGCAAGCAGGAAAAGAAATAAAAAAAACTGTTTTAGAATTAGGTGGATCAGATTGTTTTATTGTTTTAGAAGATGCTGATATACAAAAAGCAGCCAAAACAGCTGTCGCTGCAAGATTCCTTAATACCGGCCAAAGCTGTATTGCAGCAAAAAGATTTTTGATTCATGATAAAATTCATGATAGTTTTGTTGCAAAAGTAGAAAGTTTAATTAAGAACCTAAAAGTAGGTGATCCACTATTAGATGAAACTCAAATAGGACCTTTAGCAAAAATCGAATTTATTGATGAAATAGATCGTTTAGTTCAATCTTCAATTAAAAAGGGTGCCAAGTGTATATGTGGTGGTAAAAAGAAAGATTCTTATTATTATCCCACTCTACTTATTAATGTTAATGAAAAAATGGATGTTTTTAATTATGAGACTTTTGGTCCAATATTTTGTGTTACAAGAATAAAGAGTGTTGAAGAAGCTATTAGATTAGCAAATAATAGTGATTATGGATTGGGTGGAAGTGTTTGGACTTCTAATACAGAAAATGGTAAAAAAATAGCTAATAAAATAGAAACTGGTGCAGTTTTCATAAATGATATGACAAAATCTGATCCAAGATTACCGTTTGGAGGAGTTAAAAAATCTGGTTATGGTATCGAATTATCAAAATATGGAATTAGAGAATTTGTTAATATGAAAACAGTAGTAGTTAATAATTGTTAAAATTTTGAAAAATCATCTTCTATTCTCTTATAGGCGCTGACCATACGCAATCCGTGCTAGGATGGCACTTCTATATTCAAAAATACAAGTAGAAATAATAGAAATTTCTCTTAAAAATAGACCAGAAGAGCTTTATAAAGCTTCAAAAAAAGGTACTGTGCCAGTACTAATTAATAAAAAAGGTGAAGTGATAGATGAAAGTTTAGAAATCATGTTATGGGCACTAAGAAATAATAAAAATCAAACATGGATATCTGTTGATGGTAATAGTGAAATTGATTTAATTAATAAAAATGATTTTTTTTTTCAAGAAGTGGCTAGATAAGTATAAGTACTCTGATAGATATCCCCAGTTTTCAAAAGATTACTACAGAAGTAAGTGTAATCATATATTATTGGATTATGAACAAAACTTAAATAATACAAAATATTTTTTTAAAGATAGTATCTCTATCGCAGATGTTGCAATTTTTCCATTTGTAAGACAGTTTGCAAATGTTGATTATGAATGGTTTAGTAAAAACTATGAAAAACTCGTTTATTGGTATGAGCAGATTTCATCATCTAAATTATTTATAGATGTTATGATTAAAAATAAGAAATAGATATTTAAGATAATAAAATTTTTAAATAAAAAAGAGGGTTGGTCAATCTTTCTTTAGGTATTTCTTTTGCTAACATGCCGCTTATTATATCCTGCACATTTTTATTTGATGATGCTTTACCCATTACAAAATTAAGAAGAACTCTATAATTTGCTAAATCTTGAAGTCTGGAGCTAGTTTTAAGCTCTGAGCCTAATTTTGTCCATAGAATTTTATTGTATTCGGAAGTTAATTTTGAAGAGAAATCATTTTTTTCTAAACATTTAGATGCAATTTTGATTGCAAATTTTGCTGATGCCATTGCATTTCCAATGCCTTCTCCCGTAAAAGGGTCAATTAATCCAGCAGCATCACCTAAAAGCATAAAGCCATCTCCATAATTAATTCTTTTTACTCGTCCTAATGGCAAAACCCAACTTTTCGGACTATCTATTTTTTTTGAATCTTTAAATCTTTTTCTAAAAAAATTTGAATTTGTTACATCATCTAAAATAGTTGAAAGCTTCCGGGTATCTTTTTTTGCTTGTTCTTTACTTAAACCAATACCAATATTTGCAGTGTTTTTACCAACTGGGAAAAGCCAAAAATATCCGGGTAAAACTTCATCAACAAAGTGAAGTTCAATTTGATTTTTTAAATTCTTTACATTTTTATAATAGCATCGTATTGCCATGGCTGAATTTTTCTGAAGATCGGTGTATAGGCCTAATTTTTTAGCAATTGTAGAATTTGCTCCATCACACCCTAGGATAATAGGAGCATAGATTTTTTCTTTATTATTATTATTATTTAATCCTTCAACTCCTATAATTTTTTTATTATTATATAAAATTTTGTTTACCTTAAATCCTAATTTAGTATCTGTTAGTTGATTAGCTTTATTAAATAAAAAATTATCAAAAATACTACGTTTTATTGCGTATCCTTCTTTAATTATATTCTTATTGTATCTATTTGTTAAATAAACATTAAATTGTTTATGGTTAGGACTGCCAAATGTAATTGTATTAATAGTTGATCCTTCTAGTTTACTCACCTCATTTAAAATCTCTAATTCTTTCATATATCGCACAACTTTTCCTGAAAGAGCATCTCCGCACACTTTATCCCTGGGAAATCGTGATTTTTCCAAAATAATTGTTTTAAGACCGATTTTGTTTGCATATAATGCAGCACAAGACCCCGCAGGACCACCTCCAACTATTATTGCATCATATAAATTTGATTTATTTCCATTCATTTTTAGATCCAATATAAATTAAATAAATCATTACGAAAGGTGATGCAGCACGCATGAACCATTTGAATTGAGTAATAAATATCTCTATGTTATTTGTTATCATTAAATACATAAATAGACTTGTGACCAATATGAATGAAACGATAGTTATTAATATAATTTTTATATTCATTTTTACTTGTATTTCTTGTATAGGAGTAGTGTACCATGACTTATTTCTAAATTAAAATAATTTTCTTTTGATTCATTTAAAGTACCAGAAAATAGATTATTTAAAGTACTTTTATTAAAGTTATACTTTAAGTTACTAGAAGTAATTTTTATAGTTTTATCTTCCAAAAAAAATGATACTTGTTGTCCTTTAAAGCTTTTAATTTTTTGCGATTTATTTATGAGCTGAAAGGTTCCAGTATCTGTAAATATTTTAATCTTGGTATTTGGATATTTATATAGGCTGAAAATATTTCCTATCAAATGATCTTCTCTAAAACCAGATGCACCTATTATAGATAATTCATTAATATTATTTTTTATGCTAAAATCAATAGCTTTTCTTAAATCATTTTTAGATTGATCCAATACTTTTAGAGTAATACCTCTATATTCTGTATAATTTATTTCAGAGATTGAATCAAAATCACCTATAATTAGATTAGGTGTATATCCATTTTTTAAAAGTTTATCTGCTGCTCCATCACAACATATAATAAATTTAGCTTTTTTTAATATATTTAATCCAATGGAGTTTTTAGGAAATTCACCATTTGCAACAATAACTAAAGGTTTATTTATTTTAAGCATATTAAGATGTAAATTTATGTGATTTATATAATAATATTTTAAAAAAAATGAATATCAAAATAAAAAGAACAAATGATGAATTAAAAGCTTCTAGACCAACAGAAGATGAAATAAAAAAAATTCCCAAGCTACCCATATCAATTTTAGTTGAAAATGTTCGGTCTGTTCATAATGTTGGTTCTATTTTTAGGACCGCTGATGGTTTTGGTGCTAGTAAAATTTATTTAACTGGATACACTGCCTATCCGCCGAGAGAAGATATATCTAAAACAGCACTTGGTGCCGACAAAGTTGTTCCTTGGGAGCACTTTGAAAATCCTATTGATGCAGCAAAACAAGTTCTTAAAGATGGTATTACACTTGTTTTGGTTGAACAAACCATTGAGTCAAAATCAATTTATCTTTCAAAATCTTCGTATCCTTTATGCTTTATTGTTGGCAATGAAGTTAAAGGAGTATCTGAAGAATTAGCCAAATTAGCGAATCAACATGTTGAAATACCAATGAGAGGAATTAAACAAAGCTTAAATGTTTCAGTTGCAACGGGTGTTGTAGGTTACGAATTTGCTAGAAATTATTCTTCAGATAATAAAATAATTCTATAATTAGTAATATTGGAGTAATTTTAGGCATGCTTAAAATCACATTTATTATGTTAATATCAATAATTTTCTCAGACAGAGGTGATTTAATATCTTTTGAATATGTAGGATTAATGCAATCTAATATTATACAAGAAGATCTAGATGCATCAGTTGGACAGTTGAGTCCAAATGCAATATTTAATATTAAAGCATATTCAATTGTTTATGAGACTATAGATCAGTTTGGAGAATATTCAGAAGCATCTGGTTTTATTTCTTTTCCTGATGATTATAATTACGCTTATCCAATGTATCTGTTTGGTCATGGAACAAAAGTAAAAAGAGATAGTGCTCCTTCAATGGGATCATTTAATGATTTAAATATGTGGCTTGGAACTTCAGGTTATATCTACATGGAGCCAGATTACTTAGGATTAGGTGTTTCTCAAATTAATCATCCTTATCAATTAAAAGATCCAACAGCAACAGTTATGATAGATATGGTTTATGCCACAAGACAATTTTGCAACCAAATATATGGTCTGCAATTTAATGACCAATTATATATTGCTGGCTATTCGGAAGGTGGTTATGCAGCACTTGCAGCAGTTAAAGAAATAGAAGAAAATCATACTGATTTAAACATTACTATGTCTTTTCCTATGGCAGGAGCATATGATATGTCAGGTACAATGGTAGACTTGATGTTATCTAGAAAAAAATATATCAATCCATATTATTTGCCTTATGTTGTTCTTTCTTATATGGAAAGATATGATTTAGGAACAGTCCAGGATTTTTTTAAACCTGAATATGCCGAAATTTTACCAGAATTATTTAATGGAGATTTTTCAGGTGGGTATATCAATAATTTTATGCCAGATATACCAATTTATATTTTAAGAGCAGATATTATTCATGAATTTAGAAATAACTTAAATTTTCCTTTTAGATTAACACTAGCAGAAAATGATTTACTTGATTGGATTCCAAGAAGTAAATTATATTTATTTCATGGAATTGCTGACGAACAAATTCCTTTTGAAAACTCTGTTGTCGCTTACAATAGATTTATTGAAAATGGTGCGGATCCAAATCTAGTATCTCTTGAGTTGTTAAATGAATTTTATGGTGGACACAATGGTGCAGCTCCTTATTGTTTATTAGGTGCTTTTATTCTATCTGAACAAGAAAAACAATATTATAACAAGGGAGATATCAATCTTGATAATGAATTAAATATGTTAGATGTAATGGAATTAAAATATATTATTAAACATAATATTTCAGTTGATGGATTGGATTTGTGGTTTTCAGATATTAATAATGATGGTTTAGTTAATATGTTTGATATATATGAATTTACGGGCAAGATTTTACAAAACTAAAATATGGAAATGCATATTCAATATATGGACAGGGTATTAGATCTTGCAAAATTAGGAAGAGGTAATGTTTCTCCAAATCCAATGGTAGGATGTGTTTTAGTTAAAAATAATAAAATAATTGGAGAAGGATATCATAAATCTTTTGGAACAGCTCATGCAGAAGTTGACGCTTTGAATAACTGCATAGAAGATCCAAGTGGTTCTGACCTATATGTTAATTTAGAACCCTGTAATATTTTTTCAAAGACTCCTCCATGTGTAAATAAAATTATTGAAAATGGTATAAAGAATGTATATGTTGGATGTATTGACAAAAATCCAGAAGTTAATGGATTAGGTATTGAAGAGCTAAAAAAATCAAACATAAATGTATTTACAGATATTAATTTTAAAAAATGTTATGAGCTGAATATTGGTTTTTTTAATTGGGTAAAAACGGGACATCCATGGGTAATTGTTAAAATTGCTCAGTCAAATAATGGGTTTATGGGAGTTGATTCAAACACTACTACTTTGATTACGGGCCAAGATACTAATTCTTTTTCTCATATGTTAAGATCAGAAGTTGATGGAATATTGGTTGGTACAAAGACTGTTGAAGTTGATAATCCATCATTAACAGTAAGAAATGTTGTAGGTAGTAACCCTACTAGAATTATTATTGATACTAATAGAAAGTTACCACTATCATTGAAAATATTTAATGATAACGAAGCAAATAATATAATTCTTTGTAATGAAAACAATTTTAATGAATCTAGCAGTCCTATTGGAGTTTGTTTACCGATTGCTGTAAAAGACAATTTGTTAGATCCAAAAGATATACTAAAATCCATTGGTAAAAAAGGAATAACTAAACTTCTCATTGAAGGTGGACCAACTGTAATAAACTCATTTTTAAAAGAAAACTTAATAAATGAGATATATTTATACACATCAAATGATTCTTTGAATAATGCTTTTCTTCAAAGCCCTCATATTAATGATGAATGGGAAATTTTTAATGAAAATGAGTTTGAAAATGATAGTTTAAAGATTATGAGAAAAAAGGAATTATGTTTACAGGATTAATAGAGGATTTAGGAAAAGTAAATAATATTAATAAATTTAAAGGTCATTGGAATATTGAAATTAAAACCCAGCTTGATGATATTAAAGTTGGTGATAGTATTGCTGTAAATGGTGTATGCTTGACTATCGTAAGTCTTGGTAAACAAAATATAAGTTTTGATATTATTACTGAATCTTTAGACAAAAGTAATTTTTCGGATTTAAATATTGGAGATCATGTAAATTTAGAAAGATGTTTGCGTCTATCAGATAGGCTTGGTGGCCATATTGTTCAAGGACATGTTGAGTGTATAGGAAAAATTAATTCTATTAAAAATTTAATGGATGGCCAAGTTATTTTTGAAGTTTCTTTTGATAAAAGTTTCTTGAAATATTGTATTTACAAAGGATCCATTACATTAGATGGAATATCTTTAACAATTATGGAAATATCAAAAAGTTCAATTAAAGTATCAATTATACCTCATACTTTAAAAAACACTTCACTGGGTTTTAAAAAAGTTAATTCAAACTTAAATATTGAAACAGATTTGATTGCAAAGTATGTTGAAAAGAATTTATTAAATAGGGATTTATAATGAAATTAAACACTATTAAAGAAGCAATTAATGATTTTAAGAATGGTAAGATGTTAATTGTTGTAGATGATGAAAACAGAGAAAATGAAGGTGATTTCATCATATCTGGTGAAAAAGCAACTTCTGATGATATTAATTTTATGATGAAATATGGCAGAGGTCTGATATGTACTTCAATATCATCTGAAAAAGCTAAAGAATTAGATTTAAGTCCAATGGTTGATAATAATACAGAACATCAAAAAACTAATTTTACTGTAAGTGTTGATGCTAAAAATGGAATTTCTACAGGTATTTCTGCAAAAGATAGGTGGAAAACTCTTCAAGTATTAATCAGTGACGATTCAACGCCTAGTGACCTTGTAAAGCCTGGCCATATGTTTCCATTGATAGCAAAAGACGGGGGTGTTTTACAAAGAGCAGGTCATACAGAAGCTTGCTTAGATCTAACTAAATTATCTAATCATAAATCGCTGGCATTATTAGTTGAAATTGTAGATGATGATGGAACGATGGCGAGATCAGAATCTTTAACAAAAATTTCAAAGGAACACAATATAAAAATTATTAGTATTGCTGATTTAATAGCTTATAGAAAAAAATTCGACAAGTTAATTGAGCAAATTACTACAGTCCCTTTTCCAACTGATTTTGGAAAATTTAAATTGAAATTATTTGAAGATAAAATAAACAGAGATCATCATGTTGCAGTTATTAAAGGAAATATTAGTAAGAATGATAATGTATTGGTCAGAGTTCATTCACAATGTTTAACTGGAGATATTTTTGGTTCGTTAAGGTGTGATTGTGGTTCCCAGTTAGAAGCATCTTTAAAAATGATTGAAAATGAAGGTAAGGGAATACTTGTATATTTAAGACAAGAAGGAAGAGGTATTGGTCTTAAAAATAAAATAAAAGCTTATCAATTACAAGATCAAGGCTATGATACCGTAGAAGCAAATCATAAACTAGGTTTTAAAGCTGATCTTAGAGAATATGGAATAGGGGCACAAATTTTATTGGATTGCAATGTTAGAAAAATGCGTCTTTTAACAAATAATCCTAAAAAAAATTATTTCTTTAGAGGGTTTTGGACTTGAAGTTGTTGATAGAGTTGCTATAGAATTTGAAGCAAATAAAGTAAATAATAAATATCTTTCAACAAAAAGAGATAAATTAGGCCATCTTATTATGGAGAACATCAAAAAATGAAGATAGCAATTATTGCAAGTAGTTTTAATAAGCAGATTACTGATGGAATAATAGAGGGCGCTTTAAAATGTTATGAAACTAATTACGATAAAAAATTTAATTTAAAACATATATATAAAGTACCTGGAGCATTTGAAATCCCTTCATGTGTTAATCAATTATTGGTAAATAGCAAAACAAAATTTGATGCTATTGTCACACTTGGATGTGTAATTAAGGGTGAAACAGCACATTTTGAATATATATCCCAATCAGTTACTGAGCAAATAATGTCTCTGTCTTTAAACAATAAAAATATTCCAATATTATATGGAGTGTTAACAACTTATAATTATCAGCAGGCTTTAGATAGAACGCAATCTGATAAATCTAATAAAGGATATGAAGTTATGGAAGCTGCTGTAGAAATGATCAATCAATTTTCTAATCTAGATAAGTGATCAGCTTTCATCCTACTTTTATAATTATACTGACTTTATTTAATTTTTTATTCTCAAACAATTATATAGACTTAAAAAAAAATATTACTTCTCTACTTGATACACAAAGTATAAATAATTTTCAAGGAAATATTTTAGTTTCGACAAGTGGTGGATTGTATAATTATACAAATCAATCATCAAATATTCTAAATGAATCAAATATATCATTCCTAGAAGTTAATAATGATAATTTATTCGTGGGAAGTAGTTATCCTGGTAAAATATTTGTATTTGATAATAATTTCAATACAATATCATATATAAATTATCCTGAATTTGATGAGATTTTAGATATTTCTTTTTCACAAGAATACTTTTTTGCCACTGGTATTTTGAATCAAAATAATATTTTGATTCAGTATATTTCTAATGAGTTTAATGAATTACAATATGTCAATTATTTTGATTCGTTCCCATTACTATTTGAATCTATAAATGACTTACATATTTATAATGATAGTATTTATCTAGCAACAAGTAACGGACTTATAAACTCAAATTATCAAAATTCTTTTTTGTCGTTATCAGATTCATGGAATATTGATTTTATAAACGTAGATATAAGTTCAATTATAGAATTTCAAAATAGTCTATATCTTTGTTATGAAAATAAAGTTGTAGATATGAATAATAATGAAATAATCACTTTTCCAAATGAGGAAATAATAAAGTCATTACAAATTATTTCTAATCAATTATTAATCATAACCAATCTTGGTGTATATAATTATTCTTTTGCAAATAATATAATTCAAAGTCATACATTGCCAGATGGTTATGGTGGTAGTGTTAACTCTTATTTAAAATTAGATGATATTTCATATTATGGTATAAGCAATAAAGGATTTTTAATGAAAGACCCTAATAATGATTGGAAATCTTATGTTCCCAATACAATATATAAGAATCAATTTGACGCCCTTACATTATTACATGATGGAAGCCTTTTTGGTATTGTCAATCATAGAAATGATGCAGGGCAAAGTGGAGGTTTTATTTATAAAAACCCACTACTTAATGAAAGTGGTTTATCTATAAATAATTTTTATTCTTATAATAGTTATAATATTAACAAGTATCCTTTAACATCAGGTGATTTTAAGGCAAGTGTTATGGATTATTGGTCTGGAGATAATACTGTTCATTCAGTAGCTTCTTTTGAAAATAAAATCATTTTTTCAAACAGCGGTATTTATCCAAAATCTTGGTTAGGATACTACAGTCAAGTTGCTGATGATTATTTATTTAGTTTATCTGATTATACTTTTTATGGAGGTCTTATAGAATTAAGATATAACTCTATAGATAATTCTTTAGACCTAAATAATTATTATTCATTAGAAAATAATATTCTTGGAGGTAATAATGGTATTTTTAATTCAAGTTGGGATAATGGTTTCATGACCATAAATCAAATAAAATATGATGATTTTGGTAACCTTTGGATTGCTAATCCGTATTCAGAATTAAATAATAATACAATTGCGGTTAACAATAATAATAATTGGTATCATATTCAAGATAATAACGATGGATATATACCAAAAGAAATCCATTTAGACAAAAATAATAATTTATGGATTTCATATTTATTTTCAGAAACAATGGATAGCTCAATACCATATTCTCCAGGAGGAATTAGGATGATTGAGTTTAATGACATAACTAGCCAATTTGATGATATTTGGCATATTAATTGGCTTGATGAGTTAGAAAATCTAAATATCTGGTCATTAGTAATATCTAAGGATAATTATGGTAATGAAATTTTATGGGTTATGACTGATTACGGAATCATGGGATATATTATTAATGTAAGCTATACCTATAGTGGTAATATTATTGTTGATTTTACTAAAATTCAGGATGAATATTATTTTCAAGGACTAAACTATGATGAGGGGTGTAAACTCCGTTTAGATAATAATAATAATATATGGATTACAACCAGAAGTAACGGATTAAGAATTATTAAAAATAATGGTGAAAATTTTAGTTCTGATTTAAGCCGAATTACAAAGGATAGTCACAATATCTTATCTGATATAATTTATGATGTTATCTTTGATAATTATGGAAATGCTTATATAGCAACTGAATTGGGAGTATCAATTTTAGAAACCTCTTTTAATGAAAAAAATAATGATGTATCAATAGGAGTTAGTCCAAATCCATTTTTAATTGGAGAACATTCTGAGTTAATAATAAGTAACGTTTCTAATGATGCTATCCTTAAAATAATTAACCTAAATGGATATATATTAAAAACTTTTGATATGAAAAATTATAATAGAACAATAAATTGGGATGGAAAATCTGATAACGGTAATAGAATTCCAACTGGTGTATATTTATTAACATCATATGATAAAAAATTTGGTTCAAAAACAACAAAGATAGCTTTAATAAACAAATGAAATTAAATAAAACCATATTATTAGCTACATGTTTTTCTATTATCTTTAGTCATAATATTAATGATCACTCAGAATGGAAACAGTACTTTAGAGTAAGCTATATACAAGATGAAAATAATGATAGTGGCCTTGGTATCTATTATAGATTAAATAAGAAATCGGAGTATACTTTTAGAGATTTTAGAGCATATTTACATTTTATTAAGGATTATGAGTATAAAAAAATAAGATATAAGAGTAGTAATAAATTTATTGATTTTAAACGTCTTTATAGTTATTCAACAATATCTATAGATCAGAACTCTAAAATAGGTGTTAATATTAGATATCATGGAAATCAAGGAGTAGGTTTTTTTATTAAAGAATCCAATAATAGTCATATAAATGCTGAAATTGCTCTTGCTTATGATATAAGTGATTATTTAAATGACTCAAGAAAAACATCTTATCTTAAAAGTGGTATTTATTATGATAAAAAAATTAACAAGAACGAAATGAAAATAGAAGTTGAGTATTATACTCAGATAACTGATTTAATTCATAATATAGACTTATCAAGATTAGAATTGTTATTTGAAACTTATTTTGAAATAAATGAGAATTTAAATTTAATTATTGGTTATGAATTAGAAAGTTTTGAATCAACAGATAATAATTTAAACTCTTCAATTTTCTGCTCAATAGAATACCATAAAAATTTTGATCTTAATAAGTTTATAAGTATCTTTAATAAATTATAATTACTGTTCATTATTTATATAATAATTTGGCTTGTAATATTTTACAACTAATAAAAATATTGAAGCTGTCACAAACATTAAAAACGCATAAAAGTTGTAATATGATTGTCCATAACTAATATTGTTCAATATCATTACATCATTAACCCATACAGTAAAGATATTGCCTAATGATACTGACAGTAAGAAAAAGCTCATAATTAGTGATTTCATAAAATTAGGAGCTTGAGTATACGAAAACTCCAAGCATGTAATTGAGACTAAGACTTCTGAAGCTGTTAAAATTATGTATGCCAGAACCTGCCATCCAATCGAAGGTGTAAATCCAAGTTCAATGCACTTCTCAACTAATCCTATAATAATAAATGAAGGAACAGCAAGAAATAAACCTAATGATATTTTTTTAAGATCCGTAAGCTTTGTTATTTTATTTAATCTAGGATATAAATAATAAGAAAATAGTGGTGCAAATATTAAAATCATGATAGGATTAATTGATTGTATCTGAGACGAATACCAGTCAATACCAAGCCAATTTCTATTTAAATTTTCAGCTTGTAATACCCATGTAGAACCTGTTTGATCAAATAAAGACCAAAAAATTGCAATGAAAATATATATAATAGATAATTTCATTATTGATGAAATACTGTCTCTTGATAATATTTTTTTAAAAAAAGATAACCCTTGAGGTGGTATATGAATAAAGACATGTCTTCCAAGCCAAAATATATATGTAGCAATAAACATAAGTAAACCAGGAATTCCAAAAGCAAGCCAAGGACCATAATTATGTAGTAGATAAGGTGTCAGCAGTGTTGAGACAAAAGCTCCTAAATTAATAGATAAATAAAACCAACTAAAAACTTTAGTTAGAAAAATAGAGTTCATTTTTCCAAATTGATCTCCAACATGCGCTGATACACAAGGTTTTATACCTCCAGCTCCAATAGATATAAGTGATAATCCTATTATTAATCCAAATCTTGTTTCATCAATTGCGAGTGTTAGATGACCAAAACAATAGATAATTGAGAGAATAAGAATTGTTTTATATTTTCCAATGAAGACATCAGATAATAAAGCTCCAAAAATAGGAGTGAAATAAACAGCCGAAGTAAATAAATGATACCACTTAGTAGCTTCTTTATCTGATAAAGGTTCAATTATTCCATTGTCATTTATTAGATATTGTGTCATGAAAATTATTAATATACATTTCATTCCATAAAAACTAAATCTCTCTGCAAGTTCATTTCCAATTATATAGGGGATGCCATTTGGTATATTCTTTGTTTTTTGTGGTTTTGTTAAATAATTCATAAAAGTAAATTAAAATATTTTATTAATGATTAAATTATAATTATAAATTAATATCATATTTTATTATGTCCGACAATAAATTTAAATACTGCGAGTCCACAAATTTTTACAAACGATTAGAAACAAGAGTTGTAAATATTGGTGGCGTCCCCCTTGGTGGTTCTAATCCATTACGTATACAGAGCATGACTACAACAGATACAATGAATACAGTAGATACTGTTAATCAATCAATTAGAATGATAAAAGCAGGATGTGAATATGTACGAATTACTGCTCCAAATATAAAACAAGCTCACAATCTTAGTAAGATTAAAAAAGATTTAGCAAGCAAGGGATTCAAAACTCCTTTAATTGCAGATATACATTTTACTCCTAAAGCTGCAGAAATTGCTGCAGAGATTGTATCAAAAGTTAGAATTAATCCAGGTAATTACGCTGATAGGAAAAGATTTCAAAAATTTGAAATAAATGATAATGAGTATAATATTGAATTAGAACGAATCCATGAAAAATTTTCACCACTTGTCAAAATATGTAAAGAAAATGGAACTGTAATGCGCATTGGTACAAATCATGGCTCTTTATCAGACAGAATAATGAATAAGTATGGAGATACACCACTTGGGATGGTTGAATCTGCATTAGAGTATATTAGAATATGCGAAGACCATAATTATAAGGATATAGTTCTTTCAATGAAATCTAGTAATCCAATTGTTATGGTTAATGCATACCGATTATTAGTTCATCATATGATGAAGAATAAAATGAATTATCCACTTCATTTGGGTGTAACTGAAGCTGGAGATGGTATGGAAGGAAGAATTAAATCTTCATTAGGAATTGGATTATTGTTAGAAGATGGAATTGGGGATACAATTAGAGTTTCTTTGACGGAGGAACCAGAATTTGAAATACCTGTAGCAAAAAATATTATAAAAAGATACGAAGTTAACAATAATAATAAAATCGATAATGACATTATAGAAAACCCTGTAAATCCTTTCGATTATTCAAAAAGAGAGTCAAGTCCTCAAATTAATATTGGGGGAGACAATGTGCCTATCGTTATTTCAGATTTATCAATGATAAATAATCTTGATTATAAAAATTTATCAGATATTGGATATTCTTATATGAAAAATATAGATAAATGGATTGTAAGCGATTTAGCACCTGATTTTATTTATTTGGAAAATATCAATAAAAATATTGATTTACCCTTACAATTAAAAATAATTTGTCCTTATAAAATATGGAAAGAGAATAAAAAAAACACCTCACTTTATCCTATTTTAAATGTTAGCCAATTTACCATTGAAAATACTAATAGTAAGAAGTTTATTAACTTGAATTCTGATGATATAAATAATAAAGATCTAATAAATAAAATTAATAATGATAATAATACTATAATAATTTTAGACTGTAATGATAAGGTTTATAGACAAAGAAAATTTTTTTTCAGATTAGTAAATAAATGTTTTAAAGTTCCAGTTGTTCTATCAATGAGTTCAATGGTTTCTTTTGATAATAATTTGATTGCTTCATCTATAGGAGTTGGGGGCATTATTTTAGATGGTTTTGGAGATGGAATTTTTTTAAAAAATGAATTTACTAAAGATATTAAAAAAATAAATGAATTATCATTTAATATATTGCAAGCTACTAGAACTAGAATTTCTAAAACTGAATTTATAAGCTGTCCATCATGTGGTAGAACTCAATTTGATTTACAAGAAACAACTGAAAAAGTTAGAAAAAAAACAAGTCATCTTAAGGGTCTTAAAATAGCAGTAATGGGATGTATTGTTAACGGACCAGGAGAAATGGCCGATGCGGATTATGGTTATGTTGGTACTGGTCGTAATAAAATATCCTTATATAAAGGACATAGTCTTATTAAAAACCATATTGATAGTAAAAACTCTATTGAAGAATTAATTAATCTTATTAAAGACAATAATGATTGGGTTGAACCTAATTAGAAAGGAATAGTAATGAAATTATTGATTAAAATTTTAAATGAAGGTGCAAGGTCTCTTTATGAAAATCATGGTCATTTTCATAAAGGTGATGCTGGGTTAGACTTGTATGTTATAGAAGACATAGAAATAAAGCCAATGGAAACAAAGTTAATTAAATTTGGAATTTCTTGTGAACCTGCTGATGGTAAAGCTTATTATTTAATGCCAAGATCAAGTATTAGCAAAACACCACTAAGGATGTCAAATTCTATTGGTCTTATTGATGGTGGATATAGGGGTGAAATAATGGCTTCTTGCGATAATATTAAGAAAATCTCTTATACTGCCAAAAAAGGAGATCGTTTATTTCAGTTAGTTTCATTCGATTCAGCTCCAATATCATTCTCAATAAATGATAATTTATCAAGTTCTTCAAGAGGTGATGGAGGATTTGGAAGTACTGGCAAGTAATGACTTTATGTCAGTCTATTCAAATTGGCATAAAATTTGAAACAGATAGTTCATAAAATTTTTTTTAATTAATTTAAAATTTAGGAGATATAATGAAATTGAAGCCTTTGTCCGATAGAATCGTTGTTAAAGCACATGAAGCTGAGGAAAAAACAGCATCAGGTATAATTCTACCTGATACTGCAAAAGAAAAGCCTCAAATGGGAGAAATTTTAGCTGTAGGACCCGGTAAGATGAATGATAACGGTACATTAAACAAAATGACTCTTAAAAAAGGAGACAAAGTTTTGTACGGTAAATATTCAGGTTCAGAGGTTAGTGTTGAAGGTGAAGATTTAATGATAATGAGAGAAAGTGATATATTAGCAACTTTATAAAAAAATTACGTAATTAAAAGGAGAATAAATGGCAAAATTAATAGACTATGATACAAACGCTAGAAGTACACTAAAAGAAGGTGTAGATGAACTTGCGAATGCTGTAAAAGTTACATTAGGTCCAAAAGGAAGAAATGTCGTAATCGACAAAAAATTTGGTGCTCCGAATATAACTAAAGATGGTGTAACGGTTGCAAAAGAAATTGAATTAGATGATCCAATTAAAAATATGGGTGCTCAAATGGTTAAAGAAGTTGCATCTAAAACTTCAGATGTTGCTGGTGATGGTACAACAACTGCGACAGTATTAGCTCAAAGTATAATAAATGAAGGCTTAAAAAATGTAACTGCAGGTGCTAATCCTATGGATCTTAAAAGAGGAATCGATAAGGCTGTGATACAAGTTGTTAAATGTTTGAAATCTATGTCTAAAGATGTGTCAGATAAAGAAGAAATAAGCCAAGTTGGTACAATCTCAGCAAATAATGATGATTCTATTGGAGGAATTATAAGTGATGCAATGGATAAAGTTGGTAATGAAGGTGTTATTACTGTAGAAGAAGCAAAAGGAATGGATACTTTCCTTGAAACTGTTGAAGGAATGCAGTTTGATAGAGGATATTTGTCTCCATATTTTGTTACTAATGCCGAAAGTATGGAAGTAGAATTAGAAAGTCCTTTAATTTTAGTTCATGAAAAAAAGATTAGCAATATGAAAGAATTACTTCCAGTATTAGAGAAAGTTGTACAGGCTGGAAAATCATTGTTAATTATTGCTGAAGATATTGAAGGTGAAGCTTTAGCAACATTAGTAATGAATAAAATAAGAGGAACTTTTAAAGTTGCAGCTGTCAAAGCTCCAGGATTTGGAGATAGAAGAAAAGCAATGCTACAAGATATAGCAATCCTAACAGGAGCAACAGTTGTTTCAGAAGAGCAAGGTTATAAACTTGAAAATGCTGATATGTCATATTTAGGTGAAGCTAAAAAAGTAAATATTGACAAGGATAATACTACTATTGTAGAAGGTAAAGGTAAATCTGATGATCTTGTTGCTAGAGTTAATGAAATAAAGGTTCAGATAGAGAAGTCATCGTCTGATTACGATAAAGAGAAGCTACAGGAAAGATTAGCTAAGCTAGCAGGAGGAGTTGCAGTTATAAACATAGGTGCAGCTACCGAAGTAGAAATGAAAGAGAAAAAAGATAGAGTTGATGATGCATTACACGCAACAAGAGCAGCAGTTAAAGAAGGAATAGTTGCTGGAGGTGGTGTCGCTCTATTACGTGCAAGTGATAAAATTTCTTCTAAAGGGATGATAGGTGATGAAGCTCTTGGTGCTGAAATTTTGAAAACTGCATTAGAAGGACCTGCAAGACAAATAGTAGCTAATGCTGGATTAGAAGATTCAGTAGTTATAAATGAAATTAAAAATAAAAAAGGAAATACAGGTTTTGACTCTCGTACAGAAAAATATGTAGATATGTTAAAAGCTGGAATAATTGATCCAACTCTTGTTACTAGAACAGCTGTTCAAAATGCTGCTAGTATAGCTGGTCTTTTATTAACAACAGAAGCTGTAATAACAGATAAACCGGAACCTGCAGCTCCTGCAGCTCCTGCTCCTGATATGGGTGGTATGGGCGGTATGGGTGGTATGGGTGGTATGATGTAAATAGCTCTATACATTTTCTTGAAAAAAAGCAGAACATTAAGTTCTGCTTTTTTTTTATATTATTGTATTAATTTATAAAACAATTTAATCGTGAATATAATTTCAAGTAATAGAAAATCTTCTTATCTGTATCATTTCATAACTAAGTATGAAGCTGGTATTCAATTAAGAGGTTTTGAAGTGAAAGCTATTAGAGAAGGTAATGTTAATATTGCAGAATCTCATGTTACAGTTAAAAATAATGAGATTTATGTTATAGGTATGCATATCGGTGAATATTCTCATTCTGGATATGCTATCCATGAACCTTTGCGAGATAAAAAATTATTAATGCATAAATATGAAATATTAAAAATTCAATCACAGTTTGCAACTAAAGGTATAGCAATTGTTCCTTTAAAATTATATTTTAAAAATGGCAAAGCTAAGCTGCAGATTGCATTAGCAAAAGGTAAAAAGAATTGGGATAAAAGAGAAAGTATTAAGAAAAGAGATATTGATAGAGAAATTAAAAGATCTATGAAAGGTAGTTAGTTTATGAAGTTTAAAACTGCGAAGAGCCAGTTTGATATTATATCATCAAGAACAGAGGAGATCCTTCCGGAGAAGGAACTGCTTTCTAAATTAGAAAAATCAAGAAATAATAATATTCCTTTAAATATTAAACTTGGTTGTGATCCAAGTAGACCAGATTTACATATTGGTCATAGTGTTGTGCTTAATAAGCTAAAGCAGTTTCAAGATTTAGGGCACAATATAATATTAGTAATTGGAGATTTTACTGCTATGATTGGAGATCCTACTGGAAGAAATAAAACTAGGCCTCAAATAAATCTTAATGAAACAAAAAAAAACTCGAAGACTTATATAAATCAAGTGTCCAAAATATTAGATATTTCCAAAACAAAAATTGTATATAACTCTGAATGGTTAAATAGTATTAATCTTAGTAAAATTATTTCTTTATCATCAAAGTTTACTTTGGCTCAATTTTTAGAAAGAGATGATTTTAGTAAGAGATACAAAAATGGACTTCCAATTTCATTGCATGAATTTATGTATCCACTTGCTCAAGCATACGATAGTGTCTATCTACGATCTGATGTAGAAATTGGTGGGACCGACCAAAAATTCAACCTATTGCTAGCAAGAGATTTACAAAAAGAGTATGATATGGAACCTCAGGTTGCTCTAACAATGCCTCTTATTGAAGGTACTGATGGAACTGAGAAAATGTCTAAATCATATGATAATTACATTGCATTTAATGATTCTCCAAATGATATGTACGGTAAAGTTTTATCAATTCCTGATAATTTGATATTTAAATATTTTAAGTATGTATCAAACTTACCATTAAAAGAAATTAACGATTATGAGTTATCTTTAAAAACTAATAATATAAATTATAGAGATTTAAAGAGAAAGCTTGGTAGAGAAATAGTATCTATCTATTATGATAATAATGTGGCATCTGAAGCTGAAGAAAATTTTGATCATGTTATTGTTAACAAGGGTATTCCTAAAGATGTAAAAGAAGTTACAATTTCAAATAGTATTAAGCTTGTTGATTTTCTATTTGAAAATAATCTTGTTCAAAGTAAAGGAGAAGGAAAAAGATTAGTTAAACAATCTGCTGTTAAGTTAAATGATGAGGTTGTATCAAATATTCACTTGATTTTAGAGGTTTCAACTAAATATACCTTAAAGGTAGGTAAAAGAAGATTCATAAAAATAAAATGAGAGATAAGTATTGCATAGTTAAAACATCTGTCGCACCTTTGTATTCTAAACCTAATTTTAAATCTGAATTAATATCTCAATCTCTAATTTGGGAGAAGTTATATATAATTAAAAAAAATAAAAATTGGTATAAAGTTAAACAGTGGGATAATTATGTTAGCTGGATACACTCCTCATATATTTCAAATAATAATATAAATATTGATTATAAGAAAGATTATGGTTGGTTCTTTTTAAATAAAACAATTATAAAAAAAGAACTACTATTAAGTTTTGGATCTTTGATGCCATTTAAAAAAATTAATGATAATGGTGATTTTTATATGTTGTTACCTGATTTAAGTAAAGTTCATATAAATAAAAAATATTTAATAAGTGTAAAACATTTATTAAATAGTGATGACCTTATAAATTTTGCTTTAACTTTGAAAGGTATCCCCTATTTATGGGGAGGTAAGTCTTCTTTTGGTTATGATTGTTCTGGTTTTATACAATCTCTAATACGTTTAAAAGGAATAAATTTTCCGAGAGATTGTTCAGACCAAACAAAAAGTAAATTAATTGAAAGTAAATCAATTGAAGGAATTAAAAAATGTGATTTAATTTATTTCAAAGAAAATAGTATTTTTACTCATGTTGGATTATTTATAAATTCAGTAGAATTTATTCACTGTTCTGGAGAAGTTAAAATAAATTCAATTAATAAGAATAATAAATTTTACTGTAGTAATTTATCTGAATTAGAATTTAGTATATATAGATTTAAGAAATAATAATATGAATATTAATAAAAAAGTACTTCTTTTAAATAACAGTTATGAACCCATTCAAATTATTGGTGGAAAAAAAGCAATTATAATGATTTTATTAGACAAGGTAGATTTAATTGAAAAAACTAATTCATTTATAAGGTCAGAAAAATTAAAACTAAATTTTCCAAGTGTTATTAAATTGAAAACATATGTGTTCATAAAAATAAAAAGTATTCCACTTACAAGAAGTAATATAATTAGTAGAGATAATAATATGTGTCAATACTGTGGTAAAAGATCCAGAAGCATGACTATTGATCATATTATACCAAAAGACAAAAGTGGTAAAGATACCTGGACTAACTTAGTTTCAGCTTGCGAAAATTGTAATTTAAAAAAAGGTAATAGCTTATTAAGTCAAACTAATATGACATTATTGTCTAAACCAAAAAAACCATCACATATTTACCATATGCAGAAATTAGTTAGAAACGACAATAAATCTTGGAAACCATATTTATTTATGAATAATTAGGAGATTATTTTGATTAAAAAAACAATATTATCAGGTATACAACCATCAGGCAATTTGTGTATTGGCAACTATTTAGGAGCTATTAAACAATGGGAACAAATGCAAGATGACTATGAAAGTATTTTTCTTGTAGTTGACATGCATTCGATCACTACAAAACAACTTCCTGCAGATTTAAGGAGCAGATGCTTATCTTTTGTTGCTCAGTACATAGCTTGTGGAATTGATCCTAATAAAAGTAATATTATCATTCAATCTCATATTCCTCAACATGCTGAGCTTATGTGGGTCTTGAGTTGTTTTACATATCAAGGTGAATTATCACGAATGACTCAGTATAAGTCTAAATCAAAGAATTTGAAAAATATAAATGCTGGTTTATTTACATATCCCATATTAATGGCTGCTGACATTTTATTGTATCAAGCAGATTTAGTGCCTGTAGGTTCAGATCAAAAACAACATTTAGAATTATGTAGAGATATTGCACTAAGATTTAATAATAAATTTTCAGAAACTTTTAAAATTCCTGAACCTTTTATACCAAAAAATGGCGCTCGTATAATGAGTTTGCAGAATCCAACCGATAAAATGTCAAAGTCTGATGTTAATTTAAATAGTATAATTTCACTCCTTGATGAACCGAATATTGTAAGAAAAAAAATCAATAGATCTGTAACTGATTCTGGTTCAAAAGTTGTTTATAACCAAAAAGATAAACCAGGTTTATCAAATTTAATTAACATATATAAATCTCTATCAAATGAATCAGCTGATTACATAGAAAATAGATATAAAGGAAAAATGTATTCTGATTTTAAATCTGATTTATCAGATTTAATTATTGATACTCTATCTCCAATAAAATTAGAGTATGATTATCTTATAAAAAATAAAGATTATTTGTTGAAAATATTAAAAGATGGAACAGACTATGGATATAAAAAGTCACAAAATACTATTTCAAAGGTTTATAGAAAAATAGGATTTGTTCCGAGAGTTAGATGAGAATTAATAAATATTTAGCAAAATGCGGTTTAGGTTCTAGAAGAAAATGTGATGAGTTTATTTCTTCTGGTAAGATTAAAGTTAATGGTAAAATTGTTAATGATTTTTCTTTAAATATCAGTGATGAGTGTTTTGTTCAATTTAATAATAAGTTAATAAATATATCAGAAGATGTTATTTATGTATTAAATAAACCTAGAGGCTATATATGTACAAAAGATGATAATTTAGATAGAAGAATTATTTATGACCTACTACCAAATAAAAATAATCTTTTTTCTATTGGAAGATTAGATTATGATACTACAGGAATTTTATTAGTTACAAATGATGGTGATTTAAGCTATAAATTATCTCACCCTAAATTTAATGTTGATAAAAAGTATTATGTTTTTACAGATAAAAAGCTATCTAATACAGATATAGTTAAAGTTAAAAAAGGAATTAAATTAGAAAACGATTTATTAAAAGCTGAGATTAGATTTCTGGAACATATAAATAATGGATATTTTTGGGACGTGATTTTAAAGGAAGGTAAAAATCGTGAAATAAAAAGAATTTTTAAATATTTTGATTCAAGAGTTTTGAATTTACATAGATATGAATTTGCAGGGATTAAACTTAACGGTTTAAAAGAAGGAAAGTACAGAAAATTAAGTAGAAAATTTTTAAATAAAATTTTAAAAACAAAAAAAAATAATTATTAATTTTACATATCTCTATAAATATAGTATATTATCAAGCTTTTTGAAGAAGGAGAAATTAGTAATATGGTAATATCTATTGATGGACCAGCTGCATCTGGCAAGTCAACTACAGCAAAATTATTAGCTAAAAAACTATCCTATATTCATTTAAATACAGGTTTATTTTATAGATTAGTAACTTATATTTTTATTAAAGAAAATTTATTTGATTCTAATCAAGAAACTATTGATAATTTTTTCAATAATAATAAGCTTGAATTAAGAGGAAGTAATTTGGATGAAGTTTTTTGGAACGATATAAATGTAAGTAGTTTTCTTTCATCTAATGCTATAAATGAAAAGATACATATTATTAGTAATAATGCAATGATTAGAGAAAAATTAGTTTCAATGCAAAGATTAATAGGTACAGGTAATAATATTGTTTGTGAAGGAAGAGATATTGGGTCTGTTGTTTATCCTGATGCTGATTTTAAATTTTTTTTAATTGCTGACTTAGAATCAAGGGTCAAAAGAAGATTTATTGAAGAAAAGAAAAATAATCCATCATTGATTATTGAAAATGTCAGAGAATCATTAACTTCTAGAGATTTTAATGATACTAATAGATCTAACTCTCCTTTATTAAAACCCAGTGATTCAATAGAAGTTGATACAACAAATATGACTATTGAATTGCAGGTAGACCATATTTATAAATTAATTAAACAGGATGTAAAATAAATGACAAATAACCAGCCAGATAACCTTGAAACTATCAAGTCTGATGATAATATCACAAAAGATAGTGTTATAGTTAATTCAAGTATGAAGAATTATTTAGATTCAAAAATACTTAAAGTAAAATCTTATAATTTAGATGAAATTTCTAAAATTGATAAAAATATCAATTTATCAACTGATGTAATAGAAGAACCTGAAATATATAACAAGAATATTGTTGAATTAAATGAAAAACAACTTGTTAAAGGAAATGTTGTTTCTTTAAATAATAAAGAAGTATTAGTGGATATTGGTTTCAAATCAGAGGGAACAATAAGTTTGTCAGAATTTGATGTTATACCTGCTATAGGTCAAGAAATAGATGTTTTTCTTGTTGTCTTTGAAGATAGGCATGGTAGATTAATATTATCTAAAGAAAGAGCTGAATTTGAGAAAAAGTGGATGAATCTTAGGACAGCAGCTAGCGATGAGACAATAATAAAGGGTATTATAGTAAAAAGAATTAAAGGAGGAATGGTTGTTGATTTAAACGGTATTAACGCTTTTTTACCTGGCTCTCAAATTGATGTTAAACCAGTTTCTGACTTTGATTCTTATTTAAATCAAGAATTTGAATTTAAAATTGTCAAATTTAACGAATTAAGACAAAATATTGTTGTATCTAGAAAAGCAATTATGTCTGACCATTCTGACGTTAATAAAAAAGAAATTTTTGATTCCATAGAAAAAGGAATGGAAATAGATGGCATTGTAAAAAATATAACTGACTTTGGAGCTTTTATAGATTTGGGCAGTGGAGTTGATGGATTGCTTCATATAACAGACATTACTTGGGGAAGAATTAATCACCCATCAGATAGACTAAGTATTGGAGAAAAAATAAAAGTAAAAATAATTGATATTGATGTGGACAAAAGTAGATTATCTCTCGGTACTAAGCAGTTAACTCAAAACCCTTGGGATAATATAAAAAATAATTTTTCCGAAAACGACAAAGTTGAAGGTAAAATTGTTAATATTATGAATTATGGAGTATTTATTGAAATTGAAGAAGGTATAGAAGGCCTCGTCCATATTTCTGAATTTTCTTGGACAAAACACATTAAACATCCTTCCGATATATACAAAGTAGGAGATAAAGTTAAAACGGTTATACTATCAATCGACCAAGATAACAAAAAAATCTCTTTGGGCGTTAAACAACTATCTGAAAATCCATGGAATGAAGTAGAAAATAAATTTAAAGTTGATGAAATCTATGATGGAAAAATTTCTACAATCATACCATCAGGAGTTTATGTGCAAATTTCTGATGATATCGAGGGTTTTGTTAATAATGAAGATATCTCATGGACTAGAAAAATAAAATCTGCAAGTTCAATTTTAAATCAAAACGAGGAAGTTAAAGTTAAAGTTTTAGATGTAGTTGCTTCAGATAGAAAATTATTGCTTGGTATTAAACAATTAATTGAGGACCCATGGATGAATATTAATAATTTCTTTAAAGAAAAAACTTCTGTACAAGGAACTGTCCTTTTTAACATGGATAAAGGTGTTGTTGTACTACTTGATAATGAATTTGAAGGCATTATTCCTGCAAGTAAAATTAATGGTCCTGTTACTGATTATCAAATGAATGATTTACTTACATTGAATATTGAAGAAATTAATATAGAAAATAGAAGAATAGTTTTATCTATTGATGAATCTAAAGTTGAAAAACAAGATTCCAAAAAAAATCAAAGTGAAGATTCTACTATCGATCAAGATTCTGATAAATAGTTAATAAAAATATTTATGATAATTTTAGGAATTGAAACTTCATGTGATGAAACCTCTGCATCAGTTCTTAAAGATGGAATTATACTATCAAATGTCGTTAATACACAATTAGTTCATAGTAAATATGGAGGTGTGGTGCCTTCACTTGCTTCAAAAAATCATGAAAAATTAATCAATCATATAGTTAATAAAGCTATAACCGATTCTAATATAAAATTATCTGATTTAAGTGGTATCGCTGTCACTCAAGGTCCTGGATTAATTGGTAGTTTAATGGTTGGGCTTAATTATGCTAAAGGATTATCAATTGGATTAAATATTCCAATTATTGGTGTTAGTCATTTAGAAGGACATCTTTTTTCTGGTCAAATTGATAGTAATTTAAAATTTCCTTATATGTGCTTATTAGTTTCAGGCGGACATACACAAATATGGAAGTTAAGTAGTTTTAATAACTACGAAATTATATCTACAACTGTTGATGATGCTGCAGGTGAGGCTTTTGATAAGGGTGCAAGAATTCTTGGTCTAAGATATCCTGGTGGACCAGAAATTGAAAAAGCTTCGAAAAATGGAAATAATAATAAATATTCATTTACAATTCCAAATGTAAAATCAAACCCTCTTAATTTTTCATTTAGTGGTATTAAAACAGCTCTACTATATCTGACTAATAAATTTACTAAAGATGAACTAAGTATTGAACTATCAAATATTGCTGCTAGTTATCAAGAATGTATAATTGATTGTTTGTTAACAAAATTATTAAAAGCTCTTGATAAATATCCAGTTGATAATATTCTAATAGCTGGAGGTGTTTCAGCAAACAAAAGATTTAGATTAAAGGCAAATAAAATAGAAAAAAATAGAAAAATTAAAATTTATTTCCCTGATTTTAAATACTGTACTGATAACGCTGCAATGATTGCTATGGTAGGGTATAAAAAAATGCTCTTAAATGATGTGTCTAAATTAAGTATCTTACCCTTTTCATCAATTGAACATGCTTAGTGTTGACTTTCATTTTAGCTATATTTTTTTTCTATCAATATTTACTTATTTAGTATATAAGTATTATTATTTAGATAGCTTAAAAATTAAAAGATTTAGATATTTGTTAATATCTATTAGGTTGTTTATAATATTTTTTTTAACTGTCTTAATAATAAATCCAAATGTTAAGCATTCTATAAATAATAATAAAATCATTGATATTGTTGTTGATAATTCTAAAAGTATGAATGTTAAAAGTGAACTTCTTAAAGAAGATATTAATAAAATAATTAAATGGGGCGATAAAAAATCATTAAGTTTTAATTTTTATATTTTTGGCGATTCATTAAGAAGAGTATTGAATATTAATAAAATTACTTTTAAAGATAATTATACTAGTTTTAGTAAATTTTTCGATAATTATAAATCAGATAATAATATATTTTTACTTTCAGATGGCTTGAATAATCATGGATCAGAAAATTTTGATTTTGATAATTTTAATCCTGTTAATATTTTAGGATATGGAGATGAGAACTTTTCCAAATCAGATATTAGTATTGAATTATTAGATACACTTTATTACAGTGATAGCCTCAGAATTGACGTTTTAGTTACCTCTACGTCTAGAGAAAAAAAAACTGGTGAAATATACTTAAATAATATTTCTAATAGAAAAGTTAGAATAGGTGCATATGATTTAAAAGATAAAAATAATAAAAAAATATCTCTTTACGTTCCTAATGATAAAATAGATATAAATAATACTATTTTCATAAATAATGAAAACTTTGAATCAAATTATGAAAATAATAAGTTTAACCTTCTTATTACAAAAGATAGATTCTCAAAAAAAAAATTACTAATTATCAGCGGTTCTATTTCACAGAATACTAATTATATAAAAAGCCTAATAAAAAATAATTTATTTGATTATAAAATAAATCATTTATACAGAATAAATAAAAATTTGTGGAATAATTCTTTTAGTGATTATCAATTAGATAATTACGATTTAGTAGTATTTGATGATTTTCCTATTTATCAAAAAGATAATAGTCTTGTTAGTGATTTTATAAATACATCAAGTAATAAAATATTATATTTTTTAGGTCCAAACAACTTTACAAATAATTATATTTTAGAATATTGTAATTGTAGTTTTTCTAAATTAAATAAACCAATATTAAATGAATTAAGTAATAATTTTGATTATAATAATAATAGTTATTACTTAAAACCAAATGAAGTATCTTTCGCCTTGAAATGTGATGGTGAACAAGATTTTTCATATGATAATAGTAATTCATTTATTTCAATAAATAATAATATAATATTATTTTTTATTCCAAATATTAATGATTTCAAATCAAATACATCAGTTGACAAATTATTATTCGATGACCTAGTATTATCAGTGATAGATAATGAAATTTACTCTAATAATAGATTATTTGAACTTTTCTCAGATTCAGAAAATATAAATATAGATTATCCATTGGATATTAATCTTAAATTTTATGATAATTTATTAATCAATGATCTCACTCTAAATATTTATAAAGATAATTTTATATATAAAAAGATCAGAGATTTTGATATAGAAAATAAAAATTCCGTTAGTAAAACTTTATTTTTTGAATCTAGTGGAGATTTTCTATTAGAAGCAGAAGTTGTATTAAATGAATCGAAAATTGCAAGTAATATAATCAGTATTTCTGTCAATGAAATTAATAGTGAATTATTGAATAATGATATTGACATTGAATTACTATCAATTATTTCTAACAATACTAATGGTTTATTTTATAAAAATATTGATATCGATGAGTTTTTAGAAAATATTGAAATTTCAAATGTTAATAATGTAAATTATGCTAAATACGATTTTAAGAACCATTCTTATTTACTTCTAATATTGATAGTATTATTATCTTTAGAATGGTATGTTAGAAATAAAGTTGGCCTTGTTTAAATGAAAATTATATTTATTATACTTATAAGTTTATTATTCTCTGAAAATAATTCTCTAAATCAATGGAATTTAAAAAAATTATATTCCAATCAGATCAAGAATAACAATAACAATTTACAGAATCAGCATAATAATACAATTTTAAGTAATAGTATTGATGTTGATAATTATATCGTAGGTCCAGGAGATAAATTTTTTATTAATTATGCTGCAAATGATATTACTTTTAGTAATTATATTGTTATATCTAAATTAAATGATATTATTATTCCAAACATTGGAATGATTAATTTAAAAAATCTTACTCTCTCACAGTCATATGATAAAATTCGAAATATATTTATTAAAAAATATAGTAGTTCAAAAATTGATATAACATTAACAGATACAAGAAAATTTTATATTAATATCTATGGAACTACTTCTGGGCCTTCAAAGATTTTAACAAATCCATTAGAAAAAGTTTCGGATGTATATGAAAAGATTGTTAGTAATATCAACCTTAGTGAAGATAATAATCTTACATATAGAAATATTATATTAAAAAGAAATTCAGTTAATTCTAGTATTGATTTATTGAAATATAAAAGATTAGGAGTTGGACATAATCCGTATGTTTTAGAAGGAGATGCTATATATTTATCTAATTATAAGAAGTACATTGATATTTATGGAGGAGTTGATAATCCTGGCAGATATGAATTCAAGAATAATGAATTTTTAATGGATCTTATTAATATATGTGGTGGTCTTACTGAAGAAATTAATATTAATGATATTAGAGTTTCAAGATTTACTAATAAACAAGAATTTCCTTCAGAAATTTTAATAAATGACGATATTGATAATTTTCTTACTTTTGAGTATGACCATATAATTATACCAAAAAATAATAGTATAAAAAAGATTGTACATATTGGTGGAGAAGTAAATATTCCCGGTTATTATTTTCTTGAAAAAAATATGTCAGTTAATGATTTAATCGATAAAGCAGGTGGCTATACAATCAAAGCAAATAAAAGTAAATTAATGATAAATAATGAGATTCTAAGTAAAATGCATGATCATGAATTTAATAGAATTAATTTGATACCACCGCAGAATAGAACATTATCTGAAATATCTTATGTTCAATCAAGAAGTCTAATAGAAAAAGGTTCGATTATTTCAAATGACGATTATTTAACAAATAAAATTTTAAAATATAACCTTAACATAAATGATAAAGTATATGTTCCAGTTTTAATCAATTATATCGAGATAATAGGTGCAGTAAAAAATCCGGGTAGATATCCCTTTACGGAGGGTTTATCTATATCTGACTATATTAATGAAGCTGGAGGGAAATCAGATAAATATAGAGGTAATATATTTATAATGAATTCTTTTAATCAGAAAATAGAAGTTTCAAAAAAGTTTAATAGAATTTCAAATGGTGATATAATTTTCATAGAAACAAAAGAAAATTTTAATACATGGAATAAATTAAAAGAATCAATGAGCTTAATAGGTCAATTAGCAACATTAATTGCAGTAATCCAGAGCGCATCAAATTAATATGAAAAATTCTGTATCGATATTAGAATTTATATTTAACAATAAGTTAAACATTAAGAAATATATATTAGTTTCTTTATTTTTATCTATAACCTACTCATTTTTTGCAAATGTTTATTTTCAATCTGCAATAACCCTGTATCCAGCTGGAGAATTATCTGGAAGTACAGAAGTATATAGTGATTTTAAAGATGCTATAGAGTCTTTTGGGTTTGAATCTTCCAATACTGATAATAATTTTTATATTCCTGATATTATTGAAAGTAGAAGATTAAAAAAAGAAATAATATATAAGAAATGGAATTCAAGTAATTTTTTTACTCCTGTTAATTTAATTGAACATTGGGAGCTTGAAAATATAAGCTTTTTTGGTAACGTTATTTTATTTTTTAAAAACTTTTTTAATACATATAACTATAATTCAAAATTAAAGTATGAAGAAGATGCAATAGAATTACTTGATAAGCTAATATTTGTAGATGAAAAGAATTCAGGATTGATAGAAGTTATTGTTTTGATGGATGAACCTCAATTAGCTGCTGACATAGCAAATTTTATTTCTGAATACGTGATTGATTATGTTGGTAATGAACAAAAAATATTTGCTCGTAAAACAAGATTGTTTTTAAAAGATATGGTAGATTCTGCAGAAGATGAGCTTAAAAAATCAGAACTTAAATTAACAAAATTTAAAAAAGAATATCCTGTAAATTTAGATACCCCTGAAATCCAACTTGAAAGAACTAGATTTATTAGAAAAGTAGAGGTTAATCAAGAAGTATATATTACTATTAGAAAACAATTTGAGTTATCTAGAATTGAAGAATCAAAAGAACGACTTTTTGTTAATATTCTTGATACAGCTAAGCCTTCTTTATATAAGGAATATCCTAAAAGATTTATTATCATTTTATGTTTTACTTTCTTAGGTACTTTTCTTATCATTTTATTCAAATCAGTATTTAATCAATTAAAAAGTATTTTAAAACAATTTAGAAACTAATCCTTATGAATGGTAATAAATTACCTGATTTTTTTATCTTAGGTGTTCAAAAAGCAGCTACATCTACATTTCATAAAATTTTAAATCAAGATTCTAGTTTTTCGCTTCCATATAAAAAAGAAACCCATTTTTTTAGTGAGAATTTTAATAAAAGTTTAAATTGGTATTTTAATCAATATAATAATAAAACATATGAAATAAGAGGTGAAATTGACCCCTCTTATATTTACTACAAAAAAACACCTCAAAATATTAAAAAACATATTATTAATCCTAAATTTATAATCATTTTTAGAAAACCGATTGATAGAGCTTATTCTCATTATCTTATGTCTAAATCAAGAGGATATGAAAATGAAACATTTAATAATGCACTTGAATTAGAAAATAAAAGATTAGAAAATGGTAGCAAATTTTCTTTTTCACATCACAGTTATTTATCTAGAGGTTTATATCATAAACAAGTAGAGAAATATAAAAAAGTATTTCCAGATTCTAAATTTTTATATTTAAAGTATGAAGATTTTTTAATTATAGATAATAGAAAAAAAATTCTTAGAAAAATTTATAGTTTTTTAAATATGAAATTTAAAGATGATCTAAATATCTCATTTCACGAAAATAAATCTGCCTTAATGAGGTTTGAATTTATAAGAGATTTAACTCATTCAGATAATATGCTAAGAACTTTATTTAAAAATTTAATTCCATCTGAGTATATAAGATTTATTATTACAAGTAAAATTAATAATCTAAATAAAAAAAATATTGCTCAAAGAAAGTTATCTTATAGTACTATAAATAAAAAATACATAGATTGGAATAATGAACAATCTTATTCGTTATCTAAATCATGTAATTTAGATATTAAAAGTTGGATTATATGAATCTAGCAAGACCAATAATAATAACTGGTATGCATAGGAGTGGTACTACTTTAATAGTTAAGCTATTAGAAAATAATGGTGTTTATTTTGGTTCATATCAGGATTCAAATAAGGAATCTATTTTTTTCCAAAGACTTAATAGATGGCTTGTTTCGTTCAATAATTCTTACTGGGATAATCCTAAAGCATTTAACTTATTAATTGAAAACGATACAGATCTTTTGGTTTCCAAGCTTAAAAAAACTATTAATAATAAATTTTTATATCTATTTTATTTTGGAATAATAAATACTTTTAAAAATAATAATTTTGAAAATTTCAGCAAACCTTGGGGTTTTAAGGATCCATTAAATACATTTACTTTAGATTTATGGAAAAAAATATTTCCTGATTTATGTGTTGTTAATATTGTAAGAAACCCCCTTGATGTTTCCTGTAGTCTTATTAATAGACAAAATAAATTGAAGAAAAAAGATATTGCAAATATTAATAGTTTTTTTGATTCATTTATTCAATTTTTATCAATTTATAGAGGTGGAATATATAGGTCATTGAAAATAAATACAATTAATGATTCTTTAGAATTATATAAAAAATACTATGACCAGACTAAAATTAATAATTCAAAAGGGATTAAGCAATTAAATATGAAATTTGAAGATTTAATTAATAATACTGATGATGAAATATTAAAGCTGTATAATTTTTGTGGTGTCAGAAATTTTGATTTAAATAATGATTGTAAGATGGTTGACAAAAATATAATTAATAAATATAAAGATAGTGACATTGAATATAATAAAAAATTGTTAGAATCAATTTCATATGATGATTAAAAAAAACTGTTGTTCAATAATTACTGTCAATTATAATGCTTTTTCATTCACAAAAAATCTTCTAGATAATTTAAGTTGTTTAGATAAGAAGAATTTTAACTTATTTATTGTTGATAATTTTTCTAATGATAATTCTTTTAAAAAAATTCTAGAATATTTAGATGTAAATCTTAATAAAAAATTAGATTTAAAAGATCCTAGAATTATTAGCTCATATAAAAAAAATCATATATATTTATTAAAATTAGATTCTAATTATGGCTATGCTACTGCAATAAATATACCTCTAAAATACATCAAAAATAACTTTGTTGAATCTCTTTATTGGGTTATTAATAATGATATTAAAATTGAAAAGAACACTTTAAATATTCTTATTAAAGAATATGAAGAGAATACCATTGTTACTCCAATGGTTTACAATTTAAATAATAAAGATGAAATTCAGTCACTAGGCTGTACAATAAATCCATATTTTTTAACTACTAAGAATATAACTTCAGTATCTAATCTAAATAATACAGAAATAGATTATTTATCCGGTGTCTCATTATTTTTTGACCATAATGTATTAAATGATGTGGGATATCTATCTGAATCATATTTTATGTATTACGAAGATGTAGATTGGTCAAAAAGAGCTAGGAGTAAAAAAGTTAAATTAGTTGTAAATCTAAATACTAAAATATTTCATAATGATAAAAAGCTTATATTATTTAAGCTTAAATTCTTATCTATTTATAATAGATTAAAATTTAGTATCAAGTTTTATAAGAGTAGAGTGTTATTAGTTTTTGTATATACATTATTAAGTTCATTATATAATTTATTTAAATATTTATTTATTTTGAAAAGTGGTAAATAATCTAATCAACATATTAATAATTTCATCTTTAGCTATGATTGGAGCGGATCGAATAAATATCTTATCTGATTCTTTTGATTTTTTTATTTTTACCCCATATTTGTTTTTTAGTTTTTTAGCTATATTTATTTTAATAGTTTATAAAAAAGATTTACTTGATTTTTCATGGATTATTTCAAATAATTTTATTTTGTTATTTTTCTCCATTTATTTCATTACGTGTCTCATTAGTATATTTTTTTCTTTAGATATTTATATGTCGATTAAAAGATTCTTTTTATTATCATATCTAATATTATCTTCAGCAATTATACTATCTTACTCTAACGATATAAATAAATTAAAAAGAATATTAATAATTTCTTCATTTTTTGGTTCAATTTTATTTTATTTTTTTAACTTAGTTCTTTTAATAAATTGGTTTTCAAATATTGAGATTACTAGTAGTTTTATTAATTTGATTCCAGATCAGATAGCATATTTCACTCCAAGACTTGGCGGTTATTCAATGGATTCCAATAGAGGAAATGTTGTCTTGTTTTTCTTTACTTTTATTCTATTTTTTTTCAATAGTAAAATTAAATATACTAAAACTATAATTATTATAAATATATGTTTTTTATTTCTTAGTTTTTCAAGAACATTATACTTGCTAGCATTTATGGTAATTCTGTTGCAATTACTTATAAGCGAAAAAGAACAAAGAAATAATATGTTAATGTTTTCGCTTTATGGTATAGTTTTTTTTGCAATTATTATATACTTTATGAATATTAATGAATATATTGACTTATCGCTAGCTTTAGAAGAAAGGTTGAATATCTTTGAAGTTTCAAGGTTTTCGTCTGCTGGAATACATTTTAAGTTAATTAAAGAAGGATTTCATACAGCTTTTAGTGATTTAAAAATATTATTATTTGGTTCAGGTTTTGGCACTTCATATTTATTAATTAAAGGATATTATTGGAGTGGTATTAAATATGGTAATTATCATTCCCTATATATAACTTCATTAGTTGAATGTGGATTTATTAATCTTGTATCAATTTTAGTTATTTCTTTTATATTGCCATTATTTATGAACTATAAAAATCATATTTTTACTTTTTTATTTGGACTATTTTTCTTTAATATTTTTTATCAGTTAATAATGGAACCGCTTTTTTGGTTTTCAATTTTATTATTTTATAAATTTAGTTTTTTAGAATTATTAAATGAAAAATAAAATTATAATAGATATTAGAATGTTAAATCATTCAGGTATAAGTATTTATATTGAGAATACAGTTTTTGAAATTGTAAATCATTATAGAAAATCTAACTTTATATTTTTAGTTAATCCTAAAAGTAATCATTCATTTTTTTTAGAAAAGTTAGTATTTAATAATTATAAAATTATTTATATAAATTCTTCTATATACAGTTTGAAAGAACAATTTGAAATATATTTTAAACTATTTCAATATCAAATAGATTTTTTTTGGTCTCCTCATTATATTATTCCAATTTTTTTGCGTACTAAAATACTAGTTACAATTCATGATGTCTGGCATTTAGTTGATAATTCATTTGATAAATTATTAAAAAGGATTTATGCCAAAATAATTTTTTTCTTTATTGGCTTTAAGAAAGCTAATATTATTGCAGTTTCAAATTTTACTAAAAATGAAATACTTAAATACACAAACATTAAAAAAAACATTTCAGTTATCAAGCATGGTTTAGAGCAAAAATGGATATCGACAAAATCATATAAATTAAATTATGATATTTTGTATGTTGGTAATATAAGAAATCACAAAAATATTAATTTGTTGATTCAATCATTTATAAAAACAGGATTAAAAAATTCTAAGCTCTTATTAATTGGTAAAAATAATAGTCATATTAATGAAAATTTTTATGATAAAATGAATATTGAATTTGTTGGTGAAACAAATCAAAATAATCTTATTAGTTATTATAATAATGCAAGATTATTAGTTCTTCCTTCAAGCTATGAAGGATTTGGTTTTACACCATTGGAGGCTATGGCTTGCGAGTGTCCTGTATTAGTTTCTGATATACCATCTCTAAAAGAAGTTTGTAAAGATGGAGCATTTTATTTTGATCTGAATGTAGAAAATGATTTGAAAAATAAAATTTTATATTTAATTGAAAATGAAACTGCTTGTGATGAATTATTGTTTAAGGGAAAAAAGATTATAAATAAATATAATTGGAGTAAAACTGTAAATGAAACTATAAAAAAAATTGATAAACTATTGTAGATTATCAATGTCTTAAATTAAATAATTTGATTATCTTATTTCTATGCTTAGTTTAAAATATATTAACGAAAATATTAATCTTGTAAAAGAATGTATTAAATATAAAAAATGTGATATTAATATCAATGATATTCTATCATTAGACTTAGAAAGAAAATCTCTAATTAATAAAGTAGAGAAGCTTAAGGCAAATAGAAACCAAATTAATAAGCAGATTTCAAAAAATAGAAATGATAAATCTGAAGATACCACAACTTTGATTTCTAATATGAAGGAATTATCTGTAGAAATTAAAAATTTAGATAAATCTTTGTTTTCTATCAATAATAGTCTGAGTAATAAATTACTTTATATCCCTAATATAATTCATGAAACGACTCCTAAAGGCTCTGTAAATGATAATGTTGTAATTAAGGAATGGGGCAAAAAACCAGAATTTAATTTTGAAATTAAAGATCACAAAGATTTATGTGATTTAAATAATTTAGTAGATTTTAAAAGAGCAGCTAATATTTCTGGTTCAGGTTTTCCCCTTTATACAAACAATGGAGCTAAACTAGAGAGAAGCTTAATTAATTTTATGCTTGATATTCATTCTAAAAATGGTTACACTGAATTGTTTCCTCCTTTTTTAGTAAATTCTAATTCTCCAAAGACAACAGGAAATCTTCCTAAGTTTTCCGATGACATGTATTATATTGATAAAGATGATTTATATTGCATACCAACTGCTGAAGTACCAATCACAAATATGCATTTAAATGAAATATTAGATGATTCAGATTTGCCTAAAAAATACGTTGCCTATAGTGCATGTTTTAGAAGAGAAGCTGGTAGCTATGGAAAAGATACGAAAGGTTTATTAAGATTACATCAGTTCAATAAAGTTGAGTTAGTTAAATTTGTTAAGCCAAAAGATTCGTATGTTGAGTTAGAAAGTCTTTTAAAAGATGCTGAGTCAATATTGCAAAAATTAAATTTACATTATAGAATAATTGCTTTAGCCTCAGGTGATTTATCTTTTTCAGCTGCTAAATGTTATGATATAGAAGTTTGGTCTCCATTTGAAAAAAATATTTAGAGGTTTCAAGTTGTTCTAATTTTGAATCATTTCAGGCTTCGAGAGGAAATATTAAATTTAGAAATAAGGATACTAATAAATTAGAATTTTTGCATACATTAAATGGTTCTGGATTAGCAACTCCTAGGCTTACGATTGCAATTCTAGAAACTTTTCAAGATAAAAATGGAAAGATTGAAATTCCATCCATTTTAAAAAAATATATTAATTATGAATAAAATAGTTTACTTATTTATATTTTCAGCAATTTTTTTTTCCGATGAAATAGATACTCTTAATTTGATTGATCCTATTTATCAACCTCTATCAGCTTCGGATTCCTTAGAATTTCATGAAGATAATCTTTTCGAGCAATTGTTAAATGAATCAAAATTATTTTATGCAGATGCTATTATATCTGATTTAAAAGGTGATACACTTAATACTTTATATTATTTTGATAATCTTTTTAAGGCATTAGCACAATTAGAGCAAATAAGTAAGAATGTTCCAGAAATTGCAAAAGTTAAATATCAAAATATATTATCTGCTTCTATCGAGTATTACGATAATAAAGTTAGTTCAGTCGATCATACTAAATCGGGTTTATCAACAGCAGTATTTAAAGATAAATTAGAAGAATATGTATATAGTCAAAGTTTATATGATTTAATTGATATAGAAGAAACTGTTGAGATAATAGAAGGTCATGTTCCCATAACGTATAATAATAAAGTTGCAAGTATAGTACGATATTATCAAAATCAAGGAAGACCCTATATTCAACAATGGCTCAATAGAGAAGATAAATATAAAGAAATTATTTTACCTATTTTAAAAGAGGAGGGTCTGCCACCTGAAATCTTTTATGTTGCAATGGTAGAAAGCGGTTTGAAAACTGATGCTAAATCATATGCTTCAGCTGTTGGTCCTTGGCAATTTATTTCAAGTACAGCAAAAGTATTTGGTCTCAAAAAAAATTATTATATAGATGAAAGAAGAGACATTGAAAAATCAACAAGAGCTGCATGTAAATATCTAAAAAGATTGTACAAGCAATTTGATGATTGGTACTTAGCTTTTGCAGCTTATAACTGTGGTGAAACAAGAGTTCAGAGACATATTAATTATTTTAATACTAGAAATTATTGGGAACTCAAAAATTTACCAAAAGAAACTCAAAATTATGTTCCAAGTATCTTAGCTATAATTTTTATATCTAAAAATCCTGAAAAGTATGATTTTAAAGTTAATCCTGATCCATATTTCGAATGGGATATGATTGAAATTAATAAATCTGTTAAGATTAAAGATATAGCTAAATGTAGTGGTTTAAGTACAAAGGTTTTAAAACAATATAATTCAGAACTACTTAAAGATATTGTTTATGTCAATGGTGATAAACCATATATGTTTAAAATGCCTAAAGGTTGTAATCCAGCTTTTGATTCACTTTTTTCTCTTATTCCTGAATCTAAATCTGAAGGAACCTATATTGTAAGTCATAAAGTTAAATCAGGTGAAAGTTATTGGTTACTAGCGACAAGAAATAACACTACAATTACAGCAATTTGTGAATTGAATAATCTTGATAGAAATAAACCTCTAAGAATGGGTAAGATTATTAAAATACCAGTTGGTGATAAATCGAAGTATAAAAAACAACTAACAAAGCATATCTATAAAGTAAAACGAGGAGACTCTCTAAGTAGAATTGCTGAAAGATATAAAGTAAAAGTTTCTAAAGTAAAAAAATGGAATAATCTTAAAAGCGATTTTATAAAAATAGGTCAAAAATTAGTTATTTATAGATGATGAATATTTTCAAAAATAAAAGATTTAAATATGTTCTGTTTCCAATATTTGCTATTTATCTATTTTTTTTTCCTTTTAAAAATGAAAATAATACTAATATAGCTGTTGTGAATATTGATGGTGTTATTCTTGAATCCGATAAAATTATAAAAGCATTAGATTCATTTAATAAAAACGATTATGTAAAAGCAATTATTTTAAGAATAGATAGCCCTGGTGGTAGTGTTGCTCCTAGCCAAGAAATTTATCATAAAGTTAATGAAATAAAATTATCTAATAAAAAACCCATTATAGCTTCAGTTAATAACATGGCTGCATCTGGTGGATATTACATAGCCATAGGTTCTGATATGATAGTTGCTAACTCTGGTTCAATAGTTGGCTCTATAGGTGTTATTATGAGTCATCCTATTGCAAAAAAATTACTCGATAATTTGGGTATTGACTTCAAAACTTATAAGAGTGGAGAATTTAAGGATTCTGGAAGTCCTTATAGATATAGCAGTAAAAATGATTCTATATATTTTAATCAAGTAATTGCAGATTTACATTCTCAATTTATAAATGAAGTTTCAATGCAACGAAATATTGAATTAAATATTTTAAATAAATTTGCACAAGGTCAGATTTTTACTGGCAGAATGGCTAATAATCTAGGTTTAATTGATACAATAGGTACTTTTGAAGATGCTTTGAATATATCAAAGAATTTAGCTAATATATCAGGTGATATAGATATTGTATATCCAGAATATGAAAAATATAGTTTTTTAAATAATTTTATTAATCTTTGTAATGTGAATTTTAGAAATTATTTAATGCCTATGTATATAATGAACTAAAAATATTTATGACAAAATTAGATATAATAAAGAAGATATCACGTGAAACGGGTTTTACTAATGTTGAAGTTGAACTTTTTCTAGATAGTTTTATCAACTCTATTAAATCTTCTTTATCAAAAAATGAAAAAGTTGAAATAAGAGGTTTTGGTAGTTTCATTACAAAAAAAAGAAATGCGAGGAATGCTAGAAATCCTCTCACAAATGAAACTGTTGTGCTTGATGATCGATATATACCCTTTTTCAAAGTGTCAAAAATTTTGAAAGATTATGTTAACAAATCAATAATAAGAGGATTTTAATATATGCCTTGTGGTAAAAAAAGAAAAAAGAAAAAAATGAATACTCATAAACGCAAAAAACGTTTGCGTTCTAATAGACATAAAAAGAAAGTAAGATAAAAATATATTTCATGTTTTAGTATTGCCCATCTATAATCATTTATTTTATGGATGGGCTTTTTTATATAATGAATAATCAATTAATATATACAGTAACCCAAATAAATAATTATTCAGCAGATATACTTAAGAAGCAATTATCTAACATATGGATAACTGGTGAAATTTCATCGTTAAAAAAATATCCTTCTGGTTTTACATATATTACTTTAAAAGACACTAAATCTGAATTATCCTGTATAGCTAGCCATCAAATAATATCAAATATAGAAACTGGGATGGAAGTAACTATCAATGGTTCAATAGATTTATACACAATAAAAGGAAATTATCAGTTTAGAATTTCTAGTGTATTTTCAAAAGGAAAGGGTGATTTATGGTTAAAGTATAATGAATTGAAGCAAAAGCTTTCAAAAGAAGGTTTATTTGATACAATTTACAAAAAAAGTATTCCTCCTTATCCACAGAATATTGGTATTATTACATCCAAGGAAGGTTCTGTTTTGAGCGATATTAGGAATATTATAAATAGAAGATCTCCTTATGTGAAATTATTTTTAATTGATTCAAGGGTTAGTGGTGGCAGAGCAGTTGAGAGTTTATGTAAATCAATTAATCAATTTAATGAGCTGAATAATATTGATGTTTTAATCATAGCTAGAGGTGGAGGTAGCATTGAAGATTTATCAATATTTAATGATGAAAAATTAATTAGGCATATTTTTAAACTTAAAACTCCGATTATCTCAGCTATTGGTCATGAAACAGATTATACTTTATGTGATTTTGTTTCAGACTTAAGAGCATCCACACCTTCTGAAGCAGCTGAGTTATGTTGTATATCAAGTAATGAATTGAAAGATAAAATTAATTATGATTATGATAAAATTTTTTCAAAGATAGAAAATATTTTGAATAATAAAAAAATAATTTTATCAAATTTTCATAATATTATAAATAAACAAATTAAAACAAGTATGGTACTAGAAAAAAAACATAAGGTAAAATTTTTATTTAATTTAATATATAAATCCATTGCTAATAATATAAATTTTTTATCAAATCTTATAATTAGTAATGAAAAAATTTTTAAAAAATATGATAATAATAAAATTAAAAAATTAGGCTATTCTATACTACGCAAGAATAATATTATCATATCAGATATTCATAAATTAGAAAAAAATGATAATGTTCAAATAGATATGTATAATGGAAGTATTAAAGCAAATGTAAAGGAATTAAATAGTAATGAAAAATAATAAAAAACCTAAAAATTTTGAAGATGCTTTGAATGAACTTGAAAAATTAAGTGAAATGATTCAAAATGATTCAACTAAGTTAGAACAGATGGTGGAAATTTTTGAACGTGGAACTTATTTGTCTAAATATTGCAAAAATAAGTTAGAAGATATTGATGAGAAAATTTCATTATTAGTTAAAGAAAATAATATTATTGAAGAAAAAGAGATATCATAATGAATGTTGTTTGTACTGGAAGTAAAAATAAACCTAAGATTAGTTTTGTAATTGAAAGTTTAAAAAATCTGTTTGATAACAGCAAGCATAATTTATTTATGGATGAGAAATTAAATGGTATTTCTAACAGCAGTACCTTTAAATATATTAATTTATACAATCCTGATGTAAAAATTGATTTTGTTATATCAATTGGTGGTGATGGATCTATTCTTTCAGCTGTAAGGAGAATGCATAATAATCAAATTCCTATTATTGGTATTCATATTGGGAATCTAGGCTTTTTAAACAAACTTAATATGGATGATTATATTTCTATTATTAAAAAAATTTTATTAAGTAAATCTATTAATTTTGATAACAAAACACTTTTAGAAGCTACTTTTATAAATGTAGACAATGGTTTGCAAGATTCTATATTTGCTTTAAATGAAATTTTTATAAATCAGGGTGAAATATCAAGACTTCTTACACTCAATGTAGAAATAAATAATAAATATTTAAACACATATAGATGTGATGGATTAATAATTTCAACACCGCTTGGTTCAACTGCGTATTCTTTATCTGCAGGAGGTCCAATTGTATCCTATGATGTAGATTGTAATATTATAACCCCAGTTTCACCTCATACATTATCATCAAGACCAATTATAATTAGAAATAATGATATAATAAGTATTAAATGTCCAGATATTTCTACAAATTATATGTTATGTTCGGATGGTCAAGATTCAAGAATAATTAAAAATGAGTCAGAAGTAACTATCAAAAAATCTAATATTTTAGCTAAATTTTTAAAGTTTGAACATGAACAATCTTATTTTGATAAATTAAGATCAAATCTTGGGTGGCATAATTAATGAGGATTCAAAAATATATATTTTATCTTTTAATTTTTTCTTTGAGTTGTAGTTCAAAAAATTCAAATAATTTTTCAAAACTTAAAGAAGCCTTTATTGATTGGTACAATAAGAATCACTTAACAGAAAATTTTAATTATGATTTTTCTTATTTTAATGTAATTAATAATTTAGTATCGGATGATTATATTGAAGATATTAATAGATTTCAGTTAGAGTTAAGTCAAATTAATAAAAATAAATTAAATTCGAATGATTTAATTGACTTTGAAATTTTGATTAAAATTATTAATCGTATTTCTCGTGATAATTTTAAAAGTAAAGGGCAAGATTTTACAATAAATGATGTTATTGTTAATATTCATAGTTCTTTTTATTTTTTAATGAATAATAAAAACGTTACTAACTTTAATAAAGTTATTGTTTTAAAATCTCATTTGTCCGATATTGAAAAATATCTTAATAATTCAAAGAATAAACTTATATCGAATAATAAAAGTAAGGATATTGAGGAATTTACTATTAATTATAATATTTTAGTTAAATATATTGATTTTATTATTTTTGATTTAAGTATTAGTGATGATAATTACAAAGATTTAAATTCTGCATTTTATGAATTACTCAAAGATTTAAATAAATATAATAACTGGGTTAATTATGATTATAGTTTCTTGACGAATAATTACTATGTTGAGCCTGAAAATAATGTTTACAAGCAATATATTAGTGAATTATTTAATAATAAATTCTACGATTATGAAAAAACTATTAATTATTTTAAAAATAAAAGTAAAATAATTCAGAATGATATATTTAATGAAAGTTTATCAATATATTTAAATTTCAATGATGAGCCTATATGGATTGATAAATCTGATACATTAAATGTAGTTAATTGGATTATCAATAATAAGATTTCAGCTAATCCAATTAATGAAGATAATCTTTTAAAAGATCTAAAAAAAAAATTATTCAAATATTGTTGAATACTTTAAAGAATTTAAAATTAATAGTTTTGATTCAACATTAGTTTCTATAAAGTATAAAGAAGATTATGAGATTATTTCAGATTATTATTTGAATGGAGTATTTATATTAAATGACAATATAAGTGAAATTAACCTAAATAGTTATAATTCTAATAATTTAATTTTTGAAAATTTTTTTTCTATGCATAATATATACGGCTCTTTAAATAGTAATATTAATCAAATTAGGAACATTGAAAATAAGTTATACACTTTAGGTATATCTTTTTTTTTGAATGATTTATATATAAGTGATTTAAAAGTTGATACATCTTTGAATAAAATATCTTTTTATTTAGAACTACTTAAGAACATTGAAATTGCATTGATGCAAGATAAATACAATAATAATTTGGATGAAAAAATTATTAAGCAAATTCTTAGAGCAAATGCTTTTTTATCAAACAGTCAATCACTGTATGTCTCAAAAGATATATTAAATGCAGATATCTACTATATTGAGCCCTTGTTAGCTTATTTTCATTTATTGAAATTGTACGAGGAGAAAGTACTAATTAGTGGAAAATTAGATAAGAAAGAATTTTTAGAGAAAGTATTTAGCTACGGATACGTTAACTATTATACAATTAAGTAAATGAATAAAAATAAAACTAATTATAATGCAGATTCAATAAAATCTCTTGATTGGAAAGAGCATATAAGGTTAAGACCTGGTATGTATATTGGAAAATTAGGTGATGGGTCTTCAATTGATGATGGAATATATATTTTAATCAAAGAAATTATCGATAATTCAATTGATGAATACATAATGGGATATGGTAAAAAAATTAAAGTTAAGTTAGATGGTGATACTATCAACGTAAGAGATTATGGTAGGGGAATACCTTTATCTAAGCTAGAAGATTGTGTATCTAAAATTAATACTGGTGGTAAATATGATTCACAAGCATTCAAGAAGTCTGTAGGTTTAAACGGTGTTGGAACAAAAGCTGTAAATGCATTATCTCAAAATTTCCAAATTGAATCAATTCGTGATAGTAAAAGTTTAAAACTCATCTATAAAAAAGGTGAAATAGTAGATAAGTTAGAGAACAATAATACTAATTCTAGGAATGGTACTAAAGTTCAATTTGTTCCTGATTCTGATATTTTTAAAAAGTTTACTTTTATAGAGGATTATATTGAAACACAAATTCTTAATTATGTGTACCTGAATTCTGGTCTATCAATATATTATAATAAGAGAAAATTTTTCTCAGATAATGGTTTAAAAGATCTACTTTTAAAATATACTGAAAATCAAAAGACGGCTTATCCTATAATACATCTAAAAGATGATGATATTGAAGTTGCTATTACACATGGTTATCAATATGGTGAAGAATACTATTCTTTTGTAAATGGACAGAATACGACTAGTGGAGGTACGCATTTAGCAGCTTTTAGAGAAGCCATTGTGAAAACAGTAAGAGATTATTATAAAAAAGATTTTGATGCTTCTGATATTAGGGCATCAATTATATCTTCTATTAGTATTAGAATTCAGAACCCAATCTTTGAGTCTCAGACTAAAACAAAACTTGGTTCAACTGATATAAATGAAGAGGGATTAACTGTTAGAATCTTTATTAATGATTTTATTAAAAATTATTTAGATAATTATTTACATAAACATTCTAATGTTGCAGAAGAATTACTTAGAAGAATTTTGCAATCAGAGAAAGAAAGGAAAGCATTATCTGGTATAAAAAAAATTGCTAATCAAAGAGCTAAAACAGCTAATTTGCATAATAAGAAGCTAAGAGACTGTAAATTTCATTATAATGATAATAACCTTGAAGAAGAGTTAAGATTGAACACCTCTGTATTCATTACTGAGGGTGATTCTGCTTCAGGTTCTATTACTAAATCAAGGGATGTTAAAACACAAGCAGTTTTTAGTTTAAGAGGAAAACCTTTAAATAGCTATGGTCTAACAAAAAAAATTGTATATGAGAATGAAGAGTTTAATCTGTTACAGCATGCTTTAAATATTGAAAATGGTATGGATTCTCTAAGGTATAACCAGATAATTATAGCAACTGATGCTGATGTTGATGGAATGCATATAAGATTACTTCTTTTAACTTTTTTCCTTCAATTCTATCCTAAACTTGTGAAAAATGGTCATATATATATATTAAAAACTCCTCTATTTAGGGTAAGAGATAAAAAAGAAACTATATACGCATATGATGAAAAAGAAAAAAATAATGCTATTAATTCACTATCAGTAAATCATGAAATTACTAGATTTAAAGGATTAGGTGAAATTTCTCCAGGAGAATTTAAAAATTTTATTAATTCAAATATTAAGCTTGAACCTGTTATTTTTAGAGAAAATACTTCAATTCATGATGTTCTGAGCTATTATATGGGTAAAAATACTCTAGACAGACAGAAATTTATAATTCAGAATTTAATCGTAGATAATATTTAAATGTCAAATAGTAAAAATAGAAATATTTCAAATATGTATGAAGATTGGTTTTTAGAATATGCTTCTTACGTAATATTAGAAAGAGCTGTACCTAAAATTGAGGATGGTTTAAAACCTGTTCAAAGAAGAATATTGCATTCTATGAAAGAAATGCATGACGCAAGATATCATAAAGTTGCCAATATTATTGGAAATACTATGCAATTTCATCCACATGGAGATGCTGCTATCGGTGATGCACTTGTGAATTTAGGTCAAAAAGATTTATTAATAGATACGCAGGGAAATTGGGGTGATATAAGAACAGGAGATAGGTCTGCTGCTCCTAGATATATAGAAGCACGATTATCAGAGTTTGCTTTGGAAGTATCTTTTAATAAACCTACAACAAAAACTCAATTATCTTATGATGGTAGAAAAGATGAGCCTATTTCATTGCCAATGAAATTTCCTTTACTTTTAGCTCAAGGTGCTGAAGGAATTGCAGTGGGTTTATCAACAAAAATACTTCCTCATAATTTTATTGAACTTTTAAAAGCATGTATAAGTATTCTTAATGATAAACCCTTTAAAATATTGCCAGACTTTCAAACTGGTGGTTTGGTAGATGTTACTCAATATAATCAGGGGAAAAGAGGGGGTAGGGTAAGAATCAGATCCCACATAGATATTCTAGATAAACATACTTTAAAAATATCTACTATACCATATAGCACCACAACTACAAGTTTAATAGATTCCATTGTTAAAGCAAATAATGCTGGAAAATTAAAAATAAAAAGCATTGAAGATAATACTGCTGAAAAAATTGAAATTATTATAAATTTAGTAAAGGGAGTATCACCCGATGTAACTGTCGATGCATTATATTCATTTACTAATTGTGAAATTTCTGTTTCACCCAATTGTTGCGTTATTAATGATAATAAACCAGAATTTATTAGTGTAAATGAATTATTAAAAATTTCTACTCATAATACATTAGAATATCTAAAACTAGAATTAAACTATAAACTTAGTGTTCTGAAAGAAAAATGGCATTTACTTTGTCTTGAGAAAATATTTATTGAAAATAAAATATATAGAGATATTGAAGATTGTGATACGTGGGATCTAATAATTGAAACAATTTTATTTAAACTTAAACCTTTTATTAAACTTTTAGAAAGAAAAATTACTATTGAGGATGTAACAAGGCTTACAGAGATTAAAATAAAAAAAATAACTAAGTATGATAAACTAAAACAAAAAAATAATATTAAGAATATTGAAGAAGAAATTGACGAATTAAATAATGATATAAAGCATATTGTCGAATATACCATAAGATATTACGAGCATTTATTAAAAAAATATGGTTCTGATAAAGTGAGAAAAACTCAAATATCTGAATTTGATTCTATATCTATTAAAAGTGTAGCAATTGCAAATAAAAAACTCTTTGTAAATAAAAAAGAAGGTTTTTTAGGAACAAAATTAACAAAAGATGAATGTGTTTGTAAATGCTCCAGTATTGATGATATTATCGTTTTTTTAGAAGATGGTAGATATATGGTTACAAAAGTTAGTGATAAAAAATATATAGGTAAAAATATTAAGTACATTGCTATATGGAAAAAGAATGATAATCATATGATTTATAATCTAGTATATAAGGACGGAAAAACTAATATTTCATATGCAAAAAGATTCTCAGTACCAAGTTTAATAAGAGATAGATTTTATAATATTTCACAGGGCACAGATAAAAGTAAAATAGTATATTTCACGGCTAATCCTAATAGTGAATCTGAAATAGTTAATATTTTCTTGAATAGTAAATCAAAAGCTAAAAATAAAGTTTTTGAATATGATTTTAAAAATTTAAATATAAAAAATAGAACATCTAAGGGTAATATATTAACTAAATATATTGTTCGAAAAATAATAAGAAAATCAGTTGGTGAATCTACACTTGGAGGAAGACGTCTTTGGGTAGATGAAAATATTGGAAAAATTAATTTAGAAAATAGAGGAATATATTTAGGTAGTTTTAATTCTCAAGATAAAATTATTATTTTCTATAAAGAAGGTAATTATGAAGTAGTTGATTTTGATTTAAGTAAAAGATTTAAAATGTCTGATATTTTTATTGTTGAGAAGTTTAATGCTAATAAAATTTACACGATTCTATATAAGGATGGTAAGACCAAGCAATATTTTATTAAGAGACTTAAAATTGAAACTTTGTTAACAGATAAGAAATTTAATTTAATATCTGAAACTAGAGGCTCTAAATGTAAGTTAATATCTAATTACGATAATTTGATGGTTAGCTATAATTATAAATTAAAAAATAATGAAAAAGTTTCTAAAGATATTAATGTAAAAAATTTTATCGATGTTAAAGGTTATAAATCTATTGGGAAAAGGCTTGATAATAAATTACATATGAGTGGTTTTAAATTTAAAGAGATTATAACTGAGAACGATCCTAATGTTGAAGTTCCTGATAATGATCAAGTTCAAGATAATGATAATAATGAGCTAACACTTTTTTAATGAAGAAGATTCGATTAAGAGTGTCTAGAATAAAAAATAACTTTTATATGAAAATTCCGTCAGTTATTTCTGATAAAATAAATCTCAGTAATGGACAAGACGTTGAAGTTACTATTCATGGTAGTATCAAAGAAGAGCAAGTTGAAATATGGGATATGCATCCAGAAGATATAAATGAAATTAGTCTAAAAATCAACGAGGATGTTCATACTATGAATATGTATAATAGAATTTATATTCCTGAAAAATACAGGTTTTTCTTTCCAGCAATAAATAATGACTTTATTTTATCAACAAATATTGGGAATATTAAAACTCATTTAACCTCAAATGGATATTTTACAAAAGGTCTGCGTCAATGGTTTGCTGTCAATGGACCGGTTATGCCAAATGATAATATTAAAATTGAATTAATAGATGAAAATGCTTATTCATACCAGTTAAACTACATTAAAGGAGATAAGTGAAAACAATCATTGAACCGTTTAGAATTAAGTCAGTAGAGCCTATCAAAATGAACTCTATAGAAGAAAGAAAGAAAATTTTAATTAATTCTCATTTTAATTTATTCCAGGTTAAAGCGCAAGATGTTATAATTGATTTATTAACTGATTCTGGAACTGGAGCTATGAGTTCAAAGCAATGGGCTGGCATAATGAATGGCGATGAATCTTATGCTGGTAGTGATAGTTATTTGTTTTTTAAAGATGTAGTTCAAGATATTTTTGGTTTTAAATATATTTTACCAACTCATCAAGGTAGAGCTTCTGAAAGAATTTTATTTTCTAATTTGTGTAAAGAAGGTGATATTGTTCCTAGTAATACTCATTTTGATACTACTAGAGCTAATATATTATTTCAAGGTGCAAAGCCAATTGATTTAATTGATGACGAATACAAAGATACTCAGTCAATTTTTCCATTTAAAGGGAATATGTCAATTAAAAAACTTGAAGATTTATTAAAAAAATCTGATTTAACTAAAATACCTTTGATTATGATTACAATCACAAATAATAGTGGTGGAGGCCAGCCAGTATCAATGGATAATATTATTAAAGTAAGTAATGTAGCAAAAAAATACAACATACCTCTTTACATTGATGCTTGTAGGTTTGCAGAAAATGCATATTTTATTAAGATTAGAGAAAAAAAATATAAAAATTGGTCAATAAAAAAAATAGTTAGAAAAATGTTTTCCTATGCTGATGGTTGCACTATGAGTGCTAAAAAAGATGCAATTGTTAATATAGGTGGTTTTCTTTGCACAAATAATGAAAGTGTAAATGAAAAAAATCAAAATTTATTAATTTTAACAGAAGGTTTTCCAACTTATGGAGGTCTTGCTGGAAGAGATCTTGAAGCAATAGGTATTGGATTAAATGAAGCAATGGATATTGATTATTTAAATTATAGAATTAAATCAATTGAGTATCTTGGTAAAAAATTATTAAAAAACGATGTCCCTATCTTGCAGCCTACTGGAGGTCATGCTATTTATATTGATGCTGGATTATTTTTAAGTCATATTCCAAGAAATCAATTTCCTGGACAAGTGTTGGCATGTGAACTGTATCTCAAGGGAGGTATTAGATGCTCAGAAATTGGAAGTTTAATGTTTGGAGGTATTGATGATAATGGTAAAGAATTTTATGCAAATAATGAACTTGTAAGATTAGCAATGCCAAGACGTACATACACTCAAAGTCATATTGATTATGTAATAGAAGTCGTTATTAATGTTTACAATAATAGAAAAGAAATTGAAGGTTTAAAAATAGCTAAACAATCAAAATACTTAAGGCATTTTACCGCAAAATTAAAAAAGGTTTAATATGATAAAAGATAAATATAAATACCCGGAAGTCAACAAAGAAATTGTTAAAGAACATGGAATTTCAGATGAAGAATATACTAAAATAAAAAAAACACTTGATAGAGAGCCCACGTTCGTTGAACTTGGTATATATTCTGTTATGTGGAGTGAGCATTGCTCATATAAGAGTTCTATTAAAATGTTGAAAACTTTACCTCGAACTGGTGAAAAATTATTGGTTGATGCGGGTGAAGAGAATGCTGGTTTAGTAGATCTTGGTGATGGTTTAGCTACTTCTTTTAAAATTGAATCCCATAATCATCCTTCAGCTGTTGAACCATACGAGGGTGCTGCTACAGGTGTTGGTGGTATTATGCGTGATGTATTTACTATGGGTGCACGTCCAATTGCATCCCTAAATTCTCTTAGGTTTGGAAGCTTAGATATTCCAAGGAACAGATTTTTATTGGAGCATGTTGTTGAAGGCATTGCCGATTATGGTAATTGCTTGGGAATACCAACTGTGGGTGGTGAAGTTGTAATAGAAGATAGTTATTCAGGCAATCCTTTGGTAAATGCTATGACGGTTGGTTTGATGAAAGCTGAAGATTTAATTAGTGCTGTAGCAGAAGGAGTAGGCAATCCTGTTTTTATTGTTGGCTCTTCAACAGGAAGAGATGGTATTCACGGAGCAACTTTTGCTTCTGAGGAATTAACAGAAGAGACAGAATCAAAAAAATCCAATGTTCAAGTTGGAGATCCTTTTACTGAAAAATTATTGCTTGAAGCTTCTTTGGAGCTGGCTGGTAAAGATTGGCTTGTAGGTATGCAAGATATGGGTGCAGCTGGAATAACATGTTCGTGTTCAGAAATGTCAGCAAAAGGTAAAACTGGCATAAAAATAAATTTAGATTTAGTTCCACTAAGAGAAAAACTTATGAATGCATATGAAATAATGTTATCTGAATCACAAGAAAGAATGCTGGTTGTGGTAAAAAAAGGTAGTGAAAATAATTTAAAAGAAATTTTTAATAAATGGGAGTTAGACTGCACCGAAGTTGGAGTTGTTACTAATACTGGTAATTTAGAGGTCTTTCATCAGAATGAACTTTTAGCAAATATTCCAACTGAAAGCTTAGTTCTTGGTGGTGATGCTCCTCAATATGATATGCCATATAAAAACCCAGATTATCTAAAAGATATTAATTGTTATAACATAGAAAACTATGATTTGGTAAACGATTTAAACACGAGCTTGATAAAATTATTATCTGATCCAAATATAGCCTCTAAATCATATGTTTACAATCAGTATGACTCAACTGTAAGGACAAATACAGTCTTAGGTCCTGGGTCAGATTCTGCTGTAATAAGAATAAAAAATACAAGTAAAGGTTTATCTGTTTCGACAGACTGTAATGGTAGATATGTATATATAAATCCAAGACAAGGAGCAATGATGGCTGTTGCTGAGGCAGCACGAAATGTTGTTTGTACAGGTGCTAAACCTCTAGCTATTACTAATTGTTTAAACTTTGGAAACCCCCAAGATCCTGAAATTTATTGGCAATTTAAAGAGGCTGTTTTAGGAATTGGAGATATGTGTAGAATTTTAGATACTCCTGTTACAGGTGGAAATGTTAGTTTTTACAATGAGTCAGTAGCTTCTGCTGTTTATCCAACACCTGTCATTGGAATGGTTGGTCTGATTGAAGATGTTTCTAAATTTATGACTATGGATTTTAAAAACGAAGGTGATTTAATAGTTACTATAGGTGATATTAACCCATCTTTAGGAGGTTCTACATATTTAAAACATTTTTATGGCAAAGTAGAAGGACCCTTGTCTAATTTTAACACAGTTGCTGAGGTTAATGTTCAGAATTTATGTTTAGAGCTAATTGGTAATAAGATTATAAATTCTGCTCACGATGTATCAGACGGAGGACTTGGAGTATCTATGGCTGAAAGTGTTATTTTTTCTAAAGATAATATCGGAGCTGACATTAATTTAGAGCACAAATTAAGGCAAGATGAATTACTTTTTGGTGAGTGTTCAAGTTTAATTGTTGTATCATTAAATGAATCAAAACTCTATGATTTAGTGCATTTATCTAAAAAGTATGATGTTCGCACCCAAACAATAGGAAAAGTAACAAATAATGGTATGTTTACAATCAATGATTCTATAAATCTAACTAAGAAGAATATATCTAAAATTTACAATACTAGCTTTTCTAAAATAATGGAAAAAGTAAATTGATAAACAAAACAATATTTAGCGGATCATCAAAGCCAACTTTAGGTCTGGAATTAGAATTATTTACAATTGACAAAAACAGCTTAGGACTAACAAATGGTGCTCCTGAAATATTAAAACATTTTAAGGATAATAGTTTTTTTAAAGAAGAGTTATTGCAGTGCATAATTGAAATAACAACAGATGTATGTAGTCATCCAAAAGAGTTAATAGATGATATAGCTCCAAAAATTAATGAGGCAATAAATTATTCAGAAAATAATGATATTCATCTATTATCGATGCCTATACATCCTTTTTCAAGAGTTTCTGAGCAGTCAGTTACGGAAAATAAAAGATACTTAGAATTCTTAGATAGAATGCAGTGGCCTTTAAGAAGATTGCTAATCACTGGGATTCATGTGCATGTAGGAGTAAATACAGGAGAAATGGCTATTGCAGTAGTAAATGGTATGAGAAGATATATCCCGTATTTAATTGCATTATCAGCTAATTCACCATATTTTGAAGGAGAAGAGACAGGTCTTTCATCAACAAGAACGAAAATTTTTCAAAGTTTACCTAACACAGGAATTCCAATAGATTTAACTAATTATAGTGAATTTCAAAAATTAATGAGAACGCTTATTCAAGCAAATTCTATAGAATCAATTAGAGAAATATGGTGGGATGTTAGACCACATCCAGGGTATGGTACAGTTGAAATAAGAGTATGTGATAGTATTCCAGATTTAGAAGTCATTCAAGATTTAGCAGCATTAATACAAGCTTTAGTTGTAGGCTTATGTAAACATTATGAAAATGGGACTCAGTTACCATATTTGGATACTTGGATAATTCACGAAAATAAATGGAGAGCAACTCGATACGGCATAGATGCAAAACTCATACTAGATTCAGATGGAAATCAAGAAGATATTACAACGGTTATTAAAAATACAATTTTTGCACTAGAACCAGAAATTAATAATCTTAAAATATATGAATCAATGGATAGAATAATATCCAGGATTGACAGACGGCATTCATATTATAAAGAGCAGATAAAGTTGTATAATAAAAATAAAAGTTTTAAAGATTTGATTAGTACTAATGTAGAAATGTTTAAAAATTCTATTTAAAAATTTTTTTATACTTCTCTTTACTTAAAATATCTGTCATTTTACTGTGAATATATCCATTTGTTGCAATAATTCTAGATCCATCAAAAGGGAGTTTAGAATTATCCCAATCTGTGACTTTAGCACCTGCTTCAGTGGCAATTAATGAGCCCGCGCATATATCCCAGGGTTTTAATCCAAATTCATAATATCCGTCAAATCTTCCCATTGCTACAAAACATAAGTCTAAAGAAGCTGAGCCAAGTCTTCTTAGTCCTCTTGTTTTATCGTAAAATTCCTTAAAAATTTCAAATGATAAATCATATTTTATATCATGTAAATATGGAAAGCCTGTAACTAAAAGAGAATCACTTAAAGTATTATTTGATGTGCATTTGATAGGCTTATTATTTAAAAATGATCCCTTTTTATATTCAGCATAAAAGCATTTATCTGCAGAGGGATTAAATACTACTGCGCAAACTGTTCCTATCTTTTTCTTAACTAATCCAATAGATACAGAAAATATAGGGAGATTGTGTGTAAAATTAGTAGTTCCATCAAGTGGATCAATAACCCACAGATATTCACTTTCATTAAAAGTATCCCCAGACTCTTCTGCTAGTATTGAATGATTTGGATATTTTCTAGTAATTTGATTTATTATATATTTTTCAGATTCTATATCTGCATTGGTAACCAAATCAATATTCGTGGATTTTTTTTTAAAAGCGGTAATTTTACCAAAATATTCCATTTGAATCTTACCTGCTTCCTTAGCTATAACTATAGCAAAGGTTAAAAATTCTGATGGATTTTTCAATTATTTGTATGTTTTAAATTGACCAGATTTATAGCGCAGCCAATACTCTTCAAGCTTAGTGCTTAAAAGAGGTAATAGGAACATGCATCCTATAATATTTGGAAAACCACATGATAATATCATCATATCTGAGAAATCAATTACATTGCCAAGTGAAGCAACAGCGCCAAGTACAACACAACCAAGATACATTGCTTGGTATATTTTAATAGTTGATGATCCAAATAAGTATTTCCAGCCTTTATCTCCATAATAGTACCATGATATCATTGTGCTAAATGAAAATAGAAATACAACTATTGATAAGATGTAAGGGAACCACGAAATAACACTTCCAAATGCTGCAGAGGTTAGTTCAGCTCCATTAATGCCTCCACCAACTTGGTAAAGAGGGTTTATATCTGCGGTAATTAATATAACTGAAGCTGTCATGAAGCATACTACTATGGTATCTATAAATGGACCAATCATAGCAACAATACCTTCACGAACAGGCTCATCAGTCTTAGCTGCAGAATGGGCAATTGAAGCAGAACCAACACCGCCCTCATTACTAAAAACAGCACGTTTAATACCAGTTACAAGAGCACCAATAAATCCACCATAAGCAGCGTCAGGTGAAAAGGCTTGACTAAGTATTGAAGAAAGTACACCTGGAAGCTTATCTATGTTTGTTATAATAACAAATAAAGATGCTCCAACATATAATACTACCATCAGTGGAACAATTTTTTCAGTTGTTTGACCAATCCTTTTAATACCACCAACAATTACTGTTCCAACAAGAATGGCTAATAGTATACCATATAAATAATTTGGTAGTCCAATTAGCTTTCCAAATAGTTCGTAGGATTGGTTTGCTTGAAACATATTTCCACCGCCAAATGCGCCACCAATAATAAAGATAGCATACATTCCACCAAGAATTTTACCTAGCGTACCAAATCCTTTTTCTTTTAAACCTTTATCTAAGTAGTACATTGGTCCACCACTTACAGAACCATCATCATTTACTTGTCTGTATAATTGTCCTAATGTACAAGAAACAAATTTTGCTGACATGCTAAAAAAGGCGATAAAGACCATCCAAAATACTGCTCCAGGACCACCAAGTGATACTGCAACAGCAACACCTGCTATATTACCAAGTCCTATGGTTGCTGATAAAGCTGATGTGAGAGCTTGAAAATGACTTATTTGTCCAGTATCATCTGGATTGTCATACTTACCCTTGATAATATCTATTGAATGGCTAAAACCCCTTATATTTATAAATCTGAAATATAATGTAAATACAATTCCACCTGTCAATAAAACGATAACTATTAAAGGAAAACCATTAATAGAATAAAATAATACGGGAGCTAAATATCCAACAAAAATTCCAAAAAACTCATTTATTTGATCTAAAAAACTCATTATTTCTCCTTATAAACCTGTTTCTTTAACAGTTTGTTTAACAGCATTTAATGTATTTTCTAATTCCTTTTTTTCACTATCAAGTAATTTAAATTCTAATATTTTTTCAATACCATTTGAACCAATGACAGTTGGCACACCAATAAAATATCCATCTACATCAAACTCTCCTTCACATAATGCTGCACATGGCAGGACACGTTTTTTATCTTTAAGGTATGACTCAGCCATCTCAATAGCAGATGCAGCAGGAGCATAATAAGCCGAACCATTACCAAACAATTTAACTAGTTCACCGCCACCAAAGCGTGTTCTTTCAACAATAGCGTCTAATTTATCTTTAGATATAACTTCTTCAGCTGGTATACCTCCAATTGTTGCAAGTCTAGTAATTGGTACCATTGTATCACCATGGCCGCCTAAAACCATACAATTAACATCTTGTGTTGAATAGCCTAATTCCATTGCTAAAAATGTTTTAAATCTTGTGCTATCTAACACACCAGCCATACCTATAACTTTATTTTTAGAAAATCCCGATACTTTATAAAATGAATAAACAATAGCATCGAGAGGATTTGATAAAACAATAACAAATGCGTTTGGAGCATATTTTTTAACATTATTTGCAACATCTGTAATAATTTTAATATTTATATCCAGTAAATCTTCTCTGTTCATCCCAGGTTTTCTAGGAATTCCAGCAGTAATAATAATAACATCAGAATCTTTAATATCTTCAGGGTTAGAACTTCCTTTGATATTAGCATCATATCCATCCATTGGAGTTAATTGTGAAATATCAAGAGCTTTGCCTTTAATCATGCCCTCAGCATTTGGAATATCATAGATAACGATATCACCAAGTTCTTTTTGAGCAGCTAATAAGGCTAGGTTACCACCGATTTGACCACCACCAATTAAGGATATTTTTTTTCTGTGCATTATATCTCCAATAAAGTTTAAAAATTATATAATAAATTAATGATATTTAGCTTTTATTAGTAGGGTATTTTTAAAAAGTACTAAAAAAACAAACCCCCAATAAAATATCGGGGGTTTATTCTTTGTCATCAAGGCCAATTTGAGACTTTATTGGTAAGATATAAAACAAGTATTCTATACTTACATTTGTATTTTAAGTATTAATAAATGATATTTTTTTGATTAATATCACATTTATTTAAACTTGTTACAGATTTTCACATGAAAATAGGATAGATTCTTTTATAAATTATACTTAGAGAAATGAAGAAATCATTATTTATAGTTATTTTTATTTCATATTGTTTTAGCGATGGCTACAATATGCAGTTACTTTCAAATCTATCTTTTAATCAAACTTGTAATGATATAACTGGTTTTTATCAAGATGAAAGAGAGTTTGCTGTTATTGGATTGCAAAGTGGGGCTGCAATTGTAGATATAACCGATCCTTATAATCCTTTTCAAATTGAAATTATTGAAGGCTCAAGTAGTACCTGGAGAGACTTAAAGTATTGGGATAGACATGTGTATATAGGCACGGAAGCAGAGGATGGTGTCAAAATAGTCAGTGTTGATAATCCTGACCAGCCTGTTTTGGTAAATACTGTATTTGATTTTTTAACATCCCATAATATTTATATTGATTCAGATGGTTATCTGTATGTTGTTGGAGCAGATGAGAATGATATATGGATTTATGATTTAGAAGATCCTGCTAATCCAAATCTAGTTGGAACTTGGAATTTAGAAAATGAAACAAGTTCGCAAGCTGGATATTGTCATGATATAGAGGTGTACAATGATAAGTTATATTGTGCTTCAATTTATGTAGGGTACTTTAGAATAATAGATGTCTCTGATAGATCAAATCCAACAACTATAATATCTCACTTTACTGGAACAGATGGCATAAGCACACATGATGTTGCAATATCAGAAGATGAGAATTATTTATTTACAGGAGATGAAAATCTAGGTGGTCATATCAAGGCTTGGGATATTTCTGATTATAATAATATAAATCTTATTGATGAATATCAAACCCCTCAAGGTGAAGAGCATAGCGCTCATAATTTGTATATTAAACCAGGTACAAATAATCTCTATATATCTTATTACGCTGATGGAACTAGAATTGTAGATGTTTCTAATCCTTATGAATTAGAAGAGATCGCTTATTATGATTTTAGTGATATTGAAGGTCTTTATGTTAGTAATTGGGGTGTATATCCTTATCTACCAAGCGGTAATATAATATCTAGCGATAGAGAGCTTGGTTTGTTTGTATTATCTGTTGGAGGAATTAGTATTATTCATGAAGATGTGCAAGATATATCATTAGATGATAGTCCTTACGTTCCATTTATAGCATATGTTGATAGTTTTGATGGAAGCATTGAAGATGTAATATTGCATTATAGCTTGGATAACATTAATTGGGATGATGCAAATATGAACATTGTTAATGATAATAGATACGAAGCAATTATGACATTTGATCAATCTAATGTGATTGTTTATTATTATATCACTGCAACAAATAGCATTGGTCAAAGCTCTAATTATCCTCAAATCGAAGAAAGTATATCCTTTATTTATGGAGATTTAATTGATATTGTATTTCAGGATTTTGAAGGGGAAAATAACTGGACTGTTGAATCTACAGCCACTGAAGGTGAGTGGGAGCAGGGAATTCCATTTGGTACATCACTTCAAGGTGGATTTGCTAATCTTGATTTTATTGTACAAACAAATGAAGATTACTCTGAAAATGGTGATAAATGTTTTGTTACTGGTAATTATGATGTTGATCAACCAGGTAATGGTGATATTGATGGTGGAGAAACTATTTTATACTCAGATATATATAATTTAGAGCAGTATCCTCATGTCCTTTTATCCTATTGGAGATGGTATACCAATGATTTTGGAAATAATCCTGGAAATGATATCTGGAATGTACAAGCGTCATCAGATGGAGGTGTAAATTGGGTTGATCTAGAATATACTTCTATTTCTATGAATAAATGGCATGAAAGACGTTTTGTTTTGTCTAATTATATTGATTTATCAGATGCAGTTCAATTTAGATACATAGCATCAGATCTTTTAAATGATGGTGATGTTGGTTCTGGGGGTTCTCTAGTAGAAGCTGCATTAGATGATTTTAAACTAGAAATTATTAATATTGAAGCACAATTTGGAGATGTTAATTTTGATGGTAGTGTTAATGTTGTTGATGTCGTTATTGTTGTTAATATAATACTTGGAGAGTATACACCATCAGATGATCAGTTTGAAATTATAGATTTTAATAATGATCAGTTAATAACTGTTCAAGATATAGTAAATTTACTTAATATAATTATAGAGAATTAATATGAAATTAACATCTAATCAGAGAAAATCTTTAAGAGCAAAAGCTCATTACATAAAGCCTCAAATTTTAATTGGTAAGAATGAAGTTAATAAGGGAGTATTAAATTCAATTGATGAATCATTAAATACTAATGAGCTTATTAAAATCAAATTTCACGAAGGAAAAATTACAGATGAAAGAAAATCATTGGTTGTAGATAATTTAAAATGTGAAATAGCTGGTTGTATAGGTAGAACAATGATCCTGTTTCGCCAGAATAAAGATAAAGACAAACAAAAGATTAAACTTTAATGACAAAGAAAAACAATCCAATTTTTTTTGATAAGGATATTTCTTTAAATATAATTAAAAATAAAAAAATAGGTATTATCGGATATGGTAATCAAGGCAGAGCTCAAGCATTAAATTTAAGAGATTCTGGACTGTCTATAAAAGTAGGAGTCCGAAGTATTGATTCAATAGAAAAAGAATCATTAGAGAGTAATATCGTATATGATTCTATTGAAAGCGTATCATTTTGGGCGGATTTAATATGTATTTTAGTATCAGATGCATCAATCCCTGTAGTGTTTAATTCAAAAATTAAAAGTCATCTAAATGAGAATGATACAATTCTTTTTTCTCATGGATATAATATAGTATACAATCTAATTCAGCCTCCAAAAAATGTTGATGTTATAATGGTCGCACCAAGTGGAGGTGGGCAAATGGTAAGAGATGAGTATAAAAAAGGCAAGGGAGTTCCTGCATTGCTTGCTATTGAGCAAAATTTTTCTGGTAATGCATTAGATACTGCAAAAGCATATAGTAAAGCTATAGGATCTGCAAAGACATGTTCATTTTTATCAACATTTAAAGAAGAGACGGAAACGGATTTATTCGGAGAACAAGCATTGCTAACTGGCGGACTTCCTGTTATGATAGAGAAAACACTTAAAGTATTACTTGAAGATGGATATTCGCCTATTGTTGCATGGTTTGTATGTTATTATGAGATTAAAATGATTGTTGATTTGTTCCATGAAAAGGGTTTTGATTATCTTTATAGTGCAATAAGCGATACTGCGCGTTATGGTGGGCTTAAATCTGGTAATTATCTAATTGACGATGAATATGAAAGAAAATTAAAGAACATTCTTAGTAATATAAAAAATGGTAAATTTATAAAAGAACTCGATGGTAATGTTGATACTTTGGAGTACAAATCTTCAATAGATAGTAAGAGCTCTGATGAGATATCAAAAATTATGAGCGTATTATTTACCAAAGATAAGAATGGTAGATAAGTATCCTATCATACATAGGTTAGTTTGTGAAATGGTTTGTTAAAATGAAGCTACTAAGCATTCCCGGAAATATAGGATCAACATTATACGGATACCCTAAATAAATCCATATAGATGCTATAGCTGCGGGCATTATTAATGTCATCGTTGGATAATTAATCTTATAATCAGTATTAAAAATAATCTTTATTAAAGGTATTAGTAGTGATGATGCTCCTATAGAACCAAAAATATACCATATATCAATAACTTTATTAAATGATATGCAAATAACTATAGCTATTATTGACGTAATCAATAGCCCTATCTTTGTATTAAACTTCATTGATTTCTTATTTTTAATTTCATTTCCAATCGTAATAGCTGATGTAAATGTAAAGCTATCAATGGTTGACATAACAATTGAAAGTAGTGAAATAATAAAAAATACCTGCAAATAAGGAGATAAAATCATATCAGATAGAATAAGGTATGGGGAAGATGTAATATCGCTTGATTTTATAATAGCAGATGCATATAAACCCGTAGATATTGTTAAAAAATCAAATATTATCCAAAATACGATTGAAAATAGAATGCCTTTTGATAATATTTTTTGATTTTTAGCAGAGTAAACTCTATGGAAAATATTTGGATCGATAAAAGTTATCATGGATATAAATAACCATGATATAAGATAACCTATTGGGAGTTTATTGGAAAATTCTAAATGTCCATCTGGAGCATTGTTCGATAAAAATGATATTCCTCCAAAATTGATATAGAGTTTTATTAGTATAATGATAAAGCCTGTATACATCAGAATAAATTGAATTTTATCTGTTCTTATAATTGACTTAAATCCGCCAAGCATTATATAAGAAACAGAAAAGAAAAGTCCAATGAAGATTGAATAAATATAATTAATATCATATACATGGTTAAAGATAGAAGCAAATATCATTAAGTATGGCGCTGGAGAAGATAATAGTAAAATTATTATCGAAGATATTACTCCAGGTATATATCCAAAATTTCTATGAAAATATCCTGGTATTGTATTGATATTGTTTTTATGAATTTTGGGTGCAATAAATACTAATAATAGTATCGCTGCTATATAGTAAAAAAATCCAAAAATTATCCATGTAATAATACCATTTTCAAACGTAAATCTTCCAACTTCAAGAATGCCACCATACCAGGTCGTTACAAAGGTTGCAACAAATGCAGGAAGAGTCAGTTTTCTTGATGAGAATATAAAATCTTCATCACTATTGTAATTATTTTTTATTAATCCAAATAGGAGAATTATAAATAGATATATTATAATCATTTTAATAAAAATTCTATAGTAAGGCCAATTGTTCTGCGAGGGCCAAAAGATTTATAATTTTTTTTATCTCCAGTAAATCCCTCAGTGGTCTCAGGTTCAAGAACAAAACTAAATCCTCTAGTAGCATAAGAGATATCTAATAAATTTTTAATCCAAAATGAAAATGAATATATTTTATTTTCATAAGCTAAACTTGAATTAAATAATGTTCTATTTTTTGATTTATGAGAATTTTGTTCATCAAAATAAAAACTACTTAAGTAATTTGCATCAATATTAAAATTTAATTTGTCTGAAATAATAAATTTATTGCCTATTGATATACTTGTCTCTGGGGAATGTGCACCTGCTCTATTGCCAAATTGAGTTTCATTTCCATCACCTGATTCATCGAAATAGAAAACTCCTAAATTGCTTTTTAGTAAGCTTAAACTGATAAATGTTTCATTAGATTTATTTTTAACATTAAGGTTAGCATCAATACCATAATTATAAGATTCTGAGCCATTGAAAGTTGCGTAATCAAAATAAGTTGGTTTTGATATATCCCTTTGAATAAATAATCTTAGTTGGGGATTATTTCTATTCATGTAGAACAGTGAACTTCTAAAAGATATTCTATCATCTTTATATAAATAACCAATTTCTGTGTTTAAACAATCTTCAGTTTTGTAGTATCTTTCATTTGAAAAATTAGGGGACTGATTGATACCAGCAGTTTTAAACCCTTTTGAAATACTAAATGTTAGCATATTATTTTTTGATAATTTATTAGTTATTAAAAAATCCCAACCAATATTACTATCATCAATTGATAGAACATCATTACCAGAGTTTCCATAATAGCTTGCTAAATAATATAGATCATTTGTTGTATTATATTTATCTAACCTTAGAGATAAATCAATTGATATGCTGTTATTTAAGTCTTTCATATACTTAGCATAAACTGCGCTATTATCAATATTGAATCTGGATGTCATATAATCATAGTCTCCATTAAAAAAATATCCACTTCGATCATCATATTCTTTCAAGTTTGAATAAAATAATCCAAATACAATATTATNGAATGAAAATCTTAATTCTTGAGTTCTATTTTTTCTTTTTCTATTTGTAATATCTGGAAAATCCCAGGTGTAATAATATGTTGCTGGGTCCCAATTGTATGGTTCTGATTCCCACATTTCATTATTGCCCCAATCACCATCGTAAGTATAGTTTAGCTCATTATCTGAATATGTTGTGATAGAAGTAAGTGTAAACTTCTTAAAGTTATACAGTGACTTTAGAGATGTAGCGTTAGTCTTTTGATTGTCTTCACCGATAAAATCTGACATAGTATTATAACCGTTATTATCTATCGTCCACGCATCATATAAATTATTAAAGTTTATATTGTAATATGTTAATAAGAAAGATGAATTAATATTTGGCGTAAATAATAATTTTATTTTTGAAAGCTGTTCGTTTTGTCTGTTTGAATCTTCATCTGGTCTAAAATCATTTTTAATATAACCATCAGATTGATTCCTTATAAAATTATAATATGTTCGCAATTTGCTGTTAATAGGATAATTAATACTTGCATTCACTTTCTTTCCATCAAAAGATGATAATGAATAATTGATTTTAAATGATTCTTCAAGATGCGGATTATTTGTCAATAAATTTATAACTCCAGCCATTGCATTTGTACCAAATGAAGTCGATTGAGGTCCTTTGAAAATTTCAATTTGTCTTATATCATCTAGAATTGAAATTCCTCCAATTCCAGTAAAATTTATATCATCTAAGAATAAACCAACGTAAAAATGGGGGAGTCCTTCTCCAGAAAATTGGCTAAGCTCACCAAGTCCTCTTATTTGGAAATACCTTGGTCTAGAAGTACCTCCAGCATAATTTAATTCTGGAGTAGATTCAATCACATCCTGTAAATGATACTTACCACTGTATTTGATTTTGTCTTGAGATAATATTTTTATTCTATTATCCGTTGATGTTGAATTTAGACCACCAACAATTTTTACATCATCAAAGTTAATATCTTCATCTATTAAAATAATAGTATTGCCTACATCAATCAATGATATTGTAATATCTTTGTATCCAATGTAAGAAATTCTAAGTTTTTCAGAATCATTACATTTTATTGTAAAATCACCATTTGAATTTGAAGTAGCATATGAATTTCCACAGACTATATCAGCTTTTTCCAAAGGTGTTTTTTTGTTATTTAACAATTGAGAATTAATTATAATTTCATTTGAATAAATAGTAGAGATTAATAAAAAGATAAAAAGTTTCATAAGATTTCCTCCGCTAGTATTATCTAGATCAGGTTTAAGGGTATATTCTCAGCATTTCATAGCACCCCAGTTATATTTTAAATTACAAATATTTGTAATTATAACACTATATTAAATGTATGGATTTTATTAAATATGAGAAAAAATATTGGGATGAAGGTTTTAAAAATATTGTTGGNATTGATGAAGCAGGTAGAGGACCATTAGCAGGACCTGTNGTTGCTGCATCTGTTGTGCTAAAACCTTATGAAATTATTGAAGGTATTAAAGATTCAAAAAAACTTACTCCAAAAAAAAGAGATANATTATNTTCTGAAATATATGATAAAGCTATATCTGTTGGCGTAGGTATTGTNAATGAANATNTTATTGATGATATAAATATTCTAAAAGCTACATTTTTAGGTATGAAAAAATCTCTTGGTAATTTAGATATAAAACCTGANAANGTNTTGATNGATGGTCCATATTCAAATATTACTATATATCCCACAGACTATATTGTAAATGGAGATAATATATCTCAGACTATAGCTGCTGCATCAATAATAGCTAAGGTAACTAGAGATAATATTATGAAGAATTATGATAAAATATTTCCTGAATATAAATTTATTAATCATAAGGGATATGGCACAAAANATCATATTGAACAATTAGAGATAAATAAATCAACTCCTATTCATAGAAGATCTTTTAAAATTGTAAAAAATAATATGCCTAATTATGAATTTTATTTAAATAAAGAAAATGGTTTTAAGGATTTAGCTCACCAATTAGTTGGTGTTAAATATATAAAAAATAATTTTATGATTAAGGATCAAANTATAGAATTNNANAATGTGNTTACTAATTATTGTCTTATTGATAAAAAGAATAATTGTAAGTTTGTTAAAGTNCTAGATAATGAATCAAAAAATTTAAAGAAAATAGATATTGATAATTCTTTGAAATCTTATATTAGTGAAAATAATATAAAAAATAATTACACAATCGATGTAATTTCTGTAAAGTTTATTAAAGGAAAAAAACCCATTATAAAAGTGATTTAATGAAAATTATATTTAAAATAATTTTAATTACCCAATTTATTTATCCATTTATTTCATCAGATGTTTCAGGTCGTAATGGTTTNGTNGTATCATCAAAAATTCAAGCAAGTGAAATTGGTGTTGATATCATGAAGAATGGCGGAAATGCTATTGATGCAGCAATTGGTGTTTGTTTTGCTTTATCTGTTACTCATCCTAGTGCTGGGAATNTAGGTGGTGGAGGNTTNATGGTGATAAATTTTGCTGANGGCTCATCTACTGCNATTGATTTTAGAGAGACTGCTCCGTACCTAAGCAATGAAAAAATGTTTTTAGATGAAAATGGNGAAGTTATTCAAGGATTAAGCACCTCTAGTAGTTTGTCTGTNGGAGTTCCAGGTACTGTTGCTGGAATGGGATATGTACATGATAAATATGGAACTTTNNCATGGGAAGATTTATTNTACCCATCTTTTTTATTAGCTAAATATGGTTTCAAATTAGATCAACATAATTCTTACTTATTTAATAATTTGTCGTTNATTAATAAATTAAGTATNGATAAAGAATCTCATAGAATATTTGTTGAAAATAAAAATTATACGCTTAATGANTTAATGATTCANGAAGATTTAGCTCAAACATTATTGAGAATAACTAAGTATGGNTATAAAGAATTTTATTTAGGTCAAACTGCTGATAATATAATTTCTTGNATGAATAGAACTAATGGNATCATATCNAAACAAGATCTATCTAATTATACTGTAAAGGAGTTAGAACCAATAAAATTTAAGTANAGAGATTTCAATGTTATCTCAATGCCCCCTTCATCATCTGGTGGTATAACACTAGCAATTATTCTTAATCAATTAGAGAATTTGGATTTTTCGAATATTATGTTTCAAGATTACAAGCATGTACATTATATGTCAGAAATATCTAAAAGAGCATATGTTGATAGATATAAGTATTTAGGTGATATNGATTATGTNGATATACCGATTGATTATTTGNTTAGTCAANATTATGCAGATTCANTATTTCAAACTATTAATGATACATTATCTNTAACAAGTACTGAATTNCATGAGTCTATAAAAATAACAACAAATGAAAGCGATGANACAACACATTATTCAATAGTCGATAAATTNGGGAATTGTGTTAGTGTAACAACAACTCTAAATGGTTGGTTTGGAAGTGGTATTACTGTTGATAACTCAGGGTTTTTATTAAACAATGAAATGGATGATTTTTCAATTAAACCAGGTCATCCAAACATGTATGGCATAATAGGAAGTGAAAAAAATTCAATNAAACCTAAAAAAAGGATGTTGAGTTCTATGACACCAACAATAGTAACAACGGATGATAATTTACCATTTTTAATNACAGGTTCACCNGGAGGTTCTACAATAATTACTACAGTTTCTCAGGTTATATCTAATGTTATTGATTTTAANATGGAAATAAAGGATGCAGTTGAATCAAAAAGATTTCATCAACAATGGTTCCCAGATTTAATCCAAATCGAAAAGAACTCATTAAATACAGAAGTTATTAATAAATTAATAGATGCTAANCATAATCTTATTTATAGATCAGATACAGGTTTGGGAGANGCTAATTCAATTATGATTATTGATGGCGTTTATTATGGTGCTTCAGATAGNAGAAGAGGTGCAAAGGCAATAGCATATTAANTTATGAAAATTTCAAANNAAAANATNAAAGAGTTTAAGGGTTTAATAACATTAATTATNGTAGCATTTACTATTAAAACATGTNTNNTNGAAATNTATGTTGTTCCNACNGGNTCNATGGAAAAAACAATCTTAATTGGNGATGTNCTTAGTTGGTAATAAATTTATATTTGGNATGAAAACACCAACATGGATAGGTATTCCTTATACAAGGTNTGGATTTGATATTCCNTGGTATAGACTTCCNGAATTTAGAGAAATTAAAAATGGTGATGTTACTATTTTCGAATTTCCAAGAGATCCTTTTCAAAAATATGTTAAAAGATGTATAGGTTTATCTGGAGATAGAATCAGCATGCATGAAGGAAAAATTTATGTAAATGATGAACTATTAGAATTCCCTTCCGAAGGGCAATATTTAAAACGTCTTCCTGATAAAAGTAATGTACTTACTAAAAATATGACCTGGAATTCAGACTATTTATATTCTCAATTTAAATGTGAAAGCTTTGATGATTTAAATAATAATTACTTCTATGATAAAGATTCTGAAGAATATAATGATAGAAATAATAACAATAAATGGGATTACGGTAATATTGATAATATAAGTAAATTTACAGTCCCATATAAGTCTGAATCATTTATTGATAATAATAATAATAATAATTACGATATTGGAGAAGTATTTGAAGACATTAATTCTAATGGATTATGGGACGAAGGTTTTTCTTACAATATTAAAGAAGTTAATGATTGGGAATCGTTAGTAAATCTACTATTGCTTGATGGGAATAATCTTGAGCTTGATGGTTGGCAATTTACTCTTATCGATCCTGAACACATAAGCAGATTGCGTGGACTAATTAAATACAAAATACTTGGTATTTTTTCAGGCAGTAGTGTTGATGCTAGGAGAAAACTTCAGACGAAACAAAATAATGAACAAATTAAACATGCAGAACAATTAGTAATGAAAAATAATGATAATAAAATCATAACTCCTTGGGATCCTAGGATTGCAAATAAGGTAAAAGATAAAAAATATATTTTAGAAAATCTGAAAATTAATGGTAAATATATTAGTAGTATCGATAAATATGTAGTTAAACATAATTACTATTTTTTAATGGGAGATAATCGTGACAATAGTTATGATTCAAGATTTTGGGGCTTTGTGCCTGATTATAATATCCTAGGTGTTCCTGTATATTCAATAATTAATATGGCAAATTTTAATTTTAGAATGAAAGTAATTAATTAAGTAAATTATAACAATGATTTTAATATTTTCATTTATTCTTAAGTGTTTTATATCAGTTTTATTACTTCTATTTGCTGTTAATTATATATCAAAAGAAAAAATAAATCTGATAAAAAATAATAATCTTTCAATACTTACATTGTCTAGCGTAAGTATTCTTTCTTGTTTATATAATTTCTCATATGATGCTTCGTTCGTAGTATATTTGGTAGGATTAGTACCAGTTTCACTTGTCTTTTTATTGCATATATTTTCAGATGATAAAAATAAAGAATTATATTTAATATTATTCTCAAATATAATTTTAATCTCATTGAATTATTTCTTTATCGTATTACTATTGAACCTTATTTATTATGTCAATAGTATGTATTTTGAGCAGTTTAATGAATTTTTTGTTAATGAAGATAAATTAGATAATGACGATGTGGTATAATAATTAGTGAAAATAATAATTATTGTTTTATAGAAAAAAAATTTAAAAATTTATACTATGTTTAAACTAATATTTAATAAATAATGGCTAAAGATTTAAATACTAAAGAGGGTAGGAGTAATTTTTTAAGAGATTATCTTGATGATTTGTTAGTTGGAATTAATGATAGTTATGGTCCAACACTATTGAAAGAATTAGAAACTCGTCTTGAAAAAACTATTACTGAATTTAACAATGAAATGGAAGAAGCTTTCTCATTATTAAAGAAAAAGACAGAAGACAAAGAAGCTTTTTATGCATCTTTAAACTCTAATGAAAATAAAAATTCCAAAACAGATTGGGAAAAAAAATTAGAAGAAGTTGAAAAATAATAAATCTAAGGAAAATAAATGGATATTATAAAAGATAGAGGAGTATGGATTTTTTTAACAGTTTTGACTTTGACAGGACTTTATTACTGGACTGTTGTAGATTATGATAGAGTTGAGAAGATGGGTGATTTACAAGAAAGTGACTTTACTTTAAGTGGCGATGTAAATGAGTGGAGTGAGGTGTATAATAGATTAGAATTAAAGTATATTGGAATTTCAAAGCATGTAAAAACCCTTCAAGAAGAAACAAATATTCACTACAGAGCATACAATGCTAAAGTTGACTCAGTTAATAATACTTTTGAAAGATTAGAATTTAAATTAGATCAAATTAATGAAACACTTTCAGATAGACTAGAAGATTTAAATGAATCTTTGGAGTCATTATCTGAAGAGTTTTCTAGCTACAAGAGAACTACTCAAAGAGATGTAAGAAAGATAAACAAATCTTTAGAATCTTTAAAAGAAGATATAGATACAATTAAAAAAGAACTAGATGACTAATAATTATATTCAATATGTTTAATATTGAGGATATAATTGGTGATGTTGTTTATATAGATTTTTTAGATATTTCAGTTTATAACGAAATTGGCATAAACAGTAATATAAAACATTTCCTTGTCAAGGGATATGATCATATAGGAATATGGTTGGCTCACCCTAATTTATTAACAAAAAAAAATAAAAAAAAAACTATAGATGCAAATTTTTTAGTGAGTTGGAATAATGTCAAAAATATTATGCATTATCCTGATAGAGAAGGTTATGATTTTCCATCTGAATTTGATAAAGATATAGGATTTAAAACTAATAAGGATACAAAATGAAAGTTGGATATATTAAAGAATGGGATAAATTAAAAGGTTGGGGCTTTATTGAGTGTGACGAAGATGATCAAGATTATTTTTTTCATATATCTAAAGTTAGACCAGGTTTAAAAATAAGAGAAGGTATGGAAGTTAAGTTTGATTCTACAATTACTCAGCGAGGTGATGAAGCTGAAAATGTTTCACATATTTGATGACAGATAAATCTTTAGAAGTTGATAATTCATTATTCTGGGACAATAAGTACAAAAAAAATGAATTTTCTTGGGATATAGGTAAGCCAACTCCCTTTTTTGTAAATTGGTCTAAATCAATTAAAAATAAAAATTCAAAAAATATATTAATTCCTGGCTGTGGTATTAGTAGTGATGTTATTTTCTTAGCTAAAAGCGGTTTTAATGTATTTGCATGTGATTTTTCTGATACTGCAATAAAAACTTTATATTTTTGTAATAAGCAAAATAATACAGATATAAAGTTAATCCATCAGGATTTCTTTAATTTAAATAATCAATATAATAGTTTTTTTGATTATATATTAGAATACACTTTTTATTGTGCTATCAATCCATCAAAAAGGTTATTATACGTCAAGAATTGCAATAAATTGCTAAAAGATAGTGGAATGGTTATTGGTATTATGCTTCCAATAGGAGATAATACAGTTGCTTCAAATCCTCCATTTGAAGTGACTTTAAATGAGCTTGAAGATAATTTTTGTTCTTTTTTTGAATTAGAGAAACTTTATCCTAATAATTTGAGTATACAAAAAAGAAAAGGGATTGAGTATATTGCTGAATATAAAAAAATAAATCATAATGCATAAATACAAAATAAAAGATTTAAAATTTCACGGTTATCATGGTTTATATGAAGAAGAAAAAGAAAATGGTCAAAATTTTTTTATAACTATATCATACGAAGTCAAAAATAGTAATGATATTAAAGATGAAATTCATGATGTTATAGATTATTCAATGATTATAAAGCATACAAAATTTATATTTAAATCTAAAAGATATGTTTTAATGGAGAATTTATGTAAAGATATTTATGATTATTTAACATCTAGGTTTCCAGTAATTAATTTATCAATTGAAATAAAAAAGATTAATCCTACTTTAAATGATGAGGTAGAATATATATCAACTCTTTATAATGGATAATTTCTCTTTTTTATCAATAGGTTCAAATAGTGGTGATAGAATTAATAATATAAAGCTTCTATTTGAAAAACTTAAAAACAGTAATGTTATTATTCTAAGCAATTCATCAATATATAAATCGGAACCACTAGATTCACTGAGTGATAAGAATTTTTATAATTTAGTTGTTAAAATTCAAACAACATTAGATCTATTGAGTTTTTTTAGTTTGACTGAGTCTATTGAAGTAAAGATGGGAAGAAAAATTAAAAATAATCCAAATATGCCAAGAATTATAGATATTGACATACTTACTTTTAACAATAAAGTTTATAAATCTGAATTTTTAGTTATTCCACATCCTAGATTATATGATAGAAGATTTGTTCTATTACCTTGGTCAGAAATAGCTGGAGAATATATATTACCAAAATATAATAAATCTGTTAATTATTTATTGAATAATGTTAAAGATACATCTAAAATTTGTAAATTAGAGATATAAAATTATGAAAATAAATTATCATATTACAGTTGAAGGCAGTATAGGGGTTGGTAAAACTAGTTTGGCTAAGATTCTAGCTGATGAATTTCAGGCACAATCAATTTTAGAAAAATTTGAAGAAAATCCATTTTTATCAGAATTTTATAAAAATTCTAAGCAATATGCTTTTCAAACACAATTATTTTTTTTATTATCAAGATATAAACAACAAGATGAATTTAAACAAACTGATCTATTTAATAAGTATGTAGTTTCTGATTATATGTTTATGAAAGATAGAATCTTTGCTGCTTTAAATCTAGACGATAAAGAAATGGATTTATATAATTCAATTGCCACAATTCTTGAAAAGAATATTGTTTATCCTGATTTAATAATTTTTTTGCAATCTGAAACTTCAAGATTAATGGATAATATTAAACAAAGAGGTAGATTGTATGAGAATAATATGGATTGGAATTATATTGACTCTTTAAATCAAATGTATAATGAATATTTTTTTAGATATAACAAGTCCCCCTTGCTTATTATAAATACAAATGATATCGACTTTGTAAATAATAAAAATGATTTAAAAGAAATCCTCAATGTTATCAGAAGTCCAATAAACGGAACTAAATATTACAATCCACTAAAAGTTGAAAATTAATTAATGAAATTTTTTCTTATATTAGTTTTTTTTTATCTTTTACGGTTAATCTTTAAAAATTTATTCCTTGAAAATAAATCTACCAGTAACCAAAAAAATGTAATTGATGCAGAGTTTGAGGAAGTAGAATGATAATTTTAAAAAAGATTAAAATTAATTATTATAGTTCCCCTCATGCTAATTTCTTAAAATGAAGGCTATAAATGAATTAGATATAACTAATAAAACCGTTCTTATACGATTTGATTATAATGTGCCAATCAATAAAGGTAAAATAATTAATGATTTTAGAATAAAAGCCTCATTTGAAACTATTAATTATTGTTTATCTCAAAATGCATCAATTGTTATAATGAGTCATCTTGGTAGACCCAATGGGAGAAACTCCGATTTAAGCTTAAAACCTGTTCAAAAATATTTAAATAAGTACTACAAAAATAAAATATATTTTTCAGATGATTGTATTAGCAGTGAATCAATAGATATTTCTAAATCTTTAAAACCAGGTCAAATTCATTTACTTGAAAATTTAAGATTTTATAAACAAGAAACAGATAATAATAGAGAATTTTCAAAAAAATTATCAAGTCATGGTAATATTTATGTTTGTGATTCATTTGGAACATCTCATAGATCACATGCCTCAAACTCTAAAATTTTAAATTTTTTTAAACATAGATGTATTGGATTGTTAATGATTAGGGAATTTGATTTTTTATATCAAAAAAAATCGTTAGGAACTGGAATTATTATTGGAGGTGCCAAGATATCTACTAAAATTAAAATGATTAATTTTTTTTTAGATAACGCAGATTATATTTTAATTGGTGGTGCAATGGCATTTACTTTTTTAAAGTCTAAAGGTCTTAACGTAGGCCTTAGTATGGTTGAAAATCATATGCTTGATATTGCAAAAGAAATTATAGAAAAATCAAAATCAATAAATAAAAATATTATATTACCTGTAGATGTGGTTTGCGTCAAAGATAATATTGATTCTAATAAAATATTTATAAAAAATATTAATAATCTTGAGGATAATGATATAGGTCTTGATATAGGTCCTGAAACCTTAAATATTTTTAGGAAAAAAATAAATAAATTGGATAAAGTAATATGGAATGGCCCATTAGGTTTGCTTGAAAACAAAAATTTTTCTAATGGAACAATAAAAGTTTCAAAATTTGTAAAAAGAATGAAAAATAAAATAACAATAATTGGTGGCGGAGACACAGTAAGTGCAATAGAAATGTATGACAATTTAAGTGGCTTTACTCATGTATCAACAGGAGGAGGAGCATCATTGAAATTATTAAGTGGAGAAAAATTAAATCTAACTAAATCATGGGAGATGTATTAAATGAGTAAATATTGTATAGCAAATTGGAAAATGTATATGAGTAAAAAAAATATTGATTCATATTTCGAAAATTTTCTTTCAAAAGATTTAAATAATAACTGCAATATTGTTATATGTCCTTCTTCAATCCATCTTGATTATGTGAATAAGCTATCAGAATCCAATAAATCGATATCTTTAGGATCTCAGAACGTTTCAGAATATGAAAACGGTGCTTATACTGGCGAAAACTCTCTGCAAATGATTAAAGAATCAAATTGTGATTTTGCAATCATTGGACACTCTGAAAGACGTCAGATTTTTCATGAAAGTGATATTGATGTTAATAATAAGTTAAAAGTCTTAAATAATTCAAATGTAACGCCAATAATATGCATAGGTGAAACTTTAGAAGAAAGAGAATCAGGAATTACTAGAGAAGTGCTAAAAAATCAATTTAAAAGAATCTTTAATGATATTAACTTCAATTTATCTAAAGAGTTTATTATTGCTTATGAACCAATTTGGGCAATTGGAACAGGTAAATCAGCTGATACTGAAACAATTTATTCTATTCATAAATTTTTAAAAAATATTATTAATGAAATTAATCTAAATAATTGTAATATATGCCTATTGTATGGAGGTAGTGTTAATGAGGAAAATGCTTCTGAAATACTAGCTGTTGATGAAGTTGATGGTTTTTTAATAGGCTCAGCTTCTATAGATGCTGATGTATTTTATAATATTTATAATAAATTTTAAGGAGAAGTTAATTTGGACGCATTATATTATGTAATCTTAATTTTATTTGTTTTAGTTTGTTTTCTGCTCGTTAGTATTATTCTAATGCAGTCGAGTAAAACTGGTGGAATGGGAAGTGCAATGACAGGTAATGTTTTAAATTCAGCATTTGGTGGTGAAGCTGCCGATAAATTACTTGTTCGTACAACAGCAATTCTTGCTGCTTTATTTATGATTTTTGCAATATCCTTAAATGTTATTTCTACACCTGGATCAATAGATGTTTCAACATCTACTAGTGATCCTATTTTAGATAGAAATAAACTTGAAGATATTGCGCCAGTAATTAATGTTCCAATAGAAGTTGAAGAAACTGAATAAGATTCACTTCAGTCAATATAGCTGAAGTGGTGGAACTGGTATACACGCTGTCTTGAGGGGGCAGTGAGAATATTTCTCGTGCGGGTTCAAATCCCGCCTTCAGCACAATTAAGGAGATTATTTTGAAACGACTTTTTTCATTATTATTTTTATTAAATTCTTTTATTTTTTCAAGCGTATCTTTAGAAGAAGTAGAATCTTTGTTCCTTGCAGATGATATATTAAACGCTCAGTCTTTTCTTGAACTTGTCGAAGAGAAAGATGAAAGTTTTCATTATCTATCATATCAGATATATTTAAAATTAGATGATCTAAACAATGCTAATAAAAGTTTACAATTAGCTATGAAAAGTAGCCCAGACAAATATGCTGAAGAAGGTTCTTTATTAGGTGACTTAATTAATGATCTCAAAAATGTAAGTAAAACTTTATCTAGTGGTTTTGTTCTAGAAGCAATTGAAGAAACAGAGATTTTACTTAAAAAGTATAAAGATAATTCAATTGTTTATTACAGATTAGGATATGCTTATAAAGAAAATAAGGATTATGTAAACGCAATTGCTAATTTTAATAAAGCTAACCAACTAAACCCTTATAATTCATTGTATCAAGATGAAATCAAATACATTGCTAATTTAGAAATTCTAAAAGGTAAAGAGGCTTATGATGTTAAGGATTATCAAACTGCTTTAGAACATTTTAATAAAGCTTTATCTTACGATCCAGGGAATACTTCTGCTATGTTTAGAATAGGTAATATCTATTATGCTATTAAAGATTATGGAAAAGCTGCAGAGATTTTGGAAAAAGGTATAAAACTTCAGCCAAAAAATTATAAGGTTTTGTATATGATTTCTAAGTGTTACATAGCTGTTGATGATTATGATAAAGCTCAATCTTTCCTAGATGAAGCGATTTTAATAAAACCAGATTATACTAAAGCTTTTTTTGAAAAAGCAAAATTATATAAATCCAAAGGTGAGATTGAAAAGACTAAAACTATCCTTAACGATTTAATAGTTCTAGATGATACTTACTATAGGGCATACGAGTTGTTAATGGATTTAGAAATAGGCGAATCTAATTTAGATAATGCAATTTCTTATGCAAATATGGCGTTAAAATCTAATCCTAGTGCATATAGTATTCTAGCAAGATTAGCATCTGTTTATAATGAAAAGTTAGATTATCAAAGAGCTAAAGATAATGCAAAATTAAGTTTAAAAAATAAAAGAAATTATGCTCCAGCTCTGTTTGAACTTGGAGTGTCAGAAATGAACCTATGTAATAAACTAGCAGCCAAAGATGCTTTTACGAAGTGTAAAAGAGATAGAAATTATAGAAAAACTGCTAATAATTATTTAAAATCTGAAAACTTCGAATACTATACAAAGCATTGTGAATAATATTAGTTTATTCTAATCATGATAAAATCTGTAATCTTTGACCTAGATAATACCTTGCTAGACTTTATGAAAATGAAATCTGTATCAATTAATGCTGCAGTTGAAGCTATGATTAATATGGGTATGGACATTGATAAAGAAAAGTCAGTAAATGAAATATTTACAATATATGATACTAAGGGCTATGAACATCAAGAGGTTTTTAACGAATTTATAATAAATAAAATTGGTATAATTAATTACAAGTATCTTGCTGCAGCGATAGTTGAGTATAAAAAAGCTAAAGAAATTTCATTAAACCTTTATCCTGATGTTATTCCTACATTAAATAAACTACTTAGTATGAATTTAAACTTAGGTATTGTTTCTGATGCTCCAAGTCGAGAAGCATGGATGAGATTATATACACTTGATCTTCATAGTTTTTTTGATGAGGTAGTTACTTTCAATGATACTGGTTTTTACAAACCTGCAAAAGAACCATTTATTAAAATTTCAGAAAAACTAAATGCTAATCTAGAAGAATGTATTATGATTGGTGATTGGCCGGAAAGAGATATCAAAGGTGCAGGCCAATTAGGAATGAAGACAGCTTTTGCAAAATATGGAAGCACTGAAGATATTATAGATTCTGGTGCTGATTTTGATTTAGATAGTTTATCTGAAGTTGTTGATATTATTAATCAAATAAATAAATAAATAATAATGTTATCAATTGGTACAGATATTGTAAAAATTGATAGAATAAAAGCTCTTTATAAAGATTCAAAATTCCTAAATAAAGTATTTTCCGCCTTAGAATTTGAATATTGCAATAGTTACAAAGATCCCTATATTCATTTAAGCGGTAAATATGCAGCTAAAGAAGCCGTCAAGAAGGCTTTATTAAGCGCGAAGATTGTTAAAACTATTTCACTAATTGATATAGAAGTTTTAAATAATAAAGACAAATCTCCTTATATTAAATTAATTAACGTTAATAATATTAAATGCAATGTATCAATATCTCATGATGGAGATTATGCTATCGCATTTGTTATAATAGAAAAATGATTCCAGTACTTACAAAAGAGCAAGCTTATAAGTTAGATAAAGACACCATAGAAAGTGGTCATTTATCACAAGAAGAACTTATGGACAATGCAGGTAAGGCTGTCGCACAATTTTTTTGTGAAAAAATACAAAATCCATTTTCAAAAAATGTAGTAGTTGTTTGTGGAAAAGGCAATAACGGTGGAGATGGTGTTATTGTTCATTCATATCTTAAAAAATACAACGTACCATCAAAAATAGTTTTTACAGAAAAAAATCATGGACATTCTAAATTATTAAAAAAATATAAAATATCTAAAAGTGAATTTTCTTTTTATAATTATAAAATTAAATTTGGTAAATATGATTGGATTATTGATGCAATATTTGGAATTGGCTTGTCAAGAGATTTAACAGATAAGTATATGAAAATAATTGAAAAAATAAATAAAAATAAAAAAATAATATCTATTGATATTCCAACTGGGGCTTTTTCTGATGGCGGTTCTTTTTATCATAAAGATAAAGTTATTAATTCTGAATTTACTGTAACATTTGGTTTTTCAAAATTAGGACATTATTTAGTACCGATAAATAATTTGTTTCAATTAGATATTGGTTTTAAACCAATATCAAGTAATTTTCAAAAAATAGGCTTTTCAGATATAAATAATATTTTGAAATTTATTAATAAAAAGAGTGATATACATAAATATTCAAATGGTAAATGTTTTATTTATGGTGGTATAAAATATTCTGGCGCTACAATTTTATCTACTAGAGCTTGCCTGAAAACAGGGTCCAGTTACGTCAATTTATATTACGATAATTCATATAGAATGTTAGATAAGATAGACCTATTAATTCCCGAAGCAATAATAACAAGTGAGATATTAGATAAGAAAGATACTAAAACACCAATTTTAATAGGTCCTGGAGATAATGATATAGATTATATTTCAATTGATCATATTGATTGTAATGATATCATTGTCGATGCTGGTGCAATAGAAAAAAATCGAAACATTAACCATTATCCTTCTAATTCTATCTTAACTCCACATATGGGAGAGCTTAAGAAAATTTATGGATTTAAAGATGTAGATTATTTAAATCTTAATGTTTTATTATCATTGCAGAGTATTATTGAAGAACAAATAATTATTTTAAAGTCATTTAATACATTTATTATTAAAAAAGATTTGATATATATAATGGACAGAGGTCCAAGTATTCTTGCAACATCAGGAACTGGTGATGTTTTATCTGGAATTTTAGTTAGTCTTTTATCTCAAGGATATAGTAGATTAGAAGCATCAATTTTTGGAACATATTTACATGCAGAGGCAGCGAACTATTATATGAATAATATATCTAAAGATGGAATGACAGCATCAGATCTGATAGATTGTATTCCTCATGCATTTAATGAGCTTAGGAAAAATAGTGAATTATAAATCTAAAAGTTTATGGTTGTTTGCAAGTTATTTATTTCTTCTTATATGTAATTCTTTTTTATCATTTAGCATAATTCCATATAAAGACATTTGGAAGTATGATAAAATTATTCATTTTTCTGAATATTTTATTTTGGGAATATTGTATTTGAATGCATTGTATAATCAAGATTTTAAAATAAAGATGTTATATCCTGTGTTCTTTATATCATTAATTCCTATTATTGATGAATCAATACAATTATTTGTACCAAATAGAATCGCTAGTATTTATGATGCTTTATTTGATTATTTAGGATGTTATATGGGTATGGGTTTATATTATTTAATGTACAGGTATAAAAATGGATAAATTTGTTATTAACGGACCGGTTAGACTTAATGGTGAAGTTGATATAAGCGGATCTAAAAATGCTGCTCTGCCAATAATGTGTGCTTGCTTAGCATTTCCTGGCAAATATACTTTATCTAATATACCTGATTTGAGAGATACGAAAACAATGCTCAAATTATTAGAGATTATAGGTTGTAAAATATCTTATTTAGATAATTCAATAATTATAGATACAACAAAATGTAATAATCCAGAAGCTCCTTATGATTTAGTTAAAACAATGAGAGCTTCATTTTATGTGTTGGGACCATTATTATCTAGATTTGAGTATGCTAAGGTTTCTTTACCAGGTGGTTGCGCTTGGGGACCAAGACCAATAAATTTTCATTTAGAAGCATTTAAAAAGTTAGGTGCAAAAGTAACTTTAGATTCTGGTTATATATTAACTGAAGGTAAATTAAAATCAGCAAAAATAAAATTCCCAATACCAAGTGTTGGAGCGACTGGTAATGTAATCATGGCATGTGTTAATCTTGAGCAAGAAGTAATTATTGAAAATGCATCAATGGAGCCTGAAATTGTTGATTTATGCAATTTTTATATTAAATGTGGCGTAATCATTAATGGTGTGGGAACTAATAAGTTATCAATTAAGGGAATTAAAATTAAAGAAGAGATTAATATTGACTACTCAATAATTCCAGATAGAATAGAAGCTGGAACATTTTTAATTGCTGCAACAGCAACTAAAGGAAGTATTAAGATTAATAAATGTAATTATAAGCATTTAGATGTTGTCATCGACAAACTAAAAGAGGTTGGAGCTTCCATCTTCTTTGATAATGATTCTGTTTCAATTAAAATGAAAAAGGAAATTAATTCTGTATCACTTGAAACTGATGTATATCCTGGCTTTCCTACAGATTTACAAGCACAATGGATTGCTTTGATGTCATTATCAAATAATACAAGTTCGATAAAAGATACTATTTACATGGATAGATTTACACATGTACCTGAGCTAGTTAGACTTGGTGCAAAAATAGATATGCATCAAAATAATGCAAATGTTGTAGGTGTTAAAAAATTATTTGCTGCAAAAGTAATGTCTACAGATATAAGAGCAAGCGCATCTTTGATAATTGCTGCACTTGCATCATATGGTGAAACTCACCTTAGTAGGATATATCATATTGATAGAGGGTATGAAAAAATTGAAAATAAGCTTTTAAGTTTAGGTGCAATTATTAAAAGAGTAAATGAATAGATTCATGAAATATATTGTTACAAATATAAGGAATAAATAATTTGTATATATTAATATTATCTTTTAATTTAATGATGTTGCTTTTGTAACGATTTTTTTAAAAAATAAAATGAGTATAAAAAGGAGTTTAACATGAAGAATATCTTAACAATAGGTTTAGTACTTTCTTTAGCTTTAGGTGCACAAGTTTCAACTAATGCTAAATTAAACGTAGAAAAAGCAAATCTAAATGATTTGCAAATAAAATTAGAATCAAGTGTTGATGTATATGGTTTACAGTTTGATGTAAATTATGATCCAGCACAATTAAAATTGAATGAAAATAATATTTCTCATTTATTCTCAGGTTCAGATGTAAGATCAAACATGAGTGTTTACAGTAAAATAAAAGAACCTGGTTTAGCTAGAGTTATAATGTTTGATTTAGGTGGTACAGCTATTTTGGAAGCTAACAATTTAGAAAAAGTTATTCAACTTTCTTACGAGTCTGTTGATTCTTTTAAAGGTTCAACACTAGTTTCTGTTTCAAATATCGTAGCAGCTGGTTCTCACGGTGAAGAGGTAGCTATTGATAATAGTATTGATTTTACTTTTGATTTAAATGATGGTTTATCACCATACGAAACTTCAATTGTAGGAAACTACCCAAATCCATTTAATCCAACAACAACAATAGAATTTGACTTAGCTAATGCTGGTGTTGTTGATGTTACTGTTTACGATTTACAAGGACGTAAAGTAGCAAGTTTACACAATGGAATGTTAGATGCAGCTCAAGGTTATACATTTAATTGGGATGCAAGTAGTGTTGCAAGTGGTCAGTATTTCGCAAGAATTACTGCTCCTGGCTTTACTGATGTTATAAATATGACATTATTAAAATAAATTAATTATACTCATTTTAGAAAGCCCCTAGTTCAAAGCTGGGGGCTTTTTTTATATAAAGAATAAAAAAACTATGTTATTAAATATTGTTTTAGTGGGAGCCGGTGAAGTCGGTTTCAATTTATCAAAATTTCTTTCAAAAGAGAATTACAATCTTACTGTTATAGATATAAATCCTATTAAATGTAATCGTATAAAAAATACTATTGATGCAAGAGTTATCGAAGGTGATGGGTGTTCACAAAGAGTTTTGCAATCAATTGATTTTAGTGAAGTTGATTATTTCTTAGCACTAACAAAAATTGATGAAATAAATTTAGTTGCTTCAACAATTGCTAAAAAAATGGGTTCAAAGAATATTATCGCCCGTTTAAGGAACACCGAGTATATTCATTCTAAAGCTTTAGTATCTCCAAAAAACTTCGGAATTGATGATGTTATATACCCAGAGAAATCAGCTCAAATGGAAATTGAGAACTTAGTTCGCGATTCCTCAGCAGTTGAAGTTAAATCATTTTTTGAAGATAAAATAAAATTATTAGGAATAACATTAGATCATAATTCTTCTTTAATTGATAGAACTATTAATAATGTTTATTTATCAAATCCATATGTGTTACATAAAACACCATTAATTTATAGAAACGATAATACATTCATACCTCATGGAGATACTTTGTATCAAAAAAATGATGTGATATATTTTACTTGTAATAAAGAATCTGTTGATGATCTATATAAGCTAACAGGAAAAACTACTTTTAAAGTAAAAAATATCATGATTTTAGGGCTTGGGAAAATTTCAAGAATGCTTGCTAAGTCACTTGGCAATGATTATAATGTTAAGGTTTTAGAAATAAATAAAGAGAAAGCTAAAAAATACAGCGAAACCTTAGATGAATCTTTAATATTGGTTGGTGATGGTCTAGATGAAGAGTTTCTAGAATCAGAGTCAATTCACGAAATCGATTGCTTTATAGCAACAACAGAGAATGACAAAACAAATATGCTAGCTAGTTTAATAGCTAAGTATAAAGGTGTAAAACAAGTTATTATGCATGTTTCAACAACTAATTATTTTAAATCTATGAGAAAAATAGGTATAGATGCAGTTGTAAGTAAAAATATCTCTGCCGTTAATGATGTTTTTAAAATTATTCATTCTAAAAGTGAAGATATCAATATTACACCTTTTGAAGATATGCATATTGATGCTCTTGAAATTGTTGCAAATCCTGGTTGTAAGTATTTTTCTAAAAATTATACAATTGATGACTTGCCTGTTAATATATGCTTAGCAGGAATATTAAGAAACATGGAAATTATAATTCCTAATATGAATAAGTCGATAATAGAAGAAAATGATAAATTACTAATTTTTCTAAATCCTGAGTCCTTATCTAAAATAGAAAGCTTATTTAAGTAAATGTTAAATAATAAAATTTTGAAGATTTTAGGAATGCTTTTATGCTTCCTTGCATTTTCAATGTTACCTTCAGTCTTATGGTCACTATACTACAATGAAACGGAGGTATTAATTTCCTTTTTTTATTCAATATCAATAACGTTGTTTTTATCTCTTCTAGTTTATTTAAGTAGTTATTTTTTTAGTGAAAATATAAACGATGTTTCTTCAGTTGATGCTTTCACAATAGTTACTATAGGATGGTTGCTAATTGGATTATTTGGTTCACTCCCATTTTACTTTTCACAAAATAGTCTAAGTTTTGTAGATTGTTATTTTGAATCAATGTCAGGATTTACAACAACAGGTGCAACAATATTTGGGGAAAATAGCCTTAAAATTGAATCCCTTGGATATGGGCTATTGTTTTGGCGTAGCTTTACGCAGTTCTTAGGTGGTATGGGTATAATTGTATTCAGTATAGCTCTATTACCACTGCTTGGAATAGGTGGTGTTCAGTTATTTAGAGCGGAAGTTGCAGGTCCTACAGCTGATAAAATAACTCCAAGAATAAAACAGACTGCAAAATTATTGTGGTCTATTTATATAACTTTTACTATTTTAGAAACAATATTATTATATTTTTTTGGTATGTCTTTTTTTGATTCGCTATGTCATTCATTTTCAACTGTGTCAACTGGTGGTTTTTCAACACATTCTAATAGTATAGCTTATTTCAACAGCTCATTAATCGAATGGACCATTATTCTTTTTATGTTTATATCTGCCACTAATTTTACTTTACATTATATTTTTTTAGGAAAATTTAAATTTAAATATTTCAAAGATGAAGAATTTAAGTTTTATGCTTTTTTGTTTTTAGCTATTACAGTAATAATATCATTTAATCTTATTATTAATAGTGTTTATTTAAGTAGCTTTGAAGGTATTAGACATGCTGCTTTTACTACTGTTTCCTTGTTATCTACCACTGGATTTACCACTGAAAATTTTGAAGTGTGGCCTAATCTTAGTATAGCGCTATGTTTTTTCCTTTTTTTTATTGGAGCTTCTGCTGGTTCAACAACTGGAGGTATAAAAATTATACGAACATTGGTGATATTCAAATATATTTATTTTGAAATAAAAAGATTAATACATCCAAATGTTGTGTATAATATAAAAATTGGAAAAAAAATTATTAATGAAGATATAATTAAAAATACTTTAGGGTTTTATCTTTTTTATATAATGATTTTTGTAATATTTACTGTTTTCATATCTTTCTATAATATCGATCTTATTTCTGCTATCTCAATATCAGCATCCTCAATTGGTAATATTGGACCTGGTCTTGGTTCTATTGGTCCTTTTGATAACTGGGGTCATTTACCAAATACCGTAAAGATTATTTCTACATTTTGTATGCTTTTAGGTAGATTAGAAATATTTACTGTAATGGTTTTAATAAGTAGAATATTTTTTAAATAATTATATTAAATGACGAAATTATCACATATTAGAAATTTCTGTATTATTGCTCATATTGATCATGGAAAGTCGACCTTAGCTGATAGACTATTAGAGCTAACTCAAACATTAGATAAAACAATTTATAACAATCAAGTTTTAGATAATATGGATATTGAGCAAGAACGTGGAATAACAATTAAATCTCATCCAATTCAAATGTATTACAACTATGAAAATATTTCATATAAAATTAATTTAATTGATACGCCAGGTCATGTTGATTTCACCTATGAAGTATCAAGAAGTATGGCAGCTTGTGAAGGCGCTTTATTATTAATTGATTGTACTCAAGGAGTCGAGGCTCAAACTGTATCTAATACCTATTTAGCTATTGAATCTGATTTGGAAATAATTCCAGTTATAAATAAAATCGATATGAAAAATGCAGATATAGAGTCAGCAGAGACTCAAATCATAGAGTTGCTTGGTTGTAATAAAAGTGACATAATGTACATTAGCTCAAAAGATGGTACTGGCGTTGAGAAAATTTTTCCAAAAGTTATTCAAAATATACCTTCACCTACAAGTCAAAATCAATCCTCTTTCTCAGCATTGATTTTTGATTCATATTTTGATCAATATAGAGGAGTCATAATTTACGTTAGGGTATTTTCAGGCTTAGTTAAAAGAGGTATGATTGCAAAATTTTTCAATTACCATGCTAATCATGAAATATTAGAAGTTGGTATCTTGCAAATAGATAGAGTTAAAAAAGATATACTATGTGATGGGGATGTAGGTTATTTAATACTTAATATTAAAGATGTATCAAATATTAAAGTTGGTGATACAATAACTACAAAAGATAATCCTTGCGAGAAATCATTACCAGGTTACAAGATAGTTAAACCTATGGTCTTTAGTGGTTTGTATCCAATAGATTCTAAAGATTATGAAGATTTAAAAGTTAGTCTTGATAGACTTAAATTAAACGATTCATCTTTAACTTATGAACCAAATACATCTTTAGCTTTAGGTTTTGGATTTAGATGTGGGTTTTTAGGACCTTTACATATGGAAATTGTTCAAGAAAGACTAGAAAGAGAATTTAATATAGATTTAATTACTACATGTCCTAATGTTAGTTATAATATTTTACTTAAAGACGGAACGGAAACTTTAGTAGATAATCCTTCTGAAATGCCAACATCAAATGAAATTGATAAAATATTTGAACCTTACATTAAATCAGAAATCATTGTTCCAAAAGAATACATAGGAAATATTATGAATCTCTGTACCAATCATAGAGGTAAATATTTATCAACTAATTATTTATCTGTTGATAGAGTTCAGCTAGTTTTTGAAATGCCATTAGCAGAAATTATATTTGATTTTTTTGAGAATCTAAAGTCAACTTCTAAAGGTTACGCATCTCTTGATTATGAACTAATCGAAAGCAAACCAGGTGCTTTGGTTAAGCTTGATGTTAAGGTTGCTACTGAGATTGTTGATGCACTAAGTATAATCGTTCATAAAGATAATTCTTATTCAAAAGGTAGAGTATTATGTAAAAGATTGAAATCTGAAATTGATAGGCATCAATTTGAAATACCAATACAAGCAACAATAGGTCAAAAAGTTATTGCTAGAGAAACAGTAAAAGCACTTAGAAAAAATGTTACAGCAAAATGTTATGGTGGTGATATATCTAGGAAAAGAAAATTATTAGAAAAACAAAAAGCAGGCAAGAAGAGAATGAAACAAATTGGAAATGTTCAATTACCACAGGAAGCATTTCTTGCTATCCTTAAGTCTGATAACTAAAGTAAATGAAATATTATAATTATACAAAAAATAATCTAATATCAATATTATTTATCTTTCCTTTTTTTTTAATGTACGAAGTTTTGGCTTTTTTTTTATTCGATACGACAGATTATGTAATTAGAAATTCCGCTGATATAATATTAAGAGATTTTTTATCAATTTTAACACAAAACACTTTTTTAACATATAATAATATTCTTTTAATTTTTATTTTATTATATATACTATATAATTTCAATAAAAATATTTACGAATTTAAAATCAGCTATATTTTTTTTATGTTTTTAGAAGGTATTTTATTTGGATTTATTTTAGTAATAATTTTAAACGGATTTTCTTTTTTTAATTATAATAATTCATATTTTCTCTACGATTATACTTTTATGTTTTACTCATGTTTAGGTGCAGGGATTTGGGAAGAAATATTATTTAGACTAATTTTATTAAATATTTTTTTGTCAGGTACTATAAAAGTTCTTAATTATAATTATGCCTTTATTATTTCAGTTTTAGTTTCATCTTTTTTATTTTCATTATTTCATTATATTGGAAGTTCAGGAGATGTTTTTATGTTATATACATTTATTGTTAGATTTATAGGTGGTATTTTTTTAAGTATTCTTTATTTATATAGGGGTTTAGGTATATCGATGATATCTCACATAATTTATGATTTTATACTAGTAACTGTCCCGGTTTTTTAATGTATCCTATTTTATTTCAAATAGGATCTCTTCAAATATCAACATATGGATTTATGTTAATGTTGGCCTTTATCGTTAACAATTTTTTATTAAAACGGTACCTTATATCTATTGGTAAAAACGGCCAAATAGCTGAAGATATAATTTTTTATGCAGCTATAGGTGGTATTGTTGGTGCTAAAATTTTTTACATTATTGAATATTATGAAACTGATGGATATGCTAATATCCAAGGTCTTATTTCGATATTTAAGGGATTATTTACTTTTAATTTAGACTTATTAATATTGGGTATTAATAAATTTGGTTCTGGATTGGTTTTTTTGGGGGGACTTTTCGGTGGTTTTATTTCTGTATCATATTATGTATATAAAGAAAAATTAACATGGACCATTGTATCAGATTGGGTTGCACCATATATAATTTTAGGACAAGGTATAGGACGATTGGGTTGTTTTTTCGTTGGGTGTTGTTACGGCAAGCCAACAAATATATCTTGGCTTTTTCCATTTAAAAATGGTCGTCCACCAACTACCTATGAATCATTTCAATATAATCATCCCGAAATTTTTAATTCACTTGTTAAACCTTTTTATAAATTTGGAGATTTAATAAAAGTTCACCCTACACAACTGTATGAATTTTTAATTTATTTCATAGTATTTTTATACTTGCTTAAAATCAGAGAATTAAAAAAATATGATGGGCAAGTTTTTTTAGAATATCTTTTTTTAGCTGGGTTTTCACGTTTTATTATCGAATTTCTTAGATTAAATCCATCTTATTATTATGATTTATCAAGTGCTCAGTTAATATCAATTATAATGATATTATCATCAACACTTTTAATGTATTTTAACAGATCAAAGCTTTAAGTGGAAAGTACAAATTGTATAATTTGTAACAAAAGCAGTTTTGATATTTTTAAACTTTTAGAGTTTGATAATAAAAAATTTACGTTAGTTAAATGTCTAAAATGTTCGCTTGTTTTTCTTAATCCTAGATTGAGTGAATCTGATATAGGAAAATATTACAATGAAAATTATAAACCTTTCCAAAAAAAGAAAAATTTTATAAATAGTATTTATAAAATTATTAGATATATTAATTTTTATATTAAAAAAAAAATAATAATTGAATATGTAGGGAAAAATAAAAATAATTTAGATATTGGTTCAGGGGATAGTTTTTTTTCTAAAAAATTAAATGATTTAGGATGGGTTTCTTCAAGTTATGACAAGTTTAATCCCTGTGACACTGATATAAAGAGTTTATTAAAATTAAATAAAAAATCATTTAATTCGATTACCATTTGGCATTCAATAGAACACATGTACGATATTAATAGTGTGTTTAAAAATGTTAATAATATTCTATCTGATAGTGGTTTCTTATTTATTGCATGTCCCAATATAGATAGTAAGGAAGTTGATTATTTGAATAATAACTGGGCTGCTTATGATTTACCAAGACATATTTATCATTTCAATTATAATTCAATGAGTATTTTTTTAGAAAAGCATGGATTTACCATAGAAGGAGTTAAGAATTTAAAAATTGATACTTTTTACAATATTTTTATGTCTAGAAATACTAATGCTTTATATAAAATATTAATTCTGTTTCGATGTTTTGTAAATCAGCTCATAAATATTAAAAAATCATCATCACTTGTTTACGTATGCAAAAAAATATAATTATATTATTATTCATTTTGTGTATTTTTTCTTGTAAAAGACTTCCTGATAGTACAGGAGGATATAATGACATTACAATTGTATCATCTATTGAAGATCGGGAATATGTTAATATTTTTATATCTGAAGTTTTTAAAGATAGTATTTATACCCCCATTTTGAAGAGCAGCTACAATATTAAGTATATTGATCCAAGTGATTTTATTAAAAATAAATTTAATAAAAATATGATAATTCTTTCTTTAGATTTTCCGCAAGATTCAACCATAGATTTATTAAGTAATAAGTTTTTAGATAAATTTAATAAACAATTATTATCATTAAATGATTTATATTCAAAAAATCAAGTTTTGGTTTATATAAATGCTCATGATATTGATCAACTAATAAGACAAAATGCAATTAATTCTAAATGGATTAAAAATGAGATAAATCAAAATATAAGTAAAAATATTTTACATGATTATAATAAGGAAGATAAATCAAAACAGATAAATACCTTAGTGCATGAAATGTTTAATATTAATCTTAAAATAGATGATAGCTATAAAATAATAAAAAAAAATAGCTCTATGATATGGATTGGAAGGGGATATCCATACAGATGGATTGTTATCAATAAAGTAAAAAAGAATAATATTGAAGATTTTAAAAATCTTAAATTACTACATGAATCTAATCTAACCAGTGTCATTATACCTGAGAGATTTAGATCTGAGGAGCAATATAATTCTAATATTGTTTTAAGAGGTCTTTATGAACATACAGACTCCGATACAGGGGGCCCTTTTGTTACATATGTTTATGAAGATATTTATAAAGATTTTAAATTATATATATCTGGATTCGTTAATAATCCAGGTAAAGACAAAATTTTATTGTTAAAACAACTAGAGTCGATTTTTCAAAACATAAAGGAATAAAATTATGAACTACAAAGTTGCGTTTTTAATAGGTAGTGAAAGTGACAGGAAAATAGCTGAAACATCAATGGATTACTTTAAATATTTTAATATTAAATTAGATCTGCTAGTGATGTCTGCTCATAGAAATCCAAAAGAAGTATCAGAGTTTTCAAGTAATGCGAGGGATAATGGTTATTCAATTTTAATATGTGGCGCTGGTATGGCAGCTCATTTAGGAGGCGCAGTAAAAGCTAACACAACATTACCTGTTATTGGAGTTCCATTGCCTGGTGGTATGATGGATGGCTTAGATTCACTATTATCAACAGTGCAGATGCCCAAAGGTGTTCCTGTAGCAACAATGTCTGTTGGAAAGTCAGGAGCAATAAATTCTGCAATTTTTTGTGCAGAAGTTCTATCCTTAAATGATGAAGAAATTTTATCAAAATTAGATATGTTTAAAAGTAATGGTGCAACAATAAGTGCTTAAAATATTAATTACAGGTTCTAAAGGTCAATTAGGATCACATTTTAATATCATAGATAAATCATCACTATTTAATTTCATTAAGACTCATAAAAGTAAGGCTCCTAAGTATGAGCAAATGGATATAACGAATGAAAAACAAGTATCATATGTTTTAAATAAATATGAACCTGATATTATAATAAATACTGCAGCTTTAACTAAAGTTGATTTATGTCAGACTAATAAATTATTAGCACGTAAAATTAATGTTGATGGTCTGAAAAATTTAATTAAACACTCTAATTTTAATACTAAAATCATACAAATATCTTCGGATTTTATTTATGATGGTATAGATGGTTCATATAATGAAAATTCTCAGCCAAATCCTTTGAATTACTATGGTAAAACTAAATTAGAAGCAGAAAATATTTTACTTTCTTCAAATAAAAAAAATATAATTATTAGAGTTTCAACATTATTTTCTAACTATTTAAATAACTTTTATAATTGGGTTTATAGTGAATTATCAAAAAATAATATCATTCATGTAGTAAATGATCAAATATCAAATCCTTGCTATGCTTTAAATCTAACAAACTTTATCTATGATTTAATACTACTCGATTATGATGGTAAAATAAACTTTGGAAGCAAAAATAGTATAAGTAGGTCAGGTTTTGCTTACGAGATAGCCAAAGTTAACAATTTGGATGATAACCTAATTAAAGTTGTTAAAACCTCCAATATTAACTTTAAAGCTCAGAGACCTCTTAACACAAGTTTTGACTTAGAGCTTTGCAATCAAATGAAATTAAGACTTTTTGATAGTAAAGCTACCTTAGAATACATTAATGGAGTTAAATGAAAAAACTAGTTATTATACCAACATATAATGAAATAAATAATATAGAAATAATAATTAATAAAATTATTAAGCTTGATTTAAATTTAGATATTTTAGTAGTTGATGATAATTCACCAGATAAAACTTATGAAAAAGTTCAAGAAATACAAAAAAAATATAAAAATATTTTCTTAATTATAAATAAAAAAAAATCAGGTATTGGTAATGCATATATTAAGGGCTTTGAATATGCAATAAGTAATAATTATAACAAAGTTATTCAAATTGATGCTGATATGTCCCATAATCCTAATGATATAAATAAATTATTAGATTATTCAGATTCATATAAGTTAGTTATTGGTAGTAGATATATAGATGGAATTAGAATAATAAATTGGCCTCTAAGTAGATTAGCTTTAAGCTATTTCGCCAATTTATATGCTAAAATATTAACCGGATTAAAAATAAATGATTGTACAGGAGGATTTAAATGTATTGATATTGACGTTCTAAAGTCAATAAATATTAATAATATCAATAGTCAAGGATATTCATTTCAAATAGAAATTAACTATAGGGCACATCTAAATAAATATGAAGTAAAAGAGGTTCCAATTATTTTTACTGATAGAACAATAGGAAAATCAAAAATGTCTAAAAAAATAATTTTAGAAGCCATTATTATTGTTCCTTTGCTTCGTTTAAAAAACATATTCAATCTACTAAAATGATAAGTATAGTTATAGTTAATTATAATTCAGATTTACTTTTAAATAAATGTTTAGAATCAATTTGTAATTCTAGTTTAAATGATATTAAGATAGAAATTATTATTGTTCACAACAATAAAAGACAATGCAAAATAAGTATAAAAAAAGATACTTTATCATTAAAAAATATTTTTATAGGTAAAAATATCGGTTACTCAAAAGCTATTAATATTGGTATTCTTGAGGCGTCTTATAAAACACTTATTACAATGAACCCAGATGTTGAATTAAAGAAAAATTCTATCTCTCAAATTTTCAATCATTTTAAAAGTAATAATGATATAGGTATTATAGGTTGTAAAGTATTAAATATAGATAAATCCTTTCAAAAATCCTCAAGAAGAAGATTTCCATCTTTAAATATTATAATTCCATATATTTTAAAGTTTCATAGTTTTGGTTTTACAAATAGATATAACTACATGGATTTATCAAATGAAAAAATTCACAAGGTAGATGCTGTAAGTGGTTGTTTTATGATGTTTAATAAAGACGTTTATTCTTCTGTCGGAGGCTTTGATGAACAATTTTTTTTGTATTTTGAAGATACAGATTTTTGTTATAAAGTTACTAAACTAGGTTTAAATAACACTTATTATCCAAAAGCAGAAATCATTCATTTAAAAAATGGTAGTCGTAATTATATTAATTATTTATTTGTAACAATAACTTTTTATTTATCATTTTTAAAGTTTATACTTAAATACAACAGAATTTTTTTTAAATTAAATAATTAATAATTATATTATATGTCACTATTTACATTAGAATTTGAAAAACCATTAAAAGATTTACATGAAAGAATAATTCATGCAAGAAGTCTTAATAATACTAGCGGTATTAATAATACAGACTTAATTAATTCTTTAGAATTGCAGCTAGAAAGGGAAAAAAATACCATTTATTCTAATCTTACAAGATGGCAAAAGGTCGAAATAGCTAGACACCCTATGAGACCCCATTCTAGTGACTTCATTAATAATATATGTACAAACTGGTTTGAAATTCATGGAGATCGTAAATTTTCAGATGATAAAGCAATGATAGCTGGTTTTGGTTACATTAATAACATTAAGTTTGCTATAATTGGTCAGGAAAAGGGTCGTAATACTAAAGAAAAGCTTAAACATAATTTTGGAATGTCAAAACCTGAAGGTTATAGAAAAGCATTAAGAGTAATGAAATTAGCTGAAAAATTTAATTTACCTATTCTATCTTTAATTGATACACCTGGAGCATATCCTGGTATTGGTGCAGAAGAAAGAGGTCAATCTCAAGCTATTGCAGATAATCTATTTACAATGTCAACATTAGAAGTACCTATTATTTCTGTAGTTATCGGAGAGGGTGCTTCTGGGGGAGCTCTTGCAATAGGTCTTGCTGATAGAATCATATGTCTCGAATATTCTTGGTATTCTGTTATATCACCAGAAGGTTGTGCTTCTATACTTTTTGGTGATTCTTCTTTTAATAAAGATGCTGCAGAAATGTTAAAAGTTAATTCTAGGGATCTTTTCGAAATGAATATTGCTGATAAGATTATTAATGAGCCTGTTGGTGGTGCACATAATGATGAAAATACAGTTTATAATGATGTGGCTGAAGTAATTTGTGTTGAACATAAATATTTAAGTAGCTTAACAAAGTCAAAACTTGTGGAAGAAAGAATTAATAAATATAATAATATTGGTGTTTATAATAATGAAAAGTAATTACGTAAGTAACATTGTTAATCTAGATGATAATGATCTTAAAATTAAGTTTGTAAAATTAATTAATGAATTTAATGATAAAATAGATTTAATTAAAGAATCTGGTGGGAAAGCTTCTGTTCAAAAACAACATGATAAAGGAAGATTAACAGCAAGAGAAAGAATTGCACATTTAATAGATGAAAACACCTATTTTTTAGAGTTAGCCAAGTTTGCTGGGTACAATATGTACAATGATTATGGAGGTTGTCCATGTGGTGGCTTAATAATGGGTATTGGAATTATTAATAATTATAATTTTATGATTATTGCTAATGATGCAACGGTAAAAGCTGGTGCATATTTTGAAGTAACGTTAAAGAAAACTTTAAGAGCTCAAGAAATAGCATACAAAAATAATTTACCTATTATTTATTTAGTTGATTCAGCCGGTGTTTTCTTACCTTTACAAGATCAGGTTTTTCCAGATGAAGGTCACTTTGGAAAAATTTTTTACAATAATGCCAAACTATCATCAAATGGAAATATTCAAATTGCTTCTGTTATGGGCCCATGTGTAGCAGGTGGTGCTTATTTACCAGTAATGTGCGATAAATATATAATGACCAAGGGTTCCAATATGTTTTTAGCTGGACCTGCTTTAGTAAAAGCTGCTGTTGGTCAAGAAATCGATGCTGAAACTCTTGGTGGAAGTAATACGCATTCCAGTATAAGTGGTATTGTAGACTATGAAGTTGGTGATGATTATAAGGCACTATTGAAAATTAAAGAAATTATTTCAAATATAAATTTATCAAAAAATAATAATTCAAATGAAGTAAAAAACCCAGATTATAATTTTGAAGATTTATATAATTACATAGATGTTGATAATAAATCGCAATATGATATCAAAGAATTAATAGCAAGGATTGTTGACGAGAGTAAATTTATAGAGTTTAAAGAAAATTATGGAAAAACTATTGTTTGCGTTAATGCTAGAATTGGAGGTTTTAAAGTTGGAATAGTTGCAAATCAAAAAACTATAATTAAAACAACTGATAATCAAATTCAATTAGGTGGAGTTATCTATAATGACTCTGCAGACAAAGGGGCACGATTTATCATGAATTGTAATCAAGATAAAGTTCCTATTATTTTTATTCATGATGTTAATGGTTTTATGGTTGGAAAACATGCTGAATGGTCAGGCATAGCAAAAGATGGTGCGAAAATGGTCAATGCAGTTTCTAACAGTATTGTTCCTAAAATAACTTTAATTATTGGTGGTAGTTATGGTGCTGGTAATTATGCAATGTCAGGAAAAGCTTATAACCCATCGTTTATATTTGCATGGCCTAATTCTAAAATTGCTGTAATGGGTGGAGATCAAGCTGCAAAAACTCTAACATCATTAAAATTATCAAAACTAGGTAAAATAAGTGATAAAGATAAAAGTGAAATTTATAATAAAATTAAATCTTCTTATGATAAACAATCAGACATTAAATATGGTGCAGCACGATTGTGGGTCGATGAAATAATTGAACCTAAAGATACAAGGTTAGTTCTAATTAAAAGTCTTTGCTTAGTATCTAATAGTAATATTAGTGAAAAGCCAAATTATGGAGTTTTTCAAGTATGAAAAATCTTATTAAAATTGCTAACGGTCAAGGCTTTTGGGGTGATAGTATAGATGCACCAACTAAATTGCTTAAGTATGGAAAAATTGATTATTTAACATTAGATTATTTGGCAGAGGTTACTATTTCAATCATGCAAAAACAAAAGCTTAAAAATAAAATGTTTGGTTATGCTAGAGATTTTGTTGATTTAGTTATAGATAACCAAGAAAACATAAAAAAAAAATAAAATTAAAATAATAACTAATGCTGGTGGCGTTAATCCTTTAGAATGTGCTATGGCTATAAAAAGGAGATTAAAAAAAGCAAATGATTTTAAGATTGGAGTAATTCAAGGCGATGACATCTTTAATCAAATTGATGGTATGATTAAGAATGGGGAAAAATTTAAAAATCTTGAAACTGGTGAAAATATTTCTAAAATTTTAACTAATATTACTTCAGCCAATGTATATATAGATAGTTTTTCTGTAAAGGATGCTTTAGACAAAGGTGCAGATATAGTTTTAGCAGGAAGAGTTTCTGATCCAGGTTTAACACTTGGACCACTATTGCATGAATATCAATGGAAAAGTAATGATTATAATAAATTAGCATCAGGAACGTTAGCCGGTCATATTATTGAATGTGGTGCTCAATGTACAGGTGGAAATTATACTAAATGGTATGAATTAGATGATATATCAAATATTGGTTACCCTATTGTTGAAGTAAAAAGAAATGGAGATTTTTTAGTAACAAAGCCTCCATATACTTCTGGTGTAGTAAATCGTTTATCAGTAACAGAGCAAGTATTGTATGAGATGGGTGATCCAAATAAATACATATCACCAGATGTATGTGTAGATTTTACTTCATTTAATTTAATGGAAATTAAAAAAAATGTAGTTTCTATAAATAATGTAATAGGCTTTAAACCAACATCTACATATAAAGTCTCAATAAGTTATTTTTCTGGATATAAATGTTCTGCTCAATTAACAATTTCAGGTCCAAACTCATATGATAAAGCAAAACTTGTCGCTAAAACCATTTGGGAAAGACTTAAGTTAGCAGGGACTACTTTTAATAAAAAAAATACTGAATATTTAGGTTTTAACTCATGCCATAAAAACATAAACCTTAAATATAGTGGTGCTAATGAAATTGTTCTCAGATTATCTGTTAAAGATGATAACAGAAAGAAAGTAGAAAGATTCAGCAAGGAAATATCTCCAATTATAACATCTGGACCACCAGGAGTTACTGGATTTGCTGGAGGAAGACCAAAAGTTCAAGAGGTAATATCTTTTTGGCCTGCCTTAATTGATAAAAAATTAATTACAACAAAAGTTAAAATATTATGATACTTAAATTAGGAGCAATCGCATGTTCTCGTTCAGGCGATAAGGGTAAGAATTCAAATGTTGGTATAATATTTGACAATATTGACACCTATAATTGGGCAAAAAAAAATATTACCTCATCAAGAGTTGAGGATTTTTTTAAAGATATAGTTAAAGGAGATGTTATAAGATTTGAATTAGATAATTTATTATCTTTGAATTTTATTTTAGAAGATAGCTTAGGAGGCGGTGGAAGTGATTCCTTAATAAATGATGCACAAGGAAAAACCTACGGTCAAGCTATACTTTTAATGGAAGTTGAAATTCCTTTAGAATTGAGAAAATATATAAATGATTAGTAATATAGATTTTAAAATAATAGATAAACATATTGGATGTTTAACACTGAGTCGAAGTCCTTTTAATGCTCTATCCTCAGATTTTTTATTACAAATACAAAATATTATTAAAGATATAAGTAAAAATTTAGATTGCAGAGTTTTAATTATTAAATCAAGCTTAGATAATTTTTCTGTAGGTGCTGATTTGAAAGAAAGAAAAATAATGTCTAAACTAGAATCTCACAAAGCATTGGATATTTTTAATAATTGTTTTAATTCTATAGAAAATTTAAATATTCCAACCATATGCCTTGTAAATGGTTTTTGCTTAGGTGGAGGTACAGAGCTTGCATTGTCATGCGATATTAGAGTTGTTTCTTATGAGTCTCAAATAGGTTTGCCTGAAACAAGTATTGGAATTATTCCTGGTGCTGGTGGAACATTTAGACTACCGAGAGTTATTGGTGTTCAAAATGCAAAATATTGGATATTTACAGCAAAAAAATTTACAGGAAAAGAAACTATTAATTATGGCTTTGCTATCAACTGTGTAAAATTTTCTAATCTTTTTGATGAAGGAATGTCGATCGCTAAAGATATTCTTAAAAATGCTCCTATTGCAGTGAAAAGTGCTAAGAAAGCTATAAATATGAGTTTATTTGAAACAAATAGGGATCAATGTTTAAAAGCAGAACGTAATAACTATAAAATAACTCTTAAAAGCAAAGATAGAGACGAAGCTTTAGATGCATTTTTAAATAAACGAAAACCAAATTGGAATAATGAATAATTTTAAAGTTTTTTTTATTATTATTTCTACATTATTATTTTCACAAAATGATATTTCAATTAGAGAATACAATATTTATAAAAACAAATATGAATCAGAAGTTGATATGAAAGATTTAATAAATAATTTCAATGGAAATTATTTACTTGAATTAATTTCTATTGATAATATTAATCTGGAAAGAAAAAAGAAAATAATCATAGAGATATGCGATGTTGATTTTTCAATAATTTCTAATTCTTATGAGATTATTATTAAACAATGTAACAATGAATTAGAGATTAGTGATAAAATATATTTAGATGATAATAATTCAATTTTAACATTTGATACTTCTAAATACAAGTACCTTGAATGTGAATTGACATTTTGGGTCTATGGAAATTTCAATAATGAATCAGATGTTGATGTAGAGGATGGTATATTAAAAGAGTACTATGATAATGGGAATGTTAAAATTGAATATAATTATAAAAACGGTAAAAAAAACGGCGTTCAAAAGAAGTGGTATTTAAACAATCAATTATCCATAAAGTATAACTATGAAAATGGAAAACTTGATGGTTTACAAAAAAAATGGTATGAAAATGGGAATATAAAAAGTGAATCAAATTATAACAATGATATTTTAAATGGTATTTCAAGATACTGGTTTAGTAATGGTCAGATAAAATATCTCAAATTATATAAAGATGGACTTTTAGTCGATATTTTAGAATCTTATGATGAGAATGGCAACTCAAGATAGTTTATTTGAAATTATATTTTTAATATCTTTATAGAAAACCCAGACACCTATATTAACTGATCCAATAAGTAAGTTAAAAAACATGTGACCTTGGGCATATAAAAATAGATTATACATACCAAGTATTAAGTTAAGTTTTATTATTAGTTTCATTATTTCTTTTTTATTGTTTTTCATATCAAATTTACTTTTTTTTAATTTTAATGAATAAAAAGAATTTTAAATGAGAACTATGTCACAAAAAAGTTTAAAAAATAATAAATGTTAATTGTATCACAAATATTTTAAATTAAATCATGGATTATGAAAGCATTTACAAAACAATTATAAGTGAGCCTATATACCTGTCATTAGTAATAATTTTTTTATTAATAATAATATATAGTATTCTAAAAAAGTTTTTCAAGCTTTTAATGATTACTTTTATTTCAATTATAGTTTATATATCTTTTTTAATATATACAGATGGCGATCTTCCCGGCGAATCAGAACAAATAATAAAACCAATGATAAATGAAGCTGGTAAGGCTTTAAATGATTTGTCAAATCAATTACAAGAAATATCAAATAGTAAAAAATAATTATTTAATATTTTTCTGTTATTATCAAAGATCCAAGATTTTTATGATTTGGAAACGAAATTTTAAGTTCAAAAGAATCTGCTACATCCTTAACAATTTTTTGCATTTCTATAGAATTTCCAGTAATAATCTCAATTGGAAGATTATCAAGATTTTTTTCGATAAATAAAAGTACCTTTAATTTACCGTCACTATGTTTCAAGCCATGCAAGTCAATTATATCCATAAGTACCGAGGGTGGGACTCGAACCCACACGTTCCGAAAAACATTGGATTTTGAATCCAACGTGTCTACCAATTTCACCACCTCGGCAAAAATTAATTTATTTTATTATTATTATTTATTTATAAATTAATGATAATTAATTATATATATAATATGAATTATAAAACAATTCCAGAAATGTTCTTTTCAGTAATTGAAGAGCAAAAAAATAATAATGTGTTTAATTACAAAAGTAATGGTGTTTGGAAACCGTTACTTGGTAATGAAGTTAAAGATATTGTTTGTAATTTGTCCTCATCTCTCTTGTACCTCGGTTTAAAACCAAAGGATAAGATAGCAATACTTTCATCAACATCGCATCTTTGGTCATTATCAGATTATGGCATTCTATCAGCTGGCATGACAACCACAACAATTTATCCAACTTTAATTGATGAGCAAGTTAAATTCATATTAAACGACTCTGCAAGTAAATTAGTTTTCGTAGAAAATAAAATTCAATTTGATAAAATAAATAAAATCTTTAATGAATGTAAATCTCTTGAATATATAGTTTTAATGGATGACGATTCTATATCAAGCGATTATGAGTATTCTTTTACTTTTTCAGAATTAAAATCTCTAGGTGCTAGTCACTTAAAGAATAATAATATTTCTATTTTTAATGACTATGTTAAAAGTATTTCTGAGGATGATTTGGTTTCTTTAATATATACTTCTGGAACAACTGGCATGCCAAAAGGAGTAATGTTATCCCACAAAAATCTAATATCAAATTTATCTGAAGTAGTTAAGTTGCAAGATAATCTCTTTAAGGAATCTTTTTTATCTTTTCTGCCACTTAGCCACGTATTAGAGCGTATGGCAGGACATTTTTTTCCTATGTATATAAAATCAAAAATTTACTACGCTGAAAGTGTTGAAACTGTAGGAGAAAACATGTCAGAAGTATCACCAACTATTGTTGTTTGTGTTCCTCGTTTCTTTGAAAAAATGTATGATAAGATTATGTTTGGAATACAAGACTCAGGTAGTTTGAAACAAAAGTTATTTTATTGGTCCTTAAAAGTTGGAAAAGATTTTACTAACTTAACGCACGCTAAGCACACAATTCCATTTTTATTAAAAATTAAACACAAAATTGCTGATAAATTAATTTATAGCAAAGTAAGACAAAAGCTTGGAGGCAAAATTAAATTTTTTATTTCTGGTGGTGCACCACTACCTCAAAAAATAGCAGAATTTTTCTCAGGTATTGGAATTACAATATTGGAAGGTTATGGATTAACTGAAACCTCACCAGTGCTTACAAGCAATACACCCGTGAATATTAGATTTGGAACTGTTGGTGTTAAGTTAGATAATGTTAATTTAAAAATTGCAGATGATGGAGAAATCCTAGCTAAAGGTCCAAACATTATGCTTGGTTATTATAACAATCAAGAAGCTACAGATGAAGTTTTTGATAAAGATGGCTGGTTTCATACAGGTGATATTGGAATTATCGATGATGATGGATTTCTGAAAATTACAGATAGAAAAAAAAGTATTTTAGTAACATCAGCTGGCAAAAACATTGCTCCTTTACCTCTTGAAATTGCTCTTAATCAATCTCAATACATACAACAATCATTAATTATTGGTGATAAGCGAAATTTCATTAGTGCATTAATTGTTCCTAATTTCGAAAATGTAAATATTTATCTTAATTCTATAAATAAAGAAAATTTAAGTAATGAAGCGATGGTTGATCACCCAGAAGTATTAAATTTATTTAATTTAGAAATTAAAACAATTATGAATAAATTTGCACAGTTTGAAACTGTAAAAAAATACAAACTTCTACCAAACGAATTTTCAATAGAAAAAGGCGAGATGACACCTAAAATGTCCATCGTTAGAAAAAAAGCAATATCTAATTACGAATACTTAATAGAAACGATTTACAAAACATGACTACATACAAAGAAGCTGGTGTTGATATTGACGCTGCAAATAATGCTCTTGAAAAAGTTAAAAAACATGCTAAAACAACTTTCAATAAGCATACTTTATCCGATATAGGATCTTTTGGTGGATGTTTTAATTTTCCGAGTAAAGATTTTTCTAATCCTGTATTAGTATCAAGTGTTGACGGTGTTGGTACTAAGCTTTTAATAGCTAATCTTGCCAATCGTCATGATACTATTGGCCAGTGTCTAGTTAATCACTGTGTCAATGATATACTTGTAATTGGTGCTAAACCATTATTTTTTCTAGATTACTTCGCTGCTGGAAAGCTCGATAATGATATTCTTGATAATGTTATTAAAGGCTTTTCTATTGCATGTAAACAAAATAAATGTGTTCTAATTGGTGGTGAAACTGCTGAAATGCCTGGTTTTTATGACAATAAAAAATATGATGTAAGTGGTACTGTAATTGGTGTAGTTGAAAGAAATAATATGTTGTCAAATAGAAAAACTAAAAAAGGAGATGTTTTAATTGGTCTTCCTTCAAACGGATTGCATACAAATGGTTATTCGCTAGCAAGAAAAGTACTATTAGATAAATATAAAGTTGGTGTAAATATTGATTCTCTCGGATGTTCAGTTGATGAAGAATTATTGAAAATTCATAAGTCTTACTTAAATGTATTATCACCAATATTAGATAAGCCTTGGTTAAAAGCTTTATCTCACATTACTGGTGGTGGATTGATAGAAAATACTCATAGAGTTTTAGAAAAAAATCAAGATGTTAAAATTAATTGGAGTTCATGGGAGTGGCCAAATATTTTTAAGTTAATTCAAGAAGAGGGCAATATTAAATTTGATGATATGGTTAGACCATTTAATTTAGGAATTGGTATGGTTTTAATTATAAATAAAACCAATTTAGAAGAATTAGAATCCTACTTAGATGAATCTAATCAAGTATATCATCAAATCGGAGAAGTCATTTAGTAATGAATGTTAATATTATTGGCTCTGGTTCATGGGGTATTACTTTTGCTAATATGTTGATTAAGAAAAAACTCAGTGTTACTGTCTTACATAGAAATTCACTTACTTCAAAAAAACTTTTAAAAAAAAATTTTCATCCATATCTACCTAAATCATTAATATCTTCTAGAATAAATTATACTGCTAAATTTACTGATTTAAGCCTAAATGATATAACCGTACTTGCTATACCTATTAATAGTATCTATGATTTTATATCAAAGCATGATTTATCAAATACTAAATTACTTTTACTATCGAAAGGTATCGAGGGTAGAAAAAAAATGTTTATTTCAGATATGTTGATATCTATTTTTCGTTATAACATTGATAATATTGCAATATTATCAGGACCTAATCACGCTGAAGAAGTGATAAAGGAAAATCCAACAGCATCTATAGTCGCTTCACGTAATAAACCTTTCAGAAAACTATTACAAAATAAAATTTCAAGCAGTACATTTAGAATATATACATCAGATGATATAATGGGAGTACAAATAGGTGGAGCTGTGAAAAATGTTATTGCAATTGCTTCAGGAATGTGTGAGGGATTAGGGCTTGGTGATAATGCTCAAGCAACTCTAGTTACTAGGGGTTTGCACGAGACTACCCAACTAGCAAAGATATATAAATTTAATTTGAATACCTTGTATGGTCTATCGGGACTTGGAGACTTGGCCTGTACATGTTACAGTAAGTTTAGTAGAAATAAAAAAATTGGATTACTTCTAGCTCAAGGTATAGATATTAAAACATCAAAGTTAAAAATTGGCATGGTATCTGAGGGGGTATTTACTTCAAAGGTTTTATATAACATTATAAAAAGATACAATCTTAATATGCCAATATGTGTTGAGGTCTATAAAATTATTTATAAAAATGCAAATATTAAAGAATCAATTACTGGACTAATGGGTAGAACTTTAAAAGATGAAAAATAATATTGTATTTAAAAAATATATAGATTTAACTTAAGGGATATATAAAATTAAAAAAAAGGATGCCCTTGTAGCTCAATTGGATAGAGCGTTCGCCTCCTAAGCGAAAGGCTCCCAGTTCGATTCTGGGCAAGGGTACACTAATATGAATAAAGAAGAAATAAAATATGATCCTGTAAGAGATTCCTTTCTAAAAGGATTGACTTATATATCATCAAATCCTAATAATGTTTTAAAAATTTCATCTGTAATTTTAATTGTTCTTTTACTATTTATCTTTTATAGTAACAATACTAATAAAACAGATTTAGCACATAATAAGCTTATAAGTATTACAACTAACAAACATTTAGATAATCAAACAGATTTAAGTATACCAGGCTTTAAGGAAGTATTAAGTGATTATTCTTCCTCTGAATCATATAATCAAGCTTACATTTATATGTTTAACTACTATATGCAAAATAATTTATTAGACAGTATTAATACTATGATTGAAAATAGTAAGTTCAATTCTAATGACGATAATATTGAAGCATCTTTAAATCTTATGTATGGCGATTTTTATTTAAGACAAAATAATATAGAAATGTCAATTGAAAAATATAAAAATGCTATAAATCTTTTTAATATTTACGATAGAAAAGTTTATGCAAAATTAAAATTATGTATGATTTTCAATGATCTTTTAATGTTTGACGATTACAATAATCTTTATTCTACTATTGAAATTGACAAAATTTCAGATTTTCAGCTAAAGTCGATGTATGAACAGATGATTAATAAAAATTAATTTTGATTGAACAGTTATTTATATTTAAATTACGACTAATAAAAGTGGGGAATTATCCCCACTTTTTTTATGCAAATTATAAAATGAGGTAAAAATTGGATAGTAAACAAATAATTGAAGCTTTTACATTGCTTTCAAAAGATAAAAATGTTGAGAAAACATACCTAGCAAGTATTATTGAAGATATATTTAAATCTATGCTGTTAAAAAAATATGGAGATGAAAACGAAGATATTTTTAGTATTATTGTAAATATGGACCGTGGTGATATTGAAATTTTTCACGAAAAACTTGTTGTTGATATTGTTAAAGATGAAGTAAGAGAAATATCTATTGAAGATGCAATTAAAACTGATGATACATTAATAACTGGTGATATGTACATTGATATTATAAATCCAGATAGTTTTGGTAGAAGATTAATTTCTCATGCTAAACAGCATTTATCAACTAGAATTAAAGATATAGAAAAAGAATCTATTTATAATGATTTTAATAACAAGATTGATTCAATATATTCAGGATATGTTCATCAGATTCAACGAGATAGAATCTTTGTTACAGATAATAATAAGATTGAAATTATACTTCCAAAAACTGAGCAAATATACAATGACCATTTTAAAAGAGGAGACCAGATTAGAGGATTAATTAAATCTGTTGATTTAAAGTTTGGTAAGTCACCAGAAATTATTATGTCTAGAACTAGTAATATATTTCTTCAAAAATTATTTGAGTTGGAAGTGCCAGAAATTGAAGATGGTATAATTGAGATCAAGAATATTGCAAGAGCTCCAGGGGATAGGAGCAAAATCGTTGTATTTTCATCTGATAGAAGAATTGATGCAGTTGGCGCATGTGTAGGCATGAAAGGTAGTCGTATACAATCTGTCGTAAGAGAATTAAATGGTGAAAAAATTGATATTATTAATTTTAGTGAGCAACCTGCTTTGATTATTTCAAGAGCACTATCTCCAGCAAAACCAATTGATTTATATATAGATGAAAATAAAAAAATAGCCGTAGCAATATTTAACGATGATGAATTAGCAATGGCAATAGGAAGAAATGGATCAAATTTAAAGTTAACTGAATCTGTTACTGGTTATACTATAGAGGCCAAAAGTGAAAGTCAGCATGCTTTATCTAAGAGTTTAAAAATAAGTGACTTGTCAAATTTAACAGATAAATTTAAAAAATTATTAATTGATAATAATATTAAAGATACTGCATCATTTTTAAAAACTGAAAAAGATACTCTCTTGGCACTTAAAGGTTTAGGTGAAAAAACTCTAGAGAAAATAACTCTAAATATAAAGGATGAACTTAGAAAAAATAATTGATGAAAGAAAAACGTATATATCAAATATCTAAAGAATTAAATATTTCTCATCATGAAATAATGAAATTCGTTGAAAACAATGGCTTTAAAGTCTCAAATCATATGATGCCTGTGTCTAATGAGGTTTACTCTCTTATTTTGACTGAGTTTTCAAAGGAAAAAACTCAAGTTGAAAGAGTTCAAAAAGAAAAAGCTCGTCAAGCTATAGTAACAAACAACCAAATCAAGCAAGCTTCTGCAGATGCAGAGCTAAAAGAAGATAAACCAAAGAATAAGAATGTAAAACTTGATCTTAAAGAATCTATAAGAAAGTCTAAAGAAAAACTCCAAAGTGAACTTAAAAATAAAGAAATAATAGCTGAAACAAATCTCAAAAAAGTAGATATATCAAAAATAACAGAAAATAAAAGTACTAAATCTAGAGGTCCAGCAAAAAAAATAAATATTGCAGAATCTTTATCAAAACTTAATAAAAAATCTAAAAAGAAAATCAAAAAAAAGGTTGAAGATGAAAATATTGAAGATTCATTAGAAGTTAAAACAATTAAAGTCCCTGAGTTTTTAACTGTTGATGAACTATCAAAAATGATGAAATTACCTGCTCAAGATATTATTATGCAGTGTATGGATTTGGGTCTTATGGTAACAATCAATCAAAGGCTTGATATGGAAATAATTTCCATGATTGCTAATGAATTTGGTTTTGAAATTGAAACTATAGATATATTCAAAGAAGATATTGAGCAAGAGGTTATAGATGAATCTCTAATGGAAGATAGACCCCCAGTAGTTACAGTAATGGGGCATGTAGACCATGGTAAAACATCTTTATTAGATTATATTAGAGAGACTAATGTGATAGCTGGAGAATCTGGTGGTATAACTCAGCATGTTGGTGCTTATGAAGTAGATGTTAAAGATAAAAAAATTACTTTCATTGATACTCCAGGCCATGAAGCTTTTACTGCTATGAGAGCTAGAGGTGCACAGGTTACTGATATTGTCATTTTAATTGTTGCCGCTGATGATGGTTTGATGCCTCAAACTATTGAGGCTATAGATCACGCTAAAGCTGCATCAGTACCTATGATTATTGCTATTAATAAAATTGATAAGCCTGGTTCTAATCCTGATAATATTAAAAAACAATTATCAGAAAAAAATATTTTAGTTGAAGATTGGGGAGGCAAAATTCAATGTGCCCATATATCAGCTAAGATGGGAACAGGAATTGATGATTTATTAGATAAAATATTATTAGAAGCAGAAGTTTTAACTTTAAAAGCTCCAAAAGAATGTTTAGCAAAAGGTATGGTTTTAGAATCTAGACTTGATAAAGGTTTAGGACCTGTTGGTACAGTAATAATTCAACAAGGAACATTAAAAAAAGGTCAAATTTTTGTTTGTGGTTCTCAATACTCTAAAGTAAGAGATTTATTAAACGAGAGAGGCGAAAGTGTTTCGATGGCACTCCCCTCTGATCCTGTTCAAATTTTAGGTTTTGAAAAAGTTCCGGTATCTGGTGAATCTTTTATCATTTATAATGAAGAGAGAGATGCTAAAAAAATATCATTAGAACGTTCTAGATTAGAAAGAGAAGCTATTCACCAGATGCATTCAAAGATTACATTGGATCAAATTTCTGAAGAAATTAAATCTGGTAAGGCATCTGAACTAAATATTCTAATTAAAGGTGATGTTGATGGTTCTATAGAAGCTCTTAGTGACTCTTTAATGAATTTATCTAACAATGAAGTAAGGGTAAATATTATTCTTAAATCTGTAGGAATGGTTAGCCAAACTGATGTTAGGTTAGCGTCTGCTTCTAAAGCTATAATTATATGCTTTAATGTTAGCAGTTCTGTTATAGCAAGAAAACTTTCTAGAGAATTAGGAGTTGATATAAAACATTATTCAATAATTTATGAAGCAATCGAAGAAATTAGATTAGCTCTAGAGGGTCTCCTTAAACCAGACATTATTGAAGAATCTGTAGGTTCAGCTGAAGTTAGAGATATTTTCAAAATTCCAAAAATTGGAATGATTGCTGGATGTCATATTAGCAAAGGTAAAGTTATACGTAATTCAAAATTAAGACTCTTAAGAGAAGGTGAGATTATCTACGAAGGTCACTTAACATCATTAAAACGTTTTAAAGATGACGCTAATGAAGTTCTTGAGGGATTTGAATGCGGGATAGGAATCGATAACTTTAAAGAATTTGAAGTTAATGATGTAATTGAAGTATATGAAAATAAAGAAGTAAAAAGGAAATTGAAATAAGTATAAATTCTATTAAACCATATAAACGTTCAACACGTTTATCTAATCAAATAAAAAAAATTTTAAGCAGTGTATTTTTGAAAGATATTAATATTGATAATTCTATCATTTCTATAACAGATGTTAATCTATCCAGAGATATTAAACTAGCTAATATTCATATAAGTATTTTTTCATCAGGAGACAAAACTACTGCTGAAATAATGGATTTACTTATACTTAAGAAGAAAGAAATTAAATTTAAGATGGGTATTAAGTTAAAATCAAAGTTTGTCCCTGATTTAAAATTTCATTTAGACAATAGTATGCAATCGTATGATGAAATTAATATACTTCTGAAGAAATAGATGAAAGATTTAATACCAGTTTGGAAACCTACAAATATGACATCTTATGATGTTATTAGAATAATTCAATCTATTAATAGTGAAATTAAAGTTGGCCACTGCGGAACATTGGATCCTTTTGCTTCAGGTGTCTTGCTACTATGCATTGGAAAAAACACGAAAAATATATCAAAATTTATGTTATTAAATAAAGTTTATCATGCTAGTATAAATTTAAATGAAGAAACAGATACACTAGATTTAACAGGTAGAATTATTAAGAAAAATAATAAAAGTATAGAAATCACGAAAAAAAATATTGAAAAATCTATATCAGACCTTACTGGAATAAATATTTGTCAGATACCACCTTATTTTTCTGCTAAAAAATTTCATGGATTAAAAATGTATGAATACGCTCGAAATGATATATTTATAAGAAGAAAACCTTCTTTAGTTGATATACATTCAATATCTTTAAAAAGTTACTCAAATTCTTCGATTAAAATTAAAGTTAATTGTGGTAAAGGCGTCTATATAAGATCTATTGCTAGAGACTTAGCCTACAAGTTAAAAACATACGGATATTTAAAGGAATTGATAAGATCAGAAATAGGTGAATATAATATTTCTAATTGCTATCAAATTGAGGATTTACCAGATGTATGTTCATAATTTAAATGATACAAATAAAAGCAATAAGAAAACCATTATTACAATTGGTAATTATGATGGATTTCATTTAGGTCATAGATTTTTAATTGATAAGTTAAATAAATTATCTATAATTCATGATCTAAACTCTGTTCTAGTAACATTTAATCCTCATACAAAGAATATTGTTAGTAATAAAAATTTTAAAGTTTTGACAACGTTTAATGATAAAGTTCATTTAGCAGAGTGTCTATCTATTGATATTATTTGCGAGGTTAGTTTTAATAAAAATCTTAAAAATAAAAGTTATGAAGATTTTATAAATATGATAGTTGATAAATATAATCCTTCAATTGTTTTATTTGGATATGATAATAAAATTGGAAAAAATCAAAAGGGTGATTTTGAAATTATAAGTAAATATTTAAGGAAATCAAATATTAAAGTTGATAATTGTGAAGCGTACTATAATAAAAGCAATAAAAAAGTCACCACTACTGCAATTAAAGAAAATATTCTTAATTATAATATTGAAGAGGCAAATAAGCTTTTAGGACGCAATTATTCGCTAAATGGAAAAGTTGTAAAGGGAGAAAATAGGGGGAAATCTCTAGGCTATCCGACAGCAAATATTGAAATTATGTCATTTGAACAATTGATACCACCTAATGGTGTATATTCCGTAACTTTAACAGCTAATGATGTCAAATATAAAAGTATTTGTAATATTGGGTTTTGTCCAACGATAAAAAAAAATTGCAGTAAAATAACATTGGAAGTTCATGTTATAAATAAAGAAATTAATTTGTACGATAAAATTGTATTAGTAGAGTTTATTAGTTTTATAAGAAAAGAGATTAAATTTAATAACGAAAATGATTTAAAAAATCAAATAATGAAAGATATAGACCAAGTAATTTGAAAGGGAAAAATAGTGACTGATAAAGTAATAGAGAAATATGGAAAAAATAAAAGTGATTCTGGCTCAACAGAAGCACAGATTGCATTATTTACAGGAAGAATTAATCAATTAAATGAGCATCTTAAGATTAATAAAAAAGATAATTCTTCAAGAAGAGGTCTAATGATAATGGTTTCAAAAAGAAGGAAGCTATTAAAATATTTACAAAGAAACGATATTAAATCATATACTGGTTTAATTAAAAAGCTTAACATAAGGAAGTAAAATGAAATTGAAAAAAGAAATAGAATTTGGTGGTAGAAAATTAATATTAGAAACTGGACATTTAGCAAAGCAGGCAAGTGGTTCTTGTGTAGTAACTTATGGTGAAACCATGTTGCTCGTTGCTGCAACTTCAAGTAAAGGACAAGAAGAAGATAGAGGGTTTTTCCCGCTGTCTGTTGAGTATAGAGAAAAATACTATGCTTCTGGAAAAATACCTGGTGGATTTTTTAAGAGAGAGGCAAGACCAACAGAAAAAGAAATTCTATCTTCAAGACTAACAGATAGACCCTTAAGACCTTTATTTGCTGATGGTTTTAATAATGAAACTAGATTAGATATAAATGTTATTTCATACGATGAAGTTAATGAACCTGATGTTTTTGCTGCTCTAGGAGCTTCCTTTGCTCTCTCATTATCAGATATACCTTTTAACGGACCTATAGCTTCAGTAAGAGTCGGTAGAGTTAATGATGAATTAATTATGAATCCAACAAAAGAGCAGATGCTTGAATCTGATTATGATCTTGTATTATCCGGTAGTAAGGAATCTATTGTTATGGTTGAAGGTAAATGTGAATTTGTATCCGAAGAAGATGTTCTAATGGCAATACAGTATGGTCATGAAGGTATTAAAGAGCTTGTACAATTGCAAGAAGATTTATTATCTGAAATGAAAGTTGTTAAACGTGATGTTCCTTTAAAAGAAGTAAATGAAGTTTTAAATAAGTCTATTGATAAACTAGTTAAAGGTAAAATTTCACCTTTAAATGATCCAAAAGATAAACATACACGTTATTCAGATGTAGATAATTTTATATCCTCTGTAGTAGATGCGTTAACAGAAGAATATCCTGATTCTCAATCAGAAATTAAAAAATATATCGATGGTTTAGTTGCTGCAGATCTAAGAGAAAAAACTTTAAATGGTAAAAGAGCTGATGGGAGAGATTTGATAACTGTAAGAGATATTAATATAGAAACTTCTGTGTTACCTCGTTCTCACGGCTCTGCTACATTTACTAGGGGAGAAACTCAAGCATTAATAGCTGCAACTCTTGGTGGTAAAAGAGATGAGCAGATGATTGATAGTATTGAAGGCTTATCATATAAGAGAGTTATGCTTCATTATAATTTCCCCTCTTTTTGTGTTGGTGAAGCCAGAGGGAAATTCAGCCTATCTAGACGTGAAGTTGGTCACGGTAATCTAGCAGAGAGGTCAATATTGCCAACTTTGCCTTCATTTGAAGATTTCCCCTATACAATAAGATTAGTTTCAGAAATTCTTGAATCTAATGGTTCTTCTTCAATGGCATCAGTATGTGGAAGTTCTTTAGCTTTAATGGATGCTGGTGTACCAATTAAAAACCCAATAGCAGGTGTAGCTATGGGTTTAATAATGGATGATAATGGTAAGTATGCAATTTTAACAGATATTCTTGGGACTGAAGATCATATTGGAGATATGGATTTTAAAGTTGCAGGCTCGATTGACGGTATAACAGCTATTCAAATGGATATTAAAGTTGATGGATTATCTTCAGATATTTTAAGAGAAGCATTGCATCAAGCTAAAGATGGTAGAGTACATATTTTAAATGAGATGAATAAATCAATAGATAAGCACAGAGATAGTCTTTCAGTTCATGCTCCTAAAATTGGTCAAACTAGTATGCCAACTGATATGATAGGCGCGTTCATTGGCCCAGGTGGGAAAAATATTAAAGGGCTTGCTGAGGAATATGAAGTTGAAATCAATGTTGAGGAAGATGGATCTGCTACTGTTCTTGGTCTAGACCAAAATAATATAAATAGTGTATTAGATTACATAAAAAGAATGACATATGTTCCAAAAACTGGAGATATTCTAAACGGTGAAGTTGTAAGAATTTTAGATTTTGGTGCATTTGTTAAAATTTCTCCAACTAAAGATGGTCTTGTTCATATTTCTGAAATAAAGAAGGAGAGAGTCAATAAAGTTACTGACTGCTTAAATATTGGTGATAAGATTGATGTTAAAATTATCAAAGTAGATGATTCTGGTAAGATTAGTCTTAGTATGAAAGCACTATTGAAGGATTAGTATGATCTTAGGTATACCAAAAGAAATTAAAGACAATGAACAAAGAATTTCTTTAACACCCTTTGGAGTTTCTGAATTAGTAAAATTAAAAAATAAGGTTTTTGTTCAAAAAAGTGCTGGTTTAGGTAGTGGCTTTTCTGATCAAGACTATATTGATAGTGGTGCTGATATTTTAGATACATTAGAAGATATATATGAAAAGTCGACACTTATTATTAAAGTTAAAGAACCTCAAACTAGTGAAATTAAATTAATTAAGCCTAACCATATCATATTTACTTTTTTTCACTTTGCTGCATCAGAATCTCTTACTAGAGGCATTATTAAAAGCGGTTGTACTGCCATTGCATATGAAACAGTTCAAAATAATGATGGTTCATTACCAATTCTTATACCAATGAGTGAAGTAGCTGGTCGTATGTCTGTTCAAAATGGTGCTAAGTGCCTTGAGGCTAATATGAATGGTAAAGGAAAGCTTCTCGGCGGCGTGCCTGGTGTAGATTCATCTACTGTTACTGTATTAGGTGGTGGAATTGTTGGCTCTAATGCTGCAAAGCTTGCTGCTGGTCTTGGTGCAAAGGTTTATATACTTGATGTTAATATGCAAAGATTGCGCTATCTAGATGATGTAATGCCTGCTAATGTTCAAACAATGTATTCAAATTTTGAAAATATTTGTAGTTTATTATCACATACTGATTTATTGATAGGCTCAGTTTTAATTGTTGGCAGTAAAGCTCCTAATCTAGTTACAAAAGATATGTTAAATTTAATGAGCTCAGGTTCCGTTATTGTAGATGTAGCTGTAGATCAAGGTGGTTGTGTTGAAACATGTGAGCCTACTACACATAAACAACCAACCTATGAAGTCAATAATGTAGTACATTACTGCGTTTCAAATATGCCTGGTTCCGTTCCTTATACCTCTACATTAGCCCTAACAAATGTTACTCTTCCTTACATTAAAGAATTAGCTTTAAATGGTGTTGGAAATTCATCAAGCTTTCTAAGTACTGGTACAAACATTTCTAATGGTATAGTTAACCACAGGGGTGTAGCTGAAGCATTTAATCTTAATTTTAGTCCTTTAGTTTAGTTATTTGTAACAAATTGTTAAATACCCTTTTTTTTAATCTCTTTCTTCCATATATTTAAAGTAGTACTTTAACTATAAAAAATAAGATTATGGCACTTAAAAAAATTAGTAAACTTTATTACTCTATAGGAGATGTTAGCGAGATAACTGGCTTAAAGCAGTATGTTTTAAGGTATTGGGAAACTGAATTTTCTGTTTTAAAACCTGTCAAAAACTCTGCTGGAAATCGTATTTATAAAGATAGTGATATTAAATTGATTAAGTATATACAAGAATTACTTTATAAAAAAAAATATACTATTAAAGGTGCTAAGCTACATCTTAGTAATGATTTCAATTATCCTAAAAATCAATCTGTTAGCAGTATAGATGATATTAAAAAAGATTTAAAAAATATCAAAAACTCACTTACTGATATAGTTAGTTTAATACAAAAATATAAAGACTAACGGGACGTGGCGCAATTTGGTAGCGCACTAGACTGGGGGTCAAGAGGTCGCCAGTTCAAATCTAGCCGTTCCGACACCGATGTAAAACTTAAAAACCTTTCTATTTTTAGATGGGTTTTTTATTTTAATCATTTTTTATGATATTAAATTAAACTACATTGCTAAATGCTAATTCAGAATTGAAATAATAAAATCTTTTTTATTAAAATAACAGGTAATGAATATAGACAATATCTTGATAATTCTATATCGCAACATGTCTTTTTTCGAACTGAAAATACTTGTTTTTATAATCTATTCGTTTTAATATAATACTTCGTAAACGTTAAGGTCTTACGTGCAACCTTAAGCTCGTATTATCATTTTAGAAGCTTGTGGAGTAGGTGGGTGTCTGTGAAGCCTCACACCCCGTCAATGGAGGTCGAACTACTCCACGATATTTCAAACAGGTTTCTTTGGTTTTGCTAACTAAAATAAATAAAGATATAAAAAAACTAACTATACTAATTTATGACAAATAAACTAGGCTCATCCAATCCAAATAGAATACCAAGACCAATGAATGAACAACTTAAAGATCTTAATTATAAAAAAGGACTAAATGTGTATAAAGATAGACGAAAAAAAAATAGAAGAAATAACAATAGAAGAATAAAACATATTTCTATAACCTTTACAGATAGAAGGATTAAAGATAGACGGAATGATAATAGAAGAAAAAATTAATTTTATCTTAATATTATACGATTTATCAATTATGAATAACATTTTATTAACCTTAGAAAAATGAATAGATTAATTATAATTTTACTTGTATTTTTGTTACTTTACTCCTTTTTAAAAAAATATAAGTTTCTTTATAAGAGCTTACTAGAAACATTAAAGATAAATAGTTTTTTAAGATCTAACTTAGTAAAGTTTTTTTTAACAGTTTTTTTTCGAAGATTTTTCTAACATTATATAACTTAAAATGAAAAAAAAAGAAATAAGAAATAAACAGAAATTAAAATTTGATTATATAAAACTATTACAACTTTTAGGTAAAACATGGAAAAAAAATTCTTTGCTTGTTGATAAAAGAATATCAAGAAATTCTGAAGACTTTAATGAACAAGTGATAAGAATTATGCCAGATAATGAAAAAAAAATATTTTGTAATACTTTAGATAAATGTGATGATATTGCGTTATATATCAGCAGGGTCGATAGAAGTTTGAAAGATTCTCACAAAAAGTTTTCTATTTTATCAGAAATTATTAGTAAATCATTAAAATGTAAATGAAAATAAAAATTAAAAGAAAAACAACTGAGTACTATGTAAATGGTCAAAAAAAAATGGTTATTGAATATAGAGGAGATTGGAAATCTGGTGAGTTTACTGTTAAAAAACATTATGATTACGATGAAAGTGGAAATTTAATGAAGTTCAAAAATCAATTTGAACGTCTAGATTTTCTAGACAAAAACTATAAAAAAGTTATTAATCTTGAAACAAAAGATTTTTCTGATTTATGGAGATGCGCTCTTGCTATAAATAAATTAATCAAATCTGGTGATTTAAATTTCTCAGTAGATGATGGATATAAATGGGCGACTAAATACTGTACAATAGATAATAAACCCATAAAAGATTTTAAACTATTAAAAGAATCATATGAAAATGCCATTAAAATGAAAATTGATAAAGTATTAAAATTTGAAACACCACAGTAAAATACTGTTATAACTTTTTACAAACTCTATCTTTTATATTAATTAAATCTATTATAAAATACTTCATGGTTAAATTATCTATTATATTATACCTACTTAGTTTCGCTTTTGCTGCACCTGTTAGTTTGCACAATTCTACAATTGTTGCATTAAATGTTAATAAGCAATATAATTCTTCTCCAAATAAAGAGAATTATACTATAATTGAAACTATCTCTATTAAAAAAAATAACACAACTGTAATGTATTTGCATCATTTAGCTCCTAGAGGTTTTATTCTTATTGCTGCTTCTGATAAAGTAAATCCCATAGTTGGTTATAGTTTTGATTCAAATTTCAAAACTATTGATTTGCCTGATAATTTCGACTTTTTTATAAATAGTCAGAAAAATAGTATTTATAATTCATTGAATTCTAACTTTCAGATAAGTGATGAATCTGAAAGAGAATGGAACGTTTTTATGAATAATGAATTCTCAAACAGGGATTACCGCAATGTTAGCCCTCTTATTGATGCAGAATTTGATCAATCTGGATCATGGAATAATACTCTTACATCAGAAACTGGTTTTAACGGTCCAGTTGGATGTGTTGCAGTTTCTATGGCCCAAATTATGTATTATTGGGGATTTCCTGAACAAGGTCAAGGTTCTAATACATACATTGAGAATGATTTAGGTGAGCTTTCAGTTGATTTTAGTACTTCTTTTTATGATTTTGATTCGATGGCTCCTACTTATGCTACTAACCCATCAAGATTATTATTATATCATAGTGGAGTGGCTGTTAATATGGATTATGATAATAGCGGTTCAGGTGCTCAGTGTGAGGGTGTATACCCATCTGCTGAGTATGCCATGCAAACCTTTTTTAAATATTCAGATATTGTAAGCAACGCTGATGGAGATGTCATTGATGACATAACAGATTTTAGAAATATCCTAAAAGACCAGTTAGATAACTCAAAGCCTATTCTATTTAGTGGATTTAGTGATAGTTATGGCAATGGAGGACATGCTTGGAATGTTGATGGATATCAAGGTAATAATTTACATTGTAATTGGGGTTGGGGAGGCTACAATAATGGTTATTTCAATTTGAGTACAATGGGAGGTTTCGATACTTGGCAAAATGCTTTAATTGATTTAATACCTAATATCTATGAAAGCCCAATAGCATTATTTGAATACGAAGTTATAGATAATTCAGTTACATTTATAGATTTATCTGAAGTCGTAAACACAGAACAATTAAGTACTTGGACATGGGATTTTGGTGACGGTTCAACTGAAATTAATACTTCTGGATTTGCAAATCATACATATACCCAAAGCGGAGATTTTGAGGTAAAGCTATTAGTAACTAATATTTATGGTCAAACTGGATTTGAACATATAGAAAATATATCTATAAATACATATGAATCCGGTGATATAAATTCTGATAGTTTAATTAATGTTTTAGATATCGTTATGCTTGTTAACTACATTTTAGATACTTCAGAACCTTCGCAAAATGAATTTTTAGCTGCTGATTTCAATACTGATGGATATTTAAATGTTCTTGATATTGTATCCGTAGTTAATCTTATACTAAATTAGTAAAATTTACTTTCTTTCATTTTTTTAATATTATTATAACATAAAAATTATCAATTATATTTATTATACTTTTAAATAAATTATATTAACAGAAATATTATATTAAAGTATGAATTATTTAGATATATTATTAAATAATGAATATTTAAAAGTAATAATAATGTCTATGTTACCAATAACAGAACTTAGGGCTTCAATTCCCTGGGCATTTAAATATTACTCACTTTCTCTGCTTGAAATAGTAATATTATCATTATTAGGTAATGCATTTATAGGTGTTATAGTTTTATATGCTTTGGGCCCCTTTATGAAGTTACTATCTAAAAATTATTTTTTTAAGAATATTTTAAGGTTTATTTTTAACAGAACTAAAAAAAAAGGTAGAATGATTTATTTATTAAAATTCTATGGCTTAATACTTTTCGTGGGAATTCCGCTTCCGTTAACTGGTGTATGGACAGGATCTCTTGCTGCATACTTGTTTGGCTTGAGTAAAAAAAAATCAGTATTAGCTATATGCGTCGGATTGTTAATTAGCTCATTTATTGTAACATCAATTTCATATTTTTCTATTAAATTATAATGTTTTATTTATTTAAAATTTTTCTATTAGGATTACTTTTTTTTATTTCTTGTTCATCAACAATTAAAAAGGATTATATGGGTAAAAAACTAACTAAACTTCAGCATGAAGTTACTCAAAACTGTGGTACTGAACCTCCATTCAATAATGAGTACTGGGATAATAAAGAGGAAGGACTTTATGTTGACATAACAGATGGAACACCATTGTTCTGTTCAAAACATAAATATGATTCTGGTACAGGTTGGCCATCTTTCTATGAAGTTATAAATAACGAATCATTTGAGATGCATAAAGATAATAAACTAGGCTATGAAAGAAATGAAATAAAGTCATCAAAGTCAAAATCACACCTAGGTCATGTTTTTAATGATGGTCCAAAGGATAAAACTGGTTTGAGGTATTGTATAAATTCTGCTTCATTGAAATTTATTCCATTAAGCGAGCTTGAACAGGAAGGATATAAGAAATATCTTAAATTGTTTAAATGAGTAATATTTTCAAAAAAATAATTAATAGAGAAATACCAACTGCTTTTTTATATGAAGATGATTTGTGTATTGCAATAAATGATATAAAACCTGTTGCTCCTGTACACATCCTTATTATTCCTAAAAAAGAAATACCTACAATCAATGATTTAAATGAAGATGATATAAATATAGTTGGTCATTTGGTGTATGTAGCAAAAAAAATTGCCAAAAAAAATAAGATTGATAGTAACGGCTTTAGATTAGTGTTTAACTGCAATGACGATGGTGGACAAACAGTATATCACTTACATTTACACTTATTAGGTGGAAAAAAACTAAACAGAGCGATAGGATAGCAATATGAAGAAATTAATTTTAGTACGTCACGGTCAATCTATTTACAATCTTCAAAACAGATTTACTGGTTGGAAAGATGTCGATTTGACTGATAAAGGAATTCAGGAAGCCCATAATGCCGCAATATTATTAAAAGATTATAAAATAGATAATTCATACACATCAAATCTAAAAAGAGCACAAAAAACCCTTTCAATAATATTAAAAGATTTAAAATTAGATATTCCTATAATCAAAGATGAACGATTAAATGAACGTGATTATGGAAGTCTCGTAGATCAAAATAAAGAAGAAGCAGCTGCTAAATATGGTGCAAATCAAGTACAAATATGGAGACGAAGCTATGATATTCCACCACCTGATGGTGAATCTTTAAAAGATACATATAATCGCTGTATTCCTTATTTTAAAGAAATTTTCAATCTCGATGAAAATATTCTAATTTCTGCACACGGAAATAGTATAAGAGCAATAGTAAAATATCTATTTAATATATCAGAAGAGGATATATTAAAAACCGAAATTGGTTGGTGCGAACCTTGGATATTTACTTTTGATGACGATAAAATTATAAATTTTAAGATTCTACATTCTGATGAAGAAAGTAACAGCAACTTGCCAATAAAATTTGATTTCTAATATGTTATATATTTTAATAATTATTCTTCTTTCATGCTCGCTACCAGAATCTAAAAATATGGACTTATTAAATCATAAAATAGATTTTACTTGTCCAGGAAATATAGGGTGTGATTGTGAAAAACAAAATGACTGTTTCAATGGTAATTGCTTTAAAATTCCTAAAGGAGGTTTTTGTATGCCATCTGAAGGTGATTATTTTCCTGATTTTTTTTCACTAAATCAATTTGAAGAGCTTATTAGTATCAATAATATTAAAACCAAAGGAAAGTATGTTTTATTAGAAATGGGAACTACGTGGTGTGCTCCATGCAATGTTCTAGCAAGCTGGTTGACCTGGGATGATAATGAAATTCAAAACAAAAGATGGTGGAAACCAGAATATAAACAGATAAAAGAGTTAATTAATAATAACGAAGTTATCTTTATTACTATTCTATATGAGGATGAAAACAGAAATAATGCTACTTATGATACTGTATATGAATGGTATGATAATTATCCAGATAAACACACAATAGTTCTTTCTGATAATAATAAAGAATTACACAAATTGTTTAAACCCACTGGTATACCAGCGATATCGCTATTAGATTCTAATATGAAGTTTATATCTTACACTAACAGAGGATTAAATGTAGCTTTTGATAAGCTCATTGATTTAACCAATGATTAATGGTGATAAAAAATTTAATAACTTATTAAATGAGGTTAAAAAATATCTAGCTTACTTACAATTTGAAAGGAATATGTCTGTTAATACAACAGAATCATATTATCACGATCTAAAATATTATATTGAATATCTTTATTACGATAAAGAAATCTCGTGCTTAAGCAAAGCTAAATCCATTATTATAAAATCTTACATTAATCATCTATGTAAATATTCCTACGCATCAAATTATTCACATTCAAGTATAAATAGAAAAATTTCAAGCTTAAAAGGTTTTCATAAATATTTATTTATAAACAATAAATCTAAATTAAATACTACAAATCTATTTCAATCTGTAAAACAATCACGAAAAATTCCTATGACATTGAATCATGAGGAAATTATTAATATTTTATCAAGTATTAATATCAATAAAGCTAATTCACTAAGAGATAAAAGTATTATTTCTATGCTTTACTCATGTGGTTTAAGAGTTAGTGAACTATTAGGTTTGAATCTAACAAATATAAATCTAGATGAGGATGTAATAAGAGTGTTAGGCAAAGGAAAAAAAGAACGTATAGTTCCAATAGGATCTAAAGCAAAAGATGATTTATTAAAATACCTCGAACAAGAAAGACCTAAATTAGCTAGAAAAAAAGATTCTAAAGGATATTTATTTTTAAGCAATAGAGGTAATGCATTGTCAAGAAAAACGACATGGAATATTGTAAGCAATCATTCAAAAAAATGTTATCCAAATAAAAATATTTCACCTCACACGTTTAGACATAGTTTTGCTTCACACCTTCTTGAGGGTGGAGCAGATTTGAGAATAGTACAAGAATTATTAGGTCATTCAAGTATATCTACAACTCAAATATATACGCATTTAGATAAAACATACTTAAAAGAAATTCATAAACAATTTCACCCAAGAGGATAGATTTGTTATTACGATTAGATTTTGAAATATTAATTTTATTAATTCCTGCTTTAATTTTCTCTTTGTGTGTTCATGAATTTTCTCATGGCATTACAGCATATTACTATGGAGACGATACTGCATATAAGTATGGAAGATTGACATTAAATCCAATTAAACACTTAGATCCTATGGGCTCTATGATGCTGTTATTTATCGGTTTTGGTTATGCAAAACCTGTCCCTGTAAATACATTCAATTTAAACAATCCTAAAAAAGATATCGTAAAAGTAGCTGCTGCTGGACCAATTTCCAATTTAATTTTAGCATTTTTAGCCTACTTTATTATGTATTTTATTTATACTTTTATTCAACCATTATTTAATAATTCATTACACTTTTTTTTTAGAATTTTTATCCAAATAAATATTTATTTAGCTATTTTTAATTTAATACCAATATATCCATTAGATGGGGGGCAAATTTTTGGAAATATTATTTCAAAGTATTATCCTAATTTTAACCAACAATTATTCATCTATGGCCCAAAGATTTTACTTGCTATGATACTAATTGGTATTCTAAGTGGTGTTTCTATAATAAGTTTTATATTACAGCCTTTTTATTACCTAATAGATGGTTTTTTTAGACTTATTATTTCTTTTTTCTTTAACTTGTTTTAAAGATGAAAAAATTAAGAAATACCAATTGGAAAAATAGAGCTTTAAAAAAAAATATTTTAAAAAATTTATTTATACTATTTGTAATAGTATATATTATTAATTATATAAGGTTTATATGAAAATTATAGAATGTGTGCCAAATTTTAGTGAGGGAAGAAATAAAGTTTTTATCAATGAGTTAAAAACTATTGTCATCAATTCAGAAAATGTTCATTTTCTAGATATTGATCCAGGTTATGATACAAACAGAACCGTTTTAACTTTTATAGGTGAACCTGAATCTGTAATAGATACTGCTTATCAATTAATTAAATATGCTTCTGAATTCATTGATATGCGGAATCATAAAGGTGCTCATCCAAGAATGGGAGCAACCGATGTTTGTCCTTTAATTCCATTGCAAAATGTATCGATGAAAGAGTGTGTCAAATTTTCAAAAATCTTATCAAAAAAAGTTTCTAATAATTTAAATATTCCTATATACTTATATGAAAACTCTGCTAAATCTAAAGAAAGAAGTAATTTATCAAATTTACGTAGTGGTGAGTATGAAGAAATGAATGAAAAAATTTTAAAAGAAAAATGGATACCTGATTTCCCTACAAATTCCTTTAATGTAAAATCTGGAGTAACTGCTATTGGAGCAAGAGAGTTTTTAGTAGCCTATAATATAAACCTTAACACTACAGATAAAAAAATTGCAACGGATATTGCACTAGACATAAGAGAGGCAGGGAGATTAAAAAGAGATATAAAAGGTACAATTCTAAGAGATAGTAACGGTAAAGGCCTTAAAAAGCCCGGTAAATTTAAGTTTTGTAAAGCCGTAGGGTGGTTTATTGATGAGTATAATCAAGCTCAGGTATCTATTAATCTTACAAACTATAACAAAACATCAATTCATAAAGTATTTGATGAGGTTAGAATTCAAGCTAGAAAAAGAGGCTTCAGAGTAACAGGTAGTGAAATTGTTGGATTAGTACCTAAAAAAGCACTTATTGATGCAGGATGCTATTATTTAAATAAGCAAGGCAAGTCTGTTGGAATTCCAGAAACAGATATAATAAACCTTGCTATTAAATCATTGGGATTATCAGATATAGTTGATTTTAATCCAAAAAAGAAAATCATAGAAAATTCACTTATTGATTACAGTAAAGATTTATCAAATTTTACAATTAAAGATTTTTCCGATGAATTATCTAGGAATTCATTTGCTCCTGGTGGAGGAAGTGTATCAGCATTGCTAGGTCTTTTAGGATCTTCATTAACATGTATGGTCAGCAATTTAACTTATGATAATAAAAAATATAACGATAAAAAAGATATACATTTTAAAAGTTCTAAAAAATTACAATCTCTATCAAGTGAATTATTATTATTAATAAATGAAGATACTAATGCCTACAATAAAATAATTGATTCAATAAGATTACCTAAAAAAACAAATGAGCAAATTTTAATAAGAAATAAAGAAATATATAACTCAACCCTCTTTGCCATAGAAACTCCACTTAAAGTTTTGGAACTATGCTTAGAAGTACATAAAACAATTTTTGAAATTCTTAAACATTCAAACTTGAATTGTATTTCAGATATTGGTGTAGCTAATTATTCTATATTAGCTGGTGCAAATAGCGCTTTATTTAATGTAATCATCAATCTTAAAGACATTAATCCCAATAAAACAAAAAAATATAAAGAAAATGCTAATTACTATATTAAACAAATAAATAATTATTATTTGCAAATCAATAGTTTCGTTGAAAATGAACTAGGTATAAATAATGATAAATAAAGTCATAAAGCTTAATGATAATCTGATTAATCAAATTGCTGCTGGTGAAGTAGTTGATAATCCATCCTCTGTTTTAAAAGAATTAATAGAAAATTCCATTGATGCAAAAAGCAAGTCAATAGATATATATATTGAAAATGGTGGAAAAAAAAGTATTCTAATCAATGATGATGGCCACGGGATGCATGAAAAGGATTTAGTTAATGCATTTGAAAGATTTGCAACAAGTAAAATAGAAAATCAAAAAGATTTAGAAAATATATGTACCCTAGGATTTAGAGGTGAAGCTTTACCAAGTATTGCATCTGTTTCTCAAATATTAATAAAATCAAAATATAAAAGCAATACTGGTCATCAGTTAAACATTGAAGGTGGTAAGCTAGTAAATTCTAAACCAGACAGCATTGATAAAGGAACTTCAATATTAGTTAAAAACCTATTTTATAATGTACCAGCTAGACTTAAATTTTTAAAAAAAAGACAGTAATGAATATCAAAAAATATTAGTTTTATTTAAGGTTTTTTCTCTTTCAAATCCTGAAATAGCTTTTACATTGTTCAATGATAATAAAGAAGTTTATAACTTACCATCGTCTAATTTAAAATCACGAATTGTAAATATATTTGGATATGATTATAATGACTCACTAATCGAAGTTGATTACTCACAAGATAACTACAAAATTACAGGTTATATAGGTAATTTATCCTTAGTAAAAAAAAGACGAGGAAATCAATACTCTTTTATTAATGGTAGGTACATTATAAATTCATTAATTAATCAAACTATCTATAACTCTTATGATTCACTTATTAATAGAGGAGAATTTCCTTTTTTTATTATTAATATTAGTGTTGAAAATTCTCTTATTGATATTAATGTCCATCCTAAGAAAACAGAAATTAAATTTAAAAATGAAATGCAAATACAGCACTTGGTAAAAAAATCAGTTTCTAAGTCTTTAAAAAATACATTAAAAGTAATTCCAAGCATGTATACACCAAAAGAAAATTTTGATAGTCAAATAATAAACTTACCATTCGATGAAAGTAATAATCTTAATAATGATATTAGTGATGAAAAAATTAATAAAATGTTTTTTGATAATTCTTTGAAAATAGATAACGATATTAAAGTATGGCAGATACATAACAAATACCTCATTACTGAAATATCTTCAGGGCTTGTTATAATTGATCAACACGTTGCTCATGAAAGAATATTATATGAAATGGCCAAGAAATCGTTAGAAGGTGATGGTTTAAATTCTCAGAAAATAATGTTTCCAATAACTCTAGATTATAGTCATGAGGATTTTAATAGTTTACTAGAGATACTTCCTTATTTAAATAGAATAGGATTTGATATAAGAGAATTTGGTAATAATTCTGTTATAATAGAAGGATCCCCACCTGAATTGTCAAATGGAAAAGAAAAAGATGTTATAAATGATATTCTTGATAATTATATTGAACATAAGCAATTAAATTCTTCTTTTATAGATTATATGGCAGCTACCTATTCTTGCAAGGCTGCTATAAAAGCTGGAGATAAACTGGATGAATCTGAGTGTATAAATTTAATTGATAAGCTTTTTGCTACTGAACATCCTTATTATTGTCCTCATGGTAGGCCCATAATCATTAATCTTAGTATTAATGATTTAGATAAAAGATTTGAAAGGATTTAATAAAAAGTTTAAATTAAATCATTCTAATTTTATGAATAACATAAGAAAATATATAATTACTGGTATTGTTTCTATTATACCTCTAGCTTTAACCTATTGGTTAATTAAATACTTATTTATGTTTTTTTCCGAGCCTGGAAAGTATATTGTTGATATAATTTTCGATTATACATTTATTAGTAATTTTCCATTTATATATAACTTTTATATGTACTTTTCGTATTTAATAGGATTCCTTCTAACTATACTATTTTTATTTTTTCTAGGGGCTGTAATATCTAATGTTTTTGGAAAAAAAATATATTCATTATTTGAATCGCTTCTTAATAAAATTCCAATTGTTAATAAGGTTTACCAAACTACCAAACAGATAACTAATACTTTTACCAAAGATAATACAAAAGCTTTTCAAAAGGTTGTTTTAATTGAATATCCTCGTGATAATCTTTGGACCCTAGCTATGGTTTCTGGAGAAACATTAAACAAAAAAAATNAAAAATGTTATAAGCTTTTTGTCCCAACAACACCAAACCCAACTTCTGGTTATTTACTATTAATAAATGCTAACGATGCTATAGAAACAAACATATCTGTTGAGGAAGCAATGGAAATAATTATATCAGCTGGAATGATCTCTCCTGATAAATTTAATATTTAATGAAACTAAATTTAGAAAATTATAAAAATATAGTTGAATCACTTAATGAAGGTATAATTATTTTAAATAAAGAAAATGAAATTCTGTATGCAAATAAATACATTTTAAATCTTCTTAACATGACTTCTAATGATTTACAGTCCTTAAAATTTCAATCTCTATTTAATAATAAAATTTATGATCATATAAAAGATTCAATAGAAATAACTGGCAAATCTATTGATGACGTTGAACTCTATGATAGTAAAAAAAATAAAAACTATGTAGACATATCGTTTCAAAAAGTTAATATATCTGACAATTTAAATACTCTTGTAATTCTTGACGACATTACTAAAATTCACAATGAAGAAGTTAAAAAATCTTGTATATACAAAATATCGGAGGCCATACATGATTCCGATGATCTGGATACGTTATATAAAGAAATACATTACATTCTATCAACTGTAACTAATGTAAAGAACTTCTATATTGCACTTATAGATTGGGAAACAGAACTTATAGATTTTCCATATTTTGTCGATCAATATGATAGGCTTCCCCAGAAATACAAAATGAAGAAAGGGTTAACTGAATATGTATTGAGGTCTGGTCAACCATTACTATTAAATAAAAAAATTTATGATAATTTAATCAAATCTCATAACATTGAGCCTAGCGGACAAAGTTGCTATAACTGGCTAGGCGTTCCATTAAAAATAGCAAATGGTAAAACTATTGGTATGATTTGTGTGCAAAATTATACTGATGATTATATATTTAGTGAAGAAGATATGAAAATACTACAATTTTCTTCTGACCAAATTGCTATGGCTATCAAGAGAAAAAAAGATGATATTAAAATTCACAAACAAGCTCACTATGATGATTTAACAGGATTAACTAATAAAGCTTTATTTCACGATAGGCTTGAGCAAGCTATTCACACTGCAGAGAGAAAAGACGAAGTTTTAGCAGTTTTATTTATTGATTTAGATAATTTTAAATATGTTAATGATTCTATGGGTCATTCTGTAGGTGATAAACTACTTAAAATCATAGGGAACAAACTTATTGAGTCTACTAGAAAAAGTGATACTGTTTCAAGGTGGGGTGGAGATGAATTCACAATACTTCTTTCTAATGTTAAAAGATTATCAGGTCTTTACAAATTGTGCGATAGAATTTTAAATACACATTTAAATAATATTATTATTGAAGGTCAAGAGCTTCATATAACTGCTAGTATAGGTGTATCTTTATTTCCACAAGATGGTTCAACACCAGATATATTAATAAAAAATGCTGATGCTGCAATGTATAAATCTAAAGAATTAGGTAAGAATCAATTCCATTTATATAAACCTGATATGAATGAAGAAGTAATGGAAAGATTAAATGTTGAAACAAATTTATTTAGAGCAATTAAAAACGAAGAGTTCCAGATTGTATATCAACCACAGCTATCTTTAAAATCAAATAAAATTGTTGGTTTTGAAGCTTTAGTTAGATGGAATCAGCCTGATATGGGAGTTCTTGCTCCATATAAGTTTATACCAATAGCAGAAGAGACAAATCTAATTATACCATTGGGTGAATGGATAATAAGAAAAGTATGTGCACAAGCTAAAAAATGGCATAATATTGGATATAATCTAAATGCTGGAATAAATATATCTGCAAAACAATTTAACCAAGATAAATTAGTAGATATAATACAAAATACTATTGACGAAACAGGAATTAACCCTAACTTGATAGAACTCGAGCTAACTGAGAGTATTATAATGAAAGATGTCAATAGGACACTAAAAATTTGTAAAAAGCTAAAGAAAATGGGTGTTATTATATCTGTTGATGATTTTGGTACAGGTTATTCATCTCTTAGCTACCTTAAAGATTTTCCTATTGATAAGCTAAAAATTGACCAATCTTTTATATCCAATCTTGCAGATCATGATGGTGATGATGCTAAAATAGCTAATCTTGTAATAGACCTAGGTCATAAACTCGGATTAGAAGTAGTAGCAGAAGGTGTTGAAACCCAAAATCAAATAGATTTTTTAAGAAAATATGCATGTGATGAGATACAGGGTTTTATACTTAGTAAGCCTTTAGAAATTAATGAATTTGAAAAACTTGTAAGAGAGCACTCTAAATAATATTCGCTATAACTTTCTCAATTTCTTCAATTGTTTCTGACCTCATAACTTCTTTCCTATATAATGATGAATCCTTAAACCCTTTTAAATAATAACTAAGATGTTTTTTTGATAAATTTATAACAACTTTATCATTTTTGAATTTTTTTAATAGATATACATGTTCATTGCACGTTTCTATTATTTCATTCATTGTAGTTTTTTTTATTTCATTTGATTTTAGAAAATTTAATATATCTCTAAAAATCCATGGATTTCCCAAGCAACCTCTGCCAATCATTACACCATCACAGTTTGATATTTCTGTAATTTTCTTGTAGTCGTCTACAGATGTAATATCACCATTTCCTATAATTGGTATATTTTTGACTGTATTTTTCAAATCACCAATTAACTCCCAATTAGCCTCACCTTTATACATTTGTTTTGACGTTCTTGCATGCAGGGTAATTGCTTTAATACCAGACTCTTCTAGCAAAACTCCAGCATCTTTAATAATAATATTATTATAATCCCAACCTGCTCTCATCTTAACTGTAACAGGAATATCCGGAACAGCTTTTACGGTTTTTTCGGCAATCTCTTGCATTAATTTTAAATTTTTTAATGCTGCAGAACCTCCTCCTTTTTTTGTTACTTTAGGGACAGGACATCCAAAGTTAATGTCAATTATATCTGGTTTAAACTTACTGTATATACTAAAAGCAGAATCACAAACAGTATCTGGGTCATTACCAAAAATTTGAACACCAATCGGTCGTTCCATTTCTTCAAATTTGACCATATTTAGAGTCTTGACATTCTCTCTAATAATACCATCGGCACTAACAAACTCTGTATAAACTACAGAGGCACCAAATTTTTTGCATATAATTCTAAATGGTTGATCGGTAACACCTGACATTGGTGCTAAGAATAATGGATGTTTAATATTAATATTTCCTATTTTCATATTATTAATATATTTATATATATATAATTAATTAATATATAATATGGAAATTTTACAAAAATTAGGTTCACTTCCAATCTTTTTACTTATGTTTGTCGTTATTTATTTTTTAATGATACGACCACAGTCTGTTCAACAGAAAAATCATCAGTCCATGCTTTCAAATTTAAAAAAGGGTGATAAAGTTTTAACAAGAGGTGGAATTGTAGGTAAGATCATAGACTTTCAAGGTAAAAATAATAATATGATTGTTCTAAAGGTTGATGATAGTACAAACATAACTGTTTTAAAAAGCTACATATCTTCAATTCATAGTTAATGAATATTATTTTTTTTTCTAATGGAATATTCTCATTAAATACTATTAATGAGCTCAAATCCTCTGAGCATCATCTTCAAGCAATTGTCACAAATAAAGATAAAAAAAGTGGTAGAGGTCAAAAGCTTAAAGAATCAGTATTAGCTAAGTTTGCAAAAGATAATAATATTCCTGTTTTTAAGGTAAGTGACTTTAATAATAGAAATTTTATTAACTCTTTAGTAAAATTAAAACCTGAACTTTTTATAACAATTTCATATAGAATTCTCCCTGATTATATTTATTCAATACCTAAGTATGGTTCAATTAATATACATACTTCTATATTGCCAGAGTATAGGGGAGCTGCTCCTATACAAAGATCTTTGATGGATGGAAAAGAATATTTAGGATTATCTTCTTTTTATTTAAATGATAAAATAGATGGTGGAGATATTATTAATAATAAAAAAATTATGATAAACAATAAAATGACATATGGGCAAGCATACGAACTTTTATCAAAAAAATCTGCTTCTTTTACTATTGAGACAGTTAATAATATTCAAAATGGTTTTACTGGTATTAAGCAAGAAAACAATAAAACTACGTATGCAAAAAAAATAAATAAAAATGATTATCTAATAAACCTTGATAATGAATCGAAAATTGTTCACGATAAAATAAGAGCTCTAACTCCACCTGGTTGCTTTATTTATTTTAATAAGAGAAAAGTAAAACTATTTAATACGTTTTTTGTTATTGAAAGCTTACCTATAGGAACCTTTATATTTAAAGATAATAAACTTATTATTGGATGTAAAAAAGGTTCTTTAGAGGTTGCCAATATTCAATTTGAAGGAAAAAAAGTTATCGACTCAAATGATTTTAGAAATATGAACGTTAATAAAAATCTGATTTTCAGTTCAATTTTATGAAAACTGTTTATAAATATATAGTTTCTTTTTCTTTTTTTTTAATAGTTGGATTATTTCTATTAGATAACGTCTTTTTATCTCTTTATGTAAATAAAAATAAAGACATATATTTACCTGATGTAAGATTTATTGATTATGAAATTGCAAAAAAAAATCTTTCAGAAATCGGTTTTGTTGTAGAGGTTTTGTTTAGTGATTATGACCCAGAAAATACTCCCGGAAATGTTATTAAAATTTCACCAAGACCTTTTTCAAAATTAAAGAAGGGAAGAATAGTAAAATTAACTGCTGCAAGTGATAAAAATGATATTGTACTAGATGACTTCACTGATGTTTCACTTAGAAATGCTAAATTAATTCTTAATCGCCTAGATTTAAGAATTGACACTTTAATATATGAATATAATAATAGTGTAAAAAAGAATAATATTATTACGCAATATCCCAAACCATCAAAACTGATAAAATCAAATGATATGGTGACATTTGTCGTTAGTCAAGGCGATCCACCTAATTATTATGTAACTCCTAATCTTATAAATTTAAATTTAAATAAAGCTAAAGAAAAGATTTCCAGAGCTGGGTTGCTTTTAGGTAATATTGAGTATGAGTATTCAAAAGATTTTTTAAATAATACTGTTTTAGAGCAAGATAAAACACCTGGAATGAAGTTATCTTTTCCAGCAAGAATTAATTTAATAGTTAGTACGGACAATAAATAATGAAAAATAGAATAATATCTCCATCTTTACTTTCTGCTAACTTTACTCGTCTTAGTGAAGATATAAAAATAGTTGAAGATGCTGGAGTAAATCGCCTCCATCTAGATGTAATGGACGGACATTTTGTTCCAAATCTCACTTTTGGACCATTCATAATTAATGATATTAGAAAAGTTACAAATTCTCATTTAGAAACACATTTAATGATTGCTAATCCTCGTAGTTATTTCGATGATTATATAGATGCTGGTTCTGATACTTTAATCTTTCATTTCGAAGCATCTGATGATATTATTACCGATTTAAAGTATATCCAGAATAGAGGTGTTAAAGCTGGTATAGCTATAAATCCAGATTCAGATTATAAAAAGCTCCTTGATTACACAGAGTTTCTAGATTATATATTAATTATGTCCGTATTTCCTGGTTTTGGTGGTCAATCATTTATAGAGTCAACGTTAGATTCTATGAAATTTTTAAAAGATAATACTAAGAATTCAAATATTTTAATTGGAGTTGATGGGGGAGTAAATTTATCTACAATTGATAAAGTTTATGACACTGGCATAGATGTTACAATAGTAGGTTCTGGCCTATATGGTGCAAAAAATATTAAGAGAAGATACAACAAGCTAGTACTTAATGATCAATAAAACACTTTCTTACAAAAACGAAGTCTATAGAAAAATTATCCACCTTGGCTCACTACTGTTTCCACTTTTGTATTTTTTTTTGAGCTTTAATATCTTTTTATTATTCATATTTACATCAACATTATTTATTCTTATTTTAAATGTAAACTATCATTATATCATTAATAAGCTTCCTGATAAAATTAATATTAACTTTATTATTAGAAATAATGAGTATAAATCATTTTGGAGTGCATCTTTAATGATG
>PANN01000013.1 GCA_002707645.1 Fidelibacterota bacterium | reverse complement strand
TTTTTCCCATAATTATTATCCAATTCAGTTATCTTTTTTAAGGAATTTGTAAGAGATGATATTGCGAGTTTAAAATTTATAAATCCAGGTTTAGCTATTTCCAATGAATCAAATAAACTTGATTTAATCAATTCGATTTTTAATTCTTCACAAATTTCTATTGGATTTTTTTTAACTTTTTTTGCTAATAGCAAAGCAATATTTGTTGATATATCTCCATGTTTTTTGTTTTTAGGCTTTTCAACAGAGATTGTTATATCATCGATATTCTCATAGATACTTTTAATTGAATTACTTATCTCTTTAATTATCTTATGTTTCATAAGACTCTTTAATTTTATCTATCTTTGCATCTGCCCATAATCTTTCTATGCTATAATATTCTCTTGTTTCTCTATCAAAAATATTAATAACAATATCAGCATAATCAATTAAAACCCATTTTAGATTTTCATGTCCCTCAATATGTAAAGGCTTAATTTTATCTTCGCTTAATGTATCTGTAACATGATTCATAATGGCTTTTGTTTGAGGCTCTGAATCTGATGAACATACAATAAAAGTATCAGTTAGTGATGTTAATTTCTTTACATCAATTAGGTTAATTTCCATTGCTTTTTTATCGAGCAAACAATCAACAATTTTATTTAATAATTTTTTTTTGGTCATAATTAAAAAGGCTCGTAAAACATTGAAACAAGTTTATAGGAATCAATTTTGTTGTAATCTTCACCTAGTATTAGAGTGATTTGGTAATAATTGCTCTCATTGTAGTTATAACTTACAAATTCTGGTTTGATTTTTAATAAATCTATGATTTCATTAGCATAAACAGAGTAGTCACGTTTATGGAAAATTAACTGAGTATTTTTATAATCAAAATTATCTGAATTTTTAAAATCAATAATATCATATCCATTTTTTCTAAGAAAATTTGTATAAAGTCTTGCAATACCAGATTTCCCACACCCATTTTCTATAGATACTTGAATTTTATATCCTACTAAATCTTCACCTTTAGTTTTGGGAATCATTGGTTCAAACTTACTGCTATTTAATACAATAGATTCTGCTTGTTTGTTATTGTTAATAAATAATAATAAAACAACAATCATCATAAAAAAAGATATACTGTATTTATTAATAAATTTCAATTGATTACCTTTAATTTATTTAATTGTTCAATAGTATTAATACCATTTATCTCATCAATTTTAGAAGTATTGTAGACTGATATTTTATCTTTATCGATAAATTCAAAAATATCTGTTAGATAAAATTCATTTTGTTTATTTAAATTTTTTATTAAGTTAATTTTATTCATTAATGTTTTAGTATCAAAAAGGTATATGCCNGAGTTAATTTCATTTATAGTGAGCTCTTTTTTATTTGCATCTTTATGTTCAACAATTTTAATAAATTTACTATTTTCTCTAACTATTCTTCCATATCCTGACGGATCATCTATATTCGCAGANATTATTGATCCAAGTGATTTATTTTCGTTGTGGGTTTTAATTAAATTACTTAATGTTTGTTTTGAAATAAAAGGAACATCTCCTGATAAAACCAAAGTCTGGCCTGATTTATTTGATAAGTAATCATTGCATTGCATAATTGCATGAGCAGTACCTTTTTGTTCTTCTTGATAGGCAAATGATAAATTGAATTTACTTAAAGAGTTAATAACCATTTCTTTTTTAAAACCAACAATCAATATTATTTTCTTNGGCTTTAATGATTCAGATGTTTCAACTACAAACTGTACAATTGGCTTATTATTAATTGTATGTAATACTTTTGGTATTTCTGAGTTCATTCTTGAACCTTTACCTGCAGCGAGGATACATATTCTTAGCTCATTATGATTCATGTAGTTCAATTATCCCTCCGCCTAGTAGAGCTTCTTTTTTATCATAAAAAACTATTGATTGACCTGGTGTGACTGCAAGTTGAGGCTTTTCAAATGTTACAAATACTGAACCATCATTGTCAGAGATTTCAGATTCTGATATTTGCCCATTATATCTAATTTGAGCATAAGCATTTAATGGGAGAGATATCTTGCTATTTAACCAATTAATATTTGAAACCTTACATTTTTTAGAAAAAAGAGACTTTTTTTCACTTACCGTAATTGAGTTTTTATCTGAACTTATTTTTTTTACATACAATGGATTTGGGTTTGTAATGCCAATACCCTTTCTTTGCCCAACAGTATAATTAATAAAACCATCATTTTCGCCAATTTTTTCGCCATCTTCATTTAGAGTTGTACCTTTTTTAGATATTTCCTCTACTTTATCTTTTGCATATTCATTTATGAATCTTTTATAGTTATTATCTGGTATAAAGCATATTTCCATACTTTCGGGTGCNTGAGCATTTTCAAATTTATTATCAGCTGCAATTTGTCTTACTTCTCTTTTTCTTAAATTCCCCAATGGAAGAATAGTTCTTGAAAGAGTCTCTTTTGGAATTCCCCAAAGAACATAAGATTGGTCTTTACCTTTATCTTTTCCTCTTGTGATTTTATATTCATTATTATTTTTTTCAATATTGGCATAATGTCCAGTTGCAATATATTTTGCACCTAGCTTATCAGCTTGATTGATAAAAGTATCCCATTTAACATATGAATTACATCTAACACATGGGTTTGGTGTCCTTCCAGATAAATATTCGTTGACAAAATTATTAATAACTTTATTTTCAAAGTCTTCGGTAAAATCAATGGTGTAGTGGGGGACCTCAAGTCTTTCACATACCAACTTAGCATTATTTATTGATTCTATTGCGCAACAGTTATTTTCTTTTAATACATTTCCACCAACATTATTGTATTCCCATAATTTCATTGTGACACCTATTGCTTTATACCCCATTTCAATAATTTTCAAAAGGGCTACAGCACTATCTACTCCTCCAGACATAGCCACTAATACAGTTTCATTTTTTTTCATTTTATGATAATACTTTCTAATGCATCAACTAAAGAATAAATATCATTCTTAGCTATATGTTTACCGATTGAAATTCTAACAGTTTTATTTGCGATATCTTCATTAAGACCAATTGATAANAGCACNGGNGAAGCTTTAGCTGTCCCTGAAGCGCATGCTGATCCAAATGAAATTGCAATATTTCTCATATCTAAATTTAATAATAAACTATGTCCATCAAAATCAAAGAATGTAATATTTACTATACCTCCAAGTCTTGATTTTCCATTTACATTGTATTTAATGTTTGTTTTANCTAATAATTCAAGAAATAAATTCTCCATATTGTTTATATGTGTACTATTTTTTTCTAAATCATTCATAGCAATTTCAAGTGCATGGCATAAACCAGAAATTAAGCTTGGACTTTCTGTNCCTGGACGAATTCCTTTTTCTTGACCTCCTCCAAATATAAAAGGATTAACAGATACACCTGATTTTATATAAATCGCACCAATTCCTTTGGGTCCATAAAACTTATGCGCCCCAAGACTGAGCATATCAATGCTTGATGAATTTAAATTTATTTCTCTTTTACCTACATATTGGACAGCATCAGTATGAAAATAAATTTTATATTCTTTACATATATCGGAAATTTGGTTTATTGGATTAATGGTTCCAATTTCATTATTAACAGCCATAATTGATACTAGCTTTGTATTTGATTTAATGGCTTTTTTTATATTTTGAGATTCGACAATTCCATCTTGGTTTGGTTTTACGTACGTTACTTCAATGTCGATACTTTCTAAATATTCTGCTACATCTAATATAGCAGGGTGTTCATATGAAGCTGTTATTAGATGGTCTCCACTTTTAAGAACTCCACGTAATGCAATGTTATTTGATTCAGATCCTCCTGATGTAAAATATATTTCTGATTGTTTACAATGGAGAAGCTCAGCAATTTTTCTTCTAGAGCGCTCAATTATGTTGTGGGATTTCTGCCCAACTTGATGAATACTTGAGGGATTACCAAAAATATCTTTATTTATTTCATGCATATATTCAGCTACTCTTAAATCTAGAGGAGTAGTTGCAGCTGTGTCAAAGTATAAATTATTTTTTTTAATCATTTGCGAGTGATAAGATTAAAAATTNATTTTCATGCCTTGCTTTGAGGCAATAGTATTTTTGAAAGCTTTTTTTGCTTTATCTTCAATCTCTGATAATTTTTTATCAGAATAAAGAGGATTATAATGATATAAAATAGCTTTATCAACGTTAATTTTCTTTGCTAAATTAACTGTGGTTTCCCACGAGCTATGGCCCCAACCTTTATGGTCTAATAGGTCGGCTCTTGTAAAGTGAGAGTCGTGAATTAATATATTAGCATCTTTTGCTATATTCTCAACGTTTTTATTAAAATGATTTTTTGGATGTTCACAATCAGTAGTATAAACGATACTATATCCATTAGTATCTAATTTGTAAGATGTTGCGTATCCTGGATGAGGATGAAGAGCATATGAGATTGAAGTCTGTTCACTGATTTGAAGAGGCTCTCCATCTAAATCTATAAAATTAATTTTTGCCTTCATAATATCTAACCCAACAGGCCAAAATGTTGAGTCTAAAATTTTATCTGAAAAACTTTTTGTCGATGTGCTTTTATTAAAACCATAGATATTAATTGTAAATGAGCTATCNAATAGTGGAGGAAAAACTAAAAACCCCATAACGTGATCAAAATGGAAATGACTTAAAAATATATTAATTGTTTTAGGACTATTTGAATCTTGGATAATTTCTTTACCTAAATTTCTTATTCCAGANCCCATATCAAATATAATGATTTCATTATTTGCAGTACGTATCTCAACGCAAGATGTGTCTCCACCGAACAACATTTTATCTTTATCTGCTGTCGGACTTGAGCCTCGAACTCCCCAAAATTTAATATAACTANTCTTCATTTAAAGCCTTTAAAAAATTGATTACACAAAGTATGTATTTTTACAATTAAATTAATATATTGTCAATACATAAATTTAATGAAGAATATATCAAAAGCAAATAATCTTTATCTTATCTTGTCNGGAATTTTNATTGCCTCATTAGTATCATGTAATTTAATTTTTCAAAAATTTTTTGAAATTGAAATTTGGCTTCCTTTCATTGGGAATTATACTTTTTCTCAATCTGTTGGTTTGTTACCATACCCTGTCACTTTTTTGGTTACCGATATTATATCAGAGATTTATGGAAAAGATAGAGCGAATCGGGTTGTAACCTCCGGGCTTGTGGCTTCATTGTTTATGCTCTTGGTTGTGACGTTCGCAGATATTATGCCTATGGCTGCGTGGTCGCCAGTTGACAGTGATACTTTTAGTAAGGTTTTTGGTCTTTCTGCGGCAGCAGTGTTTGCTTCAATGATGGCTTATCTTTTTGCTCAGTATGTAGATATTAGAATATTTCATTTTTGGAAAAATTTAACAAATGGAAAACACCTGTGGCTACGAAATAATGCTTCTACCGTATTTTCACAATTTATTGATACTTTTTCAGTTTTATTTTTATTATGTACTTTTGAAGTAATAAGCTGGGATTTATTCAGTGTTTTGCTATTGAATGGATTTTTATTTAAAGTATTTTTTGCAGCGTTTGATACGCCTTTCGTCTACCTTATTGTTCATTATTTAAGAAAAGAATTTAACCTTAAAGAAAGTGAAGATCTTGGTAAGTTCTAAATATCTAAGATTCTGTTAACAATANCTTATAATATNAATCTCCGTAATAATTGATTTCATCACTAGAATTTAATCCTAAAGAAAATTAAGGTTTTAAAGATTTTAGTTAATCTAAAACTCTGTTTATAATATCAATAATATCAATAATGTTGATTGTTTGATCTAAATTTGTATCAATTTTATATAAATTAAATATTGAATGAGTATCATTATTTGAAAGAATATAATTAATTGCACAGATAATATCTTGAACATTCAAAATGTTGTCTAAATTTATATCTCCAATTTGCATAGGAATAGAAAATTCAAAATTACTTTTTGTCGCTTTATAAGCTTGATAATTATCAAACTTTAGTTCAAGGACAATATTCCCCTCGTAGTCAACCTCCATTATACTTGCACCAATATGTTGACCTTGTGCTTGCACAACACCCCAATTAATAAAAGTATTTTGATTTGGGAGTCTTTGAGCACTACCCATGGCTCTTGCTACATATCCATCTGGATGGTAAAATTCCCATACGAGTGTTGCGGTTTTATTCAACTCATCAATTGCATATTCTGCAACTCTAGAGCGTGCCCCTAGGTTTGCTATTGAACGATTATCGAAGACTATTATATTGCCGTTTCCAATACGAGTAACATCATGCTGCATTTCAAATCCATTTAAGGGATCCTCAAGAAATTGAAATTCATTTAGTGGGCCACCCATAATCCAAATTATCTCGCCTGTTGTTCTATGAATTTTAATTACTTCACTGCTTTTTCTATTGGATAGAATTAAATTATTATCGAAATCAACATCTATGCTATTACCATGCATCCATATGATTTGGTTAACTGGGGATTGTAAAATTAAGTCAGTATCTGAAATGTAGTCATTGATATTGAGATGATCATAAGCGAACCAATCAAAAATCAAGTTGTTACTTGAGTCAAACTCTTGGATTCTAAGTATTTCATTTATTAGAGTATATTCATCTCCTCCAATACTTGAAAAATCAACAATTTGCTTATCATACGATTGTACGATGTATGTGTTGTTATCTGTTATTACTATGTCATGAAAATCAGTCATACCTGAGCTGCAAATCACGGAATCTATTTCAGCCATTGTATGATCAGCTACAATCCAAAATGGTTCGCTTAATTGTTCGTTGGGATTATGAAAATAAGTAAGTTTTGAATTATTAAGTTTAAAGTCCATACCTTTGCTTTGATTCTTAATAAGCCAATAAAAATCTAAATTCTCATCTAATATTGTCATGTAATCATCTGAACTAGCTCCTGACATAGCATGTATGAATATTTTTCCTGGGTAAGGATTATTGTTTGTTGAAACAACAAAGGTAGGCTCAGAAAATAGAAACGATAATAAGAATATTAGTATAAATTTCATCATAAATAAATTATTATACATTTACTATACAACGTACTTATAAGTTACATTTTTTTACACTAATTCAAAAAAAAAGTGGAATTTTAAAAAAAAATTATTATATTGTTACCCCATTTGTGTGTGGGAAAGTGCGGATTTATATAATAAGAGAGTGTCCTTAATTGTGTGTTTTTCTAGCGTGACGGGTGTCACATTTTATTAGAAAAATATTCTACAAATTTTGTGCAGTGTATTATTTTATAATAATAAGATTTTGAAATAAAATTGACTAATAACTTAATAAAACTCGAGGAGGAGTGATGAAATTTAACGTTAATAAATTAATATTAATGATGTGTGTGTTTTGCATGTCAACTGTTTTTGGTAATTCAATGGTTGGTGCTTCAGATAAGCCTATGGATTTAAATAGGGCTCAGTTAGAAAGTGCTAAAGATTTTATTGAAGCCAACAACTTTTCTTTTACTGTACCAAAAAATGACGGTGACCCTAATTACAGAGTAAGTGTAACTTTGTCTGTATCTGGCGGATCTTATTGTGGTGAGAGACTTTGGGGATTGGGTGATACTTTTTCAGATTTAACTCAAGAAGGCTGTAGTGATTTGGTTGTATCACTTGACCCTGGTACATATTCTGTTGTACTAAGTGATACTTATGGTGATTCATGGAATAATGGATTTATGTATATTACTGCGGGTGGAGCTAATCTTGCAACTTTCACTTGTCCTAGTGGAGTTGATTCAGATGATGGAGCATTTCATGTAGAGTCTTTCACATTCACAGCAGATGATCTTCCTTCTTGTGATGAACCTGCTGCTTGTAATTATGGCGATGCAGCGGTTTGTTCTTTCCCAGAACCAAATGAAGATTGTTCTGGTAACTGTGTTGCTGGATCTAGCCTTGTTACTGTAACTGCATCTGCAAGTTACTCATCTTATTATTCTTATATAGGCTATCTTATTGGAAGCAATGGAAATTATTCTGGCCCGTTTGTTCCAACATCAAGTTCGCCTTCACAAGATTTTTGTTTATTAGATGGTGATAATTCACTATTGACAGGATCTTCATCTGGCTACGGTTGGTATGGAGGAACTCTAACGGTTACTGATGAATCAGGAGATGTTATATTTGGCCCTTTATCTCAGCCTACAAGTGGTTATGAATTTACGTGCACATCTTCAAGTGATTGCACTTCTTGTGCTTCAGATGATTCTAGCTGTGCTGAGATTGAAGTTGGAAATGAATATCCTGGTATTTTCTTGGTATCTGATTTTGGAGTGAATGTTTCTTGTGGTGACTCAACTGCTTGTAATTTTGGTGCAGCTGGAAATTGCACATTTCCTGAAACAAATGAGGATTGCGATGGTAACTGTATTGATTCTAACGCATGTAATGGAAATGATGCAGATGCAGGATCATGTACTTATCCATCAAGCGATGATGTTAATTGCGATGGAAGTTGTGGTGGTGTAAATGGTGCTGTTTTTGACTGTGCTGGCACGTGCGGTGGTACTGCTGTGGATAGTGATTGGGCTTGTGATCCAACAAATATTCAATCAGGTTCATCATCTGCTGGTTCTACTTCAGGATTAATATTTGATGATGGTGGCCTTACAGGTGATTATTCTAACTCTTCAAATAACGCTTACACAATTACAGTTGAAGCGGGTATTATTGAAATAGACGTTATGAGTATTGATATTGAGAATACTTATGATACGTTATGGCTTTGTGATGGACAGGGCTCTCCAGCCTGGTCTCCTTGGAACGGCACAGGGTCTTGTACGCAGTTTACTAATTCTGGGGCAGGATCTTCTTGGGCTTCTTCTGGTTCTGTTGCGGGTGTTTATTTTGAAAGTGATAGTTATGGTAATGGAGCTGGATTCCAGCTTTCATGGTCAAACAATACCGATCTTTGCGAAGATTCAAACGCTTGTAATACTGGCGCAGTTTCAGCTTGTGTATATCCAGCTGAAGGATTTGATTGTTCTGGAGATTGTTTAAGTGGAACAAAATACTCATTGTCAGCTTCATGTACTTATCCATCATATTATTCATACATGAGTTATTTTATTGATGATGGTTCAGAACAGTTAGTATCTGGAAGTGACCCTATTGATGTATGCTTGGCTGATGGTTTGCACAGCTTTAATGCTAGTTCATCTGGTGGCTATGGTTGGTACGGTTGTACCGTTACTATTTCAGATGGTAACGATATGGTTTTTGGACCTTATACAAATACATCAGGTTACGAATTTAATTGTACATCTGATGATGATTGTGTTTGTTCTGATACTACTCCTGATTGTATTAGTGTAGGTGGATCGCAAATTGTTGGTGATGAAAGTTTTGCAACTACTTGGCATCAAGTTGCGTTTGCTTCAGGCAATTACACTTGTCCTGATACAGCTGCATGTAATTATGATGCAGATGGTATTTGTGTTTATCCTTTAAATGACAATACAAACTGCGACGGAACTTGTGGTGGTGTAGCTGGCGCTGTTAATGATTGCGCAGGTGTTTGTGGTGGTAGTGCAGACCCAACTTCATGGGATTGTGATTCATCTAACATGGCATATGTTGATGGTCAAACTTTATCCGATGATACTGGTTCATTAATGGATCCGGGTGGAGACTTGAATTATGGAGATGGTGAACTTTATTCTGTTACCATTACAAATAGCGGAAGCGGGTTATTACAGTTATCTTTTACAGAGTTTGAGTATGAGTCTAACAGCACTTGTAGTTGGGATTACCTAATGATTAATGATGGCGGTGTTGAAACAAAGTATTGTGGAACTACTCCTGGTGATGGTGGTGTTTATACTGCATCAGGAAACTCTCTAACTTTAACACATAAATCTGATGGAAGTACAAACAAAGCTGGTTTTGATTTAACTTGGGCATATGTTACACCAGGTTGTACTGATACTACAGCGTGTAATTATGATTCAGCTGCACAGGTTAATGATAGTTCTTGCACGTACCCAGCAACCAATTATGATTGTGCTGGTGATTGCTTGCCAGAGCTTGTAGATAGTTGTGGGCAATGCGCAGGTTCAAATGCATCTCAAGATTGTGCCGGAACATGTTCTGGTTCTATGGCTCAAGGTACATTTTCATTAAATATATCTTATGATGAGGGTGATACAGAAAATGAAATTTATATGTTAACAGCTGGTGGTGATAATTGGGATGTTGAAAATTGTAGTAATTTTAGTGCATCTAGTGGTGAATCATTATCTTTCTCAGCTGATTGTAATTTTGCTAGTGATTTTTGGTCAGGTGCAGTATCAATGACATTAGCTGTAGGTGATGTCTCTACTGGGCACGGAACAATTAACTTGTCAGGTAATGGTTTTAGTGTTAGCGTAGAGGGGGCTGTGGATTTGAATAACAGTACTGGCAACACTTTAATCGGTGATACTAATGCTGTTTCAGTTGGTGGTGCTTACGCTGACAATTGTAATGAATGCGATACCGATCCTTCGAATGATTGTGTGCAAGATTGCTCAGGAGAATGGGGTGGTACTAATGCTCTAGATGGTTGTGGTATTTGCGGTGGTCTTGATGCATCTAAAGATTGTGAAGGAACATGTTCTGGAACTTTTGCTCAAGGACAATTTAGTTTAGATATTTCTTATGCTGATGGTGATACTCAAAATGAAGTATATGCATTAACAGCATCTGGTTCTAATTGGTCTGTTTCTAATTGCTCCGATTATGTTGGTGATGGTGGCGAGAGTGGTGCTTTATCATTCTCAGCTAATTGTGACCTAGTTAGTGATTTTTGGGTTGGACCTGTATCCCTGGCTTTATCTGTTGATGATTCAAGTACTGGGTTGGGTTCAATAAGTATAACAGGAAATGGTTTAAGTGCGAGTCTTTCTGGAAGTATTGATACTGCTAATAGTGTAGGTAATACACTGGCTGGTGACATACAAGAAGGTTCTGTTGGCGGTGCTCCAGATAATGACTCTGATGGTTCTTGTGATGACGTTGATAGTGATGATGATAATGATGGAACAGCTGATGTTGATGACTGTAATCCAATGGATGCTAATGTTAGCTCATTAAATGTATGCGGTTTTTGTGAAGCTGCAGCTTCATCTGTTTCGTGTGATGGTAATTGCATTGGCACATTATCAGCAGGAACATTTTCACTATCTGTTGGTCAAGAAGATGCAGAAGGCAATGACAATGCAACTTTATCAGCTAGCGGTGATAACTGGAGTATAGCAGACTGTGGTGATTGGAATGCTGAAGGCGGAGATAATACAGATATTGCCTTCTCTGCTGTTTGTACTTTAAATAGTGATTTTTATGTAGGTTCAGTATCAATTACATTGGCAGTAGCGGATGAAACGGATGGTTCAGGATCTGTTGCAGTTGTCGGAGCTAGCTTCTCAACTACTTTAGCTGGAACTGTTGATGATTTAAGTTTATTCCCAAATATTACGGGAGTATTACAATCTGGAGATTCAGGTGACTTGGTTGATGCAGGCTGTGGTTGTGGTGAACCAGCTGCTACTGAGTATTATAATTGTAATGATACTTGCATAGTTGATACCGATGGTGATGGTGTTTGTGATGAGCTAGAAATATCTGGTTGTACTGATTCTTCTTCATGTACTTATAATCCAAATGCAACTGAATCAGATGATTCATGCTTATATACAGATACTTGTGGTTTCTGTGACGGTGGAGATGCTAATCTTGATTGTGCAGGAGACTGTTCAGGTGATTTAGCTGATGGTTCATTTACTGTTCTTCCGGGTATATCATTTTCTGGTTCTGCTGGAGATGGTTCTTGGGATTTATCTGGCTGTGTACTTGTATCAAGTACTGATACAGCTGTCAATGATTTTGTGACTAGCAATGTATCAACATTTGACTGTGATTTTACAAGTAATGTTTTTGTTGGTAACGTCCCTGTTTCATCAACACAAGTTCTTTTTGCTGGATCTTCTAATCCAGCAGGATATTTGTTTGATGTAACATTAGATGGAGGAAATCAATTTAATTTTGCAATGACTGCAATAATATCTGGTTCAAGCGATGCTGGTATTGCTGGTGCTGCTTCATGGTCAGACACTTTCGGTTTAGTAGGAACTGGTGTTGATAATAAAGGTACCGATTGTAATGATGAATGTGGTGGTTCAGCTGCCGTTGATGATTGTGGTATATGTGCTGCTGGTACAACAGGTCTAATTACAAATGCAAATAATTTAGGATGTGGTTGTTATAATGCCGCTCCTCTTTCTTATTTTGAAGATGCAGATAGTGATGGATTAGGATCGAATGGTTCAGATTCAGTGACATATTGCTTGATATCCGATGATTGTGCCAATGTAGATGGTGGTTGTTCATCTGGAACTGTACCGCATACTGTTGTTCCTGGCCAGCCTGCCGGGCCAGATTCATGCGAGGATAACTTAGTTAATGGTTCGTCTTTTTCTGATGATATTTACAGCGATGATTGTGCTTACTATGCTGGTTCATATTGGGCTGCTAGTTATTGCGATGATGAATATATGTATGATGCATCAACCGGTACTAATGTTTATGCTGATGACGCATGCTGTTCATGTGGTGGTGGTACAACATTGCCAGGTACACCTGCTACACCTGATTCATATGATTTTTTATGGGTATTAAATGATACAGATGCTGATGATGCGTGTGCATCAAATGTTCATGATTGTAATGGCGTTTGTGATGGTCCTGGTAATAATACTGATACTGCTGATGGTTCATGCTGTGTATCTGGTTCAGTTGATTGTGCTGGAGTGTGTGACTCTGATTTAATTGGTACAGGTGTTGACAACAAAGGAACTGACTGTGATGATGTATGTGGTGGACCGGCAGAAGTTCATGGCTTAAATTGGACTCAGGGTGCATCTGCTTCATGGTCTACAGATTCTCAAACCTCTTTTACTATTAGTGATTCTAATAGTGATTTAGTAGCAGATGATTCTGATTTCTCAGCATGTTTCTTAGCTGGTGAAACTTATGAGGTATCATTATGTGATACTGCTGGAGATGGTTGGTCTGGCTCAACATTGTCAATTGATGATGAGGTATACAGTGGACCTTATTCTGATTTTTCTGCTAATGAATGCCTAGTAACATCCTTCAGTTTAGATGGAATGGGTGGCTGTATGAGTTCTGAAGCAACTAATTATGATTCAAGCTTATCTTTTGATTGGGATAATGGATCTTGCTTATGGTTTGCTGCTACTCCAGTTAACTTTACTGTAACTGCAGAAGATTCACCTTCCGATTATCCTGGTGATATTGGATTTAGAATATCATGGGATGCCGTTGACCATGCTCAGACGTATGTTTTAGAATATTTTGATGCTACAGAAATTGGAAGTGCTTGTGATTATTCAGCCACAACTGCTGGTATTATAGCTTGTGATGGTGATTGTAAGCCTGCATCCTGGATAAATGATGGTTTTTGTGATTCATATAGTGATATGGATTGTGCTGCTTTAGATTGGGACGGTGAAGATTGCTGTGAATATTCTAATCAAATGCAATCAGATGACCCAAATGGTTTGTGTTACCAAGCAGCAAATGTTGATTGGGC
>PANN01000012.1 GCA_002707645.1 Fidelibacterota bacterium | reverse complement strand
GAAGAATCTGATTTCAAAATTTTATAAATAATACCTGAAATATTTTTTTCATATTCTTTCTCATTTGGAAGTTCTTGTAGAAAAAAATTTTTAGCCATTCCTTTAAACTCACTACCACCTTCGTATATTCTTGAGACAGGCTTACAATTTATATAATAATCAAGAATTTCAATTTCAAATGGAAAAGAATTATCAGATAAAATATTATTAACTTTTAGTAAGGGATTATCAAATACTATAAATCTATCGAAATCTGGACTAGAAGTATCAACTACTGTAAATTCTTTATTATAATAATTTTCATAAAAATTTGATTTATTACCTTCATCTATTACTACACTTCCCTCTGTACTAAAATAAGCGGTTAGCCCACCACCTAAAAGCATCAAAATAACGCCTGAATGAGTGATAGTAATTCCAAGCTTATTTTTAGAAAAAATATTAGGTCTGAAAAAGTAACAAGATAAGTTTATAAACATTATTAACATTGTTATTTTTCCACTTGGCAAGGGAATAAACCATATCCACTTAAACCAACTAGAAAAATAATCCATTTGAGCAGCATATAAGCCTATATCTTTTTGAACAATTGTTCCTANAAAAACCANTACAATTAACCAGATTACTGTNAAAGAAAAAATTTTAGGAGAACCAATAATTGTAATATATTTTTTTATATTTTTCAATATTTAAATGATGAACAAAAATCNAGAAATTGAGGCTCTAATTTTTGAACTCCAGTAAAAGTTGCATTTAATTTAATAAATATGGTACTATTNTCTACTTGCATTATAGAACATAAAAAAGCAGAATTTTTATTATCACTATTAATTATTCTGATAAATTTATANTCACCTAACTTAGAGCTTTTATTTATTATTAAATTTTCAATATCTTCAATTGATAAAGATTGTAAGTTTAATTGTTTTCTCCATCTATTAATATTTTGCTCTATACCTCCCCCATCNCCTGAGAAATTTGTAATAGATACATCAGCTATTGTTTCACCATAAGGTATGCTATAACTTGCCAATCTCATAGAAGATTTTTTACCTGTTATCCAATTTTCAGGAACATCCCAATAGAATGCTTTCATATCATTGTTTGTTGATAATTTATTTTTTACCTCATCAACTGCAACCAATTTTGGTATTATATAATGTTTTACATACCTATCTTCACTGCAAGAAAACACTAATATTAAGGCTAAAATATATGTTATTTTCATAAAGGTAATTTATGAACCAATTTGTATATCAAAATATAGATTTATATTATTATTTTAATGAATCTGGATAAATCATAAAATCTTTTATTCCTTTATCAATATCTGTCCAACTATTCACATTAAATTTTATGCCAAACATTGCACAAGTAGGAAAAATGTGGATTCTCTCTTTAACCAATGATTGTGACAATCTATGGAATGTTGGATTATGTCCAAAAAGCATTACTATTTCATGTTTATTTGGAATGGAGTAGATTAAGCTTAACATATANTCTATTGAAGAATTATAAATATTATCATCTATTATTATATCATCACTATTAAAATTAATATTAGCCGCAATAATTTCTGAAGTACTTAATGCTCTCTTGGCACCACTTGATATAACAACATCTACTTTGGATATATATTTTTTAATTTTATTNGACATAAGCTCTGCCTCTAATACCCCCTTATTATTTAAAGGTCTATCAAAATCTATTATATTTGCATATTCAATAGGAGATTGAGCATGNCTAACTAATATTATTTTTTTCATCTAAACTTTTTTTTATTTTAATTATTAATGTTTCTGAAAAACCTGTTTTACTTTTTANTTCTTTTAAATTCGTATCTTTAAAATTTTTTAAACTATCAAAATTATTCCATATAATTCTAATTTTTTTATCTCCNAGACCTNTAATATCCTTAAGATTNGAATTNATTAAAGNTTTTGATCTTTTTAACCGATGAAAATTAATTGAATANCTATGAACTTCATCNCTTATATTTCTTAGTAAATACAACGAAGATGATGTTTTACTTATATTCTGAGGACTAGACATACCTGGCAANTAAACATCTTCTAATTTTTTTGCTAATCCAATAACTGTAATATATTCTAAGCCCAACTTATCAAGTGAACTTTTAGCTGCTGATAGTTGACCTTTGCCACCATCGATTAATATTAAATCAGGTAATTTATTTTTTTCACTTATTTGTCTTTTATATCTACGGTAAACAACTTCTCGCATAGATTCAAAATCATCAATTCCTTCAACAGTTTTAATATTATAATGTCGATATTCTTTTTTAATTGGCTTCCCATTTACAAAACATACTAAACCTGCAACAGGATTTTTTCCATTTATATTTGAATTATCAAAAGCCTCTATNCTTNTAGGAACTACAGGCATATTTAATGCTTCTTTTAAATGAGATAAAATTTTAGGNATATATTCTTTTCTTTTAATTTTTTTAAATAACATTTCTTTTAACTTTAATTCATTATTCTTTATACAAATCTGAAGTATTTTTTTCTTACTTCCTATTTTAGGATAAATTATTAATACTCGTTTTTTAAACTTTTCAAATAACCAATCTTTAATATTTTGTTCATTTTCAATTTCAAANGGGACTATGATCTCAGAAGGAATATCCATAGTTAAATGATAGTATTGCACTATAAACTTATCTAATTCATTAGAAATATTAAAATTATTGTTAATTTTTAAATCAAATGATTCTCTACCTACAAGTAGTCCATTTCTTATCCTCATTACAAATGCTATTCCATAATTATCTTTGTAAGAGATATTAATTATATCTTGGTTTTCAAAATTTTGCGTAAGTTTTTTTTGTTTTTTTATGAATTCTTCTAATGCNAAAATTTGATTTCTAATTTTGGCTGCTTTTTCATACTGCATATTTNTNCTNGACTGTTCCATCATTTTTTTTAAATAAGATTTAACATCACTATTTTTTCCTTTTAAAAANGAGANAACTTGATTAATCATATGATTATATTCAGTGCGACTAATACTATTTTCACTTAAACAGAAACCACAAAAGCATGTATTATCTCTAAATGTTTTATTTTTAGAATTAGTATTTTCAGTACAAGTTTTTAAAGGAAAAACATGATGCAATGTTTTTAAAACAGACTTCAGATAGTAAACATCAGTATAAGGGCCAAAATAAATATTACTATCTTTTACAATCTTCTTTTTCCTTATTGTTTCAACTCTTGGATAAGTTTCGTTATATATAACTATATATGGGAATGTCTTATCATCTTTCATAAATACATTATAGTGTGGTTTATGAATTTTAATGAGATTTGATTCAGTTATTAATGCTTCTACTTCTGATTCAACTATAATAATTTCAATATCTACTGCCTTGGAAATCATTACCTTATTTTTTGAAGAAGTATTACTCTTACTAAAATATGAAGAAACTCGTTTTTTTAAATTTTTAGCTTTGCCTATATAGATAATCTGATTTTTTTTATCCTTAAAAAAATAGACACCTGGATTTGGAGGAAGGTTTTTAACTATCTGTTTAAAATTCAATTTAATTTATTGATTTTGACAAAGTTCTATTAAAATACCTGGAGATGATTTTGGATGAATAAAAGTTATTAATTTATTATCTGATCCTATTTTTGGTTTATCATATACAAGTTTAATATCTTTATATTTTAAATATGATATTGCATTACTAATATTATCAACTGTTAATGCTATATGATGAATCCCTTGAATTTTTGAATTTAAAAACTTGCTAACTGTAGTGTTATTTTCAATAGGCTCCAATAGCTCTATAGCTGTTTTTTTATCTTCAGAATATAATTTTAAAACATCTACAAGCTCTGTTTTAACTCTTTCTTTTTTTGTTGATGCAAGACCTAATACTTCTACAAACAAATGTTCTAAACCACTAAAATCTTTTGATGCTATAGCTATATGATCTATACTTAATACTTTAAAATTTTTTTTAATCAATTAATTCTCCTACAACATCATATTCATAAGCATCTGTTATTAAAATATCATAAAACTTACCAACATCTAATTTTTGATTAATTTTAACATAATTATCTATTTCAGGAGCATCCATAAAAGATCTCCCAAGAGACCAGCCATCTTCATTTGATACATCAATAATAATTTTTTCTTTTTTATTTATTCTTTGTTTATTTTTAGATAGATTTATTTTTTGTTGAATTTTCATTATTACTTCATAGCGTTCTTCTTTGATATTTTTTGGAATATTATCTTTAAAATCTACAGCAGCACTAGTTCCTTCTTCTTCGGAATATTTAAAAACTCCCAATCTATCAAATTGAGTTTCTTCAACAAAATTAACTAAATTATTAAAATCCTTCTCAGTCTCATTAGGGAAACCAACAATAACAGATGTTCTAATAGCAATATTCTCATTTGTTTTTCTAAGTAAATCAATACGATTTTTAATACCTGCTGAATTTAAACCCCTTTTCATATCCTTTAACATTTTATCAGATCCATGTTGCGTTGGCATATCAATATATGGAATTAATTTTTTTAATTCAGAAAACTTTTTAATCATTTTCCTGCTTAGATGAGCAGGATGAGCATAATGTAATCTTATCCATTCGATATCATTAACCTTATCTAAAACCTCAACTAATTCATAAAGTGATGATTTTGGATTTAAATCTCTGCCATAAGTTGTAGAATCTTGAGCAATTAATAAAAGCTCCTTCACACCTCTATTAGCCAAATTATTTGCCTCTAATACATTTTGTTCTAAAGTATTACTTCTTTGCAATCCTCTCATCAATGGAATTGAACAAAATGAACATACATTGTCACAACCCTCAGCAATTTTAAGATAGGCATAATGCTTTGGTGTTAGCAGAGAACGAAAATAATCGGGATCATCTTTTTTAAAATCTTTACCGGTTATAAATGATAAAATTTCTGAGTGATCTGAAGTTCCAAAAAAAGCATCAACTTCTGGAATTTCTTTAACTAAATCATCTTTATACCTAGATGAAAAACAACCCATTACAATTAATTGCTTAACAACACCTTGTTTCTTTAAATCTGAACACTCTAAAATAGTATCAACAGATTCTTCTCTAGCGACATCTAAAAAACCACAAGTATTTATTATAATTGTATCAGATAATTTTAAATCTTTAACAATTTTATAATCTTGACTTTTAAGACCGCCCATAAGAATTTCTGAATCAACTAAATTCTTTGAACAACCTAAACTAACGAAATAAATATTATTATTCATATTATATAATTAATGATTTTAAATAGCTATCTAATTCAAATTCAAGCAAATCTTCAAATGACTCTCCAACACCTAAAAAAGAGATAGGAATCAATAATTCATGCATAATTGATAAAGCTACTCCACCTTTTGCTGTACCATCCATTTTATTTAATATAATATTATCTATGGGTAATATTTTACCAAATTCTTTAGCTTGCTTGATACCATTTTGGCCAGTGTTACCATCAATTGATATTAAGACTGAAATTTCTTTTGTTAAACTACTAATAACTCTATATACTTTTTCTAATTCATTCATAAGATTTTTAGATGTATGCAATCTTCCAGCAGTATCAATGATAATATAATCATCTCCATTTGAAATACCAGAATTAACTCCATCAAACGCTATAGATGCTGGATCTTTAGTATTAGGATTTGAAATAAAATTTATATTTGTTCTGTTAGCCCAAATTTTTAATTGTTCTACAGCAGCAGCTCTATATGTATCAGCAGCAACGAGGGTAACCGATTTATTATTCAATTTAAAGAAATTAGCTATTTTTGCTGCACTTGTTGTCTTTCCAGATCCATTAACGCCTACAATAATTAATACTTTTTTTAAACTGTTATCAATTATATTTGAATTTTTAATAGAACGTTTAAGAGTCTTATATAATACATCTTCCCATGTTTCATTAACTGCAATTTTTTCTAAATTGCTCATGGTCTTTTCAGTTAATTCCCATCCTAAATCTGATGAAAGCAAACATTCTTCAATTTTTTCTTTATCATTATCTGTTAATGATGAAAAAGATAAAATATTAGAAAAAGTTTCTTTTATTTTACTCTTTGATTCAAAAATTTTAGAAAAAGTATTTTTAAATATTTTCATATTTTTTAATATTTTTTAAATGTTCAATGGTATACATAACTGTACTTATAAATAACATTAATATTGAAATAATATAAAATGAAAGAGAAACATAATAATTAAAATTAAATAAAAATAAAATAATCATTATGAAAGATGAAAACATAAAATTTTTACCCATTTTATTTGCTTGAGAAACAAAATTATATTCAATTGCTAAATAGCAAGATAAAGAAATCAAGACTATATCTCTAATTGATAGCAAAATAAAAAAAATAAAAAAAATAAAACCTACTTTATTAATTAAATAAATTAATATTATCATTAAACAAATTTTATCACAGACAGGATCTAATATTTTCCCAACTGAACTAACTGCTTTTAACTTTCTTGCTAAATACCCATCGAGAACATCTGTTAGAAAAACTAAAAGTATTATAAAAAAAGAATAAATTTGAAACTTAGGAGATTGATTAGCTGAATTTAAAAAAGAAATTAAAGGAAACATTAAAAAAATTCTTGAAATACTCATTACATTAGGAAAACTCTTTAACATTTTAAGATTTTCTAGTTCTATTAAATTCTATAGTATCTATTAATAAACTTTTATATTTAGAATCATTAAATACTTTTAGTTCTTGAAAAGCTTTATCTGAAAATTCTTCAATCATCTTTCGGGTATATTCTACTCCCCCATTATTATAAATTAAATCTTTTAAATTATTAAAATCATCTTTTTTAGAAAAATATTTTATTTTGGTTAAAATCTTATTCTTATTTTTTACATTATTTAATACATATATATATGGAAGAGTTAACATGTTTCTTTTTAAATCTAACATTGCAGGCTTTCCTGTTTCTTCAAGCTTTCCTAAAACATCAAATAAATCATCTTTTAACTGGTAAGCAATTCCAAGATATTCACCAAATTTTTCTAAATTATTTTTTTTAATATCATTTAATACACTCATATATCCCAATTTACATGAAGCACTAATTAATGATGCCGTCTTATCAGAAATCATTTTAAAATAAATATCTTCGGACATATTTTTTGTTTTTGCATTTTCAATTTGCAATATTTCACCTTCGCTAAGCCTTCTAGAAATACTAGATAATATTTTAATGTGTTCAAAATCATTAAAAGAAGCAATATTATCTAATGATTTAGAAAACATATAATCACCAATTAATATCGATAATTTATTTCCCCAAATTTTATTAATTGTAGGCCACCCTCTTCTCAAATAAGATTCATCAACTACATCATCATGTAGTAATGTTGCTACATGTAACATTTCAACTGTGGATGCTGATAAAAAAGTCATTTCATTTGATTTCCCAGCTAATTTTGAACTTAAAATGCAAAGTAAGGGTCTAAATTGTTTTCCTTTAAATTTAATTACATACTTTAGAACCTTATTAATAAGACTAACTTTTGATTCTAATGAGTTATTGAGATATTTATTATATAAAGCAATATCTTCATTGAGCTCTCTACTTATATGATTAATTATTTTTTTCATTTTTGTCTACCCATAAAAAAAATACTTATTTCAAAAAGTATATACATAGGCACAACAACAATAATTTGACTTAGGGGGTCAGGAGGAGTAAAAAATGCACCTAATATAAAAAACAACAAGATAACACTTCTTCTGTTATTAGTTAAATAATCTTTATCAATAATTCCTATTTTATTAAAAATAAATAAAATAAATGGTAATTGGAATACAAATGAAGATATAGCCATTAACCAAACCATGTAAAATAAATAATTTTCAAGCGTGTAATTCAATTCAATAAAGTCAATTTGTATCGATAATGAATTGAAAAATTGTATAGATATTGGGATTAGAACGTAATACCCAAAAGCTAAACCCATAATAAAAAATAATAAATTAATGAATACGTACTTTATTATCTTATTTATTGTTACATGATTTTCAAAAGCTGGCAATAAAAATGTTAAAAATTGATACAGTATTATTGGAAGAGAAAAAAGGAAACCACAAATAATAGCTAAACTGATTTTTACTAAAAAAATACTAGTAATTTTTAATACTTGAAATGATATATTTAACTCTTCAACAGGATTGATTAAAAATCTTATAATATCATTAGAAAATAAATAGCTCATAATTGAAACGACAATAATAGTAATAAAACATTTTATAATTCTTGACCTTAATTCTTCTAAATGCTCAAAAAATGGTTTCTTTGAATGGACTCTAATCATTTAATAATTTCTTAACTAAACTATACGGTGAAGATCTATCCTTAATATCTTTATTTAATTCATTATTAAGAATCTCTACATTTTTATCATTCCAAAATAAATCTATTAATTTTTTATTTAAAATTTTATTAATTTGGCTAGTATACCTATTATTAATTTTGTTATTTATAATATTATTTTGATTATTTAAAAAAATAAAATGATTATTTAATTCTTTCATTAAATCATCTACTCCAAAATCATTTATTGCTACAGTTTTTATTATTGGATAACTCCAAACTAGACCATTATTATCCAAACTTACTAAAGATAATATTTTCTTTAAAGAAACTAGTAATTTATCAGCATCTGAACGATCAGATTTATTGATTACAAAAATATCAGCTATTTCAATTATACCAGCTTTTAACATTTGTATATCATCACCAGACTCAGGAACTAAAACAAGAATAACTGAATCTACCTGTTCAACTACATCTATTTCAATTTGCCCAACACCAACTGTTTCAAAAATAATAATATCATAGCTAGCTAAACTAAAGATATCAGCTATCTCATTTATATTTTCCGATAATCCCCCACTACTTCCTCTAGATCCAAAACTTCTTATAAAAACATTATCATCATTATAATAGTTCAGCATTCTAATTCTATCTCCTAAAACTGCTCCTTTTGTAAATGGACTCGATGGATCAACCAATAATACGGCAACTTTTAAATTATCTTTTCTATATTTTTTAATTAATAAATTTGTTATTGAACTCTTGCCTGCACCTGGAGGACCAGTTATACCAATTCGGTGCACTTTTTTGTTAATTGGAAAATAAGATGATATTTCATTTATCAAGTCAGTATTATTATTCTCAACAAGTGAAATTGCTTTAGAGATAGATTTATAATTATTTTTTTTAATCTCAGATAATAATTTATCGAACACAATTCTTATCCAAAAGATTTCTTAAAAAATAAGTAATCAGGAATTAAAACTTTATGACCTTCTTTTAATATTAGTTGTCTATCTTCAAATATTTTTAAAATTCTAGATACAGTCTCTCTTGAGGTACCTGACATATTAGCTATATCTTGTTGAAAGGGCAGATTTTCTATAGTAACCTTACCTTTTCTTATAACTCCTATTTCTTCAGCTAAATTTAATATTGAGACACCTATTCTGTGTTCAGCATCTGATAAAGATAAAGCTTCAATATGCTGATCTGACTTTCTAAGTCTTTTAGCTAACTCAGCCATTAATCCAAGAGAAACAGAAAAATGATTTTTTAATAGTTTGATAAAATCTTCACTACTTATTGCTAATAATTCACAATTTTCTTGAGCTAAAGCATTTGCTGATCTAGATTCACCATCAATAATTGCCATTTCTCCAAAAACTTCCATTTCACCAAGCATGGCTAGAATTACTTCTTTACCTTCATCATTAACTCTAGTTATTTTAACTGTGCCTTTCTTAATAATAAAAACAATATCACCAAATTCTTCTTCAAGTATAATCATACTACCTTTAGGGTAATCTCTTACGCTAACTAAAGATGATATTTCCTCTAGAACTGTATCGTTTAAATTTTCAAATATAGATACAGATGATATAAAGTCTTTATTCATATAAAACTCCAAAATTAGTATAGAAGAATTTAACTTAAATTAAATTAATTTTTTACTTATTTTATTTAAGTATAGTATCTTACCTATAAATAAATCTATATTTCGTGGTTAATTTTTAATTAATAAAATATAAGATAAAATATAAAATATGAGTGCAAAAGGATCAGAATTAAAAAGAGTTAGACAGTCAAATAAAGCAAATTTAGTTAATAAATCTTATAAATCTAAAATTAGTACAGCTGTAAAAAAAGTACTTATTGAAAAGAAAAAAGATCTAGCTGAAAAAAAACTGAATAAAGCTGTTAAATTAATTGACAAAGTTGCTTCTAAAGGTATTATTCACAAAAATAAAGCAGCAAATAAAAAATCTAGCTTATATAAATATATAAACAGTTTATAAATCTAAATTAAAATCAGGTTTTCTATAATTAGGAGAATCTTTTGTGATATTTATATCATGCGGATGACTTTCTATTATTCCTGAAGATGTAATTTGTATAAACTCTGCTTTATCTTTTATTTCCATTATATTTTTAGATCCACAATATCCAAAACAAGATTTTACACCACCAATTAATTGTTCAATAGTATCATCTAATTTTCCTTTATATGGAACTAATCCTTCGATACCTTCAGGTACTAGTTTTTTATTAGATTTTAAATCTTGAAAATATCTATCATGACTTCCTTTTTTCATAGCAGCAACTGAACCCATACCTCTATATGATTTATAACTTCTACCATCTCTTAGAACTACTTCACCAGGAGTTTCTTCTAATCCAGCAAAAATACTTCCTAGCATTACACAATTTGCTCCCGCGGCTAAAGATTTTGCTATATCACCTGAATATCTCATACCTCCATCTGATATTATCTTTTTATTTAATTTATTAGCTTGTTCATAGCATTCAAGCACAGCTGATAATTGAGGTACACCAACACCAGCAACTATTCTAGTTGTACAACTAGAGCCAGCCCCAATACCAACTTTAACTATATCAGCTCCAGAATCAATTAAAGCCTTTGTTCCTTGGCCTGTCGCAACATTACCAACAATTAAATTAATATTTGAATATTTTTTCTTTATAGTCTCAACTGTTTTTAACACACTTTTTGAATGACCATGAGCAGTATCTACAACGATACAATCCACTTGATTTTCTACTAAAGCAGAAACTCTATCAAGAGTATTTTTTTCTATTCCAACGGCTGCTCCAACTAGAAGACGACCATGGATATCAACAGCTGCATTAGGATGATCTTCCTTTTTTAGAATATCTTTTACTGTTATAAGACCTTTTAATTGACCACTATCATCAACAACTAATAACTTTTCTATTCTATGCTTTTGAAGTACTGATTTTGCTTGTTCAAGTGTAGTGCTTTCTGGCACTGTAATTAAATTAGATGACGTCATTCTATGTCTAACTTCTAGATTAAAGTTATTCTCAAATCTTATATCTCTATTAGTTAAAATTCCGACAAGTTTTTTGTTTTTTATAACAGGCAATCCTGAGACTTTATAATTTGCCATAATTTCCATTGCTGTTGAAATTTTAAATTCTGGCTCAATTGTTATTGGATCAAGTATCATACCACTTTCTGATCTTTTAACCTTATCAACTTCAAATGCCTGCTCTTCAATTGAAAAGTTTTTATGGATTATTCCAAGACCACCTTTTCTTGCTAATGATATTGCAAGCTTACTTTCAGTAACAGTATCCATTGCTGCACTTAAAAAAGGAATTTTAAGTTTTAAATTTTTTGATAAATCAATAGATAAATCGACTTCTTTTGGTAATACTGAAGAAAACTTTGGCTTAAGTAAAACATCATCAAATGTTAAGGCTGTCTTAAATTGTTTATTCATATAATTTTAGATACTAATAAAAATGCTATCTGTAAATATCTCCTAAATCTAATTCAACTTCTTTTAATATTTCACAAGATTTTACAAGATTTTTCATTTTGTTATGGTCAGCATACAGGGGTCTATCTATATCTAAAAATTTAACACTTTTACGAATTATCCTATGAGCTTTAGTAACACCATCTCCAAATTTATGTTCTCTTAAATCTAAAGCTTGAGCTGCAGCAAAAAACTCAATACCTAAAATACCATATGCATTATCTAGAATTTGGAAATTCTTCAAAGCTGTATTCATTCCCATAGATACAAAATCTTCTTGATCTGCAGCTGCAGGAATAGATTGTATACTTGCTGGCGCAGATAAAATTTTCTGTTCAACAATTTGTGTATCTGCTGTATACTGACTTAACATCAAACCTGAGAACATTCCAGCACCTTTTGTTAAAAACGCTGGAAGACCATTACTTAAAGCTGGATTATTTAATCTATTCATTCGTCGCTCTGATAGCACTGATACCATTGTGACTGCTGCACCAAGCATATCAAGTGGTAAGGATACAGGCGTGCCTTGAAAATTTGCTCCTGACAATTGAATATTTCTATCAACAAAAAATATAGGGTTATCACCTACTCCATTAAGCTCAATTTCTACCTGTTTTTGACAATAATCTATATAATCTATAGCAGAACCTATTACTTGCGGAGTAGATCTTAAGGAATAGGCATCTTGAACCTTCGTATCCAAACTTCCATTTAATAAATCTCCATTTTTTAAAATTCTCCTTAAAGAATTCGATGATTTAACAGCACCCTGAAACCCCCTTACTTCATGAATCAATTTATTTAAAGGTCCAAGATTAGAAATCAATGCATCCATAGACATTGCAGCAGCAATATTAGCCTGTTTAAACCATTTTTTTGTATCATGTATAAATAAAGCACTCATACCTGTTAAAAAGTTTGATCCATTAATAACAGATAGTCCATCCCTAGCTTCTAATCCTGGAATAGGTATACCGGCTTTGTTCATTGCTTCTTTTCCATCAAATAGTTTATTTTCAAAATATGCTTTTCCTTCTCCAAGAAGAACTAGTGCAATTTGTGACATAGGAGCTAAATCGCCGCAAGCACCAACAGAACCTTTAGAACATACATAAGGAGTGACACCTTTATTTAACATTTTAACTAACGTCTCTGTAATGATTAATCTACATCCAGACATACCTTTTGCATGAACATTAATCCTACTCAACATTGCAGCTCTTACATGATCAATAGGTGCAGGTTCTCCGATACCTGCTGCATGATTATAAACTAAATATTTTTGAAAATCTTTTATTTGATCTGGATTCAATATAGTTTCTGAAAATTCTCCTATACCAGTATTAATTCCATACATAATCTCACCACTAGAAATCTTTTTATCTACTAATTGTCTACATTTATTAATTTTTTGAATAGAGTCATCTGAAAGTTTTATTTTACAATTATCTCTACTTACAGAAACCAAAAAATCTATCGATAAATTTTTACCATTTATTTCTTTAATCATAGTTATCTTTTCTTAATTATTTTTATAAGTTATTAAAATATATATTCATTTTCCTAAAAATTTATCTACTTCGTTTACAATTATGCTTGAACTATTATAACTAATATAATCGACAGGAAGAGAATCTAAAACTATTTGGCCGTATGATTTGTTTAATATTCTTGAATCAGCAATTATGCATACACCTATATCATTCTGATGCCTTATAAGTCTTCCAAAACCTTGTTTTAATTTTAATATTGCTTCAGACAGCTGGAAATTAATGAAAGGATCAACATTATTGTTTTTAAACTCTTCTATTTTAGCTTCAACAATTGGATTATAAGGATTAGAAAAAGGTACTTTTAAAATAATTAAAACTTCTAACTTATCATTTGGCAAGTCAACACCTTCCCAAAAAGAGGAAGTCCCAAATAAAATCGAATTATTATTAGATAAATAATTCTTAATTAAAATATCTTTAGAAGTGGTTTTATCTTGATAGTATATATTATCAAAATTTGATAATATATTTTTAAAATTCATTATTTGTTTATAAGAAGTACATAAAACTAACATTCTTTTTGGGACATGATTCCTTAAATCTAAAATAATATTTTTTATATCATTTATAAAGCTATCACTATCAATTACTAGATTTGAATTATTAACAAATAATTTAATTTGATCTTTTAAAAAAAAAGGAGATGAAAATTTTTTTGTGTTTATTGATTTATCAATTGTAAAATCATTTATTCCAAGTTCGTTTAGAATATAATCAAAAGAATCATCAACTGTCAATGTAGCTGAAGTCAATATCATAGAATCAAACTTTTTATAAAAGAAATCAAAAACTTGCTCAACTACTAAAGGTACAGTGTTAAAAGACAGCGAAGATATTTTTTTATTATTAATAAATGCTGAGATCCATTTTACTTGATTACTTGATTTAATAAAAATTTTATTCATTGATTTATCTAGTTCTTGAAATTTATTAAACTGTAATGATAAATCTAGCTTATTAGCTTTACTTATTTTTAAAGACTTAGAACTATTTACTGATTCTATAAATATTTTTAAATCTTCTAATATATTTGGAAAAAAATCAATAAAGTCACTAAACTCAATTCTGTTTACCTCATCAATTTTAAATCTTATATCATGTCGTCCATTAAAATTCATTTTAGATAGTAAATTTGAATATCCAAATTCATTTGTTACTACTCTAAAAGTACTAGTAAAATGATTGAAATCTAACTCAATTTTAGATTTAATATTAATGAGCTGATTATATAAATCATGATCAGTATTATACGAAATTATTTTTTCAAATAAATAAATAGAAGATTCAAACAAACCAGTTATAGATTTTAAACTTATAAATTGTTTTAAATGCATTCTACAATTTTCAGATACTTTATGAGCCTCATCGATTACACACAAATTAAAATCATTAAAAACAGATTCCTCTTTATTGTAAATAGTTGCAAGCAATGAATGATTAATAACTAATAAATTTGATTTTGGTATTTCTTTTTTTAGTTTATTATAGAAGCAATCAGTATTATCATTACTATGAAAACTGCAAAATTGATAATCATAATTAATCATATCCCACAAATAATACAATCTATCCACAGGGAAACTATTGCACTCACTTATATCACCTGTTTTTGTATTTTTTATCCATACAGATAATGATAGTAATTCATATATATCTTTCTCGTTTAATAAATCTAAATTATTAAATAATTTTTTAAATCTATCAACACATATATAATTCTTCATTCCTTTAACTATACTTGCTTTAATCGATATATCTAAAGCTTCAGATAAAGAAGGTATATCTTTATTAAATAATTGTTCTTGTAAGTTGTGAGTACTTGTAGAAAGTAATACTTTATTATCAGACGAATTAAGCATTGCGGGAACAAGATACCCATAGCTCTTACCTAGTCCGGTCTCTGCTTCTGCAATAAATATTGAACCACTACTAAAAGATTTCAAAACATCTTTTGAAAATTCATACTGTGAGGCTCTAAATTCATAATTATTGATTTTAGTATCCAATAAACCTTTGTCAAAATAAATTTCTTCAAAATTTAAGCTTTTATTTATTTTACTAAAATATTCAAATGAATTTTCGTTATGTAGATTTTGAGATGAATCTATTTGAAAAGGTTTTTTATTTTCTGATATTTTATAGTTTATAATATGAAAAAAAAGGTCCTTATTAATTGTCATACTATCTTTATAACACTTATAAATTTCATTAATAGTATTTAAATCATAATTATTTATTTTTTCTAGTAAAACTACAAATAAATCACCGGCACTTTTAGCATCATCCTCTGCTCTATGTGAACTTCCTGTATTAATACCAAAATCATTACATAGTGATTCTAATTTAAATGAATTAGAATAATAAAGGAAAATCTTAGAAAGGAAGTATGTATCACAAATATATGAATGACTAAAAATATCATATGAATTAATTAAAGCATTATCAATAAATTTTAAATCAAATTGAATATTATGTCCAATTATCGGTAGATCTTTAATGAATCTAATAAAATCTTCTGATATGTTTAAAAAACTTTCTTTATTTTTTACATCTGAATTTTTAATACCTGTCAGATTTGTAATAAAAGGCGGTATAAGCTCGTTTGGATTGACTAATTTAGAAAAAGTATCAATAACTTTTCCAGATTCATACTTTACTGCTGATACTTCGATAATTTTATCTGTTTTATGATTTAATCCTGTAGTTTCTAAATCAATAGACACAAAACTATCTAAATAAATTTGTTTTAGATTCATTCTAACAACCTTTAAAATATAAAAATATTAACATAATTTTAATATTGGATTTGTTATTAAATTAAATTTTCCTAGCCATTATCTACTAAAAATGTAGGATAGTGTATATTAAATCGATGCCAATAATAATATTTACTAATATAAAAAAGAATGTAATGAAAAATAAATAAATAGGGAAATATTGTCATTAGAAAAATATTAAATAATGCAAGAGGGTATACAAAAGATCTAATAATATCTTTTTGTTGTGCACGTAAAAAAGAATAAAAATAAAAACCAGCTGATGTTATAGAAACTATTGAAAGCAGTGGGTCGTTATTTGATAATCCCATAAATAAGCAAAGTAATATTAAAATTAAAGATAATAAAAATTTAAAATCATATTTGCTAATGTCTATACCATTATTTTTAAAATTATCTGATTTTAATTTTGACATATATATACAATAACAAAGTAAAAAATATGGAAAAATAAATAATAAATCATAAATAATGATACTCCTGCTGGTATTTACGAAGCTTGTGTAATACCAACCACTAAAGAATAAGATGATTGACTCGATAAAATAATAAACGATTTTATTTTTAAATAACTTATTTATAACTATACCCAATAAACCCAATAAAAGTCCAGCAAGTGCATTAATCCAGGAAGCGAAAAATAAAATTAAAACACCTGTAATGCTCAATAATCTTGAAAAAATAATAATTTTGGTGGTTGAATATTTTTCTTTTATAAAATTAGAAGTTTTATTTTTACTACTACTTTTTGTTATCTCTTTATTAATATAGATACTACTTAATAAAAAAGATAGACCAACAAACAAAAATAGATAGCCACTATTGAATGAAAATAAAAATTGAGGAGATAAATCAGATAAAAATAGATTCAAATAAATACCAGTGCAAATCATAAGCCAAGAAAAATAATAATTCATTGGATTTAAAAAAAATAACTCATCAAAAAAAGGAGCAATTTTTTTATGTATAGAATGATCTCTAAAAAAATTTTTAACCATTATCTCGTTTTATGCAAGTTTTTTAAATACTTACTATCTACACCTTTAGTAATATATTCTCCATTAAAACAGGATGTATCAAATGAATCAATATCATTATTAGAAACAGAACTAACCAGATCTTCCAAGTTTTGATATATAAGTTTATCTGCATTAATAGCATTAGATATTTCTTCTACTGTTTTATTATATGCAATTAATTCCTCAACAAAAGGCATATCAATACCATACACATTTGGAAATCTAATCGGAGGTGATGCACTTGCAAAATAAACTTTTTTAGCTCCAGCATCTCTTGCCATTTGTATTATTTGTTTACTAGTTGTTCCCCTTACAATAGAATCATCAATTAATAATACATTTTTATTTTTAAAAACTTTTATAATTGTATTAAGCTTTTGTTTAACTGACTTTTTTCTAATCTTTTGTCCAGGCATAATAAAAGTTCTTCCAATATATCTATTTTTTACAAAGCCTTCTCTTAGTTTTTTATCAAGCTCAATGCTAAGTGGTAAAGCACTTGTTCTACTTGTATCTGGAATAGGAATTACCACATCTATACCATTTAATTCTTTACTGGATAATTCTTTTTTTATTTTTTTTGCAAGCATAACACCCATTTTTAATCTAGAATTATAAACATTGATTTTATCAATTGTGCTATCCGGTCTTGCAAGATATACATATTCAAAAATGCATGGAGTATGATTTATTTTCTTTTTGTAATTATGGCTAAACAAATCACCTTTTTTATTTATATAAATAGTTTCACCGGGATTAACATCTCTTTCTATATGATAACCTAAACAATCTAATGCAACACTTTCTGACGAAAACATATATTTAGAATTATCTTTTTTACCAAAAATCAACGGTCTTATACCATTTGGATCTCTAAAAGCAACCATGCCATACCCTGATATCATAATAATTACTGAATATGCTCCTTTAACTCTACTATGTACTTCATCTACAGCTTTAAAAATATCTTTTTTTGTTAATGAAACTTGTTTTCTATCCTGAAGAGCATTGGCAAATATATTTAGTAAGACTTCAGAATCAGAATTAGTATTAATATGTCTTAAATCCTTTTCAAATAATTCGTTTCTTAACTTATCTGCATTTACTAAATTACCATTATGAACAAGCACTAAACCATATGGAGAATTAACATAAAAAGGTTGTGCTTCTTCAAAGTTATATGAACCAGCTGTTGGGTAACGAGTATGACCCAGGCCAACAGAACCTTTTAATTTCATCATTTCATTTTCAGAAAATACATCTCTCACTAATCCATTATTTTTATAAATATTTAACTTATCTTTATCGTTAAATACAGCCATTCCTGCAGCATCTTGACCTCTATGCTGTAAAACAGTCATTGCATTGTACAAAGTTAAACAAGCATTTGGTTTATCTGTATGGACACCAACAATTGCACACATAGTTAATTTTCTTCCTTTATTTCTTTTTTATTATTATTTGGAAAATCTTTCAAATGATGATCAACATATGAATCAATAACTCCATATAAATTCAACATTAGAAGCCACCAAAAACTTCTATTCCTATCAGAAATATTACTAATATCCTTTGCAATTTGGAATTCTTGCAGCCAATAAAATTTAATACTCATAAGTGCAATAGCTTTTAATGGCTTATTATTTTCAAATTGACCAATTGGTATCATACCTTTTCCAAGAGAAAGAACATTTAACTTCCAGTCATGATTAATTATTTTTTTTGTTGAATCGCTTTTTATAGGACTATCTCCGAAGATGAAACCTATAGATATAATTAAAATAAACTTAATCATCAGAGAATATAGCCTCTATTTCAACTTGAGAATTTTTTGGTAGTTTGCTTACTTCAACTACAGATCGAGATGGAAAATCATGATCCTTAAAAAAATCTTCAAAAATTTTATTTAAAATTTTAAAATTTGATAGATCAATAATAAAAACTGTTAATTTTATAATATCTGAGATATCTCTATTCCTCTCCTTTAAAATACCTTGAATATTTTTAAGAACTTGAGAAACCTGTTCTTCAAAATCATTAGAAATTATAACTCCTGATTTATTAAGCGGTATTTGTCCTGAAGTGAATGTTAATCCACCTTTAATATTTACTGCTTGTGAATAAGGACCAATAGCCTCTGGTGAATTAGTTGTTGATATTATAGTTTTACTCACAACTAAACTCCCAAAGGTAAAGGCCAACATCTTTATCAAGTTCTCTTCTAATATTTTCATCATTTAATAAAATTATAATCTCAGCACTTGCAGCTGTAAAAGCACTAAACAGATGTCCTCCAAAAACATTAAAATTATCATCTGATATATTTATATGAACATGAATAAATGGATTATCATCTTTTAAAGTTATATTTCCCATTAATGATGTCAACTCATAGTCTTTACTGAATAGCTTTTTATTATATTCTTTTAATTCTAAATTATAAAAACCGAGTTCAACTTTATTGATAGCACCAATACCGTTGATTATACCTGAATTAATTTTTTCTTTTATTAAAACGTCCGTTATAGATTTTACAAGTTCATCACCTCTTTGCAAACTTATAAATAATCTATCATTATTTATTTTGTATTTCATAATAATTTATATCTAATTCTCTATTTGCTTTAGCCTCATTTAATCTCCTTACTGGAGTATTATAAGGACTACTTAATAAATAATCAGAATCAGAATCAACCTTTTCATCTAAACTGATCATAGCATTTGCAAAATCTTCAAGAGTTTTTTTATCTTCTGTCTCTGTAGGTTCAATCATAATTGATTCTTTTATATTTGTAGGGAAATAGACTGTTGGTGCATGATATCCAAAATCTAGTAAAGATTTGCCTATATCAAGAGCTTTAATACCTTTATCTTTTTGTTTTACAGCTGAAATAACAAACTCATGTAATGTTCCATCAGAAAAAGGAATTTCATAATTAGTGCTTAATAAAAACTTTAAATAATTAGCATTTAGAACCGAATATAAAGCAATATTTTTTAAACCCATATTACCTAAGCTTAAAATATATACATAAGCTCTAACCAATATACCAAAATTACCATAAAACGTATGTACTTTGCCTATAGTTTCAACATTACTGTCAATGTAAAAATTATTCTCACTTTTATTTATAAATCCTGATGGTAAATATTTTTTTAATCTAGAGTTCACTGCAACTGGCCCAGAACCAGGTCCACCACCACCGTGTGGGGTAGAAAAAGTTTTATGTAAATTAATATGCATAATATCAAAGCCCATTAATCTTGGCTTAGCAACGCCGACAAGTGCATTAAGATTAGCACCATCCATATACATTAAGCCATCAACATCATGAATCATTTTAGAAATCTGTTCAATATTATTTTCAAATAGACCCAAGGTATTTGGCTGCGTTAACATTAATCCAGCTACTTCATCATCAATTAATTCTTTTAGATGTTCAATATCTACTCTTCCTCTTGAATCTGATCTAACCTGCCTTACATTGTATCCTGTCATAATTACACTAGCAGGATTAGTTCCGTGCGCTGTTTCAGGAATTATCACAAATTTCTTTTTATTTTTTTTATCCTCGTGATATTTCTTCATTAATAACAGACCAACCATTTCACCTTGGGATCCAGCTGATGGCTGAAGAGTTATTGCTCCCATTCCAGTAAGCTCCAATAATACTTTTTCTAAATTAGAATATATTTCTAGAGCTCCTTGAACAGTTGAATCTAATTGATTTGGATGAATCAATGAAAAACCAGGATGCAAAGCAATAGAATCATTAATTTTAGGATTATATTTCATTGTACAAGATCCTAAAGGATAAAAATTCTTATCAACGTGATGGTTTTTAATGGATAAATTTGTATAATGTCTTACTACTTGAAATTCAGTAAGCTCCGGTAAATTTAAACCTTTATTACTAATCATATTTTCTGGTATAAACTTATTTAATGCCGTATCTGGTACAGTCGATTTTGAAATTTTAAAACCAATGCATCCTTTTTGACTCTTTTCAAAAATTAGAGGTGTATCAATTATCATTTAATAATTCCTTTTATAAGATTTAATCCAGTTTTTAATATTTTCTTTGATGAATAATCACTACTTAACTTTAATATTGCCATATATTTAGAACCACCACCATTTAGACCTATTTCCTTAGCTAATTTTCTAATAATATCTCCAGCATTAATAGAATCATTAAAGTCCTTTGTTAAAGAACAGATAATAATATCTTCATCATTTGTTTTTAAAGCCACCAACCCGATACCTTTGCTTTTAAGATTATCTCTAATTAAATCACTAAGAATATTAGGCTTAATATTTAAAGAGAAAGTATCTAAAAAAACATTAATACCATTAATACTTATCTTATTTTTTTTAATTGAATCTTTAATAATTAACTTTGATTCTTTAACATTTAAATTTTCAATATCTTTCTTGTATTTCTTGTTTAATAATAAAATATTTTCGACTTTTTTTAACAAATCTTCTTCATTACACATTAATATATTTTTAATTCCTGATAAAATATTAACCTTATCTCTAAAATAAGAAAAAGCATATTCACCCGTTACAGCTTCAATTCTCCTTACTCCAGAAGCTAATGAGCTTTCAGAAGTAATTTTAAATAAACCAATTTCAGAAGTCGTATTAACATGAGTACCACCACATAATTCTTTTGAAAATCCATTTACATTAACAACTCTTACATTATCACCATATTTTTCACCAAATAAAGCTTCAGCACCTTCTGATTTTGCATCACTAAATTTTTTAATATCTACATTAAGATTTACATTTTCTAAGATTATTTTATTAACAATATCTTCAATTTCGTTAATCTCATTTTTTTTAATTTTTTTATAGTGCGTTAAATCAAATCTTAAATGGTCATATGAAACTAATGAACCAGCCTGCTGTACATTTTTTCCTAAAACAATTTTCAAAGCTTTGTGTAAAAGGTGAGTTGCCGTATGATTTAATCTGATTGAATCTCTTCTTTTTTTATTAATTTGTGCATTTACATTAATTTTTTTATTTTTTTTAATGTTTCCATTTTCAAAATATCCAAAGTGACAAATATCATCACCGTATTTATACGTATCAGAAACAATAAACTTAAAATCTTTACAACTTATAATACCAATATCACCTATTTGGCCCCCAGATTCTGCATAAAAAGGAGTCTTATCTAGAACTATTTCAAAATTTCTATCATTTTCTCTATATTTTGTTATTATTGATTCTGACTTACAATAATCATATCCAATAAAATTTGAAGGCTTATTTAATTGGTTTAAAATGATCCAATCAATTTTCTGATTATCCAATTTAAATTTATTAGATTCTCTAGCTTTTATTTTTTGATCATCCATTAATAAATTAAATTTATTTTCATCAATTTCTATTTTTTTTTCTTTAGCTAGCAAATATGTTAAATCAACAGGAAAACCATAGGTATCATATAATTTAAAAACATCTGCTCCCGATATTGTTTTTCCTTTAATATTGGAACAAATTTCTTCAAAAATTGTTAGACCTCTATCCAGTGTTTTACCAAAAGCTTCTTCTTCAGATTTAATAACCTGTTTTACATAATCTTTTTTATCAATTAATTCAGGATAAGCATCACCTAATACTTTAACAAGCGAATCATATAATAAGTATAAGAATGATGTATTAATTCCCAGAACTCTTCCATATCTAGAAGCCCTTCTCAAAACCCTTCTAACAACATAACCTCGTCCTTCATTTGAAGGCATAATACCATCCGATATTGAGAATGAAATCATTCTTAAATGATCCGCAATTACTCTATGAGGAATTCCGTTTTTAAAAGTATACTTTTTATTTGAGATTTTAACTATTTTTTCAATTATAGGATAAAACAAATCAGTTTGATAATGATCATCTAAATTATTAAGAGTCGCCACCATTCTTTCTAAACCTAAACCAGTATCAACATGCTTTTTAGGTAAGTTTACTAATTTCCCATCCTGCATTCTATTAAATTGCATAAAAACCAAATTCCACAATTCTCTGTATTCATCAGTTTTATTGACACCTTTTTTATTTTGTTTGTTCAAATCACCAATAAAATAATGAATTTCTGAACATGGACCACAAGGGCCAGTACTTCCCATTTCCCAAAAATTTTCTTTATTTCCAAACTTTAGGATTCTATTTGAATCAATATCAGTGAAATCTTCCCATATTTTCTTAGATTCATCATCATCTTTATAAACGGTCACCCAAAGTCTTTCTTTATCTAAATTCCAGACTTTTGTTAGAAGTTCCCATGACCATTGTATAGCTTCTTTTTTATAATAATTCCCGAATGACCAATTTCCTAACATCTCAAAAAATGTATGATGATACAAATCAACACCTACTTCTTCTAAATCATTATGTTTACCGCTAACTCTTATACATTTTTGAGAATTTACAGCTCTTTTAAAATCAGTTATTTTTTTATCCAAAAAGATATCTTTAAACTGATTCATGCCTGCATTAGTAAATAATAGAGTGGGATCATCTGCAGGAAATACTGGCGAGCTTCTTACAAACTTATGTGATTTTGATGCAAAAAAATCAATGAAATCTTTTCGTATTTTTTGCGAACTGAATTTCATTAGAAGATTACTTGAGTTTCAATCTGAGTTGTTTTGACAGGTCTAAATCCATCATTTTCAAAGACATATGATTTTCTTCCTTTTAAAATTAAAACCATATTATCAGCCATCTCAACACCTATATTATATCCAAATAAGGTATTTTCGTCAGGTTTAAAACTGAACGGCTTATCTGAATAACTTTGCTGATAGAAAATTTCTGCAATTCTAACTTTTTGAATAATTGATGTATCTATATCAAGCTTTGTGTAGAAAGTACTGTTTTGATCAGATTTATAATCATTTATACTATTATCCCATTTATCACCGTTCATGTATTGATACATCATTTCTAGCTGAAAAATTTTGAGAAAATTACTTGTGATACTAAGATTAGCACCTTTAGACTTACCATATATATATAGTTTATCTTCTTTTGTAATAACTACATTTGATCCATCTTTTTGAACAACCATAGCTCTTGTATGGTCATAATTTTGATCCCAATAATTAAACAGATAATTTTCTGAATTTTGTCTTAAATCTAAAGACAGAGTTACTTTATCCCACTCTGCAATAAAACCAATAGGAATAAAGCCAAACCCTAACCTATCATCAAAACTGTTATAATTATCAAATTCAGTTTCAGGATTATAAGGATTCAAGGTTTCACCAGAAAGCTGTGAAAACTCAGAAAATAACTTCATTCTATTATTAAGATTATACGTTAAACCTAGAGAAATACCTGCAACTTGATTTTTGTCATTTAAATCTAATAGATTTGAATAATTTTCCATTTCAGATTCAGCAGCTTCAATCATTCCTTGACAATCAGATTCTTCAGAATCACAAAATTCATTCAACATATTTATAAATGTTTCATTAACATGCCATTGACTAGAATCATTTGCATAGTCAGGCTCAACAAAATCAGGGTAACCATCTCTATCAGAATCTAACAATCCTTTTCTCTGGTTAGGATCAATTACTAGACTAAATGAAAAATCAATATTTTTAACATATTCAAAACTACCTCCTAAAGCAAATAATCCAGGCTCTCTTGCTTCTTTCAAATCACTATGTACAAATTGGAGCTTAAAGTTTTGAAAATTATAATTGAAATTAATTCCAGTTCTTCTAACTCTTGGATAGTCCATTATATTTGAATAGCCATTTACTAGTGATCCGTTACCTAAAGTTATTGATGGTAATGAACCTACCCTGAAATATAAATCATCTGATGGAACACCCAATCTCAAATAATAAATTTTATCTACCAAGGTTTTATACACATCTTTTGATGATGAAAAATTCCAGTTCTCATCGTATAAGTTTCCATCCTGATCGAAATAAAAGTATAAATCAAGACCCAAACCAACTTTACCAAAAATTAATTCTGGTCTTAATGAAAATTGATTATAAACTTGATTATTAATTGTTACAGAACCAAACGACCCGGTATATACTGGATCAATATTTTGAGCAAATAGGTAACTAAATAATATTACAATTAAACTGATTTTATTTTTAAACATATCTATAAATCTAATTTCTTCAATATTTTATTATAAATTTTATCAGGAGTAATCCCAAAATGTTCAGCAACATCAACTCCAGGACCAGATTCACCAAAAGTATTAATACCAATATTAAGACCAAATCTTCCGGTAAACTTTTGCCACCCATCAGTCGTCCCTGCTTCAATAGAAACTAGAAGGGTATTGCGATGACAATCAAGAACAGATTTTTTATACATTTCTTCTTGTTCCTCAAATAATTCCCAACAACAAAGGTTAACAACTTTTACTTTATGACTTTTTGATAGCATTTCTTTTACTTCTAGTGCTACCCAAACCTCTGAACCTGTAGCAAATACAAGAACATCCGGATTATCAGAATCACTAATTATATAACCTCCTTTTTCAACATTAGAAAAATGAGCATATCTATTTCTATCTAGTACTGGAACAGACTGTCTTGTTAAAAGCACTAAAGAAGGTCTATTTTTTTGTTCAAATGCAATTTTAGATGCAATCACTGCCTCATTTGCATCAGCAGGACGAAGTACTAATAAGTTAGGGATATTTCTATAAGACATTAAATGCTCAATGGGTTGATGCGTAGGGCCATCTTCACCAACATAAATTGAATCATGAGTAAATTCTGATATACAAGGTAAACCTTGAAGAGCTCTTAATCTTATAGCTGGTCTTTCATAGTCAGCAAATACAAAAAAAGTTGCTCCAAAAGGAAACAATCCTCCATGCTGAGCAATTCCATTATTAATCACACCCATAGGAAATTCTCTAACACCATAAGCTAAATTCATTCCTGATGGATTGTTAGAATTAAAATCTTCTACTATTGAGGCAAACCCACCAGTTACATTAGAAGGTTCTAAATCTGCAGAACCACCAACAAGAAACATATTATTGTTTGCTAACTCTTCAATAACAGCTCCCCAAACTTTTCTAGTTGCTATGTTATCTCCAAAATTGTAGATAGGCCACTTTACGGACTTTGGAACCAATAAATTATTTGAATTTTCCCACGCTTCTCTAAAGTTTTTATCACTATATTTTTTATTTAAAATTTTATTCCAAGTATCAACTTCTTGCTTAGCATAGTTGTAACCAGATCTAAAGTCTTTTAAAACATCATCAGAGATTTGAAATAATTTATTTGGATCTAATCCTAATTTATTCTTTGTTAATTTAATTTCTTCATGAGAAAGAGGAGCACCATGAGTATTATAATCTCCTTCAACATTAGCTGTTCCATAAGCCATAATTGTTTCACCTATGATTACAGATGGTCTATCAACCTCCATTTGAGCAATTCTAATAGCTGATCTAATTTCATCGTGATTGTGACCATCAATTACCTGAACATGCCATCCATGAGATTCATACATTTTTTTATAATCAGTTGAATCAGATCTAGATACTTTCCCTGAAATTTGTGCATCATTTGAATCATAGAATGCAATTAATTTTTCTAATTTCCAATGTCCAGCACATGCTATTGAACCTTGAGCAACAGGTTCTTGTATATCACCATCGCCATGCAAAACATATGTAAAATGATTTACAACATCAGAACCAAATTTTTCAGATAATATTTTTTCAGCCACTGCCATACCTACAGCATTTCCAACACCTTGTCCTAGAGGTCCTGTTGTAGCTTCTATTCCTGGAGTAAGTCCTCTTTCTGGATGACCAGGTGTTTTTGAATCAATCTGCCTGAATTTTTTTAAATCTTCTAATTCTAACCAACCAATATAGTATAACATAACATAAATCAGTGCTGATTCGTGACCAACAGACATTACAAATCGATCTCTATTTTTCCAATCTGGATTTTCAGGATCAAATTTTAAAAATTCTTTAAATAAAATATAGGTAAAATCTAATGAAGAAAGTGGTCCACCCGTATGTCCAGAATTTGCATTTCGGACAGTATCCATTATTAAAGATTTTGCATAATTAATGGAAACTTGATCTATATCTTTTTTTTCAAACGACATATGTATACCAAATTTTAAGGGGATATTAACAAGTGAATTTATTAAGTAAATTCTTTATTTCAATGCTTTAAATTACATAAGTTGTTTTTTTTACAATTATTATGAAAAATAGTGCCATATATATTCATGTCCCTTTCTGCAAAGTAAAGTGTATTTACTGTGATTTCTATTCAATCACTAATCGTGAAAATCAAATTCCATTATTTACAAAACTCCTTTTAAAAGAAATAAGATATTATAAAGATTATAAAAAAAATAACTGGAATTTTAATACTATTTTTTTTGGAGGAGGTACACCGTCTATTTTACCTGCAAAAGATATAGAAAAAATACTCAAAGAATTAGATAATACATTTAATATTTCAAATGTTAAAGAAATAACATTGGAGGCAAATCCAGGAGAAGCTTCATTTAAATTTTTAAAAGATATTAAAAACATCGGAGTTAATAGACTATCTATGGGATTTCAAAGTTTTGATGATAAATTATTAAAAAAACTTGGTAGAATTCATAAACCTAAAGACTGTTTTAATACTTTTGATAATGCTCGAAAAGCAGGCTTTGACAACATAAATACTGATATGATTTTCAATATTCCAAAATTATCAACAAAAAGATGGATAGAAGATTTAAATAAATTAATATCTTTAGAACCAGAACATATATCTGCATATTCTTTAACAGTTGAGCCATCAACACAACTTTTCAACCTTGTTAAAAATAAAAAAATTCTTATGCCAAAGGAAGAAATAGATATTGAACAGTTTTTAATAACAAAACAAATTTTATTTGATAACGATTATTTTCAATATGAAATTTCAAATTATTCAAAGAAAAACAAAGAATGTAATCATAATATTAATTATTGGAAATTAAATCCTTATCTGTCATTTGGACCCTCTGCTCATTCATATGATACTAAAAAAAGATGGTGGAATGTTAAATCTCTAGAGAAATACTTATCTTTATTAGATAGTTGCTCATTACCGGTTGGAGGTTATGAAAAACTAAATGATAAAGATAATTACAATGAAACTATATTAAATGGATTAAGACTTAATGAAGGAATTAAAATATCAAAATTAAAAAAAATTCATGGAAAGAATTTTAATAACTATATAAACGCAATAACTTCAAAATGGGATTGCATTGATGTAACTCGAGAATATATTAAATTAAAAAAAAATGGGATGTTATTTGTCGATGATATATCTTCAGATATGTTTATTTAAGTAATAACATTTTTTTCGAGAATACATTATTATCAGTTATCAATTGATATATATAAACTCCTGATGATACTTGAAAGCCATTTGCATCTTGACTGTTCCAGCTGAAATTATAACTTCCAGATTTATAAAAACCATCTGCAAGTTTTTTAATTTCTTTACCATTTATATCGAATATTATCAATTTAATATTTTCAGATGAAGATAAGCTTATCTCAATATTTGTAATTGGATTAAATGGATTTGGGAAATTTTGTTTTAATAAAAATTCTTGAGGATACATATTTTCGTTAATTAAAATATTAACAGGTTCATTATTGCTATTAACAGCTAACATTTGTTCAACTTCAAAAAAACCAGCTGATTCAAATAGTTTATGATTACCATGTCTTATAAATTTTCCTTCAATACTATAAATTACGATATGATGTTTATCTTCATTAATATTATATGCAATATCCATGTCAATATCATTATTTATGAATATTGCATCTTCAGAATTAATAATCATCTCTAACCCTCTAATTGAACCTTCTGTTTTCAAATTAAAAGAATTATTTTCAATTTTAACATCTACTTCATTTACAATTCGAGATCTAGTATTAATTCCTAACCTATCATTTGATAATATTATACCAGTGATAATAACTATATCTTGTACATTTATTATACCATCCTCATTTATATCTGATGCACATAATTCATCTTGGTCAGTAGGATTACCGGAATTAATAATTATATTTACAAGCCTTACAATATCTACGACATCTATTGAACCATCATTATTAACATCTCCTGCGAAACATTCAGGATTAATATTAGATCCACTATCGAAAAAATTAATAATTGAATATATATATTCAAAAAAATAATTACCTTCTAAACCTGCTAAATTATGGCTAGAACCTATAGTTCTATAATCTAATTCATCATTTTGATAAGCAACTGCAGTAGTATATTCAGGATTCTCATTTTGCATTATAGAAAAACCTCCAGATGGTACAATTCGATCTATATATGAATTATCACTATTATAGTTAAATGAAAGACCTTCAGTAAAAGTACCTTCTATACCATTGATGGTTGAGAGATCTGCTGAACCATCTGCTTCTCCTGCTAAACCAAAATGACTATGTAAATCAGTTTGAGAATCAAAAGCCCATGTATCTGCACCTTCCATATAGATATTTCCACCATTATTCAATAAATTTAAAAAAGAATCAGATTGGCTATCTTGAAGAACATAATTATTAGGATAGACACCAAGTAGAATAAATGCAGTATTATAGTTTTCAACAGACTGTATTTCTGATGAATCAATATAATCAAAACCTTCAATATTATTTTGATTAAAAAAATCAACTAATTTTTCACCAGATTGATGTTCATTTGTTGGATCCCAAATTAAAATTGATGGATGACCAATGATTGCAGAATAAATTAGACTGGCTTGCTCAACGCACCCTTCCCCGATGAAATACTCATTATCACATGGAGCTGTAGGACTATAACCCCAACTAATATTAAAATCTACAACTGTCCCAATAGGAGTAGATGGATCAGCCAATACAATAAACTGTCCTTCGTAGGAAGCATTTGAATCAATTGCATAAAACGTATTATCGTTTTCACCTGAAATAATTGTTACATAAGGACTTGCAGTCGAAATAGTAGCTCCCGGATAATAACCAAAAGAAGCAGAACCCGAATTTACTAAATCTAAACTTATTGTAGCTGATTCACCTGCATCCCACATACTATCTTGATTATCATCGGTTAAAACTGGATTTAAAATCTCAAAAATAGGAGCACTAATATGCGTATTAAAATTAATGTTCCATTCTCTTTCACCATCATTAAGATTCGCAGTAAAATTTACAATATGGCCATCAGGAACGTTATTTGAAACAGAAAAAACTAATGGTTCATCTGTTGATGAAGATTGACCAATATAAGCATATTCAATCACTGAACTTGAATTTGATATAGATATAAATTCATCATCAGTATTTAATGTAACAGAAATATTATCAGTATTAATGTTACCTACATTATCTACAAGTAAATTCAGACTTATTTCATCACCATATTCAATGAGATTATTAAAATTTGAATCATTTATAATTTCAAAATTATTATAGACTAAAAAGGGCCCATCTGCTGATATAAATTCTAGTGTAGATTCATAAGGAAAATTATTAAATCCAGATATAATCATATCCAATGAACCAGGAGAAGTAGTAATATTAGAAACATCTAAAACTGCAACACCACCAATAGAATATGCAGAACTTTGCAAAATTCCATTGCTAGATAAGGCCACTAAAGCGCCTTCAATACCAACATCAACAACAAATTCAGTTTGACCTAGCAATATATTCTGATTATAAATTGGTTCTAAATAATCAGGCTCATCAGTTCTTATTGATAGAGATGGATCACCAAATAAAGTCCAGTATTTTGTTTCATTAATTCCAGAAGAACCCTGTGCTTCATTCATGTGCATGCATCCATTAACAACAATACCACCAAAAGAACGAGTTAAATGTTCATCATATGACTCTGTTAATATAGCATTCATTGCCCATTGACCATGCATAGGAGGTTCCCAAGATTGACTTATTGTTGAACCCAAATGACCTACTGCTCCAGTTGGATTACCATTGTTATCAGTAGACCACATCCATGATTCACAAAAGCACTCTGTATAGTCATTAAATTGACCCGGATTACATCCAACGGTAAAAATAAAAGGTAACTTATTAGTATTTACTAAGTTATTTACATCGCTTCCATTTAATGGCGCACCATTGCCCCATCCTGTTGGTCCTGCATGTCCAGTGTAATTTATTAATCCAACACCTTCATTGATTGCATCAATACCATCTGAAACACTTGAATTTGAATCATATAGACCTTGATAATTATCATAAGTGTATTCTAATAAAAAATCATTTGCTAATAAATCATTAAATTCATTATCAGATAGTCCCCCATATCCAGGACCTTGAGTTGATGCTATTCCAAGAGCTTTACTTAGGTGGCTAGAATCAAAATTTTCAAATTTTTCATATTCTATAGTTCTTTGAACTTGAGTTTCTATATGAGATAAATTATTTCCTGAGAATCTTCCTACAATAATCTCAGAGTATGCATCATCTCCTTGAATAAAGCCATAAGTGGGATCAGAAGCAGAGCCATTTATAATATGAGTTGGTAATTGTGCTGCATCTCCAACTAATAGCAAATAACTTAATCCATTATTATTGTAATAATCATTAATGAAATCTTGAATTACATCAACGGTATTTCCTATTGAACTTAGTGCCACAATTTCAGTAGGTATTCCTTTTTTATTTTTCCATTCTACAAATGGATTCATTGGCTCAAGAAAATCGTCGTAACAAATTATTAACATATTGCCTTGATCAGATATATATTCAAATCTTAAATCTTGAGGAAAGTTTATAAATAAATTATTATAAATATTATTAAACTCTTTTGAAGATTTAATTTCACTATTATATCTTTGAATTGAATTCTTTGTTTTTTTATTAAAAATATTTTCATCTTCATAAATATTAACTACAATTCTATTATAAATTCTTAAAATTTTAGTAATCGGATTATATTGTATAGGATTAATAATTACTGATTGACCTCTAACATCTCTAATAATATAAGGATTTCCAAGAGAAACTAAATTATTAGGATAAAATGTATCTTTTTGATAATGCTTACTATATGTATAAGGCACTGAACTAGGATTTATATCTCTAGTTAAATTTCCTTTTGATGGTATTATATTTATATCTTCTAATTCAATATAATCACTATCTATAACTTTGATGCTCATATTTGCTTGATCAGGTATAATTATAGATGTATTCAACCTAGGTAAATCAGGCGCACCTTTCAATAAAATTGGTGAACCTTTATCAATTTTAATGTTATACTGATTTTCTAAAACTTCATTAACAATATGACCATCAACCGTTATTTCTAAGGTTGTCTCACTTATATTAGAACTGATTAAATTAATTTTAGAACTACCGTCTTTGTTATAGAAACTGGAATTTTGTTTTTTTTCTGTAGCATCAGCTGAAAAAACAAATGAGTAGATAATCAGTATTATATATATGTATTTGTAATTCATATTAATTTATTGTTTACACTTAACTTACTAATAAACAAACTTAATTCAATGAGATATAAGTCACATTTACATCGTGTTACATCAACTATGTGTTCAATATCAAGTTTATTAAAATAATTGCATCTGATATATCTATTATACAATCAGAGTTAAGGTCAATTAATCCACTGTAGCTATTTTTTAATATTGACTCGATAAAAATAATAATATCAAAAATATTCAGAATATTATCATTATTTATATCTCCAAATAAATCATTACTTATTGGTATAAAATACATTCCTCCAGTCGATATACCACTAATAATTCCACTATAAGAACAAGAATTATAATAGTCAATAGATACATTTTTCCCTGTGTAAGGTAAAATGAAATTGTTATTTAATTGAAATTGAGGACTAAATTCATTTCCAAAATTTTCATAATAAAATATATTTGAATTACCAGAACCAATTAATAAGTCATAATCATTATCTAAGTCAAAATCAATAGATAGAATAGTTGACCTGGAATCAACATTTATATTATTTAAAATATTATCTCGTAAATAAAAATCAAAATTATATTTATCGCCAATATTTTCATAAAAGTATATATTTCCATCAATGCAACCAATTAGTAAATCATAATCTTCATCACTATCGATATCAATAAACTCTGGACTTGAATAGCCTTGTAAATCAATACCATTTACAATTCCATTGTATTGAAAATTATAGTTATTAGCTGTTCCAATATTTTCAAAATAGTGGATAACACCATTATAATTACCTACGAATAAATCAAAATCACTATCATTATCTATATCTACAAATTCAGGAAACAAATTATTTCCTAAATCTACATTTAAAAAATTATTATTATCATTATTATTCCAAATCGGATGATTTTCTGAATCAAGACCCATATTTTCATAAAAAATAATTTTACCTATCCATGGAAACGATGTTGGATCATAATTTGTTCCTATAAATAAATCTAAATCTCCATCATTATCAATATCTATTATTTTTGGATTTACATCTGATAGTAAATCAATTGTATCAATAAAGTTATTGGTTCTTAGAGAATACTGATTATCTATATTTTCATAATACATGAAATTATTTGTCAGTTGATATCCATAAGCACCAGACAAAGTTGTAACAAATAAATCATTATCATTATCATTATCTATATCAACAAATGATGGTAAATTTAATCCAGCAGTATTTACAGGGCTACTAAATGGAAATTGTGTTACAATGCTATCATTATCCATAACAGGATTGAAAATATCACCTGTATTCCAAATGATGTATAGACTCTGTTGGAAATAATCACCCCAAGATAAATCAAGATCAGAATCATTATCCAAGTCTATGAAACTAATTGCACTAGCTCCATGCCTTGATTGTCCTACTATATAAATTTCCTGCCAATAATTAGATTCTAGATTAAAAACTGGAATATTATTGATTAGCCCCTTATTTTCAAAAAAATTTAGTGTCCCAATAATATTACCTGAAAACAAATCTAAATCTTCATCACCATCAATATCAGAAAAAGTCGGTATCATTGATTGATCAATATCTAAATAATTGTTATTTTCATTAACTATCTCCGATATGTACACCAGCTCTTCATCTATATAATCAAAATAAGATACTCCGCCTGGAAATAGATAACTCGAAGTGNTTATTTCATATTCAAAATCATAATCAAAATCATATATGTAAAACCAATTTATGTTTGAAAAATTTAAAAAATTNGTAGTTTTCAGTTTAAAATTTTGATTTTCATTTATGTAATATCTTATGTGTCCGTCTTCATCTAGTAGAAATAAGTCAACAAGCCCATCTTTATTCCAGTCTGCCCATTGTATTTTAGGTTTATTAAATCCACCTAAAAAAGGGCTTTCATATTCGATTTCATTATAAATAATTTTTCCGAAATTCTGTTCTATTATTAAGTTATATGAAAATATTAAATTAGAAGCTAAAATTAATTTTATNAAGATATTTTTCAATGAGAACAAATATAAATATTATTTTAGTAAGCTTTTAATGATAGAGTTAAAATGAACTTAGCTACTGGTGTATCTTTCAANTTACTAGGAACATATGCCGTAATATCAATGGGCTTATTTACCCTCTTCTTAGATAACTCAGTTTCTTTAATCATTTCAGATATTAGCTTACCATCATTACAAATAAAATGCACATCACCTTCAGCTCTTTTTAAAAAATCTGCTTTAAAGTCTTTAAATAATAAATTAATCTTAAATTTAGATTTTTTAATTAAATCTAAAGCTATAACAGCACCAGTCACATCAGCACCTACAGATAATGAACCAAAATACATACTTCCTACATGGTTTTTAGTTCTCCTCTTTAATGAAATTTTAATTTCAACACTTTCTTTTGAGATATTAATTACTTTTGGATTGCAATAATAAATCATAGGTACTTTTAAAAAACCAAAAAATTTTAAAAAAAGTGTCGTTTTAAATTCTTGTGATATAAAGTTCATTTTTGTATCTTTTGTTTGTTATAATTAGTTACAAAATTTATTATATATTATAAACAATTATTAGATAAATTTTACAAACGTAAAAACAAAGGTAATTATGAAAATATCAATATTAATATTAAATGTATTAATTTTAATGAATTTCTCTTTTTCTGAATCCATATCACAATCTGAAGCAATAGACATTGCTGAAAACTTTTTCTTTTCAAAAAATCAAAGAAATTTAGCTGATTTTAATTACAGTGAGATTAGTCTTATTAATCATGGTGGTGAAGATATTTTTTATGTTTTTAAACTAGATCCTAGAGGTTTTGTGCTTGTCGCAGCCAATAATTTNATNATGCCAATTCTTGGTTATAGTTTTGATAGTGAATTTGAGATATCCTCCTCATACCCATCAAATATTAATTATTTATTTAATCTTTATTCAAGAGAATTAACAATTGAAAAAAATAACAATACTCAAAGAGATTACATACAAAATGAATGGATAAAATACAGNAATCCAGTTGAATATGAAGTTCAAAATAGAAGCGTATCTCCTTTACTTCAGTCTCGTTGGAATCAAGATTCATCCTGGAATGATATGTGCCCTGAAGATCAAGACGGTCCTGGAGGGAATGTTTATGTAGGCTGTGTAGCGGTTGCTATGGCTCAAGTAATGCATTATTGGTCATATCCAGAAGTCGGATATGGTTCTCATGGATATACTCACAATCAATACGGGTATCAGTTTGCTGATTTTGGNGCATCAGTATATGATTACAGTCAAATGGCAAATACTTATCCTACAACAGAAAGTCAAGAATTACTTTATCATTGTGCTGTATCCGTAAATATGAACTTTGGTATTGATGGTTCTGGTTCTCAGACATCAAGAGCACGTAATGCATTAAGAAATTATTTTATATTTAAAAATGATGTTAGTGAAATATCATCTAGTAGCTATAGTTCTTCTCAATTTAGAAATATATTACAAAATGAATTAAATTCTAATAGACCAATGTATTATGATGGCTGTGATACTGATGGTTGCCATGCTTGGAATATTGATGGTTATGATGGAGATTACTTTCATAATAATTTTGGGTGGGGTGGCTCACAAAATGGAAATTATTTATTAAGTTCATTAAATGGTTTTGATTATGATCAAGGAGCATTAATTGGTATTGAACCTCAAAGTCTAGATAATCCAAATGTTGTAATGCAAGATTATTCATATAACGAATTTCAAGGAGATGGAGATAATGTTGCAAATCCAGGCGAAGTAATTGAATTGTTTGTAACACTAGAAAATTTGATTCCATGGAATGATGCAGAAAATGCTGATGTTATTTTATCTACTAGCGACGAATCTATATCTATTATTAATGAATATTTATCATTTAATAATTTAAATGTTGGCCAATCATTTACTAATAATAATAGTCCTTTTTTAGTTTCACTATCAGAAGATATCAGNTTATCTAATCATATTTTAAATCTAACTGTTATATCTACTTCAAGCAATGGTGACTCTAGTGAGAATCAGTACGATATAACGATAAATGCAACTTTAGATCAAACGGGGTTTCCATACACAACAACACTTATTGATGCACAAGGCAATCCATACAATACAGTAACAACAATTAAATCTTCTCCAACAATAATTGATATTAATGATGATTTAGTTTCTGAAATATTTTTTGGTGATGATAATGGTTTATTCCATGGGGTCGANAATAATGGTAATNCCCTAAATGGTTTTCCTGTTGAGATTGAGGGTACTAGTAAAGAAATTTGGGGTTCTCCAGCTGCAGCAGATATTGATAATGACGGTGAAATTGAATTTATAATAACTTCCAAAAATAAACATTGTTACATAATAGATGAAAATGGAAATATTGAACTTGACTACGAAACTGATCAATATTTAATGGGTACACCTTCACTAGCTAATCTTGATAATGATGATGATCTTGAAATAGTATTTGCTGGTTATTCAAATNCTGGAGATGTCTTTGCTATTAACCACAATGGTACCAATGTTAATAATTTTCCAGTTGAAATAAACTCGAAAATTCTTAATGGAGTGTCAATATATGATTTAAATAGTAATGGAAAAGATGATATAGTAATTGCTACTGAAAATGATAAAGAAATTCATATTATTTTTGATAATGGCACTTATGAAACTATTTTCAATTCCCAAAATAAGTTTAAAGCAGCTCCTTCTATACTTAATACTGGTAATGATATCACAATACTAATTGGTGATACAGAAGGAATGTTTTACGGACTAAATATTGATGGTTCAGTTAAATTTATTGTTCCTACAAATAATGATATAAAATCAGAGCCTGGCTTTATAACACATAATAATCAAGTTATGATATTTTTTGGTTCAGAAGATGGTTATCTTTATGGAATAAATAAAAATGGTGAAAATTTAAATAATTGGCCTCAATATATTGGGAATGAAAAAATAAACTCTTCNCCTATTTTTGCCGANTTAGATAACAACAATATTCCGGAGGTTATATCAGCATCAAATGAAGGTAAATTAATCGTATATAATATTAATGGTACACAATTTGAAAATTTCCCTTTGCAATTTAGTACTGGATTTGAGAGTTCACCAACAATAACAAACTTAGATAATGATAATGATTTAGAAATTATTATTGGTACCAGTCAAAATTTATCCGTTATTGATATTAAAAGCGAAACATCCACTGAAGCTTTTTATTGGAATACATATAGAGGTGATAATCACAAAACAGGTTACTACCATTCAGATTCAATATTAAGTGGAGATTTAAATACAGATACATACTTAAATGTTCTAGATTTGGTTGTTGCAATAAATATCATCATTGGTAATTCCGAAGCTAATCCAAGCCAAATATTGGCAGGAGATCTTAATGGTGATACCAATTTTGATGTTTTAGATATTGTAATATTAGTTAATTTAATATTATCAGATGATTAAAGAGACATCTCAAACTTTATTCTTTTACGAGTTGATGCCCACGAACAAATTGGACACTTAAGCATATTATGATTTCTAGCAGGACAATATTCTCTTCCAAAAAATATAATTTGTATATGTAATTTATTCCATAAAATTTTAGGCCATATTTTTTTTAAATCATTTTCAGTCATAATAACATTTTTAGCTTTTGATAAACCCCATCTTGAAGCTAGGCGATGTATATGAGTATCAACAGGAAATGCTGGGATACCGTACCACTGTGACATCACAACACTAGCGGTCTTATGACCCACACCAGGTAATTGTTCAAGAAAATTCCAATCTGGGCGCATACCACCTTCAGCAATTATTTTTTTAGATAGATTATGAAGATTTCTAGCTTTAGTAGGAGCTAAACCAATTTGTTTGATTATCAATTCAATTTTTTTAATATTAAGCTTTGACATGGAATGTGGATTATCTGCAAGTTTAAATAAATTTGGAGTTACTTCATTAACTTTTTTATCTGTTGTCTGTGCAGAAAGCATAACAGCAACTAAAAGGGTGTAAGAATCTTTGTGATTTAAAGGAATAGGTGTTGTAGGATACAAATCTTCTAAAATTTTAGCAATTTTAATTGCCTTTTCTAAACGTTTCATAAAAATAGACTACTTATTATTTAAATCCTTAATTTCATTTTTAGACAAATAATTATATTTATTATTAATACAAAATTTCAATTATTTTTTTCAAACGTAATATAAACATATATTAAAATAAAAGAAACTCCTGTTAAGGAGTTTCTTTTATATCAATATTTCAAGGTTAATGAGGAGTAAGAAGAAGATTATATGATATATTTATTTCTTACAAGAACAAGTTAATTATATTATGTATAACAAAATTTGATATAAATCACTTATTTACTATATACCTAAATATTTTTTTACTTTAGTTTCAATAGATTTTCTAAGGGTAAGATTCTCTTTAAGTAATAATCTTAGGTTTTCTCTTCCTTGAGCAACCTTTTCATTCTCATATGAAAACCATGAACCTGATTGAATTAAGATATCGCCAGAAAGAGCATTTTCTATTAAGTCACCTTCATATGAAATTCCAAATCCATATATAATATCAAATTCAACTTTAGTAAATGGTGGTGCTAGTTTATTTTTTGCTACTTTTACCATAGTTCTATTACCAATTACTCTTTCGCCATCTTTCAATTGAGCTTTTCTTCTAATTTCTAGTCTTAAAGAAGCATAAAATTTTAAAGCATTACCACCTGTTGTAGTTTCAGGACTACCAAACATAATACCAATTTTATGACGAATTTGATTTATAAATACAACACATGTTTTTGATTTACTAACTACACCTGTTAGTTTTCTCATTGCTTGTGACATTAGTCTTGCATGCAAACCCATATGAGAATCACCCATTTCACCATCTAGTTCTGCTTTAGGGACTAATGCAGCAACAGAGTCAATAACTAAAATATCTAATTCTCCACTTCTTATTAATGCTTCCGCTATTTCTAATGCTTGCTCACCATCATCAGGTTGTGATATTAATAAATTATTTGTATCTACACCTAAATTTTTTGCATATTTTGGATCAAGAGCATGCTCAACATCAATAAATGCTGCTGTTCCTTTATTTTTTTGAGCTTCTGCAATACAATGTAGTGTCAATGTTGTTTTTCCTGATGATTCTGGTCCATAAATTTCAACAATTCTTCCTTTAGGTAATCCTCCAATACCAAGTGCAGTATTTAATGAAATTGAACCAGTTGATATAACATCAATTTTTTTAATATTTTTTTTATTATCGCCTAGTCTCATAATTGCATTAGGATCTTTAGTTTGTTTCTTAATTTGTTCAATTACCAGATTTAAGTTATCATTTTTTTTCTTTTCAGCCATTATTTCTCCAATTTAATTATATTCTCTAAATACACCTAAAACTTGCCCCTGTATATATAATTGATCATCTGTAGATACAAATATTATATTATACTTCCTATTTCTTGGGTGTAGTTCTACTCCATTTTTCCCAAGATAATATTTTTTTAATGTTGCTTCGCCATTTAAAATTGCAACTACTGTATCTCCAGCTCTTGCTATTTGAGATTTTTTTACCACTATATAATCACCATCTAAGATTCCATCATCAATCATTGAGTTACCATCAACTTTTAAAACATAGTTTTCATCATTTATGTATTTACTTGGTACATCAACATATTCAACATTATCAAAAACTTCTATTGGCATACCAGCAGCTACTAGTCCTAACATAGGTAATTTATTACCAATATTTTTTTCTAATACAGAAAGTGCTCTTTTTCCATTAGAACCTTTAACTCTCTTAATAAGTCCTTCAGATTCTAATTGAACTATATACCAATTAATTGTTCCAAGAGAATTAAATTTCAGTCCTTTCATTATCTCTACAAACGTTGGTGGTCTATCATTTCTACTAATAAATGATTTAATATAATCTAAAAATTTTTGTTTTTTTGGTGACAACATATTATTACCTCGTAAGTTACTCGTAAGTAATATTAATACTTTTAAATACCTATATGCAAATATTTTTTATTTTTTTATTTCTATACTTTTTTTTAGAAGGAAAAGACTAATGTAAATAGTTATATTTCTATTAATTTTTCTCTGATCTGAAAATGTAAATTCTTTACATATTGTATTTTTTTTTGTTGAAATTGATATGTAAACGCGACCGACTGGTTTATTTCTACTTCCACCAGTTGGTCCAGCTATCCCAGTTGTTGATATTCCATAATCACTATTACATTTTTTTCTTATATTTTCAGACATTAATACAGCAACTTCCTTACTAACAGCTCCATATTCATTTATTACATCACTTTTAATGCCTAATATTTTAACTTTCATATCATTGCTATATGATACAATACCACCTTTAAAGTAAGATGAACTTCCTGGAACATCTGTTATCACTTTTGATAAATATCCTCCCGTACAAGACTCAGCTACAGCTAGTGTTTTTCTTTCTTTTAATAAAATTTCACCTATAATATGATTGAGTTTATCATCATCATAACCGTAAATATATTTTTTAATTTTATACTCAACTAAATTCTTAAACTGCGTAAATGTATCTTTTGATATATTACTATCCAATGAAGTTAACCTAATTTTTACACCAGAATACCCAGGTAAAAAAGCAACTTTTATTTTATCTCGCCATTCTTCTATAATATCTTTTAATCTATTATATAAAGAACTTTCATAAATACCTGATGTTAATATTGTTAAAACGCTATTATTCATTTTATAAAATGGCTCTATGTAATCAGGCAATATATAATTCACCATTGCTTTATTTACTTCTAAAGGGACACCTGGAAGTATGAAAAAAGTAATACCTTTGAACATAAAATGCATTGATAAAGCTGTTCCAATATCATTTGGTATAGGCTGGCTTATTTCTAAAATTTCAGACTGTGATTTTATATGGTTCTTTTTTTTAGATGGATACTTATCATATAATTTCTGGTAATGCTTTTCACATATTTTTAATTCACAATTAAAATATTCACATAAAACTTTTTTTGTTAAATCATCGTGCGTAGGCCCCAAACCACCGGTTATAAAAATATAATTTATATTTTTACCCATTAAATAATCAAGATTATCTGAAATTGATACCAAATCGTCACCAACTACAAAAATATTTGATATATCTAAGTTATCAAATTTTCTGATTTTAGAAGCAATGAAATTAGAATTATTATCAATGGTGTAGCCATTAATCAATTCATCTCCTATACAAATGATACCAACTTTTTTACTCATATCATACCGTATAAAATTATAAATGTAAATAATCCTGCCACCATATCATCTGCTATAATTCCAATGCCATTATCTAAATCTTGAATATTATAAATTATTGATGGTTTTAATATATCAAACACTCTAAATATAATAAATGCTAATAGATATAGAGTAATATGCTTTGGTAAAAGAAACAATGAAATTGACATTCCAAGCACTTCATCAATTACAATATATGAGGGATCTTTAATGTCAGATATAGCTGAATGCTTATAACAAGAAAAAATAGATAGAAGTAAAATTAAAAAGAGTACTAATAACTGTAGAATTAAATGATTTGGTATGAAATACCAAATTATCATAGATAAAAGACTCGCAATACTACCTGGAGCATATTTTATATAACCAGCACCAAAAAAAGTGAGAGTGAATTTATATATTAAATTCATTTTTTAAAAAATATCATATAAGGTAAAGCAGATATCCATGATAAAACGACAGATGCCCACATCATAAAGTATAAATATTGATTATTAATTATATAATTTGAATCTAATGCATTAAGAATTAAAATTAGGTGAATCAGAATAATTTGAATTAATGTCTTTCTTTTTGCAATAAAACTCGTTTTAAGAGGATCCGCAGTGTTCAATCTGTAGTATCTTAAAAAAGTTACAAGCACATCTCTTAATACAATAAAAAAAACCATCCAAAAAGTTATAGTACTTGGATATAATATATATAAAACTACAAAAGATGTTATAATTAGTATTTTATCTGATAATGGATCTATATTCTTTCCAAAATTTGTAATAAAGTTATATTTTCTTGCTATATAACCATCTAAAAAATCGCTTAATGCGGCAATAAAAAAAATATTTAATGAAATCAATTTAAATAAAAGTGTATTTTGAAACATTGCAATAGTAAATATTGGTGTTAGAACTATTCTAAATAGAGACAGATAATTAGGGATATATCTGTATTTAAAAAACATTATATTTCCACTCTATCATTAATAGAATGTGATAAAGTTATTTCATCAATAAATTCTAAACTTGTACCAACAGGAACTCCTCTTGCAAGCCTAGAAACCTTAATTCCCTTCTCTTTTATAATATCTGATAGATATATTGTAGTTATATCACCATCATGAGAGGGTTCAATAGCAACTATTACTTCATCTATAGCATCTAAACGCTTAGATAATAAATCAATATTTAACTTTTCAGGTGTAATTCCATCAAAGGGAGCTATAAGACCACCTAAAACATGATAGATTCCCTTAAAACCTGATTTTTCAATTAAAAAAACATCTGTTGGATCTTTTACAATACATAATAAATTTTTCAATCTACTTTCACTGCCACATATATGACATTGATCTTCAGTAAAACAATGACAAACATTACATGTTGAAATTGAATCTTTTAAATTAACGAGGGCATTTGAAAATTCAACTGTTTCTTCTTTATTGGAATTTAAAATATAAATTGAAAGTCTTTCAGCAGTCTTTTTACCTATTCCTGGAAGCTTAGAAAACTTTAAGATTAATTCTTTTAAAGTATTGGGATAAATATTCATTAAAAACCAGGGATATTAGGCATACCACCTGTTACAGACTTCATTTTTTCAGAAGATTCTTTTTCAGCATTATCAAATGCATTCTTCATTGCAGCCAAAATTAAATCTTCAACCATATCTTTATCTTCTTTTAAAATACTATCGTCAATAATAATGGTTTTAGGCTCTTTTTTACCATTTACAACGACTTTTACAATTCCACCACCAGCTTGACCTTCTACTTGCAAATTCTCTAATTCGTCTTGGACCTTCTTCATATCCTTCTGCATTTTTTGTGCTTGTTTGTATATATTTGACATTCCTTTAAACATAATTTCTCCCTTACTTTATTATTTCACCCTCTAGTTCATTTAAAACATCCATAAATAACGGGTGATCTTTATCAATTGAATCTTTTTGTTTAGTTTTTTTATCTTCTTGTTTATTTTTATTTTTTTCAAGCAATAATTCTAAGGATAAATTAATATTAAAATATTTATTAATACTACCTTCAATTAAGCTTATATCATTTAATAAATTTTTAAACATAAATTCGTTTAAATCACAAACTAATATAATTATTTTTTTTTCGGTTATTTCTTTTTCTTTAATTTTTTCTAAAGAATGAATAATATTACTCTTTGAAATAGATGAAAGAATATTTTTCCAATCTTTCGATAATCTATCAATACTTATTTTATTTTCTTTGTTAGGAATATTTGCAGAAGAACTTCCACTTTCAATTAAGTCACTATTTAAATTAACTAATTCTGTTTTATCAGGTAAAATTTCTTTTAATTTTTCATTACTACTTAAATCTTTTGTGTCTTTTTTATATAAATTAGTTTCACTTGATTTTTTAATATCATAAGATTTATCTTTATCTTTATCAATGGGTGCTTCTTCTAACTCTTTTTTTTTAATAGTATGATTAGGTTGTTCAGGAATTATCTCATTATAACTATTTTTTTTTACCTTAGAAAAAAAAGTCTTGATATCAATTGAACTATCCAAATAAGATAACTTAAGCAGCAAACTTTCCATCGCAATTCTTGGTTGAGATATTTGACGCATAGAAGACTGAAATTTCAAACAAATTTCCATAACTCTAAGTAAATCAATTTCTTCGAGCTTAATATCATAAGAACAGTATTGTTTGTAAAAATTACTATATTTAGAGTTTTTTCTCAATGAATTAGCTAAAATACATTTATTCAAAAATTTGTTTAGGCCATCAATAAAATCATGCAACGAAATACCAGAAGAAATTACTTCATCAAATAATTCAAATAATTGAGAACTATTTCTACATGATACAAAAGATAAAATTTTAAAGTAATTTTGATCGGGAACTAAGCCCAAAGATGATGAAATTTTATCAATAGTAATATTACTATCACATATACATATCATTTGGTCTAGAATACTTAGAGCATCACGCATACTTCCATCAGATTTTTCTGAAATTTTATTTAAACTTTCATCATCATATTTAATATTTTCAGATTTTAATACAAACTGAAGATGTTTTTTAATTGAATCTAGTGATAATCTATTAAAGTCATAACGCTGAGTTCTTGATAAAATTGTTTCAGGCATTTTATAAAGTTCTGTGGTCGCAAAAATAAAAACAACATGGCTTGGTGGTTCTTCCAATGTTTTCAACAACGCATTAAATGCTTCTTTTGTAAGCATATGGGCCTCATCAATTATATAAATTTTATATTTTCCATTTGATGGAGCATAATTTACACTTTCTCTTAAATTTCTTATTTCATCAATTCCTCTATTAGAAGCTGCATCCATTTCTATAATATCAATTGATTCATTAATATTTTCTACCTGATTAAGATTTTTTGCTAAGATTCTTGCTGTTGAAGTTTTTCCTACTCCTCTAGGTCCAGAAAAGGTAAATGCATGTGCAATTCTATCTAGCTTAATTGCATTAGACAAAGCTTTTGATATATGATCTTGACCTACAACTTCTGAAAAACTTGAAGGCCTCCATTTTAGAGATAGTATTTTATATGCCATAGTTATTAAATAATCTGTGCACCAAAAATTGAAGTTTATGTTAAAATAATTATTTATATAGCCAGCTCAACTTCAGGATTTCACGGCACATGAATACTTCTCTACCGTTGCTTCCTTCCAGACCTGGCGGAATTCAAGAAATACTAATTGCGTAAAGCTGAAGACATCAACACCGCTTGTATAAAAAAACTAAGTTCATCAAACCCCTTCTACTTGGAATTCAATCCTGCATATAGCGGATTTCAGGTTACAAGGAACCGCTAGCTCCCCATCTAGCACAGAATGGTTTTTATTTTTTAGTTCTTTTTTTATTATGCTCAGCAATAAATACTGGCGTTTCCATCTGATTATTATCGTGATTTACACTAACTTTGTTTGAATTATTTTTAGATTTATCAAAAACGTTATTTAGAACAAGTTTTAAATCATTAAAAAATTCCTCAATAGTAAACTCTATTCTTTTTTGTAGTTCTTCTAAAATATATGGGCCGTATTTTGTATCAATTTGTTCAAGCATCGAATCAATTTTCACCAACATTTCAGCTCTTTTATTATTAGAATCATTCAAATTTATATTTTTTGAAGAACCAATTTTTTTATTTCTTTTTAATGCCATATAAACTATTTCTCACTTTTTATATATAATGAACCATAAATAATAAATGCACAACCTATCCCCATTGGAATAACACTCAAGTATGCGAAATCATTGTTTAAGTAATAATTTTTAAAGAAAAAACCAACTACAAAACCAATCGATATACCAACAAGGCTTATACCTATGAATGAAAAATAATATGATTTAAGCTTGTTCATCTATGTTAAAAACTGTATTTAATACTAAAATCTAAATTTGTCATTTTATCAATATCATTAGTCAGCAAATTCTTGTCGTAATATACTTGGCCTAAATTAATTATCAAAGATAAACTCAATGGCAATTCAACACCTGCTTCTATACCATATGCCGACCTATATTTGTCAGATAATTTAGAGAAAAATATATTTGAAAAATAGAATTTAAGGAAATCGAGGTTTCTTATATAACCCTTGTCAATATTAACTGATGATTGGAATGAATAGTAAGAATTAGAGTTATCTGATTCTTCAATAAAAATCGAAGACATTAATGATGCACTAATATAAGATTGAAATTTATATCTAACTTCTGATGTAAAACCAAATGTATTAAAACCACTAAAACCATCATTTTGCACTAATATAGGGTAAACATCTTTTGGAATCAAATATTCACACTCTTCTCCTACTGCGCAAGATTCCCCAACTAAAAAATTATCATTTAAATAATCTATTTGCTTTTGTATCATTGGATAATCTAAGGTTCCTTTATAATATCTAGCCCTATTGTATAAATATGTTGAATTAAAATAATTTGGTATAAATGTTGCAGAGTTATAATTAAATGAAAACTTAAATAAATAACGATTATCAACCTCAATTGAAAAACCTGGTGCATTGATACCCCAAGACCCTTTTCTCCATCTTAAATCATTAGAAACATTTTGGCCATCATATAAAATATAGTAGTTGTATTCTGGATACCAAAGACCGGCAAATTCACCAAAAATATTTATATCTAAATCAATTCTAGATACTAAATCATAATTAAAATCTAATTCTAAACCATGAGCTGATCTTTTTTTAACATTTTTATTTAATGATTGAGATATATCTGAGAACTGATTAAAATCTACTATAAATCCTAACCCTATTGTCAAGGGAAAATTATGTGATATATAAAGAGAAGTTCTTGCAGCTACCATACCACCATCATTACCAAAATCTCTAATACTTGGTATTAATAAATCTAAATTCATAAAATCAGTATCAAAAATATACTTCAAATGCAAACCAGAATTAATTTTTCTAGGATAATCTATTGAATTACTGATTGAATTTAGAATATACCCACTTGCAAAAGAGACATTTTCAATTTCACCAAATACTAAATACATTTGATTTTTATTTTTATAATATGAATAGTTTATTGATAACTTATCTAAATAATCAAAACCATCATTCCAATAATTATCTAAATCATTTCCAGAAGGACTAACATATGATTCGATATTAGCTCTAATCGATAAGTTTTTATTTTGATAATAAGGATATATTCCGACTTTAACATGAGAATCATTATTTAATATTTTAGTCCCTAAATCAAAGGAAACCTTATAAGGATCAATGAATCTATTGTTTATAATTCTATCTCCATAGATTGGAATCATATCATATTTTTTTATTTCTATTTTTTTATTATTAAAATTAAAATCATAACTATCATTTAAAATATACTTTGGGATAAAGTCAACGGAATTAGACACGTAGCTATATTTTTGATTCTCGAAATACATTAAGGATAGTCTATCTATATTTATATTTTTTTTATGGTATTCATTATAAATATCAAGATTACTATCTAAGGAGTAAATATAATCGTATAATAGTTTAGTTGATTTAATCCATAATCTATTATTAGTTAATGAGATTTGATTATTAGAGGTAAAAACATAAACATTTTTTTTATCATTAAACAAATTTTTAATATAGATACTACCGTTAATTAAATCAATTGATCTTGAAAAATTATCGTCATCCAAGCTAACAATAGTTTTAGGCTCAATAAACAAATGAGTTTTGTCATCATTAAATCGTATTGTACAGTGAGAGCCATCATTTGATTTGATGAAATCGTTTTCATAAATATCTGTTCCAATATAAACTTTAAAATATTTATTACTTGTTTGATTATTTTTCACATAACATTCACCTTCAATAAAATGAACATATCCAATTTTATTATTTGAAAATGAAAATATTAATGAAAAGAATAATATGTATATTTTTTTTCTATAGCCCATAATCTATAAATGCGGAGAGAGGGAGATTCGAACTCCCGATGGACTTTCATCCATACACGCGTTCCAGGCGTGCACCTTAAACCACTCGGACACCTCTCCATAATGATATAAAATTTAATGAATTATTACTATTTTATTTTATTATTTTTTCTCTTATCTTGAAAAAATTCTTTTAAAATAGCTCTACATTTTTCATGTAATATTCCAGATTGAATATTATTGAGATGAATATTTAAAGAACTTAGATCTACTAGGTTCGCTTTAAATCCTAACTTTGGATCTTCTGCACCATAATATAAGTTTTTTATCCTCGAATTTAAAATAGCACCATAGCACATGATACAAGGCTCTTTAGTTATATAAATACTCGTATCTATTAATCTCCAATCATTTTTATAATTTGCAGCAGAAGTAATAGCAATCATCTCTGCATGGGCAGTTGAATCATTTAACTTCTCAACTTCATTATGTCCTCTACCAATAATTTTATTATTCTCAACAATAATAGCACCTACAGGAACTTCATCACAATTATAAGACTTAATTGCCAAATTGTACGCCTCTTCCATCCACTTAGTATGAATATCAAAATTCATTTATCATATTAATCATGCTACAAGAAACAAAACCAGCCGTTTCAGTTCTTAAGCGACTCTGACCTAAACTTATAGGATTAAAACTGAAATTTTTCGATAATAAAATTTCTTTCTCAGTAAAATCTCCTTCTGGACCAATTAAAATACAATTATTTTTCGCTTTAATAATGGTTTCTTTGTAAGAAAATAAATTTTTTCTTTTTTCATTTTCAAGATGACATATAAACTTGGATTTATTAGAACATTTATCAATAAAAGAACCAAAAAGTTGGACATCATTTATTTTAGGTAATTTTGCTTTCAATGTTTGTTTCATAGCAGTTACAGCAATTTTTCTAATTCTTTCTAATTTAATTTTTTTTCTTAATGTTCTTTCGCATTGAATAAATGATATCTCATCGACTCCTATTTCAATAGACTTTTCAACAAAGAACTCCAACCTATCATGATTTTTAATGGGAGAAATTGCAATGTGTGTATAGTATTTTTTATTATTATAATTTTTTTGAGTTGTTAAAATACTTATTTCACATTTTTTCTTGGTGATTAGAACTATTTTTCCACTATATAGAGTTCCCTTTCCATCAACAACATGAATATTATCTCCAATATTTTTTCTTAGCACTTTAGAACAATGTTTTGATTCTTGTGAATCTAGAGTAATTATATTATCAATAATATTATCTGAAAAAAAGAATTCCACTTATTTTAATATTGTTTTAAATACATCAAGACTTCCATCAATATCATTATATGGTTTAATTTGTAGAATACTGCATATAAGCGGATAAATATCAATTAGTTCGAATGTATCAATTTTATAACCTGCTCTAAAGCTTGGTCCATATGCATAGAAAATAGCATGCATATTCATATAATCCGAGCTATATCCATGCATCCCCTTAACTGGAAGATTATTATTATACGCTTTTAAATGATTGTTTCTATACATCATCCATCCCTCATCAGCAATCAATAAAAAATCGTATATAGGATTATGGTAGTTTAATATATCATTATTAGCTGATGATACAATTGAAACATTTGGAATAGCTAAATCATCTATCTTGAAATTTATATTTGAATCTAATTTTACACTCATTAAAGGACCTTCACCATCAACAATACCTGGAATATTAAAATCATCAATATTAATTATTCTTTCTTTCCCCACATCAGCCATTCCATGATCACTAACAATAACAATATTAATCTTATCAAAAATATCTAATTTTGAAATAGATTTTAGAAGATATCCTAGAATATCATTTGAAGCTTTAATTTCCTCATTTACTTGCAATGAATTTGCCCCATATACATGACCTGCATGATCAGGCTCATTAAAATATAAGCATACTAATTTAGGTCTAGAAGATACCGGGTATTCAAGCCAATCTATTGCTTGATCTACTTTTTTGTATGGATTAATTCCAGATTCATAGTTTTTATAATAGGTAGGATACAATCCACCAATAGGAGCTTCAGAACCAACCCAAAAATAAGTTGCTGTAATTATATTATTTTTTTCAGCAGTAACCCAAATCGGTTCAGCACCGTACCACTTGGCATCTTGGACTGAATTTTTGTCTTTGTAAGAATACTCACCTAATTCATTCTTAAATTGATTACCTAATATTTTATGTTTATTAGCATAACACCCTGTAGCAATAGCGTAATGGTTTGGGAAAGTAAAGGACGGAAAAATAGGCTTTAATGATTTAGCTTTAACACCCCATTCTTCTATATAATCAAAATAAGGCAATTCAAACCTATCAGTATAGTCATATCTAAAACCATCAAAGGATACAAGAATTACGTATTCATCTTTTTCATTTGAACAAAATACCA